>NZ_OY762899.1:1905294-2540392 GCF_963666545.1 uncultured Bacteroides sp. | reverse complement strand
CACCTGCTGAATGGTTGCTTTCAACTCAGCTATCGGCAGATCAAAACTATACCAGGCGGTATAGCAATCGGTTACGAACCAATTACCATCAATGAGATCGAACACCACGCGCAAATCCACTTCCGACTCTTCATATCCGGCTTCGAACTCTTTGTGGGTAGGTTGATCTATGACAAACTTCGACACATATACGCCACCTTCTTCTTGAGTGATGCGTTCTTCTTTAAGCGTTTCGCCATCAAGCAAAGGCCATTTCTCTTTAGTAAAAGGAAAAGTTTTTTCACTATTGCCATCATCGGACATGAGGGTGACGGGTGTTTTCAAAGGGAATTTTACACGAGTATACTGAAAAGCAGCACTCGACGTAAACTTAACTAAAAAGGATTGAAAGTCGCTATCAGCTTCGTCAGCAGGCTTACTTTCCTTATTTGGTGAGTCTTTAGAAGAGGTGTTTCCACAAGAAATCAAGCAGCCCCCCACCATTGAGGCAATCATTAATAAACAGAGCACAAATCTTTTTGCATTCATAGTGTTTAAACGTTTAATTGTTGAAGCTCGAAATTCAGCGGGCAAATATAATATATCTTCCTAATATTCCATTCAAAAAGGGTGACTTATTTGCGTCGGAGATACTCATAACCAAAACGGCAACGAAGACAGTTCTTTTTATCGCAATATTCTTTCTGAAGTTGCAGCAAAGCTTGTGAGTCAGCAGCACTATTAACAGGTAGTCCGGCACCCTCCCACGAACGGATTACATGATTATTTTCCGCCTTCAGCTCCTCTAAATAATTTCCGGCACGTAAGCAGAGAGAATCATCACTTCTGTGGAGCCCGTAAGCGTAAAGAAAGGGAACAACAGTATTAATAATCAGCAGATTGAGCGAGCCGTCGCCAAGGCTTTTCACTCTATGTGGAGACGATTTTCCAAAGATGAAATGTTCTTCCCAATAATCGGAGGTGCGGGTAGAAAGAAGCTCCTTTACTGCTTTAATCGTCTTGGCCTCAACGATTTGAGAAAGCAAGCCACTACTTCGATGATACAAATAGGCCAATTGTGCGATGCGGACGTGAGGGAAATTGCCCGGTCGAAGTCGCAAGAATCGCCACAAAGAGGCATCCATCTGAGGTAATTCAAACTTATGCTTTAGATAAAGATATTCTTTTTGAAGTTTTTGATAGTACGCATCCTCTTCGATTTTCTCATCAAGCAATCCCGCTTGCCCGAAAAAGATGGCTTCTACCTGAAACAAATCATCACGGTGCTTATCGACTGCGCGCAAAGAAAGCATCTTAGCCCATGTCTCAAAGGCATCTCCATTGAGCCCGAAGCCAAAGTTACGTGAGAGGGTAATAAAAAACGTATCTTCCCAATGATAATCTGCTTGCTGGAGGCGTTGAAAGACCAGCCTCGTTTTCTGTTCAAAGCGTTCCGATTGCAGAGCTGTGAGCCACGAATGGATTGTCAGTTTAGGTAAAGAAGAGAGGATAGAGTAGCAGGGAGGGTACTTTTCAGTATGACTGAGTTCTTCGTAATGGATGCGGACTCTCTCAGGACAATCGAGTTGTAGTTGAGGGATAGCTTCACCATCAGGTCGGCGCACATCGCAATCCACCCCGGCGGCTACATGCAGAATCACCGAATCGTAAGTTCTATCTTTGTCGTGCCCGTGCCGAAACCAGTCCGACGAAACCTCATGAATTTCGACATTACCCACCCACAATGTGCCGTCAATTTTTAGTTTGGCGTTGAAGAAGTCGGGACCTGCATTGGTGTTCGCCAATCCGGGATCAATCACTTCAAGCAGCAGTCCAGATGTTGTTTTAAGTTCCTTGAGTGGAAATATTTTATGTTTCCAGACGTAATGTAGTAGTTGTTCCATTGTTAACAGGTCGTTAATGTGGCACAAAAGTAATAACTTACCATCAAAATAGTTATCTTTGCGTCAACTATTTGTCGATAAGATTAACAACAACGAGTATTTCTACAAATCATAAATAACGATGAAGATAGCATTGATAGGTTACGGAAAAATGGGCAAAGAGATAGAACAAATAGCCCTTAATCGCGGACACGAGATTGTTTGTATTATTGACGTCAATAACCAACAGGATTATGAATCCGACACATTCCGCTCGGCCGATGTAGCCATAGAGTTTACTAACCCGATGGTGGCATACACTAACTATATGAAAGCATTTGCAGCAGGCGTAAAGGTTGTGTCGGGCAGTACGGGTTGGATGGACGAACATGGTGACGAGATAAAAGAACTATGTAGAAACAGTGGCAAGACCTTGTTTTGGGCATCCAACTTCAGCTTGGGAGTCAGCATCTTCTCGGCTGTGAATAAGTATCTGGCCAAAATAATGAATCAGTTTCCTGCTTATGACATAACAATGAGCGAAACTCATCACGTGCACAAACTCGATGCGCCAAGCGGAACAGCGATCACGCTAGCCGAAGACCTATTGGAGAACATCGACCGCAAAGATCGTTGGGTAAAGGAAGAGGCGAAAAGTGCAAACGAATTGCCCATCCACTCTATCCGTGAAGGAGAAGTATGCGGCATACACATCATCCGTTACGATTCCGAAGCCGATAGTATCACTATCACCCACGATGCAAAAAACCGCAAAGCTCTTGCGTTCGGAGCTGTACTTGCAGCCGAGTATACGGCTGATAAACAAGGCTATCTGGGCATGAGCGATTTATTTCCATTCTTGAATGATTAAAAAGAAAGATATCACAATGAAAAAAGCAACTCTCAATCAATGGGTAAAGTGCAGCGTCATCACGATCCTTTATCTGCTATTTCTTGTATGGGTTCAAAGCTGGTGGGGACTAATCGTGGTTCCTTTTATCTTCGATGCCTACATCACCAAAAAAGTGCCCTGGTCTTTTTGGCGTAGCTCCAAGAACGTTGCTTTTCGTAGCGTAATGAGCTGGGTAGATGCAATCATCTTTGCACTTGTAGCCGTCTACTTTGTGAATATATACGTGTTTCAGAACTACCAGATACCTTCTTCTTCATTGGAGAAGTCATTGTTGGTAGGCGACTTCCTATACGTAAGCAAGATGAGCTACGGTCCTCGTGTGCCGAACACTCCGCTCTCTATGCCATTGGCACAGCACACATTGCCAATACTCGAATGTAAGTCGTACATCGAATGGCCTCAATGGAGCTACAAACGGGTAAAGGGACTGGGTAAAGTGAAGCACAACGATATTGTGGTGTTCAACTTCCCTGCAGGAGATACCGTGGCGGTGAATTATCAACAAACAACGGACTTCTACACGCTAGTCTATCAGGAAGGGCATCAGATTTATCCCAACCGCATCAACATGGATAGCCTATCGCCTAAAGAGCAACAGACGGTATACGATCTCTATTATGCTGCCGGAAGAAATGCCGTACTCAATAATCCGCAGAAATACGGGAAGATTCTCTACAGACCTGTAGACCGCAGAGAAAATTATGTGAAGCGTTGTGTAGGCTTACCGGGTGACACGCTTAAAATTGTCAACGGACAAGTGTACATTAATAATAAGATTTCTCCCAACCCTGAAAATATGCAGTTCAATTACTTCGTGCAAACCACCGGTCCATCTATTCCTGAAGAGATGTTGAGAGAACTCGGCATCAGTTTGGACGACAAGATGTTGATGAACGATTATGAATCAACGAGGAGAGAGATGCTGCAACAGAACTATTCGGAAGCTGACATAGAAGCCCAGTTCAGCAACATAGACAATAATCTGGCAGGGATAGGATTGGACAAGAAGAATAATTCGGCCCGTCTCAATCCAATCTATCATTTCCCTTTAACCAAGAAGATGTACAACACCTTGTCTGCCAACAAGAAGTTGATCTCTAAAATAGTAATGGAATCGGAAGAATATGCCGGACAGATGTACCCTCAAAACCTGAATACCAAGTGGAACAGAAACAATTATGGTCCTATCTGGATACCATCTAAAGGAGCAACCATCACTCTAACAGACGCCAATCTTCCCATCTACTCACGTTGCATTCATGCTTACGAAGGTAACAAACTGGAACGCAAAGCTGACGGCATCTACATCAATGGAGTGAAAACGAATAAGTACACCTTTAAAATGGACTACTACTGGATGATGGGTGATAACCGTCACAACTCGGCAGACTCTCGCTACTGGGGTTTCGTGCCCGAAGATCATGTTGTAGGTAAGCCCATAGTAGTATGGCTATCACTAGACAAAGACCGTGGCTGGTTCGACGGAAAGATACGATGGAATCGGATATTTAAATGGGTTCATTAAGTAAACCATGAGACAAGGAACCGGCAGATGGATCATCGCATTAACCGGAGCAATAGTCATTGTGCTATTGTTCCGTTGCTTTGCTTTTACCTCTTGCCTCATTCCTTCCTCAGGCATGGAGAACTCCCTATTCCAAGGTGAACGCATATTGGTGAACAGATGGAGCTACGGACTCAGGCTCCCGTTCATGTCACTCTTCTCCTATCATCGCTGGATGGAGAAAGCAATAAAGAACGGTGAAATCGTGGTTTTTAACAACCCTGCCCAAGTTGCTCAGCCCGTCATCGATCAAAGAGGCATCTATATCAGCCGCTGCATTGGGCTTCCCGGCGACACTTTGCTGGTAGATTCCCTGTTCAACATCGTCTCCACCCGGAGACAATCCACTCCCGACGAAAAGAAACTCTATGCCTATCCCCGAGAGAAAGAACGTTCGATGGATTCGCTACTTTCTGTCCTTTCCATCACGGGGAACCAACTGATGGGAGCAAACAAAGAAGAGAATGTTCGCAGTTTCAGCCGATACGAGTATTATCTGTTGGAGCAAGCTCTAAGAAACAAGAATTGGATTTACCTGCTTTCCGAAAAAGAAGAAACAAGTTTAAAGCAAGCATTGCATCCACTGATTATCCCGGGGAAAAGAACAATGGTAAAAGTCTACCCGTGGAACGCTACGTTGCTCCGCAACACATTAGTGCTCCATGAAGGCAAGCAAGCTGAAGTGAAAAACGACACACTCTATGTGGATGGGCGTTCGGTTCAGTACTGCTATTTCACCAAAGACTATTATTGGATGGCTTCCAACAACTCCGTGAATTTAGCCGATTCCCGCCTGTTCGGCCTCGTACCCAAAGATCATATTATAGGTAAGGCTAATCTTATTTGGTTCTCCAAAGAAAAAAACACCGGCCCATTCAAAGGTTATCGATGGAATCGCTTCTTTTCCGGGGTTCACTAAACAACCGCTTTGAAGAATGTATCGCTATTCTTAATAGTGAAATAAAATCAAGTAGCAAAATGAAAACCATTTATATAAGTTCCGCCTATCTGGCTCCCGTGGAATACTATAGCAAACTACTTGCCTACGACAACATATTCGTAGAGCAACACGATAACTATATCAAGCAAACCTATCGCAACCGTTGCAATATAGCCGGACCGGAAGGTATACAATCGCTCTCCATTCCCACCGTTCGCCCCGATACATTGAAGTGTCCGATGAAAGATATCCGCATTTCCGAGCACGGCAACTGGCGGCATCTGCATTGGAATGCCATTGAGTCGGCCTACAATAATAGCCCGTTCTTTGAATACTACAAAGACGATCTCCATCCATTTTACGAAAAGGAATATACTTTTTTGGCCGATTTCAACGAAGAGTTGTGCGAGTTGATGTGTAGATTGATAGATATACAACCCCGGATTGAACGTACTACCGAATATAAATCAGCGTTTGCTTTGGATGAGCATGACTTTCGTGAACTCATTCATCCAAAGAAAGAATTCGCCTTAGTAGATCCTGAATTTACAGCCAAACCTTACTATCAGGTGTTCGAAGCACGTCACGGCTTTGTGCCCAACCTAAGCATCATCGACTTGCTATTCAACATGGGGCCCGAAAGTTTGTTAGTATTATCAACTTTATGATTACATTTGCAGATATCAATCGTTTATTATTTTAAGAACTGAAGTTCAACACAATTAAGTATAAATAGTAACTCTAATAGAATCAGACTCATGGCAAATTTATTCAGTGTAAAAAACAAAGTGGTAGTAATCACCGGAGGAACAGGTGTACTAGGTAAAGCCATTGCCGCTCACCTAGCCCAAGAAGGTGCTAAAGTAGTCATCATGGGCCGCAAAGCGGAGGTGGGCGAAAAGATAGTATCCGAAATTAAAGCCGAAGGTGGTGAAGCCATGTTCCTGGTCACAGACGTGTTAAGTCATGATGTGCTCGAGCAAAACCTTGCCGATATCCTTAGTGCCTACGGAAGGGTGGATGTTCTGCTCAATGCTGCCGGAGGCAATATGCCGGGAGCTGTGATCGCACCAACAGGAACATTCTTCGACCTCAAAATAGAAGATTTTCAGAAAGTGGTAGACTTAAACCTGACCGGAACCGTACTGCCCACGCAGATCTTCCTTAAGCCGATGGTGGAACAACAATCAGGTTGCATTATCAACTTCTCATCCATGGCAGCTTTCCGCCCCATCACCCGTGTAGCAGGATATGCGGCAGCCAAAGCAGGTATCTCCAATTTCACCCGATTCATGGCTACAGAAGTAGCAACGAAATTTGGTGAAGGTATCCGTGTAAACGCCATTGCTCCGGGATTCTTCATCACCGAGCAAAATCGCAGCCTACTGACCAACCCGGACGGATCATACACCGACCGTGGCAACAGCGTCATTCGCCAAACTCCATTCGGACGCTTCGGACGCCCCGAAGAACTTTGCGGAACCATCCAATATCTCATGAGTGATGCCGCCGCCTTCGTGACCGGTACCGTAGCTGTGGTAGATGGTGGATTCGAAGCCTTTGCAATGTAAAACAATAGTAAGAATGAAAACCATGTATTTAAGCGAACAAACATGGCGCTGGTACGGTCCTAACGACCCCGTCAGCCTATGGGATATCAAACAGGCCGGAGCAACAGGCATTGTCAATGCCCTGCACCACATTCCCAACGGTGAAGTGTGGACGGTAGAAGAGATCATGAAACGCAAAGAGCTCATTGAGTCGGTAGGCCTCACATGGTCTGTGGTAGAAAGTGTTCCGGTGCACGAACATATCAAGACTCAAACGGGAGAATTTCAGAGATACATCGACAACTATAAAGAGAGCTTACACAATTTGGGTGAGTGTGGCATCAACATCGTGACATACAATTTCATGCCCGTGCTGGACTGGACACGTACCGATTTGGCTTACGAACTACCCGATGGTTCTCGTGCACTCCGTTTTGAGCGGGCTGCTTTCGTGGCATTCGACCTCTTTTTGTTGAAGCGTCCCGGTGCAGAATCTGAATACAGCGACGTTGAAAAGGGCAAAGCAAAAGCTCGTTTTGAGCAGATGAGCGAAGCTGATAAGCAACTCCTTGTACGCAATATGATAGCCGGCCTTCCCGGTTCGGAAGAGAGTTTCACACTGACACAGTTCCAACAAGAATTGGATCGTTATAAGAACATCGACGCCGAGAAACTACGTGCCAACCTTATCTACTTCCTGCAACAGATTGCTCCCGTGGCCGACGAAGCAGGAGTAAAATTGGTCATTCATCCCGACGATCCTCCTTGCTCTATCCTAGGCCTGCCACGTATTATGAGTAGCGCAGCCGACTTCCAAGCACTGATTGAAGCAGTGCCCAATGAGTCCAACGGACTCTGCCTATGCACCGGTTCACTGGGAGTAAGCAGCAGCAACGATCTCGAGGGAATGATGAAAACCTTTGGTGACCGCATCAACTTCGTCCATTTCCGAAGCACACAACGAGATGCCGAGGGCAATTTCTACGAAGCGAACCATTTGGAAGGTGATGTGGACATGTATCACGTAATGAAAGCATTCCTAGAATTGCAACAACGCAGAGAAATATCCATCCCAATGCGTCCCGATCACGGGCATCAGATGGTAGATGATCTGAAGAAGAAAACGAACCCCGGATATTCATGCATCGGTCGCCTCAGAGGGCTTGCCGAACTCCGCGGATTAGAGATGGGTATTGCTAAATCTATCTTCTGAAAGTAGAAACAAAGAATAGAAGCTATCCTAAAGAAAAACTCCCTGATTATATTCCAAAAGAAAATTGGAACCATAATCAGGGAGTTTCTGTATATTGCAGATAAATAATCATAAGAATACGGTTCATATCAATTGACACAGACTTTTTCCCTTCGGAGGTTTCTACTTCTAATGTCTGCGGAGAATGATCAAAGAACGTTTTTTATTTCGGTTGGTTCTCTAAGTTTAGTATCCAATGCCCTACATCTCTCCATTCGCCAAATTTGCGTCCAACTTCCTTCATGTGAGAAGACTGCACGAAGCCAAACTTCTCGTGCAGATGCACGCTACTTTCGTTTGGAATGCAGATTCCGGCAAGCAGCACATGCGTATTTTCTCTGTTCACATGCTCCAATAAGTGCCTATAGAGCATTGAGCCCAAACCTTTGCCCATATAATCTTTATCGAGGTACACTGTCACCTCCTTCGTAGAGCTGTATGCACAGCGGTTATTCCACTTATGCATATAATAATAGCCTACCACTTTTCCGTCCAATTCACCGACATAATAGGGCAATCCCGATTCTTGAACATCATTAATACGTTGTTGCATCTCCTGTACTGAAACAGGATTTGTTTCGAAAGTGATCGCCGTGTGCTCTATGTAGTAATTGTAAATCTCACTCAGCACCTTTGCATCTTCCGAAGTTACTTCTCTGATCTTCATACTTTTTTGTTTTAATTCCGTGTTTATACAAATAGTGCTACAAAAATACAAATATGTCACAACAATGAGCATATTCTACTGCTTTTTATCGATAAAGCCAGTCTATTGTTTCAAAAACATTTAAACAAGCATTATAGCTTAAAAAAAACACTGAATGATCTGAAATCCGAAAGAACAACTGAAACTCAAACCATTCGCTTTCTTCAATGAGTTGTTTCAAAATGCAATTAAAAAACAGCTATTAAACGTTGATTCAATAGATAAAACGCCAATAATAAGCCAATAAGTAAGACTGAAAGAAAAATACCACGTATTAGGTATTCTTTTTTAGAAGTAAAGCAACTATCTTTGCACCCACTATTCACATATTTTTCAGTTTAGAAAAGAATATTTGCGAATAAGAGACAAAAGAACACCAGTAATTAAACCAAATATGAAAAGAAACAGAGTATTCTATCGAAGAAAACTGTTGCACGGCCTGCTCAACACAGCATGGGTGGCAGCAGTATGCATCATGGCATTCCCCCAAGGCCTGCATGCACAGTCGTCGGCCAAGGGGAAACATTCCATATCAGGAACAGTATATGAAGCCGGCACAGGTAAGAAAACACCTTTATCTTATGCTAGCATTCTTATCCAGCAGATGGGCACAGGAACTATCTCTGCAGATAACGGAACATTCATGCTCAAAGATTTGCCCGCAGGCAAGGTGAATATCACCGTACAATCACTAGGTATGGTGAAAATAGACACCACCCTGGTAGTCAGCAAAGACATTACCCATCTGGAGTTCTACATGAAGGATGCCAACTTTGCAATTAAGGAGATAGTAGTAACAGCTACGGCCAACAAAGCGGGACAAGCAACATCCTCCACCATCGCCCGTACGGCTATGGACCACATGCAGGCCACCAGTTTGAGTGACATTTTGCAACTATTGCCCGGAGGCGTAGCCAAAAATCAAGATCTAAATTATACCTCACAGATAAACATACGCACGCTCTCTACGGATGGAAGTAATATGAATGGGCTGGGATCGCTCATCGTAAAAGATGGTGTTCCACTTTCCAACAACGCTAACATGCAGGTATTAAATCCATCGTTAAACGGAGCCACAGTAGGTATTGGAGGATTAAGTGGCGCATCCGGAGGGGTGGATTTACGCCCTATTTCATTGGATAATGTAGAGTCGGTAGAGGTAATCAGAGGTATTCCTTCGGTACAATATGGAGATTTGACTTCGGGAGCGGTAATTGTGACTTCCAAAGCCGGACGTGAGCCTTATAAGATCAGCTTTAAGACAAATCCGAACATCGTGCAAACTTCGGTGAACAAAGGTTACGGGCTGGGAACCAACAAAGGGAACCTAAATATCAGTGCTGACTATGCATACAACATTAAGCAACCTTCAGAGTCTTACGCTTATTACCAGAGAGCAACGGCACAAGCACTCTATTCTAATTCATTCTTTAATAAAAGACTACGCTCCAACACCAGTTTAGAATTCACTTTCGGAGAAAATCGACGAAAGAAAAACCCCGACGATGAAACTTTACAGCTGGCTGAACGAGGAAAAGAAGCTGCTGTTAAGCTAAGCACCAACGGGACTTTTAACATGAACTATGGTTGGCTGAAAAATATACGATATGCTCTGTCTGCCAACTATTCCTCCAAAAAGAGTCATTACGAAACCGTGCTGGGTACAGGAAATTACCCCTACTCCATGACCACCACGGACGGAGCTGTGCTGAGTAACAAACCGGGAGTGGACGTATACGATTCAGAAGGGAACAAAATCACCAATATCCCAGCCGGAGAGGAAAATCTGTACGCCTACTACACCCCGTCCAGCTATATGACGAAGTATGATATTGACGGAAAAGAGGTCAACACGTTTGCCCAAGTCATCGCTAATCTCGTAAAGAACACCGAATACCTAAACAACCGCATCTCTCTGGGAGCAAGCTTCAAAAGCGATGGTAATGTGGGAGACGGTAAGACGTTCGATCCATCAGCTCCGCCCTACCGCATTACTTCGGTTAACAATTCAAGTTCAAGGCCCAGATCATACAAAGACATTCCTTTTGTACACCAGCTCAGTGCCTTTGCCGAAGAAAATTTCTCCTATAGTTTTGGTCAGCACGAACTGAAGTTTCAAGCAGGTGCAAGATATGACAACATACTGGGCTTCAGAGACATCATCACTCCACGTGCTAACCTTTCCATAGACGTGATCCCTTCTTTACTCACCCTGCGAGGTGGATACGGCGTTACCGCCAAATCACCCACAGTGCTGTATCTACATCCGGAAGATGCATACTTTGAATATATCAACCTCAACACTATGGCTAGCAGTACTGTGCCTGAAGCACAACGCATGCTGGTAACAACTACTCGTGTGTTCGACACTAAAAACCGAAACCTGAAAATTGCGACCAACAAAAAGACGGAAATAGGGCTGGACATTACGCTGAGTCAAAAAATGCGCTTATCCGTAACCGGATTCAAGGAGCGGATGAATAATGGTTATTACATGAATGACGTTTATACACCCGTAACCTATCAGACATATACCACAGGCACATTGCCTACAGATGGGACATCATTCCCCACTCTGATAGCAGACAAGCAGTATTCGGTACTATCTAATTATTCGTCTGCCAGCAACAACCTGACAGTGAATACCGATGGTGTGGAACTGGACTTCAACACGGGACGTATAGATGCCATTCGTACAGCATTTGTGTTGAGTGGAGCATGGATGCAGAGCGAAACCTATAACAATGGATACACTTATTATTCTTTGTCAGCTACCGATCCGGCTAAAGCATCGCATATCGGGATGTACGAACCTGGAATGAAAAAAAGATACCAAGAGCGAATATCCACTTCCCTAAGGATGGTGCACAACATTCCAAGCCTGAAGATGGCTGTAACTCTAACCACACAAGTGATCTGGAAAGATGCCGATTGGTATAAATTCAGTAACGACTCCGTCCCCGTGAAGTACATCAACAAGAATGACGGACAGGTGTACGATTTCGATCCGGCAAATCAAAACAGTAGCGAATTTGCAAGTATCATGCGCAAAGTAGAAAAGAAAGAGTACATCAAAGAAAGTATGCCGCCTTTGTTATGTATGAACCTGAACCTTAGCAAGGAAATAGGAGAATACATGCGTGTCTCTTTCTTTGCCAACAATATGTTCTCTTCGCACCCGCTCTACGAAGACAAACGATCACCCGGAACATACGAAAGACGGAACAATAACTTGTTCTTTGGTGTAGAACTGCTACTCACACTGAAATAAATTAAAATGAATATGAAAAAACTAAATATAATCAACCGAACAGCCGGATTGCTCTTATTATCGGCTGTATTGAAAGGATGCAGCGGACAGTTTAGTGATGCTTTTGATGCAAAGGACATTAAAACGATGACCATAACGATAGAGGCGGATATGAGCATTGAAGGCTTGCCTGCCCCCGAGGAACTGAACGTGACGCTCCAAAATTATACGGAGAACATTAAGATAACCGGTACAGTAGGAAGTGACGGCACAGTTACCGTATCAGGTATTATTCCGGGTCTATATAACATCAATATTACAGGAAAGACCGAAGTGGAAGGTGACGCCACTTATTACCTCAACGGAAGCGTCGTAAACTATTCCATCGTAAGCAATGCGAAGCCATTAAAGATACCGGTAAAAGCAATGGTTGCCGGTAAACTACTCTTTAAGGAAATATACTACTGTGGATCTAAATACGCTAAGGGAGGGTCTAATGGTTACTTCCGCGACCAATTCTATGAGTTGTACAACAATACAGAAAAGGTCATTTATCTCGATAAGATCTATTTCGCCGACCTTGCACCGACCGTAGCAACGGCTAAGCTCCCTATGTGGCCCAAAGAAGATGGAAATAACTATGTATATGCCACCAATATTTGGCAATTTCCCGGCAGAGGAACGGATTATCCGCTAAAGTCGGGTGAGTCATGCGTCATCTCACAGTTTGCCACCAACCATAAAGTTGAAAAATATAATCTTAATAGCCCGATGGATTGCTCTTCTTCCGAATTTGAATTTAACTGCCATAATGCCAATTTCCCCGATCAACCGGCAACAGACATGACTTTTATTTATGCAAATGGAACTGCATCAAATACATTACTCCAATACATGGTTACAATATTTGGAGGTGCATACGCCCTTTTCCAAGTTCCTGACGGGGTTACGTATGATCCGGTAAAAGATAAGTCGCTGAACACAACAGATTTAGCATCCACATCTACCAAGCTCTATGCCAAAATCCCCATTGATTATGTAATAGATGCCGTAGAAGCAGGGCAAAACGAAAGTATGATTGTTGGCAAGCGTGTACCTGGGCTACTTGATTCGGGGATGACGTATGTCGGCCAAACCTTTATCGGAGTCGGTGTAGCACGTAAAGTGAAAGAAACCCGTGCTAATGGCGATCTGGTATTTGAAGATACCAATAACAGTACGGACGACTTTGAACGAGGCCTTGTGCCCCAATTCCGTCGTTACAATACAAAGATGCCTTCGTGGAATCATACGTTATTAAAGAAGTAACCAAGATTAGAGTTTTAATACAACTAGAACGTTATGAAAAAAAACAATATAAAAAAGATTGCTACTCTCTGCACATTGCTGTTTGCAACGCTCACAGTGAATGCTCAACAGAAAGAGGAGGCAACTCAAAACACTCCGGCAGCGGCAGAAAAAGTCAGGATGAAAAGCCTTTGGATGGGAAGTTCCAATTCAGCAGGGCTTTTGCTGGATAAACCGCTGAATTATACCGAGGTGGCACTGGGATATGAGAATTACAAGGGCAACTTCAAGAAGGCCCAACAAGGGGAAGACGGACAAAACATCACCTTCAATGCTGAAGGTAGCGTCAATCTGAAATCGACTTATGTATGGGGTAGTTTTGGTTACTCCAGAGAAAAAATAGGTAATTCGGGGTACAACGCTTCGCTGCTCGATCCCTATCGCGGTATGCCTTATTACACTGCAGATAGTCTTTTAAGCGATTGGAACAAGCAATACTACACACTCCAATTGCGGACGGCAACCAAACAGTATTGGAACTTTGTTTCTTTCGGTTTGGATTTGCTCTATCAGAATGCCATGGGAGCCAAGCAAAGAGACCCGCGTTCAACAAACACGCTATACACCATTAATGTGAAGCCGGGGGCTGTGTTCTCATTGGGTGAGAAGCATCACTTGGGATTGAATCTGGAGTATAGCAACTTCAAAGAAGAGTCGGATATGGACATTGCAAATACTTATGTCAATCAAACGTATTATTACCTTTATGGATTAGGCAAAAGTGTCCAGAAAATAGGTTCGGGACGTTTCTGCCTGTACGATGCGAGTACCATTGGCGCAGGGCTTCAATATAATTATCAGGGAAGTGTCAATTTACTATTCACCACCAACTACTCTATGAAAGTGGAGGATGTGAAAGAAAACTCAAGCACGCCCAAACTGGACGGAACAACCAGAGACGGATTATTCTCAGCCAATCTGAAAGCTTATACCGACCTTTCAAAGCCCTATTCATCCTTCTTCACAGTGGGTTATAGCGACCGCAAGATTGATGGTATAGAGTACATCAACACTTGGAACAATACAACCGGAGCAACCGGATGGGTGATTGAATACAAGAGTGTACGCTCTAAATACAAAACTCAAAACGCACAAGCTCAGTACGAGCTGGTGAAGAACAGAGGCGATGAATACAGCTGGAAGGCAGGGGCTACAGTGGGTTATAACAAGAACAAAGACACATATCTCTTGCCTGTATCTCTGAAAGAAAATGAACGTCTGGATTACGGAGTAAACGGCAAAGTAAATATCGCTTTGTCCGACAAGTTCACACGGCGTTTACTGGTAGAGGCTTCTGCCTTGTATAGCAACGGAATGAGCGGAACGTACAGCTACCAAGGGCAACACCCCGAGTATATCGTCGTAACGGGTCTGATGCAGAGCGATTTTAATTACTCGATGTCCGACTATGGCCAGTTTGCCCTTTCGGCTGCTTACTCGCAACAGATAGATGCTCAGAGCAAAGGCAATCTTTTTGTGAAAGGTAGCTTTTGCTATCAGAAAGCATACAGTTTTGACTACAACCACCGCTCGTTCTTCAAAGTAAGCTTTGGATGCGAGTTTTAAACCAACAAATATGAATCCATTAAAACAAGTAAACATGAAAAAGTCACTTTTTATACTCCTGCTTTTAGTACAGGCCGTCGGCCTATGGGCCGCACCGGAGGTTATCAAACCCGGCATTCAATCCAAAACCACGTTTGCCATCATCATTGACTCACAGAGCTATGAGAAGGCGAAAGAAGCTGTCAACGCCTATCGGGCTGTGATTGAAAAAGATGGTTTGGGAACTTATATCATTGTCGACAATTGGCAATCGCCACAAGACATTCGCAAAATATTGCTCGACTTGTATCAACAGAAGAAGAGTCCGTTGGAAGGGGCTGTTTTTGTAGGAGACATCCCCATCCCGATGATTCGGGACGGACAGTTTCTTACCTCGGCCTTCAAGATGGATCAACGGATGAACTGGAAGCGCTCAAGCATCGCCTCAGATCGTTACTACGATGATTTCGACCTCAAGTTCGACTTCCTGAAGAGAGATGAAGACAAACCACTCTACTTCTATTTCTCCCTCACTCCGGAATCTCGCCAATATCTCCGTTCAGACATTTACACGGCGCGGATAAAGCCTGTAATTGTCGATGGAAAGGATAAATATGAACTATTGAACAAGTATCTTGCCAAAGTGGTAAAAGAGCGTTCGGAAGAGAACCCCATCAACAACCTTTCTATGATGCGCGGACACGGATATAACTCTCAGGCACGTGAGGCATGGGCCGGCGAACAGTTGGCCTTGAGAGAGCAATTCCCCGATTTGTTCAAAACAGGAAACCTTGTTCGCTTCTCCGACTTCGACTCCGAATGGCCAGCCAAGGATTACTACCTTAGAGAAGTGCAACGTCCGGATTTGGATATTGTATTGTTTCACCATCATGGTGCCAGCGACACTCAGTATCTGAACGGATACAAGGAAGGAAGCGATCCGAACACCTCGATTGACAATATTCGTCAATATCTCCGCGGTAAAGTGAGGGATGCCAAAAGAAAAAAGAAAGATGTAGAAGAGACGATGCAGAATTATATGAAGATGTTCGGTGTACCTCGTGAATGGATGACTGATGCTTTCGATCCTGCCAACATCTTAAAGGATTCTCTGCTGGATGCTTCACTAGATGTGCATTTGGAAGATTTACATGCCATCAAGCCGAATGCCCGTTTTGTGATGTTCGATGCTTGCTATAATGGGTCGTTCTACGAAGATGACTACATAGCGGGAGCTTATATCTTCTCTGACGGAAAAACGATTGTTACGCAAGGTAACACCGTGAATGCCATACAAGACAAATGGCCTGACGAATTTATCGGTTTGCTCAATTGTGGCATACGTATCGGACAGTGGCACAAACATGTGCAGTTCCTCGAAACGCACTTAATCGGCGACCCTACATACCGATTTAAGAATTTGGCAGATCCTTCGCTCAACATCAACGAAGCTATCACTCTGCATGCCAAGGACAACAAGCTATGGCAGAAATTGCTGAAAAGTCCCATTGTGGATGTTCGTTGCATCGCTTTGCGCAAGTTATATGAGAATCATGATGCGTCACTACCCAAAACGCTGAAAGAGACTTTCAGCAACTCCGCTGCAGGAGTAGAAAGAATGGAGGCCATGCGCTTGCTTTTCTTACTCAATGCTCCCGAACTGCATGATGTGTTGAAACTTGCTGTGAACGACAGTTATGAACTTGTACGCCGTTTTGCTGTGGAGTATATATCAGAAACCGGATCGGACGACCTTATACCGGCATTGGTAAACACTTTGCTCAACGACTGGACATCTGCGAGAGTGCAATACAAGGCCATGGATGGCGTTAAACTGATGAATACAGCAAAAATAGCAGAAGAAATAAAGAAGCAGGCTGCGGAATCCAGCCAGTGGGTAAACAAAGATGCAATAGTAAAAGAGTTGTTAGACAAAGTAGGAAGGTTGGAAGCTGGAAACAAGAAAGATCTGGAAGCTGTGATGCATACAGCTACTTCGAAGAAGGAAAAGATGTTTGTCATCAGATCTTACAGAAATAATCCTATTCATGAGATAGCTCCTCAACTCTGCACATTTTCTCTTGACCCTAACAGGGATGCGGAACTTCGGATAGCTGCGATTGAAGCTTTGAGTTGGTTTACACATTCATGGCAACAAGATGTAATTATAGCAGCTTGCGACAAACTTATTGCCACAGACAGCAATAAAGATATTGTTCGTCAGGCACAGAAAACAAAAGCCCGGTTATTACCCGAGTAACTTTTCATTGAATACGAAAAAGGGGGTTGTCCAAAAGTCCGGACAACCCCCTTTTCATTCTATCACCACGCTTTTATGCCATGGCGTTGGCACCCAAAGCACCCAACACTGCCGATGCTACGGCAATGACAACTTTCAAAATCACATTCCAATTAAGCTTTTTCATTGTTTTTCGTTTTTTTGTTGGAGAAGCAACCTCGAGGCTGCCGCTCCTGTTATTCATCTTAAATTATACTCTCACCTTTTGCGACTTAGAAAGAGGACTAGGCGGGCAATCATATTCAGTGGAAAGCAAAACGGGATTATCAACAATACTTGCAAAGAGTATCCCAGACTCAGTAACCATATTCAGCGGAAGAAATTGATCATTCCTCTTGCTCTACTTCGAGAGCTATATGCCTTAACCAGATTAGTTCCTCCTCTACCACATCCATTGCCTCATCTAGCGTATCTACCTGATAGTGCCGAAGAATATAAGCCAGTTCGGCTTCCAAACCCAACCATTTCAGTCGCTCATAGTCCACTACTCCCATCTTATTGCATCATTCATGCAGATACATTATTCGTATCCTGCCTTATTCATATTTGTCGATGGAAAGGGATCATCCGCAAGAAATTTCTCATTCCGGATGATTCCGATCGTGTTAAGCAGTGGGATCTTTCGGCTTATCGTCACCAGCATCACTACTTCCTCCATTCGAAGCAGCAGCCTCACCTTTGATGTAAAAGAGGACATTATTGGCACTTCCGCGGGTGGTAGCCGTGGTGTCATTGGCCAAACGGAGAGAATTATCTACCGCAAAGCGGATATTCACTTGTTTGATATTCTTCACCGTGCAATCCTTCTCCACAGCCGTACCGGTGCTACTAAAGGTGATGTAGAACGTTCCGAGGCCATCTACTTTTACCTTGTTGCCCTCAGTGAGGACTTTCTTTAACTGCCGAACAAACGACTGCATAGTGTGCTTCACATCTTCGGCCGAGAGTGATCCGGAAGTCTCAATGTCTTGAGCGATACTTTCGATAGTAGCCACTTTGGAACTTCCCGACTCCTGCCTGAGGAAGTAAAGCTTGGGCGATGTCTTATCGCTCAGCAATTTGTTGCGCTGATAGCGCTTTACAGGTACTGACATACTTGTTGTTATTGTTAATTGTGATACAAAACTGTTTATTCCGAAGAGAGCGCTGAATCTGCCTTTGGCAGGCCTGCCCAATGAAGCAGTTACTCTGCATTGATCTTTGTAAGAAGCAGTTTCCCGATCTCTTCCATACAAAGGTAACACAAGGTGTCGGGGCACTTCGGGCCTCTACGGGCGTAGGTGGAAATAGCGGTCAACAAAGGGATATAAAGGTTATTGACACGTACAAATACAGTCCTGATCATTTGTCTGTCAGCCGATTATTTTGTATCTTTAAGCAAATAAAAACAATGATGAGTACAATAAACGAAGAGAAACCTTTCCGCATACAGAGCTACGGAAAATCAGAATTGGCGGCATTCTATCTACCAAACATCACCCGCAAAAGTGCAGCCGACACGCTGAAACGATGGATAAG
Organism: uncultured Bacteroides sp.; assembly: GCF_963666545.1. Lineage (NCBI taxonomy): Bacteria > Pseudomonadati > Bacteroidota > Bacteroidia > Bacteroidales > Bacteroidaceae > Bacteroides > uncultured Bacteroides sp. The sequence goes on along the minus strand of NZ_OY762899.1, from coordinate 2,521,646 downwards.
TAAGATACCCGGACTGAACAACGCATTGCAACAAGCGGGACTACTACCCGCTGACAGAAGATATACTCCGCTGCAAGTGCAACTCATTGTAAATGCATTGGGGGAACCTTAAAGCCAGACAGCCAAGGTTCCCCCACGCACAAAAACGAATCAAGAAAAACAATTGCTATAGAGAAGAAAATTCACTACGCAGCAATTTTGCCGCATCAACCATTCTGATTAAAGACTCTTTCGTCTCCGCCCATCCTCTGGTCTTCAAACCGCAGTCAGGGTTTACCCACAAACGCTCGGGAGGAAGAACCTCTAGCGCTTTCTTCAACAGAGTCACTATTTCATGCTGAGACGGCATACGCGGAGAGTGTATGTCGTACACCCCGGGGCCTATTTCATTGGGATACTTGAATTTCACAAAAGCATCGAGCAACTCCATCTGCGAACGAGAACATTCGATCGTTATCACATCCGCATCCATCCTGGCGATGTGCTCAATGATGTCGTTGAACTCAGAATAGCACATGTGCGTATGAATCTGAGTGGCATCGTCAACTCCACTCGAGGAGAGACAGAAGCTCTTCACCGCCCAGTCCAGATAAGCCTTCCAGTTGCCTCTGCGAAGCGGAAGTCCCTCCCTGATGGCAGGCTCGTCTATCTGGATGATTTTAATGCCCGCCTTCTCCAAGTCGCACACCTCATCACCAATAGCCAGAGCGATCTGTCGGCAGGTTTCAGAACGCTCCTGATCATTGCGGACAAACGACCATTGCAAGATGGTAACCGGCCCCGTCAACATGCCTTTCACATATTTGGAAGAGAGCGATTGTGCATAAACCGCCCAATCCACCGTCATTGGATGAGGTCTGTGCACGTCTCCGTAAATGATGGGGGGCTTCACACATCTCGAACCGTAACTCTGCACCCATCCGTTTTGCGAGAAAGTAAATCCGGCTAGCTGCTCGCCAAAATACTCCACCATATCGTTGCGTTCAAACTCCCCGTGAACCAATACATCCAGTCCGGCAGACTCCTGCCATTCTATGTTTTTTTTCGTTTCTGCCTGCAACAAATGTTTGTAATCGGCCGCAGAAAAGAGCCCTTTCTTAAACTTAGCACGCCATGAACGAACATCCGCCGTCTGCGGAAAAGAACCAATAGTCGTAGTCGGGAACAGGGGAAGATTGAGTACCTTGTGCTGTAAAGCCGCTCTTATAGGGAAAGGACTCTTCCGGCTCGTATCTTTATCGGTTACAGCAGCACTGCGCTCCTTCACCTCCCGATTGTGAATCAGCAAAGAGGTCTTTTTATGCGCTATGGCAAGTTTGTTAGCCTCCAGTTTCGACCGAGCCTCATCAGAAAAGTTACCATCCGAAAGGGTTCTCAAAGTTGATACCTCATCTACCTTTTGCCTGGCATAAGCCATCCACTGTTTCATTTCGGGAGTAAGAACATCCTCCTTGGTCTCCAAATCCAAATCATAAGGCACATGCAGAAAAGAACAAGAAGCTGCCACAAAAACACGTTCCGAACCCAGCACATCTACCGCCTTCTCTATCACTTCCAGAGACTGCGTAAAGTCGTTCTTCCAAATATTACGTCCGTCCACAATGCCCAGCGATAAGCTCTTCCCAGCAGGCAATTGCGCCAAAACATCATACAATTGTTCGGGACAGCGCACCAAATCAATGTGCAAAGCGTCCACATCCAAAGAAGTGGCCAGTGAAGTATTCTCGTTCAATCCGTCGAAATAAGTAGCCACCATTATCTTCAAGCGACATACCTGTCTGAGATGCCGGTACACGTTCACATACTCTGCTTTTGTCTTTTTGTCTATGTCCAGTGCCAGAAAGGGCTCGTCCATCTGCACCCATTCCGCACCTTCATTTTCGAGCGATTTGAGTATCTGAACATAGACAGGCAAAAGCCTCTCCAGCAAAGAGAGACGATCAAAACCACCCTCCTTCTCCTTGCCCAGCAGAAGATAAGAGATAGGGCCGGGAATCACCGGTTTGGTTTTGATACCCAGCCTTTTTGCCTCTTTATATTCTTCCAAAGGTTTGTTGTAGTACAAAGAGAACTGTTGGTCTTTCGTAAATTCGGGCACAATATAATGATAGTTCGTATCAAACCATTTGGTCATTTCCATGGCAATAACATCCTGTCCCTCATTCTGAAAACCCCGTGCCATCGCGAAATACAGATTCAGTCTATCACCCGCCAAAGCTTCATAGCGCGAAGGAACGGCACCCACAGTGAGCGTCATATCGAGAATGTGATCATACAAAGAGAAGTCATTCGAGGGAATCAGATCAATCCCGTTTTCTTTCTGTAAGCTCCAGTTCTGCTTTCTGATGGCAGCGCCCTCCTCTAAAAGCCCTTCGGCTGAGATGCTGCCTGACCAATAGTTTTCGCAAGCCTTCTTCAGCTCACGATGATTACCAATTCTCGGGTAACCCAGAATGTTTGTACGCATATTCTTTATTACATTTATTTTAATGATTAATAAAAGCAAAAGTAGCCATTTAGAATTTATACCTACACATCAATCAAAATATAGGATATTAATTCTATATTTGCCACACTAACCAGATGAATACGCTATTAAGTAGCTTTAATTCGTCGCTAATCAGAATAATTATCTATGGAGAAATTAGACCAGACAGACCTCAAACTCCTCAAGCTCTTGCAAGAGGATTCCAGCCTTACCACCAAAGAGCTTGCGCAGAGAGTCAACCTGTCGCCAACGCCCGTGTTCGAAAGGGTGAAGCAGCTCGAAAGAGAAGGATTCATAAAGAAATATGTAGCCATCCTCGACCCCGAGAAGCTGAGTAAAGGTTTCATCGTCTTCTGCAACATACGCCTCAAACAGCACAGCAAGGAGAATGGGCACCAATTTATGGAGGCAATTATGGGCATAGATGAGATCACCGAATGTTACAACATCTCCGGTGACTATGATTTTATGCTAAAAATATACGTGCCCAACATGAAGTACTATCAGGATTTTGTGCTCAACAAATTGGGTACGGTAGATAGCATCGGAAGCCTGCAAAGCATCTTTGTGATGGGCCAGATAAAACAGACTCACAGCATTCCGCTTGGAGATGTACCCGTGAAATAAGAATGCCGCCGTTAAGCTTAAGAAGTAATTCTTTCAAGCTTAACGGCGGACATCGGAGTGTTCTAAGGCAAAGGAGCAAGTTCACCTACGACAACAATGTTTGTTTGCTATCGATTCTATTCCGGGTTCTAAGGTAAAAAAACAAATCCTCCCAAAATTAAGGTTTCTTCCTCCAAACAGTAACCTCGGAAAGTCGGACTTCGGAGCAGCGGGAACTTTTCCGAAGCGTACAGGTCAAATCAACGGGAGGCTGTTCCAAAACAAACCATTGATCCAAGATAGCTTTGATGCCGTCGAATGAAGTAACAGGTTCCCCATCTCGTTTGAAACCACCGGGACGATATTCTTTGGCAATTGCATTCGCTTCCCAATCGTAAGTGGAAGCAAGAATCAGTGTGCCATCCTCATTCAATCGCTCGTGTATGTGCTCCAAAAAGGCAATGGGGTTTATCAACTCTTCCAGTAAGTTGGGCGCAATAATCAAATCGTAATCGGTATAGATCGGCTTAATGTTATTGGCATTCTCCTGCATGAAAAGGATCGATTCCTTGCCCGCTCCCAAACCCGTTTCGGCAAGTAGCAGTTCACGATAGAGCACCAGTTCGTCTTCCTCTCTCACGATATAGCGAACAAACCCTTTTTCTTGCAATTGAATGGGCATGCGGATGAAGCGTGCAGAGAAATCGAGGGCGGTGATATCGCTGAAGTGGGGTGCCAGTTCAAAGGCCAGGCGACCGGTATCGGCATTCAGATCGAGCACCCGAGTCACGTGGCGGTCTTTCACAGCAGCCAGTGCAAGAGCGGCAAGATCTTTCTGAAAGTTCGACTTCGCACCGAAGACATCTCCCCAGTTGTTCTCACACGAATTAGCAACCTCCGTATCCGTTTCGTACTCATCGTTCTCTATGACGAGCGGATGTTCCGATTCCACCACACGGAAGCCCGCATGTTGATAGAAATGGCGGCGGAACGCATAGCGGGCATGGAGCGTCGCTTCGTTGCCGGTAGAGATCCACGAACCACCCTTTATCAAATTATGCTTCCCATCGAAAGTCGGTGTGGAGAAATCGTCGTACAAAGGATGCACACGGAAACCGGCAAAGCCAGTGATTGGCGTCTCCGTCCACTGCCAGACATTTCCCACCACATCATAGAAGTCGCCCTGCTTAAACTTATCCACGGGACAAGGTGACGCATACTGTTCCAGATTGATATTCCCCGGAGCAGCGTTCCAGGCTTCCACATCCGGAATGCCGCAATGCTCTGCTAAGCGGTACCATTCGGCCTCGGTGGGCAAACGGTAAGCCTTCCCCTGCTTTGCCGACAGCCAATTGCAATAGGCCTTAGCTTCAAGATTGTTCACCTCCACCGGCCAGTTCCACGGCATCGGAATCTCTTCGGCCACCAAACGCAAAACATATCCGCAGTCCCTTTTTCTCCAGAACAGCGGCATCTGCGCCTCCTTGAAGTTGCGCCAGCTCCACCCCTCTTCCGTCCAATAACTCTCCACCTCATAGCCGCCGTCTTCAACAAACTGTAGATATTCACCATTGGAGACAAGCATCCTGCCGGCCCGAAAATCTTCCACCTTCTCCACTCGACTGCCATATTCATTGTCCCAACCGTAAAGCGGATGATCCATCGGCTTGCCCAGCTTAACCTCAGCACCGGGTACAGGCAGAAAAACATTGACCGGAGCATCTCCCCTCTCCTCACATATTTCACCGAAACGTCCGCTAACCACCTTATCGAGAGGCAATTGGCGAATCAGCACCGAAGAAGTCTCCAGATGAATACGTTCATGTTCAATGCCCATCATGATAATCCAGAAAGGATTCTCCCAATCGACGGGAAGATTCAACGGCGTACGGTCGATCACGTCCAGAATGGTTTTCTTCACCTCATCGCGATACTTGCGAACATCCGGAACCGACGGCCAGTTGTAATGCCGCTCGTCCAAGTCGTCCCAACTCATCTCGTCCACTCCGATGGCGAAGATCGATTCAAAAGCCGGATTTATCCTAGCATCTATTATTTTTGCCAACAAAAGCTTATTGATAAAGAAGACAGCCGTGTGCCCCAGATAGAACAGGATGATATGACGGAGCGGATCACCCCGAAGATAAAAGGTAGCATCATCAACGAGTTGCGTATACAGCTTCTCGTCCACTTCCCACGTCTTCAAAAAATAATCACGGATTTCCGCCTTCTTGCTCTCAGCCGTTCCCTCTTTCAGGTTCACTGTCTTGGTTATCAGATTCTGCATAGATATTCTTGTTTAGCATATAAAATCAATGAATAATTAACATTTTAGCGGCCATTATGTTGAGGAGATCTGTATTTTTGATGAGATCTCATCTTATTTCAAAAGCTATTCCATCAAAATCTCCCCTTGCACCGCCTCTTCCTGTTTCAGCCAACTGGCATTATCGAACTTCACATCAGTGATGCGCTGAGATTCTATGCCGGCATCGGGATTCTCCTCACAGGGGGTGTAGCGACCGTTCACGGTGTTGTAAATAAACGTTGGGTCACCGTTATCTCCCAGATGGCGGAACTTCACTTTACTGACGTGTATGCGGGTAAGACCGGCGTCGCGATCACGCTCTATCACCAAACCGAAATCGCACTTGTTCACGAAAGCGGCCGAGCCGTTGATGTCGTACAGCGTGGGTACTGGGTCTTTCTTCGAACCGGGCTCACGATTCATCTTGCGGGGATGGGCCACGAGTATCACGAGGCAGTCGTTGCGTTGGGCAAAATTGGAGAGCTGGTCGATGAAGGAGCTGATGTACTGCGTCTCGGTTTGACCGGCGGGAATCTGATGTTCCAAACGGTTGAACGGGTCGATGACCAGAATGCGGATGCCTCTCCTGCGTACCAGTTGGCGGGCTTTAGAGAGGATGTTGGAGGCTGTATAATCATCTTCGGGCAAGATGGAAGCCACGTTATCATTCAGAAAACGTACGGAGCGCTGATAGAGCGATTCGGCCATGAATCCTTGTTTGAAGTGGCATCCGGTGAGCTTCTCGGAGAGTTTGCGCAGGTGATAGGGTAAGGGCATGTTTTCGGGACTGAAATAGGCCACACGCCACTCATGACGGAGGCAGAGGCGAAGGACCAACTCATCAGCAAATTCGGACTTGCCGCTACCGGGTACACCCGTGATGACGCAGAGGCGCTTGAGCTCAAAGGTGCAACAACGGTCGAAATTCTCCAGTCCTGTGTCTGCTCCTCTTTCGAGTCCGTTTTCAAAGAGCGTGCGCAAATCTTCCTGCACATCATCTGCCGTAAACACTCCTTCAAGAGGAATCTCTGGTGCCTGCTGAAGAGCGATGCGCAGGCTTTCTACACCATATTTCACCAGATGTTCGTTGGCATCTTTGCACTCGGGACCATAGCTCACCACACGGCAACGCTCTGCGCCCAGACGACGTATCAATTCGGCACGCAGGTCCAAACCTTTGGGATCATTATCTACAGCAATGTAGATAACAACCTTGTCCTCAAAGTGCGATTCAACAAAACGGTCCAGCCACGTGAGGTTGCGATTGGCTCCACTCGGCACGCTCACCACATCCGTTCGTCCGATGGCAGCGAACGACAATGCATCTATCTCCCCCTCGGTGATGATGCACTCTGCTGTGCCACGAATGCCATCAATATTGTACGGAATCAGCTCTGCTCCCGCCACCATTTTGAAGTTCTTGGCCCCGTCGCGAAACTTGGTATTGATCAACTCTCCCCGCTCAAAATAGTTGAAGCAGACGCAATGCTCCTTGTGCCCCGTCTGCGGCATCATCTCCATTCGTGCGGTGACGCCCATCGCCTTGAGCACACTCTGCGGAATGCGACGGGTTTCGACAAACCAACGGGCTTCCTTCTCAGGCAAAGTGGTGTCGGAAACATCGAACGTGGGGCGACGAAAATGGTCGGGCACAGCGGCAAAAGAATGATCATCAGCCGCAGGGCGTTCGGCTGCCGTACCCTTCCAACCACAATAATGGCAGTTGAACAAGCCCGTAGTGATATCCACACTAAGCGATTTATCCCGTTTGTTTTTTCGGCTGTCGTGACATTTCGGGCAGAAAGTTTTGATTCTTCCGCTGGTGCGGCCGTTCGTTTCTATTCCTAATTTTCGAAAATTATGCATTTTATTTTTATTTATTGGTTTATTCATTCACTCAGAGACGTAAAGTCACTGATATTTTTATTTAAAGCAGCGGCATTGCACTGCCATTTTTTGAAATTTATTTTGCGAATATTGTTCCCCTCCTTCTTACTCCCAACCGCAATTCACTGAAGTGCAACCGTCATTTGAGGAAAGTGAAACCGTCATTCGAAGCTTGTGTAACCGTCTCTCAGGGCTTATGGAGCGAGTTCATAGAAAAAAAATCCATATCTCTGTTACGTTATTACGCAACAGCAAGAAATAAATCAAGCACCCCATAAAAAAAGTTTCGAATATACTGTTGCGTTATTGCACAACAAAACCATTTTATGCCAGTATAACCGTCTCTCAAGCCTTATGGAACGGGCCCATAGAAAATATTTTCAGATTACTGTTGCGTTATTAAGCAACAGCAAGAAATAAATGAAGCATCCCATAAAAAAAGTTTCGAGTATACTGTTGCGTTATTAAGCAACAAAACCATTTTATGCCAGTATAACCGTCTCTCACGCCTTATGGAGCGGGCCCATAGAAAATATTTTCAGATCTCTGTTGCGTTATTAAGCAACAGCAAGAAATAAATGAGGCATCCCATAAAAAAAAGTTTCGAATATTCCGTTACGTTATTGCACAACAAAGCTATTTTATGCCAGTGTAAACCTCTCTCAAGCCTTATGGAACGGGCACATAGAAAATATTTTCAGATCTCTGTTACGTTATTACGCAACAGCAAGAAATAAATGAAGCATCCCATAAAAAAAGTTTCGAATATGCTGTTGCCTTATTAAGCAACAAAGCATTTTTTATGCCAGTGCAACCGTCTCTCAAGCCTTATGGAAAGGGCACATAGAAAATATTTTCAGATTACTGTTACGTTATTACACAACAGCAAGAATTTAATGAAGCATCCCATAAAAAAAGTTTCGAGTATACTGTTGCCTTATTAAGCAACAAAGCATTTTTTATGCCAGTGCAACCGTCTCTCAAGCCTTATGGAACGGGCACATAGAAAATATTTTCAGATTACTGTTGCGTTATTAAGCAACAGCAAGAATTTAATGAAGCACTCCATAAAAAAAAATCGAGTATTCCGTTACGTTATTGCACAACAAAGCCATTTTATGCCAGTGTAACCGTCTCTCAGGCCTTATGGAACGGGCCCATAGAAAATATTTTCAGATCTCTGTTGCGTTATTACACAACAGCAAGAAATAAATGAGGCACCCCATAAAAAAAGTTTCGAGTATGCTGTTGCGTTATTAAGCAACAAAGCGATTTTTTTTCAGGAAGACCACTTTTTAATGGCGTCGCTCCACACAGCATTGGGCGATGGACGAGGCGGTGAGCCGGGCGGAATGGGCAATCCACAGTAACTGCGCGCGCCGGTAAGCGGATCACGTTGCTCGTACACATAAGGATCATCTGCCGAATGCGATTGTAATTCACTTTGCAAGCGGGCATAGAGGGTGCGTTGCGACGGACTTCCGGCCCTGATCCAATGACTAAAATAGTTTCTAGCCGCATCCAGAGAGGTAATACTCGATTCCTTGGCGTACAGCCTCACATGCTCCTTGAAAAGCGCCACTATACGCTGACGATTGTCGAGAAACATCCTTCCCATGCCCGAATGCATTCCCATCAGCTCCATCCACGTCTGCACTTTCTCCATCTCGTCCACGTGCTCCTCCCACGGACGAAAGGGCGCAAGTGCTTCATCTGCAACAGCGGCGACATGGGAAACAGCTCCTTTACCGGCAGTGGAAACTTTCAGAGCAGCGGCAACAGCAACATTCTTTTCTTCTCTTCTATCGACGAAGTCGATATTCTCTACTTTGCTCTGCTTTACTCTACTCTTCTCTACTGGCTTTTGATTGGGTTTACACTTTGCTTTTTTTGTGTTACCTTCAGGCAACTCAGAAGATTCATTCTCTTCACCGGCTCCGACAACGTCGACCGACTTACCCAACTCCACTATCGATTCATCAGCCAAAGTATGCTCAGCTTCCTCTTTTTTCAGCGACGGACGGCCTCCTTTTTTTTCCATTCACAGAGTTGGTTCGCCTGCGTCTCTCCAATGCCACCATCACCCTATCCAAATAAGAGGAGCAAAAAGAAGTAGCATTGCCAAACTCCACACAAATCCCATTCGCATCCTTGAAATGAAACAAACCGAATTCTTGTAACACCCTCTTTATGAGCTCTTCACTAGCGTCCCACTTACGCGCCAAACTCTTAAGGCTGGAGATGGCGCAAACATAATTATCCTTTTGACGAAGCTCGATGAGCAAAGCCATGTAAATGCCGAAGCCCTGAATACCCAGTTCCTCAAGCAACGCATAGATACGGTCATCGCTCATCACGTTCGCCTCCAGCCGGAAATACTGATCGTTCATCATAGCGTTCGGATGGATATGAGTTCGTCACTACGGTTAAAAATCTCACGAATCACCTGTCCCACCGTTTGCGTGCCACCCCGACGGACATCGGGCGCAAGAAGTGAAACAATAAACTGCGCGCCATGCATGTAGCAAGGCGATTCCTTAAGCCCCCAATATCCTATGTAAGGCCGAAGTTTCTTCCTTTTCATCATACCTATTATCATTTATATTCGGGCAACATCCCCGTGTTGCGGATACAAAAATAGAGAACGTTTCAAGGAGATAAGGGGTAAAATGAAGAGTATTGAAAAGAAGTTTCAACGGATTAATTATCAGTTATTTACAAAGAACGGGGAGAAGAAATAATTATGAGGAGAAAAGATTTTTAGAGCAAACTTCTGAAAAAAGAAGAGGGAGAAAGTACCGCTTTTTTGTTAGAAACAAAAAGGAACATCACTAGGGAATAAAGTTCCATCACTTACTTATTCTTGCCCTACAATTGTGTACATTTGCCATACAAAAGAAAAAAGAAAAGGCCATGAACCAGAGAATAGATAATGGAGATTATTCAAGGACAATACTACTTAGAGCTTCGAATAAAACGAATTTCATTTATGAGATAGAAAACACCACATTTTCAAAAGAACAACTCAGGTATATTAGTTCCATAACTACACAGACTAAAATAAAAGATAGAATCAATGAAATACAACAATTAAATGGATGCTTTCATTTTTTAGGCACTGAGAGTAGAATGTTTATGAACAACCTAGTCCTCATTGATAGTTTTCTGCCCCAGATTACATCAGAAGCATTAAAGCTCTTTTTTACCACTAACCTAGCATCAATAAAAGATATAACTATTCTTTTAGAAAGAAATAACCCCCTAAAATTTAACACAGAAAACAATCATAGGTTCTATGAATATAAGCTAAAAAGATTATTAGCAGAACTAGCATTAGGAATGGGGGCAAATGAAAACTGGAGTAAAAAACGGATCACAAATAAATGTTATTCATTTCCAGAAGGAGACAAGCATCTAGCAACATCTCCAGCTTATAGCGAAAAGACTATTAACGAATATCTCTTTAACAATAGCCAATTTGAAATAGCAAACACTATAAATAATAACTTTGGAACAATTGAGAATTACGGAGATAAATGGGTATTCAAGTTGAACTTACAAATAAGTCTTAATAACAAACAATAGGCAATCATATTTCCCTTGCTCAAAAAGGCTCTCTTATTCTGATTCTAATTTGCGATGGCTAGCTTACCAGCAAAACGCCAAAGAGATGCAGGCATGGGAGTTTTAAGTTTCCATCTAATATTTATAGGATTATTGCCCGAATAGTCAACCAAAGTCACCTCTCCCAGATAAACAAATCCCATGGTACGAGTATTATCTTCAGGATCTTTGTTTTGTTCTCGAACAAACAACAACATCGTTTGAATCTTACCAATATAATTCTGGCCTGTCTTCGACTGCTGACTCACTCTGCTTTGAGTCTGCCAATCAAATAAATTTTGACTTATGGCAATATCATTGTAGTTTGTGGTTGAGCCCTCTTCCCTGTCCTTAATAAGATCAACATACATGGCCTCAACATTCAGATTTCGTTCTACACCCTCACGGTTAGATGACTTCTTTTCCAACGTCGATGTTCCAATTGCAACCTGAATTTGCCTCTTTGTATAGCGTCCATGTACCTTAAGCGGAAAATGTGAATTGAAAGATATAGGAACATCTAGTTCATATGCTTCCGTTTTATCTTTGAGTAAAAGAATAACCTCTAAAAGCTCATTCACAAAAGCTGTATCTCTGGCCAAATCCTCAAACATAGTCTGTAACGAAGAATAGATTCCTACTTCCTCAAACAAATCATAATAAAACATTGTGGCCATCAAGCTCTCTTTCTCAGTCAAAGTAGATAACAAAATAGAAAAATGAGAATCGGCCATCCGATGAATAAAGTCAAAATAAGAATAAGCATCAGTTGAAAGCCATTTTTTAGAAACGGCCCGGCTTAACTGCTTAGTAAAAGCCGATGATGCATGTTCCATTAGCCCAGCTTCTTCACACAAAGTTCGCCAGGTACGCGTTCCATTATAAATTCTATTTAAAGGCGTTTGCGTTTTCTCTACAAAATTCTTTAATGTTAAAGGTACATCATAGTGATTGCTGAAATTTTGTATATTATATCTAACCCGACTAACACCAAAAGAATTAATAGAATTCTTAATATTCTCGAGAACATAATTGCGAGCTTTCTCTTCTAGATTAATGGTACAGTTCAACGGTAAATGAGGAAAATCATGTTCCAATTCCTCTTTTACACTCATAGACGTTTTACCAATCAATGCACGAAAGCGATCCGTATAGTTAAACTCAGCGCGAGCATTTCCAACGAAATCAATCACAGTGACATATTCTTTTCCTTCATGCTTCCTCAAGCCTCTCCCAAGCTGCTGTAAATAAATAGTCAAACTCTCTGTAGGACGAAGAAAAAGTACAGCATCCACACATGGTATATCCACTCCTTCATTGAATACATCGACTACAAAAAGATAATTGATCACATTATTAGAAAGTTTCTTAATAAAATGAGTACGCTCCTCTGCGGTATTTTCACTGGTAAACGAAGCAGCTCTTAAACCCGCCAGAGTAAACTTTGCAGCCATATATTTGGCGTGTTCTATGCTAACACAGAAACAAAGAGCATGTGCCTCCTTCAAACGGCTATTCCCTAAATATTTTTCTAGCGAACGAAAAATCAAACCTGTCCGTCGGTCATTTGCCGTATATATTTTAGTTAGATCGGATTCAAGATATCGGCCTCGTTCCCATCGCACATTAGACAAATCAACACAATCCGTCACTCCATAATAGTGAAAAGGGGCCAAAAGATTATTATTCAAGGCATCTGCTAAACGGATCTCCGCAGAAATTTCATCACAGAAATATTGCCTAATATCGCCATCCTTCCGTTCCGGAGTAGCTGTCATACCCAACAAGATAACTGGTCTGAATTTGTTTATTATAGGTTGATAAGAATCTGCCAACACATGATGCGCTTCATCTACAATAATAAAGTCATAATAATTTTCTGCTAATTCAAATCCATTTTTAAATCGGCTATATAACGTATCCTTAGAAGCAAAGACATGAGAGTAGTCACTCGGTTCATGCCCACCATACCATAAATCTCCGAAATTCTCATCTTGCAACGCACGTCGAAAAACATCCATTGCCTGCTTAATAATCTCTTCTCGATGGGCTACAAATAATAAGTTAGCCCTCGGATGTAACTCCTTAAAACGTTTATAATCAAAAGCAGAAATAACAGTCTTACCAGTACCTGTAGCAGCGACGATTAAGTTTTTCCAACGCCCATGCACCTCACGTTCAATTGTCAGCTTGTCCAATATCTCCTGTTGATATTGCTTCGCTTTTAATAAATCAAGTAACTTATAGTCTATATAATATTCTGTAGAAGTATCTCCTAAAGCCCTTTTTAAACGAGAATCGTCAATACCCAAACGGAACGTTTCAAATTGTTCATCTTCCCAACATGTTTCAAAAGAACTCTTTACACATTTAATAATGTGCGGCAACTCAACGCTTGTGGCCTTTATATTCCATTCTAAACCATTCGTCAGAGCCGCTTTAGAGATATTAGAAGATCCAATATATCCAGTATGAAAACCCGTATTTCTAACAAAAAGATATGCTTTAGCATGCAAACGGTCAGTTTCTCCATTATATGAAATCTTAATTTCCGTATTCTTCAACTGGGCCAAATCACGAATTGCCTCATATTCTGTTGCCCCCATATAAGTAGTTGTTATCACTTTAAGAAGCTTCCCGCTATTTGTAAAGTAAAGCAATTCTTTCATCAATAAATTCAATCCACTTTTACGTATAAATGAGATCAAGAAACAGATTTCATCACACGACCTAATTTCACGTTTCAATTCACTTAGCATACTTACAGACTGATTGGAACCTGTAAATAAGACACTCTTACTGAGTAACGTTGTAGGAGTTATTTCACTTATATATTTAGTGAAATCAGGATAATCGCAGTTGGTTTTATCTATAACAGCAGTTAATATTCGACCACTGGCTTCTACTAAATCATTGTTTAAGTCAGAAAGATTAAAACGATCTCTGACCAGCGTTATAATATCATTTACTAAACGAATTTCTTGTTCTATTGTCACTGATTCAGGAGTACAAGCAATGGCACCTTCTATAATTTGATAGAGATATCGTGATAAATACGAAGTTGCATTCGCTTTAGTAATAGGACGAGTATCAATATGGAACCTAGCACCATCAGCTTCAGCTAATTCTACTTTGTATTGAAATAATCTATTGATTATTTGTTCGTATATGCCAGTTTCCATATTCATTATTTTTTTTAGCAAGCAAACTTACATAAAAATCTTGATTTATAAGCGTGCTCAATAAAAAATAAAGAACGTATTCTCCTTTATTTATAGAGGAAATATAGCAAAATCATTCATTACAGATCAATAATCTGCCTCAAAAGACCCTTCTAAACTTTTCTCCTCATTTCATAAACTCTTTCGGATCATCTCCCAGCAACTTCTTGACTACCTTGGAAGAATAAGGCTCGCTCTTGCCCAGCACTTTTACCAACTGCTCGTGCGTATACACCTCACTTACCGGGAAGACTTTCACCAATATAAGAAAGCAGAACTTCTCCGAGCAAATAGACTTCCGTACTACCTGGCATAGAGCATCCGGATACGTCTGCCCTAAAATGCAGTTTTGCATTTGCCGTCGCCTTTGGCAACAAAGAAGGATGTTTAGTCGAATTAAATCCTCCGGGAATCACTTCATTGACATATTGTTTCCAACCGATTTGCTCCGCCCTCTCCATATCGGGAAAATCAGATAAAAAATGATAATAGAGCCAGACTTCAAAGCAAAGATTACTTTGAGCCATGTACCAATCCTTCTTGTTCTTAAGAGCGGTTCTCACTTCAACTATTTTATCGCCCCACGTGTCTGTATCACAAACAATCCAAATCTGATCTCCCTCAAGCACTTCATATTCAGGCTCTTCTCCACAGAGGCTATCGCAAGCCATTTGATAAAGTCCTGTAGGGGAGTTATCTTCTTCACCTTCCAATTGGTTTACAATTACATTTATACGAGAATCCAACTCAACAAAGTAATTGAAGTAATCATACTCCCTGCGCTTTCCTTCGGAAAAAATAAACACTTTTGTAGCCTCTCGTACAGGCTGCTTCCTTTCAAAAGAACGGCGACTGATTATCTGGCTTAAACTCATCACTTATCCTCCCAGTTAAGATCCCTCAGGTTACCTGTAAATGGAATACCACCATATCTGCCGGTTAAGTAACCTTTGCTAATATCTATAGAGTGGTGTTCTTTGAAATCACTTAATGAATAAAGGTCTGTACTACCATCCTTGCGTTTCTCGGCAAACCAAATTTCATCCTTTCGGAAAATCTTCTGGTCAAGCAGATTAGACTCATGTGTAGTAAAGATGAGTTGCCCATTAATATTCGATTTTACAGATAGTTTGCGGAGCATTTCTTTGATGAGCAATGGATGAATACTTCTCTCTATTTCGTCAACAAGATAAACTTGATCTGTAGACAATAAAGCATTACACATAGGTAAAAAATCTAAAAGACGCAAAGTTCCATCCGATTCTTCACCCAAATCAAAGTCTACCTTCTCACCGTGATCTCCACTATGCTTACTTTTCAACTCTAGCGAATAGATATTCTCTCCATCGCAAGTATAAACGATATCATTTCCAGCCTTTCCCTTAACAGAGATACAAACATCCGGACTGGAGCGAAAATCCTTTTTCATCTGTTCAACAAGAGATGAGGGTAAAGACTCCTCCTTAACAGGTTTGGAAAGAGTAAACAGTTCATCAATACCTGTTGAAAGAGTGCACAATAAATTGTTTGCAAAAGTATTGAAATCCTCATTTCTATCTATATCCATCGCTAAACCAACCGGTTTGCTATTAGGAGATAGCACGACTAATTTATCCTTAAACCATGAATAACATTCCTTTATAGGCTCAAAACCTTTTCTCTTAAGCTCTGAGAGCATCTTTAAAGAGAGCTTATTGGGTTTGGATAAATTCTGTTCTATCACAGATTTAAGCACCTTCCCTTCCGGATCTGACTCAAACTGGTCAGAGAATTGAAAGCTGGTTTTATCTCCATTCACCTTGCGGGAAAAAACTAATTGGTCCGGCTTTTTACCCAATCCTGAGATATAGAGCGTTTCCTCAACAACATAATCTTTGAGCGTCTCTACAGCATAAACATAAGGTGTATCTCCGGAAAAAAACTCCAATGCCAGTACCTGAGAAGTATCATCCGATAGAAATTTATGCCGGAAAGTATGGAGATTCACATCTTCTGAGATAACCATTTCACGCAAAGCCTTTATGGATTTTATCATATTCGACTTCCCCGCTCCATTTGCCCCATAGAGGGAAGCTATTTTCAATACATCAAAGTCGCTATCTGCGTGATGATGCATATGTTGGAGTAACGTTTGATAACGTCGATTGGGCAACATGGAGAATTCTTGTTCCTTTCCAAAAGAAAAAAGATTGCTAACAATGAATCTTATAATCATAACGTGATAGTTTTTCGCAAAGATATAAATATGTTGCTTTTACAGCAATGATATTGCTGTAAAAAACAAACATAACGTGAAAAAATTACGAGAATGCATTTAAAAATGACCTCCTCATCTCATAAACTCCTTCGGATCATCTCCCAGCAACTTCTTGACTACCTTGGAAGAATAAGGCTCGCTCTTGCCCAGCACTTTTACCAGCTGCTCGTGCGTATACACTTCACTTACCAGAGGAAAGTTTTCGAGTATCCAGTACGCATAAGCATCAAGAGTACCTTCCACTCCATATTTACCGGGTTCTATCATCATTTGACGCATATGACCGCACACCACTACAATGCCTTTTACCCAATACTCATGACTAGCATTAAACTTCAAACCCTCTATCTCAGAACGAATAGCTGAAAGCATTTCAGCCGAAACCTTCGGCTTTTTGTCGACAGGCAGATCAACAGGTGCAGCAGACTGCTCTAGAATCTTGCCTAGCCTCAATTTGTTTTCCACAGCCAAAACATCCAGCGGAATAGTACCCTTGCAAAGGGCCTCAAACATTTGATGCATTTCCTCCTTCGCAAACAAACTGTCTCTCCGGATAAAATCCTCCACCACTCTGATATACTGCAACAAAAAATTAATTTGATCAGCAATCTCTTTAGAGATCCTGTATCCATGCGTCTTCTTCAAACATTCCGCGAAATACCCGTGCGCAGGAGGAATAAATTCGAATGCCTCAAAGGCTATCTTTTCTACCCCCATAATATCACGCACTATGCGACAAACATCCACAGGACTGTTTTTATCGCAAATTCCCCCGGCTTCATAAAAGTTCAGGCACTCTTCTACCAAAACATTGAGCCACAGATCGTTTAGTTCTTTCTCTTCCATTCGGATATCCAACAAATTCTTTGCAGAAGCATTCAGATTAGACAACAACGATTTTTCATGCTTTTCGAGCACAGTGCAGAATTCAAAGAAAGAATGGGTGCAACTATTCAGACTTAAACAATCGGTGACAGATAGGAGGCCTTGATTATTTACTTGAAAATCAGCATTTAAGCTTACTTTGTCCGCAGAGAACAGACGGCTACTAGTTTGTTTTGATCTACTTTTCATAATTATTTTATTAAACAAGAGTAAAGGTAAAACTTCATTCTCGAATATCAACTATAATTATCAAAAAAGTCCTCTTATCTGAAGCCTGTTTCGAATGAAAAGCTTCAGATAAGAGGATACACACCTAACTTTATGAGAACAAATGAGCCTTAAATTACTTCAAGTCAAACGCCACACTGCTTTTTATATCGGCAGAAGAGGTACCCACAAGGGCTTCAAAACGTCCGGGTTCGGCTACCCATTGGTGCTTAGCATCGTCGAAGAAGCTAAGGGCATCTTTGGCGATGGTGAAGGTCACCACCTTTTCTTCTCCGGCTGCAAGCTTCACTTTGCTGAATCCTTTAAGTTCCTTCACTGGACGTGGCAGAGAGGACTTCTTGTCGCTGATGTAGAGTTGAACCACTTCCTGCCCTTCTCGGGTACCGGTATTCTTCACCGTGACGCTAAAAGTGACGCTTTCATCGGCAGTCATCACCTTCTTATCGGCGGTTACTTTGCCGTACGCAAAGGTGGTGTAGCTCAGTCCGTGACCAAAAGCGAAGAGAGGTTTTGACTTCTTCTGCTTATCGGCCCAACGATAGCCCACAAAGATGCCTTCGTTATACTTCACATTGATGCTGTCTCCGGGATGTTCGCCAAGGGCATGTGCACCGTTATCTTCTAACCGTACCGGGAAGGTAAACGGAAGTTTGCCCGACGGATTGACATCGCCAAACAGCACAGAAGCGAGGGCATTGCCGGCTTCGGTACCGCTATACCATGTCTCCACGATAGAGGGAACTTCTTTCACCCATGGCATGGCCACCGCATTGCCGGTAACCAGTACCACTACCGTGTTCGGATTCGCCTTTACCAGTTCGGCGATGAGTTTGTCCTGACCATAAGGTAACCCCAATGAGCTACGATCATTCCCTTCACAGTCCTGTCCATCGTTCTTATTCAGTCCGCCCACGAAGAACACCACATCTGCTTTTTTGGCCGCATTCACCGCATCGGCACGCAACTTGTCGGGATCTACTTCTTTCTTTTCAGGTTCTGCGGCTCCTTTCACATCTTGTTCCTTCACTACGGGTGAGGCGTATCCGGGCATGTACATCACATCGGCAGCACTACCCGCACGCGCTTCAATACCTGCCAGCGGAGAGACTTCGTACTTAGCCTTCAGTGAGGAAGACCCACCACCAATGGTCATAGGCTTCACAGCATTCTCTCCCACCACGAGTATCCTTTTTGTCTTAGCAGGGTCTACAGGCAACAGGTTGCCACGATTCTGCAACAACACGATGCCTTCTTGTGCTATCGTTCGTCCAGCCAAGGCATGCTCTTCCGTTCCAAAGGAACCGTAAGGACGATCTTTGGCCATGTTGGTGCGGAACACCAAGCGAAGAATGCGACGCACCTTATCGTTCAGCTCCTTATCCGTCACCTCGCCGCTCTTAAGCAGATCCAGATAAGGGTCGGCCAAGTAATAGTAATCGTACGCATTGCTCTTGCCCCACGTCATCCCGTTAGTCCAACTGCCAAACTCCATGTCGAGCCCGTTGAAAATGGCCTGCTTAGTGTCGTGTACCCCACCCCAATCGGATATCACCACGCCATCAAAGCCCCATTCACCTTTCAGAATGTCATTCAGCAGATACTGATTGTGACAGCAATGTTCGTTTTTATATTGGTTGTACGAACCCATGATGGCCCAAGCGTGTCCCTCTTCCACCGCAGCCTTGAAGGCAGGCAGATAGATTTCATACAGCGCACGGTCATCTACTTGCACGTTGATGTGTCCGCGATATATCTCCTGATTATTGAGCGCATAGTGCTTTACGCAAGCAGCCACGCCATTCTTCTGCACCTCGCGAATATAGGGAACCACCATCTTAGAAGCCAAGAAAGGATCCTCACCCATATATTCAAAGTTTCGGCCGTTGAGCGGTGTGCGATAGATGTTCACACCCGGTCCCAAAAGCACGTTCTTATTGCGATAACGGGCCTCTTCACCGATACTTTTGCCATAAAGAGCAGCCATATCCGTGTTCCACGTAGCAGCCAATGCAGTGAGTGCGGGAAAGGCAATGCACGAATCATTCGTCCAGCCGGCACCATACCACTCATCCCACAACACTTCCGCACGAATGCCGTGCGGGCCATCCGTCATCCAGTTCTCGGGGATTCCCAAGCGGGGCACCCCCGGTGAACTGAACTTAGACTGCGCATGGGTCATGGCGACCTTCTCTTCCAGCGTCATGCGCTTCAACGCATCTTCCACTCTCTCTTCGATGGGTTTGGACGCATCCAGATACACCGCCTTCTGCTGCTGCGCAAAAAGCGGCAATGCAGTGAGGGATGCAGTCACTAAAATACTTTTTAATTTCATACTAATTACTATTTTACTAATTACTTACTATTGAAAAACAAGAAGGGTACATAAGCGATAAAACGAAAAAAGGAAGTAGCAATCGTACCATTCATTCCATACGCCATTTATTCGATAAAATAGGCCTTTCTATCGTTTGTACGCTTTGCGCCGATAAATGTAAGCAATTGCTTTAGTGAAACGGCTACAGATAAGTCTTCTCACTAAAGCAATTTGATTTTATTAAGAAATCATTTCAATTTTAGACTCACCATGTACAAAGATATCCTCCGACTATGGCTATTCAACCAATCAACCTGATTTCTGAGCGCTATCCCGAATGTTATTTTTTAGTCACCGAGAGAACGGCTTTGCTGATACCTGCGGTTACGTCAACCGTAAACACGTAGGCTGCACCCGCTTCGAGCGATTTGCCGGTCACAATGCCCAAGTTACCGCCATCACGTCCATTAGTGCCATTGCCCACAAAGATTACATCGCTTGTGGTGGAAAGTGTTGTGGCACCATATTCACCTCCCCAATCTTTCTGATGGAAGAATTTGAAGTTGATATCACTCGCATTCACCGATGTTCCGGCTACAACCGTCACTTGATATTTCTTCGCTTCATGCTGCACCATGCAGAGGGCCTTGCCCGGATTCCAGCTCACCTGATTACCTGCTACAGTGGGTTTACCGATACCGTCACCAATGATCCAGATCGCTCCGGTACCATCTGCTTGCAGGGTAGCGGTATTGCCATCTTTGAGAGCCTCAACACTAAAGTAATTGAACTTAAAGTTGGCTATGATGCGATAGCTACCGCCAATAGGCAAGAACTCTAGTTTCCCATCAGTACCGCGCACAAAGAAGTCGGGATCTATCCACCATTGATCGTAATTCGGGAAACCGGAAAGTTCCAGTTTCTGTCCTTGCGTCAGGGTGAGGTCAACTTTATAGTTATCATCATCAATCATCTGCATTTCTTTGCCACCCACCAACAATTTAATGAATGGAGCTGCCGCATAAGTCAGGGTATTGAAATTGATCGTGTATTCGCCTGCACTTGAACTAGAGAAACTGATTGGCGTCGTGGTTCCCTGGGTAATGGCTCCACTATCCCATCCGAAGGTTACTTCATTGCCTTGAGCAGAAGCCTTGGGCGACTTGATATACCCTTTTATCTTCTGTGGAAAGGTACCCGTAACTTGATACTGATACAAACCAGTGCGTTCCATGCGATACTCTTTATTCGTAGTGACAAAGGTAAGATAAGCAAAGTCCGGACGGGTAAGCGCAACCTCATACTCCTTCTCAGTGATGGTGAAATGAATGTTCTGCAAAACCAATTTCAAAGTAGCCTTCCCATTGGGAATGTTGGCATAATAAGGAACATAAATCTTCCCATTGTAGTCACTACTAGTTTTCGTACGAATAACCGTTTCGGAAACCTTCTCTTCCCCATAGTAAAGCTGGGCTTTCAACGTAGAAAGGGGTACATCAGCATCGGAAACAGCGACAGTAAACGCCAAGCTATCTCCAAACATGGCACTGCCAAAAGTGGTTTTAGAGTCGATTACCGGATTGCCGGGCACTGCTTCATCATCGTCGCAAGAGTTGAGCAACAGAACACTTGCCAATGCAAACAAAATATATTTTAAGTTCTTCATGATCCATTAAATTTAATAATTAACTATTTTTTCCAGCGATACGAAGCCACAGCTTTGGCGGGAACTTCGTATGCAAAATGATGACTACCATCGCTCAGTGTGATCGTTTTGGCTTGGGTGGTGTTATTCAGCAACACAAAAGCATAGGTTCCATCGGTGTTTTCAAAAGCCGAATAGGTAATGCCGGTAGCCGAATATCCTTTGGTACCAATACGAACTGCTCCCGGTTTCACAACAGAAGACAGATGACCGATGATGTAATAGTGAGAGTTGCGGGTGATGGTTTTATAATCGCTCTTACTGACATCTACCGCACCGTAACAGGTGGTGCAACCTCCTTCACGATTAGGACCTCGCTCCGTATCCAACATCAGGTTCCATACCATGACAGCCTTACACCAGTTATTCACCGTGCCCAACGCCACATCTTCCATATCATCCATCAAACGTGTGGAGAGGTTGCGACCATCATTCCACATACCAATGGATGTTTCGGTAAAGATCAATTCTTTATCAGGGCGTTTACCATACACATCGTTTAGCTCAGAGCGATTTCCACCGTAGTTGTGATAAGCAGCTCCGGCAAGGAAGGCAGCAGCAGTTTCATCATCGTACATCTTCAAAGGATAATCACTCTGATCGGCTACATTGTCATAGTTGTAGTTGTGATCAAAAGCATAAATCTTTGTAGGGAGTGCAGCCAACTTAAACTTAGGACCCAACGCATCTCTGACAAAAGCTTGCTCTTCTTTCCATCCCATGAAGAGTGAGGCTGAGTTACCACGGTTCAGGGGCTCGTTCTGAGGTGTCACCGCATAAATGGAGATGCCTTGAGCCTGAAACGCCTGTACCCATTTCACAAAGTAAGTGGCATAATCCTGATAATAGATGGGATTGAGCTGCCCGCTCGTCCACGAGTTATAAGGAGCCAAGTCAGTAAGATTGTTCACCTTCATCCACCGCGGAGGGGTCCACGGAGAGCCGAGGATCTTCAATGATGGATTGATGGCCAGAATCTCTTTCAGTATAGGGATGACATACTGTGTCTCCTCGTTCTGCAAGGCAAAGTTTGCTATACCCGGAGTGTCGCAACAGCTATATTCACTCAACGAGAAGTCCGAACATCCGATGGAAATGCGCACATAGCTGTAGCCCATACCTTCCTCGTTGGAGAACGTTTCTTTGAGGAACTTCGCCCGATTCTCAGCCGTCATCTTCAGCAGGTTGTAACAGGTAGAGCCTGTTATAGCTGCTCCGAAGCCATCCATTGACTGATAGCGCACAGTGGGATCGAGCGTGACGGTAGTGGGAGACATATTAGACTTCTCACTAAAATCGGCCGTCTTCTTTGCAAAATCCTGCGAACGGTTGTTGGTGGTGACGTAGATCGTTACGTCACCTTTTGTTTCACCACCCGTTCCGGGATCAATCGGCTTATCAGCGGGTGTGTCGCTGCCACAGGCCACGAGCACCACAGGAAGACTTAATAAGCTCTTTAATAGGCTTTTGATATTCATTCTATCTTAAATTTCTTTAGATTAATATCCAATGTTTTGTACCAGATTAGGATTCTTATCTATCGCAGCCTGCGGAATTGGTAGTCTGTAAGAGTTTTCATCAAACACCCTCATTCTACTCTTGCGTCCGCTATCTTTGGCATACACAGCATTCATCACCTCTTCTACTTTACCCAGGCGACAAAGGTCGAACCAGCGTTGACCTTCAAAAGCCAGTTCCAAACGACGCTCCTTGAGCAATGCAGCAAGCATATTGTCTTTGGAAGAAGTAGTGGAAGACGGTAGCGGATCCAATCCGACACGGTTGCGGATCGTATTAATGATGGTTGCAGCCCCAGCAAGATCCGGTGTTGTTCCCATGATGAGTGCTTCCGCTTTGAGCAGCAGAATATCCGCCAATCTCAACTTGATGATGTTGCTATGACTGGAGCGACATTTATACATAAATGGATAATTGCTTGAAGGATAGTAATTACTCCATGAGGCTTCGTAATAAACAATAGACTGATTATAACGAACCACATCGCCTTCATCCTGATAAGTCTTGATGAGATCACGAGAAGGAGTGACCCATTTAGCCCAGGTAAAGTTCTCGTCCCAGTTAGATACATTGCGTCCAAACATCCAACTCACCCAGTTGCCACCGCCTACGGGATATTGCAGCTCCAAAATGGATTCGGAAGTATTACGCATTTTGCAATCCGTATTATCGGCATTCATACCAAAAAGATCTTCGTAGTTGTCCACAAGCGTAAATCCATCCTTCACCAAGTCATCGCAGTACTTAATCACCTTGGCGTAATCACGAATAGGCTTCTCAGCATACACCTTGGCTAGCAAAGCACGAGCAACGGATTTAGTAAGACGTGTTTTATCCGACGGATTGTTGTCGGGGGCCGAAACAAGTGCTTCCGTGAGATCTTTCACGATCTGCGCATAGATCTCTTCGACTGTGGCTTGTTTAGGGTAATAAATAGGATACACTTCTTCTATATTTTCAGCAGTAATATCTTTCGCAACGGTAGTAATCAAGGGTAAAGGCCCAAAAATGCGAGTCATATCAAAAAGAATCATCCCGCGGTAGATCTTTGCCTCAGCCTTCCATTGATCACGTTCGGATTGCGCAAAAGAAGTATCAGGCACACTGTCTACATAATAAGTGATTTTGTTAGCAGTAGCAATATCCGTAAGATACTGTTTCCAATCACGATCGAGCACACTACTGTATCCATCAATGGAATTGTTCTCGAAAGGAACCACCTCAGCTCCGGTAGAGCCTCCGTAAGCATTATCGGAATGAGCCTCAGCCAGAAGCATTTGATCCATATACCAATGCTCTTGGTTATCACGCATGCGAGAATACATGCCCTCGTACTGAGTAAGCATCTCGGCACGATTCTTAAAGGGAATCCCATCTCCTGATCCACCGGATGTACCGATAGTTACATCCGAATAATCAGATACCGGATCATAATCAAGCGAACAAGAGGTCAGTGCCAGAGTAAAGCCCAGCGAACCGATTATAATAGATTTGAGTTTCATACTATTTATCATTTAAAATTCAACATTTAAACCAAACACAAACGATTTACTCTGAGGATAAGTACCCCAATCGATACCCTGCACAGCTCCATTATTTGCCCATTGATTTACCTCCGGGTCCATGCCCGAATAATCGGTCCAGGTAATCAGGTTGTTGGCTGTGAAGTAAGGTTGCAAGCGGCTAATGCCCCATTTCTTAAGTAACTTACCGGTAAAGTTGTAAGAGAGTGAAATATCTTTCACGCGGAGATAGCTACCGTCTTCAATGAAATAAGATGAGTTTTTCATGTCGAAACCAGCCTTGGGCACATCGGTAATCTGTCCGGGTATGCGCCAACGATTAAGCACACGGGTTGATTGATTCAATTCATTATACATACCCTCTGTATCCATACGAGAAGCATTGTAGATATCATTACCATAACTACCTTGTAAAAACACGCTCAGACTAAATCCTTTCCATGAGAATGAGTTGGTTAAACCAAAAGTGAAGTCAGGATTCGGATCACCAATATAAGTACGGTCTTTTGCACCATCTCCGTTCAAATCACGATACATCAATTCACCGGTTTCAGGATTCACACCGTCACTAATGTATCCATAAAAAGCCCCCAACGGTCGGCCTACTTGATTGCGTACAACATAATCGTGTGCATAATCACTTGTCATGGCGTCAAGATAAACCTTGGTTAGTGCCAACTTGGTCAATTCATTCTTATTGAAAGAAATATTGAAGTCAGTATCCCAAGTGAAATTCCCGGTAAGATTACGAGAGTTAACGGTAAACTCAAAACCTTTGTTTGTCATTTCTCCTTCATTGCGAGTCATTGTACTTGCAACCTGTAATCCCTCAGGAGTAGATATTCCCATCAACATATCTGTCGTCTTTTTATAATAATAATCGGCATAAAAAGTAAGACGGTTATTAAGTATAGTGAAGTCAATACCGATGTTGGTCTGACTAGTCGTTTCCCAAGTCAAATCTCTGGTGCGAATATTAGCTTGTTCAAGCGTAGGTACAGCCTGTTCATTGCCAGCTTCCCACCATCGCACCCGATGGATGTTATAACGCACAAAGTAAGAATAGTCACCAAGAGCCGACTGATTACCGGTCTGTCCCCAACCTCCACGCAATTTCAAGTCATTGATCCAAGTGAATTCTTTCATAAACTCTTCCGAAGAGATGCGCCATGCAGCTGATACGGAAGGGAAATAGCCCCAACGCTGACTGGGATGCAATTTCGAAGAACCGTCGGCGCGCATATTTGCAGTGATCAGATATTTGCTGTCATAATTGTAAGCCAGACGACCAACGTAAGACATGATGGACCATTCGGAACCTTTAGTACCAGTATTATCCCACGCAATGTTGTTGGCTGCATTCAATGTTTGAATAGCACCGTTCATATAGTTAGAACCGTTAATGTAACTCTGAGACCATTTAGAACCAGTCCACGAAGAACCAACCATCACATCAAAATTATGTTTTTTCACTGACTTGTTGTAAGTCAGGATATTATCAAAAACAAGAACGCTGCCTTGAGAACGTTCGTCTTTTCCTTCCCCATGTTGATTTCTTCCCCAACTCGTTTTAATCGGATCAAGGAAGTTAGTAGTGTTGTTATATTCACGATCGAGCGTAAACGTTGACTTCCACTTAAGCTCAGGTAGAAAAGTAATCTCGGCCTTTCCGGTAGCAATCAGCCGATTCGTATTCTTTTTGTTATTCTCGCTACGAGCCATGTTCTCCAATGGATGAGTGATATTTAACCCATTAAAAGAAGTAAAATACTGCCCAGGATTAGCGTCATCCCATATTTTCCCATAAGTAGGTGTGTTGATTACTGAAAGAACAACGCCTCCACGATTAGCACCCTGACCGGAAATAATTCCATTGCTGGTATAATCGGAATAGGCCACATTGGCACTAACATTCAACCAAGAGCGTACCTGGTTCTCTATATTAGCACGGAAATTATAACGTTTATAGAAAGCACTCTTAATGATTCCGCTTTCGTCCGTATAGCCACCGGAAAGGAAATATTTCCATTTCTCGTTGCCATTGGATACAGATACTTGGTAGTTCTGTGTTACTCCGGTGCGATACGTTTCATCAAACCAATTGGTTTCATCTTTCAGTCCGTCTGGAAGCGTTTTTCCCATGTCACTCAGCAGCTCTCTATATTGAGCCACATTGAGAGATTTTATCTTGTTGTTCACCTGAGTGACACCTACATGTGCATTCAACGCTATTTTTGCCACACCCTTAGCTCCCTGTTTGGTCGTAATCATAATGACACCATTCGCTGCACGAGAACCATAGATAGCAGCCGAGGAGGCATCTTTGAGTATCTGCATACTCTCAATGTCATTGGCCGAAAGATAATTGATGTCCGTCATCGGCACCCCGTCCACGACATAGAGCGGGTCATTACTTCCATTATAGGAAGTAGTACCACGCACACGGATAGCCAAGCCTGCACCCGGTTCACCACTGGGTTGCATCACAGAGATACCGGCTGCCTTACCCTGAATGGCCTGGGCTGCAGAAATAATGGGACGTTGATCAAGATCTTTGGTAGATACACTGGAAATGGAAGTCGTCACATCTTTACGTTTCACCGAACCATAACCGATAACCACCACCTCATCGAGCAACTCATTATCTTCTTTCAACACGATCTTCATGCGGGTACTTGCTTTGACCTCTTGCGGTTTATAGCCCACATAAGAGATAACGAGTGTCGCACCATTAGCAACACTCAGCGAAAAGTTGCCGTCCAGATCGGTAATAACCCCGTTGGTAGTACCTTTTTCGAGCACACTACCACCAATAATTGGTTGGTTTTGAGAATCAATTACTTGCCCTGTGGAAGTAACCTTTTGTGCGAACGCACTTAATGATAGAAACAATGCTAATAGAGCAAAGAAAATCTTGCTATACTCCGGGAGGAGTTTTCGCTTGTTCTTTTTCATACGTATTAATTTTAAGTTTAACGATATTTGGTAACTTGCTGCCTTGCTACCCCCTTAGGAGCGGGCAACTTTACAATAAGCCAAAAGTAGACAGAAATTAACCTCTCACTTCTGGCATGTGGGGATTTGGTGGATTACCCGCACAGAAATTTCATTGTATAGTACTGATACACAATGAAATACAGAAATCACAAAACAACAAAAAAGTGGATGATATACAAATGCTTAGCGTATCTTGCAGACCAGTGATTCGAAGTCTTCACGAGACACACGGGCTTTGTTTTTCACTTTAGCGCGGTAGTTATAAATCGTGTTTACGGAATAACGAAGAAATTCGGCTATCTGTGAACTGTCTTCTATGCCCAAACGAATGAGAGCGAATATCCTCAGTTCCGTATTGAGCAATTCACCTTTCTTGGGAAGTACCGGTTCACCATCTTGCAGTAGCTCATTAAACTTCTTCACGAAATCAGGGAAAAGTTGAAGAAAGGCCGAGTCGAAATTGTCGTATAACTCTTTCAGTTCCAGTTCCAAGGCATCTTGAGAGCGCACGATCTTCAAGAGTTCGCCTGCCTGTCCGGTGGATATTTTCTTGCTCACCATGCGCCGATAGGCATCCAGTTTATCTATATAAGTAGAACAAAGCTTGATGAATCGCCCAATGTACTCCTCCTTGATCTGGTTGGATTCGGAGAGTTCTAAGTTAGTTGATTGCAGACAGAGATTCATCTGCTGCAAGTCATTATTGAGTTGTTTGAGCTGTCCATTGGCTGTTTGCAAGTGGTTTCTTGCCACCGACAGCCGCTTCATCTGCCGATAAATGTAGGTCAAGGCTCCCACAAGCATCAGCACCAAGACACTGATGAGCATCAGGTAATTCTCGAGCTGGCGGTTTTGTTTCTCAATCAGGGCTTGGTAGGTTTTATCGATGAGCGAAAGGATTCCGGCACTCTGCATGCTCCGTAGCCGGGCATTGTAGAAGTTGGTCTCATCCCACGAGAAACGGATGTAGCGGTAAGATCGCTCCACATCACCATCTTCATAGAGCAATTGGGCCAGCATCCACAACGAGGCGTGGTCTTTAATAGCCGATTGAATATCGGAAATGGCCGAAAGAGCAAGGTACTTCTTCTCTTGTTCCAAATCGCCATTTTGCTGAAACACCAAGGCCCGATGAAACATGATGAGTGCATACTCCGGAGTGCCGAAAGGTGCTTTTAGTAGTCGAAGGTCATTGATGTGAAGAGCCTCAGCAAACTGCCTGTTGTCTCTAAATCCTGTCTCTTTCATCGACAAGAAAAGATCTGTGCCATGATTCAAAATATTATAAAGTGAGTCCTTATATGTATCCGAGATTTTACGATAAAGCACCGTGCTTTGTTTATCTTGCGTGTAATAAGCCAACTCTCCGTAAACATGATCAAAGCAGGAGAAATAATCAGGCAAGAGAGTTTGAGATAGCTTAGGGCGATTAATCGTTTGAAGCATATCTACAGATTCTTTATACATGCCTGAGGAAGCCAAAAGATAAGAGAGCAGTAGTTTACTTTCATTTTCTTTGAACTCATCTTTCATAGCCCGGGCAATCTCTATGTTTTTATCGAGATAATGAATGGCCGAATCGCAAACATAAGCACGATACTCCTTAAAGAGCAACATATTCAAATCATACGCTTGATCCAGAGAACTCACGCCACCCAAGCTTTGCTGAAGTTTTATAATATGCGCTTCTCTCTTAGCACTAAAGGAATGGTGTGCGGTTATTGTCCTGTCGAGCACATTCAACAGCGAATCTATTTCATTATCGGCAAAGGCAATACCGGAAGAAAGCAATAGGCCGGTCAACAGAAAGCTAATCCTCAATTTGTATCTCATCATCGTTTTCATAATATGGGGGTCACAATAGGACAAATATAGTAACATTTGTGTGATTCGCACAAGCTTTTCAGATTTTATCGGTTTGATTAAGTGAACAAGGCAAGCGAGTTGTTGATATTTTAGATCAGCCCACAGAAGGCTTGTAAGAGGGGTTTGCCAATTATATTATTTAAGCGTGTTGGTTCGCATTAAAATGAAGTCTTTCAGTGTTACATTCGGTTTGTTGATTATACTATTTAAGCGAGTTGAAAGCATGTTTTCAACACGCTTAAGTCACGACTTCAAGAAGCTGAAGTTAGGAGCTCTGCAAAAACAACATCATCTGTAAACAATGACGACCTAATATTGCTTGTAATTCCCATATTAGTGTTAGTGCCTTATCTCTTGATCCTAATAATCGGTTAATCTGGCACCAGACCCTAACGATAGATCAGAGTAGAAAGCTGTTCCTCGGCAAACATTTCATTGGCTACCTCCAGCAGTTCTTCGGCAGTGATGCTCTCAATGCGCTGAAAAACGACCTCGGATGATTCGTACTTATTGTAATGTAGAAAGGTTTTTCCCATGCTCAGAGCATTGTTCTCGTAATTATCCGATGCCACGCCTATCTGCCCGATGAGTTGCTTCTTGGCGATTGCCAGTTGAGAAGAAGTCATCTTCACATCACGCATGTGTTTCAATTCTTTGTGAGTAAGCTTCAAACAAGTATCCACATCTTCCGGATCGGTACCAAAATAGATGCAGAAAGCGCCCGTATCTGTGTAGGAAGTAAGGTTGGATTCTACGCTGTAAACCAATCCGCGACGCTCGCGAAGCGACACATTGAGCTTACTGTTCATGCCTGGACCACCCAAGATGTTGTTGAGCAAATACAGTCCTGTACGCTTATCATTATGGGCATCGTACCCCCGATTACCTATCATCACATGAGCCTGATGAGTATCTTTATGTATCATCCGGTGTTCGGGCACATAAAGTGCGGGAGGTGTACGGGTTTCAATCTTTGCGGTAAACGGCAAATCTTTGGTGTACTTCTCGGCCAAATGAACTATCTTTTTGAAGTCGAAGTTACCCAAAACAAACAGAACCATGTTGGATGGTTGATAATGATTGGCGACAAATGCCGCAAGATGTTCCGTACGAAAGGTTTTCAGCATATCAGGGTTACCCAAGATGTTGTGCCCAAGAGGATGATTGCGAAAGATCATATCCTCATAATCATCGAAGATCAGTTCGGAAGGATTGTCTTCATACGACTGAATTTCATCAATGACCACCTCTCTCTCCTTCTCAATTTCGGGCTGAGGAAAGGTAGAGTGAAACATCATATCCGACATTAACTCTATCGCCCGATCAAGATCAGGGGTTAAAAAAGAGGCATATATCACCGTCTCTTCTTTATTGGTGTAAGCATTCAGATCACCACCCACATTCTCCATACGGTTTAGGATGTGCCATGCTTTTCGTTTGGTCGTGCCTTTGAACACAAGATGCTCCACAAAATGGGCCATCCCTTGCTCCTGATCTCCTTCATCGCGGGTACCGGCATCTACTGCAAAGCCCGCATAGGCCACTTTCGAGAGCGAGGGTTCGTGAATAATGCGAAGACCATTCGCTAACGTATGTTGATTGTAATCCATTGTTTTCTAAACAGTTATTGTATTGAGGGTGCAAAAATACAATAAAACTTATTGCCGTTTATAGAAAATTGCAGATATTTGCAGGCTATAATATCACAACACTTATGGAGAAGATCGGAATTTTCTGTTCCGCATCCAACGAAATCGATCAGGAATTTGTTGAAGCTACGCGCCAATTAGGCGAATGGATGGGAAAAGAAAAAAAAACACTCGTGTACGGAGGAACAAACCTTGGACTAATGGAATGCATTGCTCAGGCAAGCAAAATGAACGGAGGGAAGGTCATAGGCATTATTCCTACACTATTGGAAGAAAACGGACGAACAAGTTCCTTGCCCGACCAAATCATACAAACCCGGAATCTCAGCGATAGAAAAGATAGAATTGTAGAAAAATCGGATATTCTTGTAGCACTTCCCGGTGGAGTGGGCACACTCGACGAGGTCTTTCATGTTATCTCTGCGGCAAGCCTGGGCTATCATAGTAAGAAAGTCGTGTTTTACAATGTAGCCGGATTTTATGATTCCTTACTGGCCGTTCTTAATGAAATGGAGCAGAAAAATTTCATTCGCACACAACAACGCAATACTTATGCTGTGGCAAACTCATTTGAGCAACTTGCCCTCCTATTAAAATAACCCAACTGAACAAATTAAGAATGATTGAATCGATTCAAGAGCTCTTGCAAAAAGAAGCTGAAGCCGTGCTGAACATACCGGTAACCAACGCTTACGAGAAAGCTGTAAATCTTATCGTAGAACAAATACATCAAAAGAAAGGCAAACTGGTAACCTCGGGCATGGGGAAAGCCGGACAAATAGCCATGAACATCGCTACAACCTTCTGCTCTACCGGCATACCATCCGTCTTCCTACACCCCAGTGAAGCTCAACATGGTGATTTGGGCATTCTGCAAGAGAACGATCTGTTGCTGTTAATCTCTAATTCAGGTAAAACACGTGAAATCGTGGAGCTTACACAACTGGCACACAATCTGAATCCCGAACTGAAATTCATCGTCATCACCGGAAACGCAGACAGTCCACTTGCTGATGAATCGGACGTGTGTCTTTGCACCGGAAAACCCAAAGAAGTATGCACACTCGGCATGACACCAACCACCTCGACTACCATAATGACCGTCATCGGAGACATCTTGGTTGTACAAACCATGAAGAGAACAGGATTCAGCATTGAAGATTATTCCAAACGCCACCACGGTGGATATCTGGGTGAAAAATCAAGAGAACTATGCGTAAAGTAATCGGTATAGGCGAAACCATACTGGACGTCATCTTTGAGAACAATCAACCTTCGACAGCTGTGCCGGGAGGATCCGTATTTAACGGAATCGTATCATTAGGACGCATGGGTGTGGACGTGCGTTTCATCAGCGAAACAGGCAATGATCGTGTGGGCGGCATTATCCTCCGCTTCATGGAAGAGAACAACATCCCTACTGATCACGTAAATGTGTTCCCCGATGGAAAATCACCCGTATCATTAGCCTTCCTCAACGAAAAGAATGATGCCGAATACATTTTTTACAAGGAATATCCCAAACAACGGCTCGATGTGATCTATCCGCAGATCAACGAAGACGACATTGTTATCTTCGGTTCTTTCTATGCCCTCAACCCCGTTCTTCGGGATAAGATGACAGAACTGCTGGAACTGGCTCGCGAACGCAAAGCCATTGTATATTACGATCCCAATTTCCGCAGTACACACAAAGATCAGGCAATGAGGCTTACACCCATCATCATCGAAAATCTGGAGTATGCCGACATTGTGCGAGGTTCAAATGAAGACTTCTTCTACATGTATGGCATGGAAGATGTAAACAAGATATACAAAGACAAGATTAAGTTCTATTGTCCCAACTTTATATATACATCCGGTGACGGTTGCATTTCACTCCGCAGCAACCGTCTCTCCAAGGAATACACGGTTGCACCAATCGAAACTGTAAGCACCATCGGAGCAGGCGATAACTTCAATGCCGGAATCATCTTTGGTATGCTAAAGTACGGAGTACGCTACCGTGACCTGGGCAACATTGACGAAGAGACATGGGATAAAGTGATTCAATGTGGAAAAGATTTCTCTGCTGAAGTTTGTTGCAGCCTGAACAACTCAATTTCGAAGGAGTTTGCCGCAAAATACCGTAACGGCTAAAGCAAAACCCTCTCAAAGCAAAGTTCTTTCTTTTCATCGTTGAGCCTATCAATTTAGTCTCAACCTCTTTTACATCAACCAAGAGCAACGGAAAAACCAAGCTACGCCCATGCATAAAGGCTTTTTTTTGTTAAAAACATTCACCCATTATCTAAATATCGCTAAGTTATTATACCAAGTCAACAGAATCTATATCTTTGCATACAAACAATTCAAAATAGATAAGTAAAACGGCTATGTACAAAAACTTGTTGAGTTGGCTAAGCATGATTCTACTACTTCCCTCTTGTTCGGACAATTCTCCAAACATATCAGTGGTGTGCGAAGAAAACAATGTAGGCAATTGCGTCATCAAATGGGAAACAGCTCCCCTGATAAAGGGGCAGGTCAAGGTATATGCTTCAACAGACCCTGAAGTGATAACAGAGGATATCCCTGTGGCAATGACTGATATTTCTAATCAGCAACTCACCATCGTCACCAATAACCCGGAAAAAAGGTATTACTACATGATGGTGTTCAACAACCAATATCGGGTAAAAATAGCCACACGAAACATAAACATCCCAGGCATTCAAAACTTTCGGGATTTGGGTGGCTACAAAGCCGCGGAGGGCAAAAACATTCGTTGGGGCATCCTATACCGATCGGGAGAAATAAACCATTTGCAAGAATGTTCCTTCAAAAAGTTGAAACAGATCGGGATAAGAACAATCATCGATCTGCGCTCCAACGAAGAATTGGCAAATGTAACCCCTTTGCAGAAAGGTTTCCATGTCATTCACATCCCCATTGCCACAGGCAGCATGGATGGCATACTAAAAGATCTCCAACAAAACAAAATAAAAGGAGATACGATCTCACGCATCATCAAGAATGTATATCGAGATTTGACAATCCGCTATCAATCGGAATACAAAAAAATAATAGAAGCGCTATTGGATAAGCAAAATTATCCGATTGTTTTTCATTGTTCCGAAGGCAAAGGACGCACAGATGTGGTGGCAGCACTTATTCTAAACGCTTTAGGAGTCAATGAAGACATCATCATGGAAGATTACCACCTGAGCAACAACTACTTCAGCATACCCCAAGCTGTGTCAAAATATGCTTATAAGCAACCGGTCAAGTCACAGGAAGCGATCACTACCTTATTTTCAACGCAAGACGATTTTTTGAATGCTGCCAAAGAGGAGATTGAGAAAAATTACGGAGATGTGGACACTTATCTCAAGAAACGTCTCGGGCTAAACAAAGAAAAGAGAGCACGACTAAGAGATATCCTGCTGGAATAACTGCATTGTTCGGCGAACGTAAGTCGCTTTGTATCAATATTTAAGCCTTTCTGGTCTTTATTTTATTCAATAAGCGTAAAAACCAAAAATTATCCGTAACTTTGCGCCCGAAATATAAAGATATACAGAAAATTAATGAAGAATTTTGAAGAGTTAGGTGTTTCTCCGGAAATACTTAAAGCAATTAAAGAAATGGGATATGAGAATCCCATGCCGGTACAAGAAGAAGTAATACCCTATTTGCTGGGAGAGGGTAATGATGTAGTAGCTCTTGCGCAAACCGGAACAGGAAAGACTGCTGCCTTCGGTCTACCAATCATACAGAAAATAAACGTAAAGAAACGTATTCCACAATCACTCGTTCTGTGCCCCACCCGCGAGCTTTGCTTGCAGATAGCCGGTGATTTGAATGACTATTCCAAATACATTGACGGATTAAAAGTGCTTCCCGTATATGGAGGATCCTCCATCGAAAGCCAGATTCGCAGCCTGAAAAACGGTGTGCACATCATCGTTGCTACTCCGGGACGTTTACTCGACCTGATGCAACGTAAAACGGTATCATTATCGACCATCACTAACGTTATTATGGACGAGGCCGACGAGATGCTCAATATGGGCTTCACCGAAAGCATCAACGCTATCTTGGCCGACGTGCCCGAAGATCGCAACACATTGTTGTTCTCGGCTACCATGTCACCCGAAATAGCCCGCATATCAAAGAACTACCTTCGTAATGCCAAAGAAATCACCATCGGCCGCAAAAACGAAAGTACCAACAACGTGAAACACGTGGCTTACATGGTGCAGGCAAGAGACAAATTCGCCGCACTGAAACGAATTGCCGACTTTTACCCACAAATATATGGTATCATTTTCTGCCGTACCCGTAAGGAAACACAAGAGATCGCAGACAAATTGATGCAAGAAGGCTACAGCGCAGACTCGCTACATGGCGAACTGTCGCAAGCTCAACGCGATGCCGTAATGCAAAAATTCCGCATACGCAACATACAAATACTTGTAGCTACCGACGTAGCCGCACGCGGACTCGACGTGGACGATCTGACTCACGTCATCAACTACGGATTACCTGATGATACGGAGAGCTATACTCACCGTAGCGGACGTACAGGACGCGCAGGAAAAACAGGAACTTCCATCGCCATCGTTAACATGCGCGAAAAAGGAAAATTGCGTGAGATAGAACGCATCATCGGTAAGAAGTTTATCATAGGAACAATGCCTACAGGCAAAGAAATCTGTGAAAAGCAACTGATCAAGGTGATCGACGATATCGAAAAGGTAAAAGTAAACGAAGAAGAGATAGAAGACTTCATGCCTTCTATCTATCGCAAACTGGAATGGCTTAGCAAGGAAGACGTGATTAAGCGTATGGTATCAATGGAGTTCAACCGCTTCCTGGAATACTACCGTGATCGCCAGGAAATAGAAGCACCAAGTGCTGACGGACGTGGCGAAAGAGGTGAAAGAGAAAGACGCGATCGCAGTGATGATGGTGGAAGAGGACGTAAGGCCGAAGCAGGATATACCCGTCTTTTCATCAACATGGGAAAAATGGATAACTTCTTTGCCACTCAACTAATAGAGCTTATAAACAAAAACGTAAGCAAACGCGTACAGATAGGACGTATCGACCTGATGAAGAATTTTTCATTCTTCGAAGTTGAAAACGAACAAACGCAAACCGTCATTGAATCTCTGAACAATTCATCAGTAGGCGGCCGCAAGGTTTCCGTAGAGGTGGCCGGTGAAGAAAGTGGCAGCGCTCCGAGAGGAGAAGGCAGAGGCGAAAGAAAATATGGCGCACCTAGAAGAAGCGAAGGAGCAAAGCCTTTTAGAGCTTCTCGGGCCAAAAGCACTACAAGCCGTGAAGAACGCGGATACGAAACTGCCAGAGGACCAAAGAAGAAAGAAGATTGGCAAAATCTATTGAACGGTAAAGAACCGGACTTCAGCGAAGAAGGATGGGCAAGAAGAAAGCCAAAGAAATAAGCCTTTAAGCGAGCACGAAGGTGCCGTTTAGAATCCAAAGAACACTAAAATCATGCATACTTCTGTATTCGTCAATGAAACAGAGAAATGCATGATTTTATATTTACCCCCTACCCACAACCAAAGACATGAATAAGATAAACGGTTTTTTGTACGGATTGCTTTCATCGGCCAGTTTCGGTCTTATTCCACTATTTGCCATCCCTATTATGCGTCAGGGAATGCAATTCGAATCCATCTTACTCTACCGTTTTCTCTTTGCCTGCCTGGCCTTAGCAACCATATTGCTGCTTACCAAACAATCATTCCGCATCCGCATAAAGGAGATACCCTCGCTCTTATTGCTGGCTTTCCTCTACGACGCTTCGGCCATCTTCCTTTTTTGGGGATACAAGTTCATGCCCAGCGGCGTAGCTACCACCATACACTTCATGTATCCGGTACTCACAACGATCATTATGATGGCTTTCTTTCATGAGAAGAAGTCGACGTGGAGACTGATAGCCGTAGGTATTGCCGTTTTAGGAGTGTTTTTCTTATCGTATGGCGACACATCAGGTTCCATCACACCGACGGGCCTCATCATCGTGCTGCTCTCTGCTCTTGGATACGCTCTGTACCTCATCACTGTGAGCCAACTAAAGGTCGGTGAAATGAAGGGACTGAAACTGACGTTCTACGTCTTTTTATTCGGAGGCATCATCCTCTTTTGCCTGACAGCGATCTTTAGTGAAGTGCAACCCATCAATAACGGGGAAACAACGCGCAATTTATTGTTGTTGGCACTCATTCCTACCGTCATATCCAATCTGGCATTGGTGCGGGCCATTAAGAGTATCGGTTCCACACTTACCTCCGTACTCGGAGCGATGGAACCTGTCACAGCCGTATGTGTGGGTATTCTCATCTTTGGAGAAGTCTTCACTCAAAGCATTGCCATAGGAATCATATTCATTATCACTGCCGTAGTCATCCTGATCCTTCGCTCATCAAAAGTTTAAGGCAACTTATGAGCAAAACACGAAGAAAGTGTGACCATGCTCATAAGTTAGTAACCTAGTTGACCGATTTCAACAGCTCAGGAATTTGTGAAGGCTCATCCGCCACCAACACTCCGGCAGCTTTTAAAGACTCTATTTTCTCGGCAGCCGTGCCCGAACCACTTGATATAATAGCCCCCGCATGCCCCATCTGCTTCCCTACAGGAGCTGACTGTCCGGCAATAAATGCCACCACAGGTTTGGTGATGTGCTGGCGAATATGCTCCGCAGCGAGTTCTTCTGCATTGCCGCCTATCTCACCTATCATCACCATAGCATCCGTATCAGGATCGTTTTCAAAAAGATCCAGCAGGTCAATAAAATAAAGTCCCACAACAGGGTCGCCACCCATACCAATGGCTGTAGACTGTCCCAAACCGGCAGCAGAAAGATGGTAAACGATTTCGTAAGTCAGCGTGCCGCTACGGCTTATAACGCCTATCCTACCCGGTTTAAAGATCTGAGCCGGAAGAATTCCCGCAAGGCTCTTTCCGGGAGTGACCAAGCCCGGGCAATTAGGACCGATGAGCTGCGCACCCTTTTGCTGCACATATCGGTAAGCCTTGACAACGTCTAGCGTAGGAATACCTTCCGCTATGCAGATAATAAGTTTAATGCCCGCATCGGCAGCCTCCATGACAGAGTCGGCCGCAAAACGAGCAGGAACAAATATGATAGATGTATTAGCGTTGGTTTGCTTCACTGCCTGCTCCATCGTGTTAAACACCGGAACATCATGTACATGCGTGCCTCCTTTTCCGGGTGATACTCCACCCACTATTTGTGTACCGTAATCTAACATTTTGCGAGTATGAAAACCTCCATCACGCCCGGTGATGCCTTGCACTATTAATCGTGTAGATTCATTGATAAGTATGCTCATGTCTTTTGTTTTTATGATTTAGATGCTATTTCTACTGCCATGTGAGTGGCCTCGCTCATGGTCTGTGCCACCAGAAAATGGGTGTTCTGCAACAATGCGCGCCCTTCCTGTTCGTTGGTACCCGTAAGCCGCACGATAACAGGTGTTTGTGTCTCAATTTGTTTAAAAGCCTCCAACAAGCCATTTGCCACATCATCACAACGAGTGATGCCACCAAAGATGTTGATCAATACTACCTTCACCCGTTTATCGCTGAGCAAAAGCTTCATGGCCTCTATCACCTTTACAGGGTTAGAACTACCACCAATATCCAGAAAATTAGCCGGACTGCCACCATAAAGCTTAA
This sequence comes from uncultured Bacteroides sp., assembly GCF_963666545.1. Classification (NCBI taxonomy): domain Bacteria; kingdom Pseudomonadati; phylum Bacteroidota; class Bacteroidia; order Bacteroidales; family Bacteroidaceae; genus Bacteroides; species uncultured Bacteroides sp. The sequence goes on along the minus strand of NZ_OY762899.1, from coordinate 2,482,872 downwards.
TCATGTCCATCGTAGCCATGGCCAGTCCTGCTCCATTGACCATGCAGCCTATTTCGCCATCCAGAGACACGTAGCTGAATCCTTTGTCCTTGGCAGACACTTCCGTCTTTTCTTCATCCGTAAGCTCAGCAAGAGCCCGTATTTCGTCGTGACGGAAAAGAGCATTATCATCAAACGTCATCTTAGCATCAATGGCAATCAGCTGCCCCTCAGCCGTCTGCACCAGTGGATTGATTTCAGCCAGTGAAGCATCCTTTTCGATAAACAAACGATAGAGTTTTTGAATGATAGTGGCCATTTGGTTGACTTGCTCTATACTTGTGAACATGGTAAAGGCAAATTGTCGTGCCATGAAATCGGGTATTCCGATCATTGGGTCAATGTTGAAGCGGAAGATTCTATCAGGAGTTTCGACAGCAACAGTTTCTATCTCCACGCCTCCTTCAGGGCTCATGATGAGCAAAACCGACTTCTTGTTACGATCAATCGCAAAACTTACATAATATTCCGACGTTATATCGACCGCTTCGGTGAGCAATACCTTCTCTACCGGGTATCCCTTAATGCTCATTCCTATTATTTGAGCCGCTTTAGAGGCCACGTCTTCTTCATTTGAAGCCAACTTGATGCCTCCGGCCTTTCCTCTTCCACCGGTAAGCACCTGAGCTTTCACTACCACCTGTTGCTCTCCCAAATCTTTATAAGCAGACACAGCTTCAGCCACACTAAAGCATAAACGATGTTTTTTTACCGGAATGCCATAGGTCGAAAAAAGATCTTTGGCTTGATACTCGTGAATTTTCATAAGCAACTCTCTTCTTTAAAATGATTAAATAATAACGCACACAACTGACCACCACAGTACGTGACCCTGTGCAACAAGTATAACAACCCCTAACAAAGACAGATTGTTGCAACAAAATATATGTTATTAATCACTATTTGGAAGGAAGAACAAACTCTTTCATCAAGTTTGTTGCTTTGGCATATTTATCGATTATAAAGAGAATGTATCGCACATCCACGCCTACACAACGTTGCAACTGCGGTTCAAAGATAATGTCACCACTCATTGCCTCCCAATTTCCATCAAAAGCAAGTCCCAACAGTTCTCCTTTATCGTTGAACATGGCACTTCCCGAATTTCCACCTGTAATATCATTATTCGAGATAAAGCAGACCTTCATATCGCCCTTTTCATCGGCATAGCGCCCAAAATTTTTAGAAGCTAACAATGACAGCACATCTGCACCCACGGCAAAATCACTATCTCCCTTATGAGCTTTTACCTTTTCAAGAACACCCTTTGTGGTAGTATAATAGTCATAATCCACTCCATCAATAGGAGAATATCCTCCCACAGTGCCAAAGCTGAGACGCATGGTCGAATTTGCATCCGAATAGTAATTCCGGTCATCATACATCCGCCGTATAGCCGCATTAAATAAACGCTCGTCACGAGTGATATTTTCTGAAGCTACCGTGATGGATTGGTTCATTTCGAAATATTTCACGATAAGATCAATGCCCAGCGAAATCGCAGGATCATCCATAATATTGAAGGTAGTATCTCTTTCGAAAAAGCGTTTGAGCCCTCTGGGCGAAGTGATCTCTGAGCGAGCATAAAGAGAGTCTACATACGCACGTTCATTGCCCGCATACTCTTTTGATATCGTATGATACATCTCAGGCAAATACGTACTGTCTACCTTTGCGCGATACTCCTTCAACATGGCAACAAACACCTCCTTGTCGATGTCAAGATCCAAATTGGCATAACGCTCCATCACTCCCTTAATCTTGGCGACAACATATTTCTCTTCAGCTTCGAAATCAAAATTGAGTATCTCTAAAGCCAATTGTACCAGTTCCGGACCATTCATGAAAGATTCACCGAAATAAGCCATCGCACGGTTTGTTTCCTTGCGATTTTTATAATTCAATTCTAAAGAAGAGAACAGATGCAACAATGAATCACGTTCCTGAGGAGTCTTTTGAATCCATTGCTTCAATAAATTCTCCATTTGCCGCTTCTTTTCAAGTACCTTTAGTTTCACGATCGCCTCATTTGTTCCGATGCTATTCTTCCAATAATTAGAGCTTTCATCGTACTTTGCCGCATATTTTATGCGTATTCCCTCATTCTTATCCATCGCATGTTTCCAAATAGCCTGCTTCACCCCGCGAACATCTATCATGGCCTGATTCGTTCCGTGCACCATCTCCTCTACACCAAACGAAGAGAGATAACGCTCCGTAGATCCCGGATAACCCAGAGTCATGCAAAAGGAACCTTCCTTATAACCATCGAGCGAAATAGGTGCGACATAATCAGGACGATAAGGCACGTTATCAGGCGAATAGTCTGCCGGATGATTATTCTTATCGGCATAGATACGAAACACCGAAAAGTCTCCCGTATGTCGCGGCCACACCCAATTGTCCGTATCCCAGCCAAACTTTCCAACCGAAGAAGGAGGAGAAAAGACAAGTCGAACATCGTTGAAATCGCGGTAAACAGACAACCAAAACTCATTACCTGCATAATAAGGATCGACAATTCCCACGAGTGATGAATCTTTGAGATGAATCTCTTCCTGTATGGCTAACATCACCGAATCGGTTGCTACTCGCCGGTCAGCCTCGGTCATGACGGGAGTTACTGCCCCAAGCACACGCTTGGTTACGTTCTCCGTGCGCAACAGGAAGCGAACATACAATTCAGGATTAGACAACTCTTCCTCTCTACTACGAGCCACAAAACCCTCTTTCAGGAAATCATGCTCCACCGAACTATGTTGCTGAATAGCTCCGAAGCCACAATGATGATTCGTAAAGACTAATCCATCCTGAGATACCACAACACCCGAACAAAAACCTCCAAAACTAACCACTGCATCCTTCAAAGAGGGTTTTTCTGGGTTATAGAGCTTCTCTGCCGGCACTTTCAGTCCCAAATCTTTCATCGCCTTACGCGTTTCCTTATTCAGATTTCCAAGCATCCACATTCCTTCATGACCATACGTGGTTGTGCCAAACAGAAAAGAAAAAAATAAAGCAATCAAAAGGGCTTTTTTCGAAAGACAAACAGTTAGGACGCACCTAGTCATCCGGGTATCTTTGCATTCAGGTTCTATATTCATAGCATTCATCGATGGTATTAATTCTAAGTCTATTCTTTTATTCCGTTATTAATCGTAGCTTTTTGGCTTCCACGCGCGCTTTAAGCCATTGAGTTATTTTGGCTTTCTCCGTTTCTTTGGGCCTAGACGAGAATTTCATCACCGCCAGCATAATCGTATCAGTTCGCATAGAATCCACACGCGTCTCTATGGCGTGAGACAAAGAGAGAGACTTCACTGACGGATAGAGCACTTTCAGCTCAGGAATAATCTTTTTCCCCAATTCATCGAACGATTTATATCTTGCCAGGCTTTTCTCCAGCGAAACTATTTTTTGCTGTTGCTTCACTAACTGTTCCTCACTGTTTTTATAAAAATCTTCCATCACCATGGCACGTATGGACGAAACATCCACCATCGTGTTCTTCATTCCTTGCACTACTGTCAGTTTGGTCTTGTTAAGATTATAATCTTTCAGTTTATTACGAGCAATATAGATGGAAGCCTCAGGCACATCTGCCCCGATCAACACCACTCTAATTTCTGTGCTATCTCCTTTATTCAAAATTTTCTTATCCAATACCTGAGTGTTCTGAAAACTGAGCTGTTCGGTAATGAAATGATTGGCTCTGCGTTCAAGAAGAGTGCTTTTAACGATATTGAACGTTAAATAAATGGCCGGACACATCGTCAACAGAACAATAAATATGATGGAATGACGCACTGTACGCTCTCGAGCCTTGTCAATAAACTCTTTATGATGAAAATGCATCACGCGTACTCCCAGAAAAGTAGCCAGACTGATAAAAACAGAATTGATGAAGTATAAGTAAAACGCACCAAGAAAGTAAACAAGATTTCCGGTTGCCAATCCGAACCCTGCCGTACATAACGGAGGCATAAGTGCCGTAGCAATAGCTACACCGGGAATCACATTCCCTTTTTCTCTGGTGGAGAGAGCAACAACACCAGCCATACCACCAAAGAGTGCGATTAATACGTCATAAATTGTAGGTGAAGTTCGAGCCAATAACTCTGATTGCGCCTGACCTATCGGAGAGATTAGAAAGAAAAGCGTAGCAGTGGCAACACTAAATGCTGTTGTAACAAGAAAGCTCCTCAACGAGCGCTTCATCAAATCAAAATCGTTAAGTCCCACCGACAAGCCAATTCCCATTATAGGGCCCATCAAAGGCGAGATAAGCATTGCTCCTATAATCACCGCTGTAGAATTTACATTCAACCCAAGCGAAGCCATAAAAATGGCAAAGATAAGAATCCAAAGATTAGCTCCCTTAAACTCGACTCCTCTACGAATAGATTCAATCGTTTCTAATTCGTCGGCTTTGTCTTTTCTCAAATCAAGATATTCTTTTAAAAATGTCTTAATAGCAAATGTCTTTCGGTCAGGTGTATCCATACTTTTTTTCATTTTATTAATCGGTTAATGAATGGAATCTGGCTTAATGGAAGATCTTTTTTCACGATGAAAGCGAGAAAAACAACTAATAATACAGTATGAAAAGTCAATCTAATAATAAGACTGTCAATCACGATCAATTCTGAAGCTGCATAAAGCACAGTAGCAAGAAGCACATATTGACCAATGCCTTTCAAGTCGTATCGAATCGGATATTTCTTCTGCCCTACGAAATACGAAAGTAAGGTAATGATGCCATATCCCACAACTCCCGCCCATGCACAGGCCACGTATCCGTAGATTGGAACAAAAACGATAATCAACACCACAATAAATCCGCAACCTATCGTTGAAAAGTATGCTCCCCAACGGGTTTCGTCAATCAATTTATACCAGAAGGACAAATTGAAGTAAATGCCTTTAAATATCTCAGCTATCATCAGAATGGACACTACGCTCAAGCCTACCCAATAATCGGGACTAATCATGTGCTTCATGATGTCCATATAAAAGGCTACAACAAGAAATGCCAGCAATGCAAAAATAATAAAATATTTCATAGCCGAAGCATACATCTTCCGATTGTCCCCTTCTTTGTTTTTACCAAACACAAAAGGCTCGTAAGCATAACGAAAAGCTTGGGTAAACATTGCCATGATCATGGCGATTTTGCTTACCGCCCCATAGACACCTAGTTGCGACATCGCCTCTTTATGGTTATCAAATAAGAAAGGATAAATCATCTTATCAATCGTCTGATTCAATATTCCGGCAATGCCCAATATCAATACAGGGAAAGAATAAGAAAGCATTCGCTTGATCAGCGCTTTGTCGAAAATATAGTTGAATCCGGTCAGTTCAGGAATAAAAGCCAGCATCTGCAAGCCGGTACAGATAAGATTGGCTATAAAAATATAGCCTACCAGATAAGAAGGATCATAAAACCAAGAGATCGTCCAAGGATAATGTGCATTCAGCCACGGGCAAAGTAGCAAAAAGAAAAGATTGAGTGTTATATTAGAAACAATAAACAGCATCTTGATGGCAGCAAACTTAATGGGCCTTTTCTTAAACCGCAAGTAAGCAAAAGGAATACATTGGAAAGAATCCAAAGCTACCGTAACGGCCATCATCCATATAAACTCCGGGTTCTTGGCATATCCCAAAAAGGAAGAGATGTCCGAAAGAAATAACAGACAGATGAGAACAAACATGAGGCAAGTACTTCCTACCGAAATCAAAGAAGTGGAATATACTTTGAGTGGATCTTCATCTTTCTTATTGGCAAAATAGAAAAATCCCGTTTCCATGCCATAAGTGAGCAGCACGAGCAACAACGCCGTTATAGCATACACATTCGTCACAACGCCATAACCACCGGATGCTGCCGATAGTTTCATTGTATACAGAGGAACCAACAGATAGTTCAGAAAACGTCCGACGATGCTGCTTAATCCGTAGATAGCAGTATCTTTTGCCAAAGATTTTAATCCGGCCATAGTTTATTTGCGAAATATTATTTAATCAAATAATGTCTTTGCATTACTGTTATAAAGGCTTCTTCCTAAGTGCTGATAAGCCAACTCCGTGACTTCACGTCCACGAGGCGTACGTTTCAGAAAGCCTTCTTTGATAAGAAATGGTTCGTATACCTCCTCTATCGTACCAGGGTCTTCACCCAAAGCAGTGGCAATAGTGGTCAGCCCTACAGGCCCCCCCTTAAACTTATCTATAATTGTGCAAAGTATCTTGTTATCAACCTCATCAAGCCCATATTTATCTATATTCAGGGCTTCAAGTGAAAAATTGGCAATTTCGGTATCTATAGATCCGGTACCTTTCACCTGTGCAAAGTCGCGCACACGTCTTAGCAACGCATTGGCAATACGAGGCGTACCTCTGCTTCGGGAAGCAATCTCTCCGGCAGCAGGAACAGAGCAAGGCACATTAAGTATGCCCGCCGAGCGACGAATGATATTCCTCAAAACATCATCATCATAATATTCTAAATGCAGATTAATGCCGAAACGGGCACGTAGCGGAGCTGTGAGCAAACCGCTTCGGGTGGTTGCACCCACCAATGTAAACGGGCTTAAGTCAATCTGAATGCTTCGTGCCGAAGGGCCTTTATCAATCATAATATCTATCCGGTAGTCTTCCATAGCAGAATACAAATACTCTTCTACCACAGGCGAAAGTCGGTGAATTTCATCAATAAAGAGCACATCGTTCGGTTCCAGACTAGTGAGTACTCCGGCCAAATCACCGGGTTTATCGAGTACCGGACCGGAGGAAATCTTAAACCCCACTCCCAGTTCGTTAGCTATAATGCTTGATAATGTAGTCTTACCAAGTCCGGGAGGACCATGCAAAAGAACATGATCCAAAGCCTCCCCCCGCAGACGGGCAGCCTTCACAAAGATGCGCAGATTATCCACCACCTTGTCTTGTCCGCTGAAGTCCTCGAAACTAAGCGGTCGCAAAGCATTTTCATAATCCCGCTCCTTACTAGTGAGCTGATGTTCTCGTATATCAAAATCCTCTTCCATACATGTAGCTAAATGGAAGGCAAAAATACATGATTATTTTCAGATAACCCTATTGAGAGACAAAAAACATGAACACTGTTTTTTATACGACTCAACGCTGCATAAAGTAGCGACGCTCTTCTTCCGTAAATTTTTCGATGGAATAGCGCAACATGGTGCGAGGCATCACCTTGCTAAACTTCTCCAAAAACTGTACAAGGAGTTCCTTATCACGTTTTCCCATCTCACGCAGCATCCACCCAATGGCTTTCTGCATCAAGTCATGCTTGTGTTGAAGCAATAGCTCCGACAAGCGAAGAATATCGATGAAATCATTCTTTCTGATAAGTGTTGCTGTGGCCACCACTGCAATGCGTTGCTCCCAGAGTAAGCTGCTGGCAGCTAGCCGATAGAGATCTTCACGCGATTTATCTTTCAAATATTCGCCAACGATGTAAGAAGCCGACAAGTCCACCAAATCCCAGTTATTAATTCGTTTCGTTTGTGAAAGATAAAACTCATAAATCTGTTTCCTCCCCTTTTCATCGCTCTTTTTGAAACGCTCCACCATCATCAGTAAGGCACAGAGGCGACATTCATGCCACTCAGATTGCAGTAATTCGGCCGCAACCTCAAAAGGCTCATTTTTATATTGTTTCGCCACCAAACGAGTATTGGGTACCACAATGCCTAAGAACTTATCTCCTTCCCCATACTGACCTTTGCCCGTTTTAAAGAACTTAGGCAGATACTCCCGCTTCACGGGATCAATAAATTGTTCTAGTTCGTTTTGAATTTCAATTGCTTTTGTTTTCATCTCTCTCATCCATTGGTTATTTCCTGTCTTACCCGCCTACTTTCTATCCGGAAAACTTAGCATAAAGCATCAAGATAGACAGAAAGAAGAACGTTTTGACAAAAATAGCTAAAAAAACCGTTATAAATGAAAACATATTCCTAATTTTGTGCGAAATTCAATGAGCGTATTATGGTTTTAAATTACATTTGGGTAGCGTTCTTCGTTATCGCCTTTATAGTGGCTTTGGGGAAACTGATCTTTTTCGGGGATACGGAGATATTTACACAGATTATCAATTCCACTTTTGATTCGTCAAAAACGGCTTTCGAGGTATCTTTGGGGCTAACCGGTATCCTGTCTCTCTGGCTCGGTATCATGAAGATAGGAGAAAACAGCGGACTGATTAATGCGCTCTCTCGTTGGCTTAGCCCTGTTTTTTGCAAGCTATTCCCCGAAATACCTAAAGGACATCCTGTTATGGGCTCTATCTTCATGAATATTGCAGCCAACATGCTGGGGCTCGATAACGCCGCCACCCCGATGGGATTGAAAGCCATGAAAGAACTTCAAGAGCTGAACCCGAAAAAAGATACTGCAACCAATTCGATGATCATGTTTCTCGTACTTAATACTTCGGGACTCATGCTAATCCCCATTAGCATCATGGTTTATCGGGCTCAAATGGGAGCAGCCCAGCCAACCGACATTTTCATACCCATCTTAATAAGCACTTTCGTTTCCACACTCACAGGAGTACTCGTCGTCAGTTTTTTCCAGCGCATCAATTTGCTCAATAAAGCCATGCTTATTTTCCTTGGCGGATTGAGCTCCATTTTCGGAATTATCATCTACTTCTTCGTCACACTCTCTCGTGACAACATGGGTACCTACTCCACCTTAGTGGCTAACGTGATACTCTTTCTTGTAATTATCGGCTTCATCACCTCCGGCCTACGCAAAAAGATAAACGTATACGATGCCTTTGTAGATGGTGCCAAAGAAGGTTTCACCACTGCTGTGCGCATCATTCCTTATCTGGTAGCCTTTCTGGTGGGTATTGCTGTCTTTCGCACTTCCGGTGCTATGGATATTATTGTCAATGGAATTGGAGCTGTTGTGGGATTCTGTGGTTTAGATACCAGTTTTGTAGGTGCATTGCCCACCGCATTGATGAAGTCGCTTAGCGGCAGTGGTGCCAACGGATTGATGATCGACACCATGAAACAATTCGGCGCTGATTCCTTCGTTGGAAAAGCCAGTTGTGTGGTTCGCGGAGCATCCGACACTACATTCTACATTCTTGCCGTCTATTTCGGTAGTGTGGGCATCAGTAAAACTCGTAATGCCGTGACGTGTGGCCTCATTGCCGACCTTGCAGGCATTATCGCCGCTATTATCATGAGTTATGTATTCTTCTATTAAACAACCAATATCATGGCCGTAACCTATCAAACAGAGGACATTAAAATGCCCGCCATAAAGAAAAAAGAGACTACCGAATGGATCAAGGCAGTAGCCTCCTCGTATGAGAAAAGAGTCGGTGAAATCGCTTATATATTCTGCTCCGATGAGAAGATTCTGGAAGTTAACCGCCAATATTTGAAGCATGATTATTATACGGACATCATCACGTTCGATTATTGCGAAGGGAACAGACTGTCGGGCGACATTTTCATCAGCCTAGATACCGTGCAGACGAACTCCGAACAGTTTCACACAACTTATAACGATGAATTGCACCGAACCATCATACACGGCATACTACACCTTTGCGGCATCAATGACAAAGGTCCGGGAGAAAGAGAAATCATGGAGGCTGCCGAAAACAAAGCGTTAGCTATGCTCAAGTAAGATCTACAATCTTTTCCAATGCATCTAACCACTTAGGGCTATCATTAAGACTATCTACCAACTGATATTCCTCGCCTCCATGTGCTAAGAATATCTCTTTGTATTCTTCACCAAGCTCAAGCGTTGTCTCCAGACAATCCGCCACAAAAGAGAGGGGTACTACCAGCACTTTTTGCTTTTTTACTGCCAACGAGATCAACTTTTGGTCAGTAAACGGGCGCAACCATCGTTTAGACATCCTCGATTGGAAAGCCACTGAGTATTGTTTTTCTTTCAGTCCTAAGCGTTCTGCTATCAGCTTAGTGAAGTAGTAACAGACTCCTTCATAATCAGCGTAATCAGGTTTTTCTTCGGTTACACCTCTGTCAACTTGCCTTTTTTGGGGTAGATGACTTAGTGGCAATCCGTGAAAGCTAAACAAAATATGATCATAATGCTCTGGGGTATACCTCCTTATCCTATCTACCCAGGCATCAAGAAAAAGCGGATGATCATAATAAGACTTGACGAAGTTCAACTGTGGTTCCTTCTTCCAAATCTTAAGAGCCTTATTGACGCTATCACAAATGCTTCCTGTCGTTGAATTGGCGTAATTCGGGAAAAGAGGAACAACCGTAATTTGTTGATACCCTTCATTCTCCATCTTCATAAGCACCTCTTCAATATCAGGCGAAGCATAACTCATAGCATACCATACATCCGCATCGCTACCGATCCTCTCAGCCAACTGATCACGAACTATTTTCAAGTAAACATAAAGAGGGAAACCATCTTTCGTCCATATCTTCTGATATTTCGCAGCAGATTTAGGCGCTCTGAACGGGACAATTATTAGGTTAACCAATAGCTTTCTCCAAAGCCATGGTATATTGATCACATAAGGATCATTCAGAAAACGGGAGAGATATCTTCTTACGTCGCCAACGTTATAGCTAGCCGGCGTTCCAATCGTCACCAAAAGTACTGCAGATTTCATATTATTCATTCTATGTTATCACTATTCATCATTAGAGAAGCAAATATACATCGTTTTCTCATCCCTTCCAATACAGCTTAGTACAATACCGCCACAAAATGAAATAAAGCATTGCGAGGAATACACCTACACAATGCTTTACCAACGTATATAGAAACAACCAATAATTTCGAGGTAAATAGGATGTGCTCAAAAGCAACACATCCTATCTATAAAAAGCTAAGTTAGTCTAGATAAAACTCAGCTATCAAACAAACAGACGAATGCTTTATTATAAAAAGTAACTATCAACTTCAATCCAGATCAATTTCTCCTGTAATCTTCATGTCTCCAAGCGTTATTTCAAGATAAAGAGTAGAGCAAGATTCATCAATGGATGGAACAATGAGAGAGTTTCCCGTTATGCGACTATCATACACCACACTTCCCGTCACTGCATCTATAATGACTACTCTAGCATCATTAAAAGATTGATTGAAGGATAAAAAGAGAGATTGATTTTCCAAATAACCAGTTACAGCTAACCCGGGAGCTCTTGTTTGAAAATCTTTAGAAGTCCATTTAAGATGCTTGCGACTTTTCATGCAATTCTCAACCTTATCTCCTGTCTTACACAAAGCATTTGAATTTAGTTGAGGTAGCAATAATAGAAAAAATAGTAGAATAAAAGATTTGATTTTCATAATCACTTAATTTGGTACAACCTAATGCTGCAAAATTAAGCCAAAAAAAAGAGAAAATACAATTTTACCGATAACATCTGCTTTTTATAAATGTCTGATAATCAATAGTTTAAATTTTAGTCCGATAACAATTACTCTTCTGAAGACATTTTAAGCTTGATACGATAGAATCTTTGATTAGCCACCTGCTTGCTTGAATGACCAAAGCAACGAGCGATGGTGAGCGACTTTAAACCGGCCTCCTTAAGGCAAGAAAAGAGGAAATCTTCTTCCGTCATACGAGGGTAGCGGACACGCAAATCATCTATATATTCATGGTAAATCTCAAAAATGACCGATTTCAACGCTTCTTGCTCCGAAAGTGTAAACAACCGACCTTCTTTCTCATTTGATACCTCTTGTGCATCCATTTTTTCTATCTTCTTATAAATGACTGTTTGACGAAATAAAAGATTCCACATATTGATTCTCCGACAATATAAATCATTAATCTCTTGTTCTTTCTGGGCTATTTCCGATTCATGATCTTGCTGCTCTCTCCGCAAATGGACAACCAAGTCAAGATTCTCATTAATACGCATTTGCAGATGCTCAATCTCGTGTTTCATCTTTTTCGTTTGCTGCTCGTATACAAGTTTAGCGACTTTTTTACGACGACTTACATGCTGCAAAATCAATGCCAGAATAAGGATTGCAATCACCGAAACTGCCACAATAAGAGTATTAGATTGCCGCATCTCTGCTTTGTGTTTGGCAACTCTTGTCTCAGCATCATATTTGTAGATTAATTGCTCTATCTCAGAGGATTTATCTGCAAAATAAAAGGAATCGACTATATTTGAATATTCTGCCAAATGATTAAATGCGGCTCTATAATTACCTGCTTCCTTTTCTAAATCAGCCAAACTAGAATGAGCCATCGCTCTTCCTTGTATATCATCAGTTTCAAGAGCTTGTTGCATATAATATCGCGCAGAATCCATCTGATTTCTCTCGAAATATAAGTCTCCTATTAAAGAGAATATTTTCGTGCCATCTTTCCCTTTTGGTAAATAATTAAGGGCCCTATATGCATAGATTAAAGCTGTGTCAGGTACATTATAATGTTCGTAGTACACACTAAATTTCTGCAATGTATAGCTTGTAGACAAAGAATCCTGAACTTGAAATGAAAATGCCAACATCTTACGCAACGTAGCCAATACATCACTTCTTTTTAACTGGATCATGTAAATTGTACTAACGAGACTTACTGCATTAATCATCGCTTTTTTATCCTGAATAGAAGAATAAGAGGTGAAAGCCTTATTAAGTTCATTCATAGCCTCTTTATATAGACCTTGCTCAAAATAGATTCTCCCCAAATCTTCATGTATCATACCTTTTATACGGATTTCCACATAGGTATTTCCCAACTCAGGCAAAGCTTTATAATAACAATCCATCGCTTCTTTCTCAAGGCCCATCTTCACCAATATCCGGCCTTTATAAAACAACGCTTTGGCTTTGTTCAGTCCCTTATCATAAAAATCTAAGGCAACATCAACTAACGAATCGCAAGGCAATAACGCAAGTTCACTCTTATCAGTGGCTTGAACCAGCAATAGACCATAATAGGCTCTTTCTTCCTTGGAAGATAAGGAAGTCGGTTTTATTTCTTGAAGAATACGCAATGCCTCATGAGGCTGGGTAGACAGTAAAGAATCAACCTTAGTCAAAGTAGGATTTAAATGGTTGCCCTCACTGCAAGCCCCTAGTATACAAGAAGCGATGAAGAATATAAGTAGTAAAATCAGTCCGTGTCTCATTCTCTATAAAGATGGTTCGGCACAAAGATAATGCTTTCATTAAACGAACAGACTGTAAAGAAGTCTTTTTTAGAAAAACGTAAGATTCCAATTCTCCTCTTATGAAAAAACACGTTTTACTATCACATCTATCACAAAAAACGCTAGATCTGCTTGCTGTAAGCGGTTGTAGAGTGTGATAGTAAAACATGTCTACCACAATTTGGGCTGTTTTACTATCACCTTTTCCGCTTTACTATCACGTTTTACCCAAACTCCTTCTTTTTTTCACTCAAATGCATCTCGATTGAGAAATACATCTTGTCTTCCCAGGGAAGTACAGCTTCATTAGTTTTGTGTGCTATAAAACTTTTGTTTTCACAATTGAAAACGAATCGTTTCAACGTGTTAAACCTTTTGTTTCAACGTACGAAAACTTTAGTTTCATCACTAGAAACAAAATAGGGCAAAGTAAAGCTAATTAGTGTAAGCAACAAACTGAGGTGCGGGATTGTTGTTGTTTTTAATCAGGCTGCATGGTAATACTGAAATAAACATGTAACTTTGCAGCGTTTTAATAAACAGTAAATCAATGGATTTTAAATATGACGTAATCGTGATAGGCGCCGGACATGCAGGTTGTGAAGCAGCAGTAGCTGCAGCCAACTTAGGATCGAAGACCTGCCTGGTCACTATGGATATGAATAAGGTGGCTCAGATGAGCTGCAACCCTGCCGTTGGCGGTATTGCCAAAGGGCAAATCGTTCGCGAAATAGATGCATTGGGAGGATATATGGGGCTGATAACCGACAAAACGGCTATTCAGTTTCGCCTTTTAAATCGTTCAAAAGGGCCTGCCATGTGGAGCCCTCGCGCTCAGTGCGACCGCAACAAGTTTATTTGGGCTTGGAGAGAGGTCTTGGAAAACACTCCTAACCTCAGCATTTGGCAAGACACAGTAAAGGAGATCATCGTTGAAAACGGAGAAATTATAGGATTAACCACATTCTGGGATGTGACTTTTTATGCAAAATGTGTGGTGATCACTGCGGGCACATTTCTCAATGGACTGATGCACGTGGGCAAAACGCAATTGCCTGGAGGAAGGATGGCCGAACCTCCTTCGCTACAATTAACCGAATCCATCGAAAAGAATGGCATCCGTTCGGGAAGGATGAAAACAGGAACGCCTGTGCGTATAGACGGTAGAAGCGTTGATTTTGAGCTAATGTCTACCCAAGACGGGGAAAACGACTTCCACAAGTTTTCGTTCATGAACGACGGTACTCAGCACCTCAAGCAACTGCAATGCTGGACGTGCTACACCAACGAAGAAGTACACCGCGTGCTTCGCGAAGGATTAGCAGAATCTCCCCTTTTCAACGGACAGATACAAAGCATAGGACCACGCTATTGCCCAAGCATTGAAACCAAGATTGTAACCTTCCCCGATAAAGAACAGCATCAGTTGTTTCTTGAACCGGAAGGAGAAACAACGCAAGAACTCTATCTGAACGGATTCTCCTCCTCTCTGCCGCTAGAGACTCAAATTGCTGCATTGAAAAAGATACCGGCTTTCAGAAATCTGGAAATATATCGACCAGGATACGCCATCGAATATGATTACTTCGACCCTACTCAGCTCAAACATTCGTTGGAATCGAAGATTATTAAAAATCTATTCTTTGCCGGACAGGTAAATGGTACCACTGGTTACGAGGAAGCAGGAGGTCAGGGATTGATTGCCGGCATCAATGCACATATCAATTGTCACGGTGGAGAGCCATTCACTTTAGCAAGAGACGAAGCATATATCGGCGTATTGATCGACGATTTAGTTACCAAAGGTGTAGACGAACCCTACCGCATGTTTACCTCAAGAGCTGAGTACCGCATTCTGCTTCGTATGGATGATGCAGATATGCGATTAACGGAAAAAGCATGGAAGCTTGGCTTAGTGAAAGAAGACCGATACGAGCTCATGAAAAGTAAGCGTGAAGCAATAAAGCGCATCATCGAATTTGCCAAGGATTATTCGATAAAAGCGGCACTTATTAACGATGCTCTTGAAACATTGGGAACTACTCCTATGAAGCATGGCTGCAAATTGATTGATTTAATCAACCGCCCACAGTTAACGATAGAGAATATTGCCAACCACGTGCCTGCATTCAAACAGATACTCGATGAAATCGAAGATAACAGAAAAGAAGAAATCATAGAGGCTGCCGAAATACAAATAAAGTATCAAGGTTATATCGAACGTGAGCGAATGATCGCAAACAAATTGGCTCGCTTGGAAACCATAAAGATTAGAGGTAAGTTTGATTATGATAGCATCCATTCATTGTCAACTGAAGCACGTCAGAAGCTTATTAAGGTAGATCCCGAAACAATCGCACAAGCTGGCAGAATACCAGGAGTATCTCCCAGCGACATCAATGTGCTATTGGTATTATCAGGCCGTTAGAGCTTCCGTTTCACGTGAAACAATGCATTTAAAGAATTGAATTAAATAATTGATTATGAGCAAAGAAAAGCTGATTGAAAGCATCAGATGTATTCCCGATTTCCCAATTCCGGGAATTCAATTTAGAGACGTAACGACTCTATTTAAAGATTCGGAGTGCTTGCAACTCCTTTCGGACATGATGTACGAAATGTATAAAGACAAAGGAATAACGCAAGTGGTCGGCATTGAATCGAGAGGGTTCATTATGGGCCCTATTCTTGCCACAAGATTGGGTGCAGGATTTATACCTATTCGTAAGCCGGGCAAACTTCCTGCGGAAACAATCGAAGAAAGCTACGACAAAGAATATGGCACGGACACCGTTCAAATACATAAAGATGCATTGAATGAGAACGATGTGGTGCTACTCCATGATGATCTGCTAGCTACCGGCGGAACAATGAAAGCTGCATGCGAATTGGTAAAAAGGCTCCATCCCAAAAAGATATACGTGAACTTCATCATAGAACTAAAAGACCTTAAAGGGAAGGAATTGTTCGATAAGGATATTGAGTTAGAGTCCGTACTAAGCTTGTAATATCCCAAAGCATAAAGCTCTGCACACGAATCGGAACGAAAAACTGAGGACGGGCAGAGCTTTCTTAATAATAACCCTATTTCTGCAAGAGAAAATATAAAATGGAACCAGAGGAACTCAAAACGGGAGAATATCTGAAAGGCATTGTGCAAAACTTGCCCGAAGGACCCGGCATTTATCAATATCTGAATGCCGAAGGCACCATTATATATGTAGGAAAGGCTAAAAATTTAAAAAGAAGGGTTTATTCATATTTTAGCAAAGAGCATGAACCCGGAAAGACGCGGGTATTGGTGGGCAAGATAGCCGATATCAGATATATTGTGGTTAACTCCGAAGAGGATGCACTGTTGCTGGAGAATAACCTGATCAAGAAATACAAGCCACGCTACAACGTATTGCTCAAGGATGATAAAACGTACCCTTCTATCTGCGTACAGAATGAGTACTTCCCACGGGTTTTCAAAACAAGAAAAATTATCCGCAACGGCTCTTCTTACTACGGCCCATATAGTCACATACCTTCTATGTATGCCTTATTGGATCTTATCAAGCATCTATATCCCCTACGCACTTGCCACCTGAACCTTACACCGGAGAATATTCGGTCGGGCAAGTTCAATGTTTGTCTGGAATATCATATCAAGAACTGTGCCGGCCCGTGCGTTGGCCTGCAATCTCACGATGAATACATGAAAAACATTGGCGAGATAAAAGAGATATTAAAGGGGAACACGCAAGATATTAGCCGGACGCTGCTCCAGCAAATGCAGGAACTAGCTACCGAGCTGAAGTTTGAAGAGGCCCACATCCTAAAAAAGAAGTATGACTTGGTGGAAAGTTATCGGGCTAAATCTGAAGTTGTGAGCTCGGTACTGCACAATATCGATGTCTTTTCCATCGAAGAAGATGGCGAAAAATCGGCTTTCATCAACTATCTACATATTACCAACGGCGCCATAAATCAAGCTTTTACTTTTGAGTATAAAAAGAAGCTCAATGAAACAAAGGAAGAGCTTCTTTCGCTGGGAATCATTGAAATGAGAGAGCGTTATAAAAGTCTCTCTCGTGAAATCATCGTTCCTTTCGACTTGGAAATGGAGCTAAAAGACGTCGTTTTCACTATACCACAACGTGGCGACAAGAAGAAGTTGCTCGATTTGTCACTACTCAACGTAAAGCAATACAAGGCCGACCGCATGAAACAATCCGAGAAGCTGAATCCGGAACAAAGAAGCATGCGATTAATGAAGGAGATTCAGCAAGAATTGCATCTCGAAAAACCACCTTTGCATATAGAATGTTTTGATAACTCTAATATTCAGGGAACGGATGCAGTGGCTGCTTGTGTAGTTTTCAAGAAAGCTAAACCATCAAAGAATGATTATCGGAAATACAACATTAAAACGGTTGTGGGTGCCGATGACTATGCATCCATGAAAGAGGTGGTTAAGAGGCGATATCAGCGCGCTATAGAAGAAGAAACGAGTCTGCCCGACCTGGTGATTACCGACGGAGGAAAAGGGCAAATGGAGTCTGTTAGGCAAGCTTTGGGAGAGATTGGAGTAAACATTCCTATAGCCGGACTTGCAAAAGACAGAAAACACCGTACTTCAGAGCTACTTTTCGGCTTTCCACCCCAAACCATCGGACTAAAACAGGGAACACCCCTATTCCGCCTACTGGAACAGATACAAGATGAGGTCCATCGCTTTGCTATCACTTTCCATAGAGACAAGCGCAGCAAACGACAGGTGGCCTCTGCCCTCGATGAAATAAAGGGGATTGGCGAGAAAACCAAAAGTTTGTTGCTGAAAGAGTTTAAGAGCTTGAAACGCATTCGCGAAGCATCCGAAGCGGAATTAACAGCAGTTATCGGCGAAGCAAAAACAAAGGTGATAAACGACTACTTCAATACTCCCACCACTGGGAAATAAATCATCAAAACGACACAGCTATTCTCTTTTTATTCGTAATTTTGCCTTTCTATAGAGAAAAAGAACAAGAATGAGAGTAGTTATACAGCGTGTTACTCACGCCTCAGTCACCATAAACGGTGTGTGCAAATCGGCAATAGAGAAAGGATTACTGGTCTTGCTAGGCATCGAAGAAGCTGACGGAAAGGAAGATGTTGAATGGCTTTGCAAGAAGATTGTAAATCTGCGCATCTTCGATGACGAAATGGGAATAATGAATAAATCGGTATCCGATATAGAGGGCAACATACTGGTAATTAGCCAGTTTACCTTGCATGCATCCACAAAAAAGGGCAACCGCCCTTCGTATATAAAAGCAGCTAAACACGAGATATCCGTCCCGCTATACGAGGCATTTTGCGAAGAACTTAGTGCGACGCTTGGCAAAGAAATAGGGACGGGAGAATTTGGTGCTGACATGAAAGTGGAATTGCTAAACGATGGACCGGTAACCATCTGTATGGATACAAAAAACAAGGAATAATGACATTGGAAGAAGCTCAAAAACAAGTAGATCAATGGATCAAAACGTATGGAGTGCGTTACTTCAGCGAACTGACCAACATGGCTATACTAACAGAAGAAGTAGGAGAATTGGCACGAATTATGGCACGAAAATATGGTGATCAGTCGTTCAAAGAGGGCGAAAAAGATAACATTGCCGATGAACTGACGGATGTGCTATGGGTGCTCCTTTGCATTGCCAACCAGACAGGCGTGGACCTGACAGAGGCATTTGCCCGTAACCTGGAAAAGAAAACGAATAGAGATAATAAAAGACATATAAACAACCCCAAATTAAGCGACGATGGAAAAGAATGAAACAGTCCCGAGCAAGTATGATGCCGCACTGGGTAAGTACAATACAAATCTGAATGATGCCGATATCAAGGCACAAGTAGCAACCTTAATAGAGAAAAAACTTCCGAAAAACAACACGGAAGAGGTAAAGAAATTGCTGTTTAACTGCATCGATTTGACTACGTTAAACGCCAGCGACAGTGACGAAAGCGTGATGAAATTCACGGAAAAAGTAAACAAGTTCGATGAAGAATTTGCTGAATTAAAGAACGTAGCAGCCATCTGCGTATATCCTAATTTTGCGCAAGTAGTAAAGGATACACTGGAAGTAGAAAATGTAAATATCGCCTGTGTATCAGGAGGATTTCCCTCTTCTCAAACGTTTATTGAGGTAAAGATTGCCGAAACAGCGATGGCTATCTTGGAAGGTGCCGATGAAATAGACATTGTTATTTCTGTTGGTAAATTCCTAAGCGGAGACTATGAAACAATGTGTGAAGAAATACAAGAGATCAAAGATACATGTAAAGATAAGCATCTGAAAGTGATTCTTGAAACTGGTGCTTTGGGTAGCGCATCCAACATAAAGAAAGCTTCCATTCTATCCATTTATTCAGGTGCCGACTTCATCAAAACATCTACCGGAAAACAGCAACCTGCCGCCACTCCGGAAGCAGCATTGGTTATGTGCCAGGCAATCAAAGAATACTACCAAGAAACAGGAAATAAGATTGGGTTTAAACCTGCAGGAGGAATCAACAGTGTGAATGACGCTTTAGTTTACTACACCATCGTAAAAGAAACATTGGGTGAAGAATGGTTAAACAACAAACTCTTCCGCTTGGGAACAAGCCGTCTGGCAAACCTATTGCTATCTGAAATAAAAGGAGAAGAGATAAAGTTTTTCTAACAAAATAGAAGAATCAAAGAACTTATGTCGTGTTATCTGCAAGTAAATGTAGATGACACGGCATTTTTATTTGTGCCTATCTACAACATAATCAAGATAAGCCTGCAGAGAAGTTTTCACAGCGGAATCGGGCAATTGGGCTAGTAGATCCAAAGCCTTTTGCTTATATTCGAACATCACATTTTGAGCATATTCAATGCCTCCGCTTGCTTTAGTGAAAGCAATCAAATCGGCTATCTCATCGGTAGTAGCAACACCACTTTTTACCTTTACCGCCACTCCCCTAGCCTCCTCATTCTCAGTGTTATTCAACGCATAGATAACAGGAAGAGTTAGTTTTCCTTCAAGCATGTCATTGCCTGTAGGCTTTCCTATTTCTCTACTATCGGAATAGTCGAAGATATCGTCTTTGATCTGAAAACAAACACCAATATACTCACCCAAAAGACGGGCATATTCTGTCTTAGTTGAATCTGCATCTACCGAAAGCGCAGCAGCTTTGGTGCAAGTAGCAAACAATGCAGCTGTTTTTTTACGAATTACATCAAAGTAAATTTTCTCTGAAAAGATAGGATTACTAACGTTGGATAATTGTAGCAATTCGCCCTCAGACAAGTCTTGTCCAAGTTTAGAAACGACATCAATAATCTCGTGATTCATTGTCTTCCCGGCCTGAACCAGACAAGTAGCAAGCAGATAATCCCCGGTAAGAACGGCTACCTTGTTATTGAAAATAGCATTAACAGAAAGCTGACCCCGACGCTCAGTACTTTCATCTACCACATCATCGTGCACTAAACTTGCCGTATGGAGCAGCTCTAATGAAACCGCAGCATGCAGAGTTACGGGCTTAATCTCCCCATAAAGTTTGGCAACAAGTAACACCAAAATAGGGCGCATCATCTTCCCATTCCTCTGTCGTAAGTGCTCAATAACACCGGCAAGCAAAGGATTCGAACTAGACAATGAATGATCAAATAGATTTTTGAAATCCACCAGTTCATCGACAATTGGGAATTTAATAAGAGAT
Source organism: uncultured Bacteroides sp. (assembly GCF_963666545.1). NCBI lineage: Bacteria > Pseudomonadati > Bacteroidota > Bacteroidia > Bacteroidales > Bacteroidaceae > Bacteroides > uncultured Bacteroides sp. The sequence continues at coordinate 2,461,939 of NZ_OY762899.1, read as the reverse complement.
AAGCCATCCATAAGAACACTATTTGGCTACAAAAGTAATAATAAAACAATTAATACGGTATTTTTTTGTACTTTTACCATGAAAAAACTCTTAAAGATGAACAAAAATAGCAAACTTTTCCTATTAGATGCTTACGCACTTATATACAGAGCATACTATGCATTCATTAAAAATCCACGGATAAATTCGAAAGGATTCAACACATCTGCAGTACTTGGTTTTGTAAATACACTTGAAGATGTGCTAAAGAAAGAACAACCCACACACATTGGTGTAGCGTTTGATCCGGCCGGACCAACTTTCCGTCACGAAGCTTATGAGCAATACAAGGCTCAACGAGAAGAAACTCCGGAAGCCATCCGACTCTCTGTGCCAATCATTAAAGAGATTATTCGTGCATACAAAATACCAATTCTTGAAGTTGCAGGTTTTGAAGCCGACGACGTAATAGGTACACTTGCTACTGAAGCCGGAAAGCAGGGAATCACCACTTACATGATGACACCCGATAAAGATTATGGACAGCTCGTTACAGAGAATGTATTTATGTATCGCCCCAAATATGGTGACAAAGAGTTCGAAGTAATGGGCATTGAACAGATAAAAGCGAAATTTGATATTCAGTCGCCGGCACAAGTAATCGACATGCTTGGGTTGATGGGCGACTCCTCTGATAATATTCCCGGATGCCCGGGCGTGGGTGAAAAAACCGCCCAGAAACTAATTGCCGAATTTGGAAGCATCGAAAACCTTTTAGCAAATACCGATCAACTAAAGGGGGCAATAAAAACAAAAGTGGAAGCAAACAAAGAGATGATCACTTTCTCCAAATTTCTGGCTACCATAAAAATAGATGTTCCTATCGCACTCGAGATGAATGCACTCATTCGGGAACAAGCAGACGAAGAGTCCCTCCGAAAAATTTTCGAGGAAATGGAATTCCGAACATTGATTGATCGGGTCTTCAAAAAAGAGGGGCAAAATAATGGGACAAGTAGCGAAGCCAATTCATCGTCCAAAAGAAGCAAGTCGCAAGAAGCTCCGAATGCTCCTATTCAAGGCAATCTCTTTGACGTTTTTACGCCCAATGATGCAGTTGAGGAATTTAAAACGAATCTAGAGCGTTTAGATCTTTCAATTGTGGACTATCAACTCATTGATAATCAGGAGAAAAGGCATGAATTAATTCAAAAGTTACTGACAACAGAAATTCTCTCGTTAGATACGGAGACTACCGGAACAGACCCAATGGAGGCGGAACTGGTAGGAATGAGCTTTAGCTATCTGGAGAATCAAGCATTTTATGTACCAGTACCTGCTGATCGGGAAGAAACGTTAAAGATTGTAAATGAGTTCCGTCCGCTCTTCGAAAATGAGCAATCATTAAAAGTTGGACAGAATATCAAGTACGACATGTTGGTACTCCAAAATTATGGTATTGAGGTAAGAGGAAAACTCTTCGACACAATGGTGGCTCATTATATTCTTCAACCAGAGTTGAGACATGGCATGGATTATATGGCGGAAATTTACCTGCACTACCAAACAGTCCACATCGACGAATTAATTGGAGCAAAAGGAAAGAACCAAAAAAACATGCGCGACCTTTCTCCCGAAGAAGTTTATCTCTATGCATGCGAAGATGCCGACGTGACACTCAAACTAAAAAACATTCTGGAGAAAGAACTCAAAGCAAACGATGCGGAAGAATTGTTCTATGGAATTGAAATGCCACTTGTTCCTGTTTTAGTAGACATTGAAAGCAATGGTGTTCGCCTGGATACGGATGCCTTGAAGAAAACGTCCGAACTATTTACCAAAAGATTGCTCACTATTGAACAGGAGATATACCAACTAGCAGGACAGGAATTCAACATTGCCTCCCCCAAACAAGTCGGTGAAATATTGTTCGACCGGCTAAAGATTATGGACAAAGCCAAGAAAACAAAAACCGGACAATATGTAACGTCCGAAGAAGTACTTGAAAGCATGCGCCACAAGCACGAAATAGTAGAAAAAATACTTGATTACAGGGGGTTAAAGAAATTACTCGGTACCTATGTTGATGCCCTCCCACTCCTTATCAATCCCAAAACGGGAAGAGTGCACACATCATTTAATCAAACAGTGACCTCCACCGGAAGATTAAGTTCCAGTAATCCAAACTTGCAAAACATTCCGATTCGTGATGAAGATGGAAAGGAGATACGCAAAGCCTTTATCCCAGATGATGATTGTCTGTTTTTCTCTGCAGATTATTCACAGATAGAACTACGCATCATGGCACATTTAAGTGAAGATAAAAATATGATTGATGCCTTCCTCAGTGGGTATGATATCCACTCTGCCACTGCCGCCAAGATTTATAAAATAGATATTAAAGAGGTAAACTCTGACATGCGCCGTAAAGCTAAAACGGCAAACTTCGGCATTATTTACGGTATTTCTGTATTTGGATTGGCAGAGCGAATGAATGTGGATCGAAAAGAGGCTAAAGAATTGATTGATGGGTACTTCGCCACCTATCCACAAGTGAAAACATACATGGAAAAGAGTATAGAAGTGGCCAGAGAGAAGGGATACGTGGAAACGATGTTTCATCGAAAACGTTTTTTGCCGGATATCAATTCGAGAAATGCTGTTGTAAGAGGGTATGCAGAGCGAAATGCCATCAACGCCCCTATACAAGGAAGCGCCGCCGACATCATTAAAGTAGCCATGGCCAGTATTTACAAACGCTTCAGAACCGAAAAACTGAAAGCGAAAATGATTCTACAGGTGCATGATGAGTTGAACTTCAGCGTGCCACTCGAGGAAAAAGAGTATGTGCAACAGATTGTGATCGAAGAAATGGAAAAAGCATATCTGATGCATGTACCACTAAAAGCGGATTGCGGATGGGGAAAGAACTGGCTTGAAGCTCATTGAGAAAGCCTTTAGATTTAAGAGATCAACCCCTTGCTTTATATTTCTTCATCATAAGCCACAATAGCAAAGTGACTATCATCATCTAAAGTTATATGCCCTAGCAATATGTGTAAATGCCTTTTTACGCATATTGTTAGGGCATATAAAGTAATAAGTTAGAGGTACTAGCTGCAAATTACTCTATCTTTCTTCTTCTGAATTTAGTAAAGAAGGGCTAGTCCCCAATTATAAAAAGATCTATTGAACTAAAAAAGGTCTACAAAAGAGAGACATTCCTGAACTGAATATTACGAAAATAAAACGCCTCTTTCCTATAACTTTATTTAACTTCCTTGCAAAAAGCAACCAAAGTAATCACTTAGAATACTTACTGCTCACTCCACCCCGATAAAGCAATATTACCGGATATTTATTATCCATTTATATTGCCATTATGGAATCAATAAGCAATATACACAATATCATATTAAGAATAATTTCGGCATATTAATTCATTTATGTCAGATCAATATCTATATTTGCACTGTATTTCAACACAACTAGTAGATATATGATATAATCAACCTAAACAACGTACGATCATGAAAACAAAAGTATTTTTAAAAACAGTAGTACTATCAGTCATAACCATGGCATGTACTTTGAGCGTTTCTGCAAGGAACGACAATAACTTGATCTACAATTCTGAGCAAAAAGATGGTCTTCTCATCGGGCAGACAGTTTATAAGCAAGATGGCGAAAGTTTGTCCAACTACATCAAATATAATTATGCGTATGACGCACAAAAGAGAATGATCCAAAATGAGACGATGAAGTGGAGTAACATCAAAAACAGTTGGGAAAATGACTTATGCATCCGCTACAAATATGAAGGTGCAAACGTAACGACTGAATATTATAAATGGAACAATAAAAAAGCTGAATACATATTGGTTCCTGAAATGACAGTTGTCATGGAAGCCCCCAAATTATAATCAATCAGTAAATCATTAATACGTAAATCAGTTAAACCTAATTAAAAACAAAACACTCTCTAATTAACCTAACATTAACATGAAGTAAGCAGGTGAATATGGAAATAAGGGCTCAACGCACCCTCTCTCCTCTCCTGCTTTCAGAAATCTCTAAAAAAGGCCGGACTTTACTCCCGGCCTTTTTTGTGCCACGTGAAACAGAAAGAATTATTTTTCAATAAACACTTGACATTCGATCTCAAATGTAGTATATTTGTAATCGTAATAATAAAATAGATTCAGATTAAACTGAGATAGAAAGAGGATGCTTGCAAGTATCCTCTTTTTTTGTAAATACCTCACGCAACAGACCAGACGACCCTCGCCAGCAAGCAACTGAACGGTGCAGATTAAGAAAGAGAACCGTGCAGTTCACCCCAAAGACGGTTGCACTTCATGGAAAAGACGGTTGCACTTTTCAAAAACGCCACCGTCTTTCATCAAAACATCAATAAGAATAACTTCCCATTGCTCTATCGCTCTAAAAATGAGTGCTGGTTCCATGCAAGAGTTAAGAATGAATAAATCGTCTCTTGACAAAAAGTAGCTCAAAACGTTCGCATGAATGACTTTGTAAAGATCTATCCTCTCATAGAAGCAGCCCCTTCCGCCAAGTTAAGTTCACCAAAAAACAAAACTTTTGCTCAAGATTATGTTCGGGCAAAGCTTGTTGATGCGTAACAGAATTGTATAAAAGAGAGCACTACCCTACCCTTTTATCAGGAACAATGACGATATTCTTTGCATTACCCCGAATAATTTGTACTTTTGCCTCGTTATACGCTTAAAATAAAAGAATAATTAAATAATAATGGCTTTACAATGTGGTATAGTCGGGTTACCGAACGTAGGTAAATCGACTCTTTTCAATTGCTTGTCGAATGCTAAGGCACAGGCTGCAAACTTTCCTTTCTGTACGATAGAACCGAATGTGGGTGTAATAACCGTACCCGACGAACGCTTAAACAAGCTTTCTGAGCTAGTGAATCCACAACGCATTGTTCCTACTACGGTAGAAATTGTAGACATTGCCGGACTGGTAAAGGGTGCAAGCAAAGGTGAAGGCCTTGGCAATAAATTCTTAGCCAACATTCGTGAAACGGATGCGATCTTGCACGTACTGCGTTGTTTTGATGATGATAACGTGACGCACGTTGACGGTAGTGTAAACCCCGTTCGCGACAAAGAAATCATTGATTACGAACTGCAATTGAAAGACCTCGACACCATAGAAAGCCGCATGCAGAAAGTGCAGAAACAGGCTCAGACAGGTGGCGACAAGGTTGCCAAGCAAACCTATGAGGTGTTAAGCCGATATAAAGAAGCTCTGGAACAAGGTAAATCGGCCCGCACAGTAGAATTCGAGACAAAAGACGAACAGAAAATAGCAAAAGAACTCTTTTTGTTGACCAGTAAACCGGTGCTCTACGTGTGCAATGTGGACGAGAAAAGCGCCGTAAGCGGAAATAAATATGTAGAGATGATCCGCGAAGCGGTGAAAGATGAGAATGCCGATATACTAGTCGTAGCAGCCAAAATAGAATCAGAAATAGCCGAATTCGAGACGTATGAAGAACGCGAAATGTTCCTCAACGAAATAGGCTTGAAAGAATCGGGTGTGGCACGCTTAATCAAAGCCGCCTATAAATTACTCAATCTGGAAACATACTTCACCGCCGGTGTGCAGGAAGTCCGCGCATGGACCTATCTAAAAGGCAGCAAAGCACCTCAGTGTGCAGCTGTGATTCACACCGACTTTGAAAAAGGTTTCATTCGCGCCGAAGTTATCAAATACAACGATTTTATAAAATATGGCTCCGAGGCAGCTGTTCGCGAGGCCGGGAAACTCAATGTGGAAGGAAAAGAGTACGTAGCTGAAGACGGAGACATCATGCATTTCCGTTTCAACGTATAGCTGAAGTACCTTTTTCCTGTTTACCAAAATCATCTTTTGCCCCATTGAGTTGTTCATTGATTAAGTTTAAAAGCCACTCTTAACTTTGAAGCAGACGTGCAGAAAATAAAACAGACTCTCTGCACATTCAGAAAAAGAAGAAGTAGGCGCTAATAAAAACAAAAGAATATGACTAAAATAATGGATGAGACAAAGCAAGAAGAACGTTGTTCTTATTGCGGAAGCATAAAGAAAACAGCCCTCCGCTACCTGATAGTCGGAACCGGAGGAGTAGGCGGCAACATAGCTGCTTTTCTGTGGCTGGCAGGAAAAGAAGTAACTTGCATAGCCCGGGGAGAACAACTTGCGGCTATACAGAGCGAAGGATTAAGACTTAAATCAGGCTTGAAAGGTAAACACAATATTCCCATGACGGCCTGCACGGCAGAAGAGTACAATGGAAAAGCCGACGTAATATTTGTTTGCGTCAAAGGTTATTCTGTTGATTCCATCATCAGCCTGATAGCCAGAGCCGCTCACAAAGATACCATTGTGATTCCCATACTCAACGCTTACGGCACGGGACCTAAAATACAACGTCTTGTACCCGAAGTAACCGTATTGGATGGATGCATTTACATCGTGGGCTTTATCTCTGCTCCCGGAGAAGTAACCCAAATGGGAAGCATCTTTCGTCTTGTATTTGGCGCGCACAAAGGAACCGATGTAGCACAAGAGCTACTGGAAAAAGTACAGAAAGATCTGCAAGAGAGTGGTCTTAAAGCCGAAATATCACCCGACATCAATCGGGACACATTCATTAAATGGTCTTTCATATCGGCCATGGCATGTACCGGAGCTTACTATGATGTACCGATGGGCGAAGTTCAGAAAGAAGGCAAAATACGTGATACTTTCATCGGTTTATCCAAAGAAAGTGCGGCTTTGGGCGCTAAACTAGGTATCTCATTCAATGAAGATTTAGTAGCCTACAACCTCAAAGTTATAGACAAATTGGCCCCGGAAAGTACCGCTTCCATGCAAAAAGACATAGAACGGGGGCACGAATCGGAAGTACAGGAATTGCTCTTCAACATGATAACAGTAGGCGAAGAGCAAGGCGTTGAGATGCCTACATACAGAGATATTGCTCAGAAATTCAGAAAATAGAACAATGGATAAAGGAGAATCAGAAAAAGCAAAAATGTTTGCGGGTGAACACTACAATGCCCATAGCAAGGAAATGGTAGATATACGTACCAAAGTAAAAAGAACACTCCACAAACTAAATGTTACGGAATATTACACGGACAAGTTTCAAGACGTAACCAATGAACTTTTCCCGAATTCGGCCAAAAATATACATGTTGAGCCTCCTTTCTATTGCGATTACGGCGATCACATTTATGCCGGAGACAAAGTATTCATAAACTTCGGGGCTGTGATTCTGGATGGTGCAAAAGTCACCATCGGAGCGCATACAATGATAGCACCCGGAGTACACATATACACCGCTCAGCATCCTCTCGAAGCCGATGAAAGAGATAAATGGGAAGACTGCAAGCCGGTCACCATTGGCGAACGTTGCTGGATAGGCGGACACGCCACCATCTGTCCCGGAGTAACCATCGGAGATCGTACCGTGATTGGTGCCGGATCTGTGGTGACAAAAGACATCCCTGCCGACTCACTTGCGGTAGGAAATCCTGCTAGAGTTATCAGAAAATTAAATGAAACGAAAGAAAAACAAGTATGAATCATCTTCTTGCTACAATCAATTGGAATCCGGATCCGGAACTATTCAGGCTTTTCGGCATCTCCATCAGGTACTATGGGCTATTATGGGCTGTAGGCATCTTTCTGGCTTACCTCGTAGTTCACTATCAGTTTCGCGACAAAAAGATTGGCGAAGACAAGTTCGAACCACTCTTCTTTTATTGCTTTTTCGGCATACTGCTTGGAGCACGCTTAGGTCATTGCTTGTTCTACCAGCCGGATTATTATCTCTCCCGCCCTGTTGAGATGCTGCTTCCTATCAAATTTCTGCCTCAAGGAGGATGGAAATTTACGGGATACGAAGGGTTAGCCAGTCATGGAGGCACCATCGGGTTAATCATAGCTCTTTGGCTTTATGTGCGTAAAACAAAGCTCAACTACATAGATGTGCTCGACATGATAGCAGTGGCAACACCCATCACTGCATGCTTCATCCGCCTGGCCAACCTAATGAACTCCGAAATCATTGGCAAAGCAACCGATGTTCCATGGGCATTTGTTTTTGAACGTGAGGATATGATTCCCCGCCATCCGGCCCAACTTTATGAAGCAATAGCCTATTTCTGCTTCTTCCTCGTCACCATGTATTTATACAAGAATTATAGCAAAAAGCTTCACCGCGGATTCTTCTTCGGGCTTTGTCTTACCTTGATTTTCACTTTCCGATTCTTTATCGAATTCCTGAAAGAAAATCAAGTAAATTTTGAAGACGGAATGACACTTAACATGGGACAGTGGCTCAGCATACCTTTCATTATAATAGGAGTTACCAGCATACTCTTAGGAAAGAGATTGGATAAAATGAAATAGTCGAAAGTTATAAACGGAGACTTATAAACACAAAGAATCCCTGATTATTCCTACTTCTAAGTAAGGATTAATCAGGGATTTTACTATTTTCCTCTTACTATCTTCTTTATATCACTCAGCTTATTAAGTGCCTCAAGAGGCGTCAGATTATTCACATCCAGATTCAATATTTCGTCTCTTATCTGACAAAGAATGGGGTCGTCTAACTGAAAGAAGTTAAGTTGCATGCCTTCCCGTTTCTCACTCACTTCTGCCAAAGGCTTACCCGAAATACCCTGTTTACGGTTATCGCTCTCTAACTGATGAAGTATATCATTGGCACGCTTCACAATACTTTTGGGCATACCGGCCATCTTGGCCACATGGATACCAAAAGAGTGCTCACTCCCACCCCGCTCCAACTTACGCAAAAAGATTACACGATTGTCTACCTCCTTCACCGACACGTTGTAGTTCTTTATCCGTTTGAAGGACTTCTCCATTTCGTTCAACTCATGATAGTGCGTAGCGAAAAGCGTACGTGCCTTTGCTCTGGGATGCTCGTGAATGTATTCCACAATCGCCCAAGCAATAGAAATACCGTCGTAAGTAGAAGTACCCCGCCCTAACTCGTCAAAGAGTACAAGGCTGCGTGGCGAAACGTTATTCAGGATATCTGCCGCCTCGTTCATCTCTACCATGAAAGTAGACTCTCCCACCGAGATGTTATCACTTGCTCCCACACGAGTGAATATCTTGTCAACCATACCGATGTGTGCGCTTTCGGCGGGAACAAAAGAGCCGATCTGTGCCAACAACGTAATCAAAGCCGTCTGCCTCAAGAGAGCCGACTTACCGGCCATGTTCGGACCCGTTATGATGATGATCTGTTGCGAAGCACTATCTAGCATCACATCGTTAGCAATGTACTTCTCTCCTATCGGCAGTTGCTTCTCAATAACCGGATGGCGCCCTTGGCGAATATCCAAAACATCGCTATCTTCTATCACCGGACGAATATAATTGTTTGTTCGCGCCACATTGGCAAAAGAGAGTAAACAATCGAGTCGCGCTATCTGGTTAGCATTGATCTGTATGGCAGGAATATATTCCGCCAAAGACAAAACCAGATCATTATAAAGTCTCGTTTCGAGCACCAAAATCTTATCTTCAGCACCCAGAATCTTTTCTTCATACTCCTTCAACTCCTGTGTGATATACCGTTCGGCATTCACCAACGTTTGCTTCCTTATCCATTCCTGAGGAACTTTATCCTTATGCCCGTTGCGTACTTCAATGTAGTAACCAAACACACTGTTGTAAGCTATCTTCAAACTAGGTATGCCTGTCAGTTCACTTTCACGTTGCTGAATCTGTAACAGATAATCTTTGCCCGAATAAGCTATTTGGCGCAGATCATCCAGTTCAGCATTCACGCCACTCTTTATCACGCCTCCTCTATTGATCATTAATGGAGGATCATTGTTTATCTCTTTCTCAATCTTTTCCCGGATGGAGAGACAAAGATTCAGCTGATCTCCTATCCTATTCAAACTCGGATTATCGGCAGCAAGACAAGCCTCCTTAATCGGCTCTATAGCCTGTAAAGCGATTTTAAGTTGCACCACCTCACGCGGAGAAACACGTCCCACGGCTACCTTGGAAATGATTCTCTCCAAGTCACCTATCAGGTGAAGTTGTTCTTCGATCAGCTCCTTAAAGTCGGGCTCACGAAAGAAATATTCCACCACATTCAAGCGGTCGTTTATTGGTTTCTCATCTTTCAATGGAAACACCATCCAACGCTTCAACAAACGTGCCCCCATCGGACTGATCGTTTTATCAATCACGCTCAGCAAGCTACTTCCGCCATCGTTCATGCTCGATATAAGTTCCAAGCTACGCACAGTAAACTTATCCAAACGCACAAACTTGTCTTCTTCAATGCGTGCCAACGACGTGATATGTCCTATCTGCGTATGCTGAGTCATCTCCAGATATTGCAAGATAGCACCCGAAGCGATAACGCCGTTCTTCAAGTGTTCCACACCAAATCCTTTCAGGTTCTTGGTTTCAAAGTGCTTAAGCAACTTCTCACGGGCAGTAGTGTCCGTAAAAACCCAATCGTCTAGTTCAAAAGTAAAGAACTTATTCCCAAAGTTACCTTCGAACATGCCACGTTTGCCTCTCTCAAACAAGATCTCTTTCGGACCAAAGTTGTTGAGCAGCTTATCCACATAGTCAAAAGGTCCTTCGGCAGTAAGAAACTCTCCGGTAGAAATGTCGAGAAACGACACGCCACAATTTGCTTTACCAAAATGAACAGCTGCCAGAAAGTTGTTCTCTTTGTAATTAAGAATATTATCATTGATAGAAACGCCGGGCGTAACCAATTCGGTAATCCCTCGTTTCACCAGTTTCTTTGTCGTCTTGGGGTCTTCAAGCTGATCACAAATAGCTACCCGCTTGCCTGCACGAATCAGTTTTGGAAGATATGTATCGAGCGCATGGTGCGGAAAACCAGCCATCTCTACGCTTTTTCCTTTTCCATTGGCCCGCTTAGTTAATGTAATTCCCAAAATATCGGCAGCTATCACAGCATCGGTAGAATATGTTTCGTAGAAGTCGCCACACCTGAAAAGCATTACGGCATCCGGATGTTTCGCTTTCAGATCCAGAAACTGCTTCATCATCGGGGTTAGTTCGATATCATCATTGTTCACAGTCAATTTTCTCTTCTTTTTAAGTTGAATAATAGAACAAATCTACATAAAAATCTCCAAGTAATAAGCGCATCCAATAAAAATAAGCTCTCAGCACCTTAAACTGTGCTTTTTCATCAGCCGATGTTGTTATCTGAAAATAAACATGTAAATTTGCCAACTAAATCTATAAACAGGTAGAAATTAATACATATCACACTAAAGTTAAGATAGCTATGGAATATAGTTTCAGGGAGATTGAGAAGAAGTGGCAGAAACGATGGGTAGAAGAAAAAACCTATCAGGTAACGGAAGATGAAGCAAAGCAAAAATTCTATGTACTCAACATGTTTCCCTATCCTTCAGGAGCCGGACTACATGTGGGACATCCGCTGGGTTACATCGCTTCGGATATTTATGCCCGCTACAAACGCTTGCAAGGCTTCAATGTGCTCAATCCCATGGGTTATGATGCTTACGGACTGCCTGCCGAGCAATATGCTATTCAAACAGGACAACATCCCGCGATTACTACTATCAACAATATAAATCGTTACCGCGAACAGTTGGATAAGATTGGATTCTCATTCGACTGGAACCGTGAAATACGTACATGCGATCCTGAATATTACCAATGGACGCAATGGGCTTTCATTAAGATGTTCAATAGCTTTTACTGTAAGGACGAAAAGAAAGCGATGCCGATTGAAGAACTTATTGAAGCATTCGAAGCAACCGGAACAGAGGGTTTAAATGTTGCTTGCAGCGAAGAGCTTACTTTCACCGCTCAAGAGTGGAAAGCGATGAACGAAAAGCAGCAACAGGAAACGTTAATGAACTATAGGATTGCTTATCTAGGCAACACAATGGTAAACTGGTGTCCGGCTTTGGGAACTGTGTTGGCCAATGATGAGGTTGTGGACGGTGTATCCGAACGGGGTGGCCATCCGGTTATTCAAAAGGTGATGCGCCAATGGTGTTTACGTGTATCGGCATATGCACAACGTTTGCTCGATGGACTGGAAACTGTTGATTGGACGGATTCATTGAAAGAAACACAACGCAACTGGATTGGTCGTTCAGAAGGTGCCGAGATGCGTTTCAACGTAAAAGACAGTGAAATAGAATTTACCATATTTACCACACGTGCCGATACAGTCTTTGGTGTCACTTTCATGGTGCTTGCTCCTGAAAGTGAATTGGTAGCTCAACTCACCACTCCTGATCAAAAAGAGGAAGTAGATGCTTATCTGGAACGCACCAAGAAGCGTACTGAACGCGAACGAATTGCTGATCGTAGTGTAAGTGGTGTCTTTTCAGGCAGTTATGCCATCAATCCGCTTACCAATGAAGCAATTCCTGTATGGATAAGCGATTATGTATTAGCCGGATACGGCACGGGGGCCATCATGGCAGTACCGGCGCACGACAGTCGTGACTATGCATTTGCCAAACATTTCAACTTAGAAATACGTCCGCTGATAGAAGGTTGTGACGTTAGTGAAGAAAGTTTTGATGCCAAAGAAGGAATCATGATCAACTCCCCTCGCCCGGGCACTCCCGAAGGTGGATTGGTGTTGAATGGCTTGAGCATAAAAGAAGCCATCGCTAAAACAAAAGAATACATCAAGACGAGCGGATTAGGCCGTGTAAAAGTCAATTTCCGTTTGCGTGATGCTATTTTCTCTCGTCAACGTTATTGGGGCGAACCATTCCCTGTTTATTATAAAGAGGGAATGCCTTATATGATAGATGAAAGCAAACTTCCATTACAACTTCCTGAAGTAACCAAATTCCTACCGACCGAAACAGGAGAACCGCCGTTGGGTAATGCCACTAAATGGGGATGGGATGAAGCAAATAAAGAAGTAGTGGATACTAAAAAAATAGATAATAAGACAATCTTCCCGTTGGAACTCAACACCATGCCGGGATTTGCAGGTTCATCTGCCTACTATTTGCGCTACATGGATCCACGCAACAATCAATGTTTAGTTGATTCAAAAGTCAATGCCTATTGGCAGAATGTTGACCTTTATGTAGGTGGCACGGAACATGCTACAGGCCACCTTATCTACTCTCGCTTCTGGAATAAATTTCTTTTCGATCTTAATGTAACAGTGAAAGAAGAACCTTTCCAAAAGTTGGTAAACCAAGGAATGATTCAAGGACGCAGTAACTTTGTTTATCGCATAAAGGATACGAATACATTCGTTTCACTCAATCTGAAAGATCAATACGACGTCACTCCTATTCACGTAGATGTAAACATCGTATCAAACGACATACTTGATAGAGAAGCATTCAAAGCATGGAGACCGGAATTTGCTACTGCCGAATTCATACTTGAAGATGGCAAATACATCTGTGGATGGGCAGTAGAAAAGATGAGTAAGTCAATGTTTAACGTTGTTAACCCTGATATGATTGTTGAAAAATATGGTGCTGATACATTGCGTATGTACGAGATGTTCCTTGGACCGGTAGAACAATCAAAACCATGGGATACGAACGGAATTGACGGCGTACATCGTTTCATCCGTAAGTTTTGGACACTCTTCTTCAACAGAGATGGCCAATCCATTCTAACAGATGAAGCTCCTACTAAAGAAGAATTGAAATCACTACATAAACTGATTAAAAAAGTAACCGGTGATATCGAACAGTTCTCATACAATACTTCCGTAAGTGCATTCATGATCTGTATAAACGAACTCTTCACGTTGAAGTGTTATAAGAAAGAGATTTTGAACAAATTAGTTGTTCTCCTTGCTCCTTTTGCACCCCACGTAAGTGAAGAACTTTGGGAAGTATTGGGAAACAGTACCTCCGTTTGCGATGCTCAATGGCCTAAATGGAACGAAGAGTATCTTAAAGAAGATGTAGTGAACTATGCTATTTCTTTTAATGGAAAAGCCCGTTTCAATATGGAATTTCCTGCTGATGCTACAAGCGAATCCATACAAATAGAAGCATTAAAAGACGAACGTTCTCAAAAATGGATAGAAGGAAAAACACCTAAAAAGGTGATTGTTGTTCCTAACAAATTAATAAATATCGTAGTTTAACTAAATAATAAAACAATTATTCAATGGTCAAGCCTTCAAAATCAGACGTTCTGAGAGAATCAAGAGATTATATTCTCATTACCTTCGGATTGATATGTTATGCAATCGGCTGGTCGGCTTTTCTGCTTCCTTATCAGATAACTACGGGAGGAGTGACAGGTATTTCTGCTATCATTTATTACTCTACAGGTGTACCCATTCAATATAGTTACTTTCTTATCAATGCTGTGTTAATGACCGCTGCCATTAAAATACTAGGGCCAAAGTTTAGTATAAAAACAACTTATGCTATCTTTTCTCTCACATTCTTGCTCTGGTTATTTCAACAATTGATAGGAAATACTTTAATTTTAGGTCCGGGACAAGATTTTATGGCTTGTGTGATAGGTGCCAGTCTCTGTGGTATCGGTTTGGGAGTTGTTTTTATAAATAACGGAAGCACGGGTGGAACAGATATTATAGCAGCTGTAGTTAATAAATATCGTGATGTAACCTTTGGACGGATGATTCTCTATTGTGATGTAGTCATCATCTCTTCCTGTTACTTTGTATTCAATGACTGGAGAAGAGTCGTTTTTGGCTTCGTTACATTGGTTGTTATCAGCTATGTACTCGATCTTATAGTAAACAGTGCCCGTCAATCTGTGCAGTTTCTCATCTTTTCAAAAGAATATCAAAAGATTGCCGACTGCATTATTGCCGATACGCATCGTGGGGTAACCGTTTTAAATGGTACCGGATGGTATAGTAAAAACGATGTGAAAGTATTAGTAGTTATGGCCAAGAAAAGTCAGTCCATACAAATATTTCGTTTAGTAAAAGACATCGATCCAAATGCTTTTATCTCACAAAGTTCTGTCATTGGTGTCTATGGTGAAGGATTTGATCGCATCAAATAAAATAAGAATGAAAAAGAAACTAGTTTTTTCCACCAACAATGCTCATAAGCTAGAAGAAGTATCACTCATATTGGGTAATAAAATAGAACTTCTCAGCCTAAAAGATATTCATTGTGACACAGATGTTCCTGAAACAGAAAATACCCTTGAAGGAAATGCCTTACTTAAGGCAGAATACGTATATAATACGTATGGATTGAATTGCTTTGGAGATGATACCGGACTCGAAATAGAGGCTTTAAACAACGAACCTGGCGTTTATTCGGCCCGTTATGCAGGCGAAGATAAAAACCCACAAGCAAATATGCTGAAAGTTCTTCATGCACTTGAAGGAAAAGAAAATCGTAAAGCTCAATTTCGTACCGCCATTGCTCTTATTTTGAATGGAGAAAAATATATTTTTGAAGGGATTATTAAAGGAGAAATCATAAAAGAAAAGAGGGGAGAAGCCGGATTTGGTTATGACCCTATCTTTATTCCTGAAGGCTATGATAAAACATTTGCCGAATTAGGAAATGATGTGAAAAATAAAATTAGTCATCGAGCGTTGGCTGTCAATAAACTCTGCGAATTTCTTCGTTCCTATGATAAGAAATAACATACTAAAAGAGCACACAGATAAAAGTTATTCTGTGTGCTCTTTTATATTAAAATGCATATACCTTTATAAACCTAACTTTTCAGATATATCCAACATCTTCTTAATAGGTTTCACAGCTTTCTTTGCAATATCCGGATCAACCTCTATCTCAGGATACTCATACTTCAAACAGTTATAGAGCTTCTCTAACGAATTCAAACGCATAAAGCTACACTCATTACAGGCACAAGTGCTATCGTTAGGAGGAGCAGGAATAAACGTCTTTCCGGGGCATCTCTTTTGCATCTCATGCAGAATACCTGATTCCGTAGCAACAATGAAACATTGTTCACTGCTGTTAACAGCATGTTTCAACAAGGCAGCTGTAGAACCAATCACATCAGCCAACTTAAGTACCACACTTTTGCATTCAGGGTGTGCAAGTACAATTGCATCAGGATATTGTGCTTTAAGCTCTACTATCTTTTCTACAGAAAACTGTTCGTGAACATGACAAGCTCCATCCCATAACAACATGTTACGGTTAGCAATTGAGTTAATATAATTACCTAAGTTTCTATCCGGACCAAAAATAATCTTCTCATCTTTGGGAAAGCTTTCTACTATCTGTTTCGCATTAGTAGAGGTAACAACCACATCAGTCAGTGCTTTAACGGCAGCTGTTGTATTTACATAGGATATTACTGTATATCCAGGATGCTCTTTGACAAACTTTTCAAACTGATCTGCCGGACAACTATCAGCTAATGAACAACCAGCATTCAAATCAGGTACAAGGACTTTCTTATTCGGACAAAGTATTTTAGCTGTTTCTCCCATGAAATGAACACCACACACCACAATGATATCAGCACTCGTTTTAGCAGCCCATTGAGCCAGTGCCAAACTATCACCAACAAAATCAGCAATATCCTGAATTTCACCTTTCTGATAGTAGTGACCCAATATCACTGCATTTTTCTCCTTCTTCAGCTTATTAATGGCAATCTTAAGATCTATGCCTTCATTGATAGGTTCATTTACAAAACCTTTTTTCAACCACTCTTCTCTATTCATTATTATCTTTTTATTTCTTCAGTCTATCTCTTTAAAAATATATATTAGTTATAATGGCTTGTTAATAGTGTTAGTAAAAAAATACATTTTTATTTGGTTACTAAGTTATTAGCATCAAGCAGACTCTTATTAGTTATATATGAACAACTACATTCTATGTTATGTACTGATTATAAGGGTTATATAAGTTTAATTAACACCCTGTTGATAAGCTGCAAAGTTAAGAACTTTGAGGCATAAACAGAAAAATTAGGGTTTAAAAATGTGTTTAAGTAAGGCTTGAAAATTTCTACTAACTTTTTTGGAAGGTTCATTTCACTAGATAATATGGATGTTTTTCAATAATACAAAAGATATATTCGTTTTCTTTCCATGATGTTTTCACAGTGTATGAACAGTTATTAACAGAGAAGTTAACTGAAGTTTATAGATGTTCAAACATAAATGAGTAATTTTGCAGCATTAATATGTTTACTGATAAATAAGCGAATAAAATGAATCTACGGAAGTTGAAAATTACCGAGTTGAACAGACTGAGTGCGGAAGAGTTTAAAGAGGCTCAGAAGCTTCCTTTGGTGGTAGTATTGGATGACGTTCGTAGTCTTCATAATATAGGATCAGTCTTTCGCACGTCTGATGCTTTTAGAGTAGAACGTATTTATCTATGTGGAATAACAGCGGTTCCTCCCCATCCTGATATGCATAAAACTGCTTTAGGAGCTGAATTCTCAGTGGATTGGATATATGTTAATAACGCTGTTGAAGCTGTTGATAACTTAAAGAACGAAGGCTATATGGTATATTCTATTGAACAGGCTAAAGGAAGTATTATGTTGGATGAATTGGAGCTTGACAAAACAAAGAAGTATGCTGTGGTACTGGGCAATGAAGTGAAAGGGGTAAATCAAGAAGTTATTAATCATTCTGAAGGTTGTATAGAGATTCCTCAATATGGAACAAAGCATTCGTTGAACGTATCAGTAACTGCAGGGATCGTAATATGGGATTTCTTTAAAAAAATAACTTCATTCTAAGAAAGTAATTTCTTTCTACAGTTGACCATTTCCTACTAACAATACTACTCGTTCAGTTAATTGATCTTCTCCCTGAGGATCATATTGTTTTTTAAGGCTTGCTCCAAAGAGTCCGGCAAAGGCTTGATACAATCCTGCTTTAAAAGGTCCCATAAAGGCTTTTACTATTTCGTATGAAGTTTGATTTGACTGACGGTCTACTAATTTTATTAATAACTTCCCCTGTGTAAAAGAGAGCTTCTTCATTCGAGCAGTATATTGATCTTTCAATCCTTTTTCAACTCGCTTTATATGCCTCTTCTTTGCTTTTTCGTCAGGTAGAGTTTCAATATATTCGTAAGTTTCGATGATAGCCCTATTTATTTCTCTGGATATTGGAAGTGTTTTTTTAACGTTATAAACAAGGCGGTAATAATCTACTCTTTCTTTATTATTCTTAAAGATCAACGGCTTAAATACATATACTTCCGGAAGTTGCACCCAAGGAATGGTATCTCCTTGATAAACACATGCCGGAACAAGATAGGAAATAGCTTTCTTATCCTCCTGCGCGCTGCATAAAGAGCAATGCAGAAGAGTTACTAAAATAAATATTAGTATGTTAAGCCATCTTTTCATGGCGCAAAAATAATAATATTAATTGTTTAATTTGTGTGTTTTTCACGTTTTAATTACTTTTGATGTCTAAAATTAATTAACGCGATAAAACTAAATTAAGATCATGTATCATAGAAGAGCAATTCTAATTGCTTTGGCTGGAGAACTATTCATTATTTTGAATTTGAGAGGACAAAACACTGTTGCCAATCCGTTGGAAGATGTAATGGAAGAACTGTCGGTAAACGATGAAGAAGATAATAAGAATTGGGATAATGAAGTAGAAGAACTCTCCGAACGTTTGCGAGAACCTATTAATTTGAACTCAGTTACCAAAGAACAATTAGAGCAATTTCCTTTTTTAAGTGATCTGCAAATAGAAAATCTGCTGGCTTATCTCTATATTAATGGGCCTATGCAAACTATATATGAGTTGCAGCTCGTTGAGGGTATGAACAGAGAAACAAGAAGATATTTGCTTCCTTTTGTATGTGTTAAGCCTGTGCCGAAGAAAGAACCTTTACCTACTCTAAAAAAGATTTTATCATGGGGAAAGAACGAGATCCTTACTCGTATTGACATTCCTTTGTATAAAAGAAAAGGTTACGAGTCTTCTTATCTTGGCCCTTCCATTTATCATTCGTTGCGCTATAGTTTTCGTTATAAAGAAAATGTATATGTCGGATTTACAGGTGAAAAAGATGGCGGTGAACCCTTTTTTGCTTTGCACAATCAGAAAGGTTATGATTATTATTCATTCTATTTTTTGTTGAAGAATATTCGTCAATTGAAGGCACTGGCTTTGGGCAACTACAGGTTGAGTTTTGGTCAGGGACTTGTTATCAGCAATGATTATGTGATGGGAAAAACTATTTCAGCTTCCACCATGGGAGGTAGGAGTGGTGGAATAAAAAAACATTCTTCTACGGATGAATATAATTATTTGCACGGAACTGCGGTGGCTATAGGAATGGGTCATTTTATTTTATCCGCCTTTTATTCTCACCGCTCTTTGGATGGAATAGCAACCGATAATGCAATTACTTCAATAAATGAAAGCGGATTGCATCGAACTGAAAAGGAGGCTTTGCGGAGTAATTTATTTACCATGCAATTGATGGGAGGGAATCTTACCTATTCGAAAAATGGATTGAAGTTGGGAGTAACAGGGATTTATTACTTTTTTGATCGTTCTTATGAACCTCAGATCAGAGAATATTCCAAGTATAACATTCGTGGAAATAATTTTCATAATTTAGGAGTAGATTACAAATATAGATGGAATAGATTTACCTTGTTTGGTGAAACCGCAATAGGAAAAGGAGGAGGGATTGCCGCCTTAAATACTATTCAATATTCATCGCCCGATAATTATAATATATTATTGATTCACCGATATTATGCCTATAATTACTGGGCAATGTATGCTCATTCCTTTTCCGAAGGCGGTAGTGTGCAGAATGAGAATGGATGGTATTTTGCAGCTGATATTGCGCCACTTCGCTATTGGAAGTTTTTTACTTCTATCGATTTTTTCTCTTTCCCTTGGTTGAAGTATGGAATAGATAAACCTTCATCAGGTTTCGATGGATTGATACAAGCTACCTATTCACCCTATTCCAATCTTTCCATGTATTTGCGGTATCGCTATAAAGAAAAGGAAAAGAACTATACGGACGAAAATAAAGTAAAAACTGTTCGTCCCTTGTATCAACATCGTTTGCGTTATCAATTGACTTATTCTGTTTCTGATCGTTTTGGACTAAAGACTACTCTGGATTATACTCACATTCATCCTCAGCAGGTAAAAGCAAGTAAAGGAGTTCAAATTGTACAGACATTGGCTTATGGCTTTCGTAAAATACCCATAAAGTGTGAAATTCAGGGAGCATACTTCCATACCGATGATTATGCATCACGTGTTTATTCCTATGAAAGCGGTATGCTTTATTCTTTTTATATTCCTTCCTTTTATGGTATAGGCACTCGATTAGCTTTGCGTGTGAGGTATGACATTCGAAAAAATTGGATGCTTATAGCAAAGATAGGACAAACGAAATATAATGATCGAAACCAGATAGGCTCAGGATTAGATGTTATAAATAGCAATAAGAAAACGGATATTCAGATGCAATTGCGTTATAAGTTCTAATGAGTTCTTCTTTTGTGTATCTTTGCACTTGTTTTATTAGCAAGTAGAAAATTCTAAATATTAAAATGTCAACAGTTATCTATCCTTCTCCCATCTTCGGTCCTATTCATTCCCGCCGTTTGGGTGTTTCTTTGGGAATCAATCTATTGCCCGCCGACGGAAAAGTTTGTTCTTTCGATTGCATTTATTGTGAATGTGGATTTAATGCTGATTATAGAGCCAATTCTCCTTTACCCACTCGTAAAGAAGTCTATTTGGCTTTAGAATCTAAATTGAAAGAGATGAAAGCTGTGGGTCCTATTCCTGACGTGCTTACTTTTGCCGGTAATGGAGAGCCTACTTGTCATCCATCTTTTCCCGAAATCATAGATGATACGCTTGCGCTTCGTAATGAGTATTTTCCAAATGCAAAAGTAAGTGTGTTAAGCAATTCTACCTTTATTCATCGTCCTGCAGTATTTGCTGCGCTTGCTAAGGTGGATAATAACATCTTAAAATTAGATACGGTAGATGAGGAGTATATTCATGCGCTAGATCGTCCGGGAAGTAACTATTCTGTTCCGAATATTATCAGTCAGCTCAAGGCTTTCAATGGGAATTGTATTATTCAAACCATGTTTCTTAAAGGAAACTATCAAGGAAAGGAAATGGATAATACTTCAGATGAGTACGTACTTCCATGGATTGAAGCGGTGAAAAACATTGCTCCCCGGCAGGTAATGATCTATACTATTGATCGCGAAACTCCCGATCATGATTTAGAGAAAGCTTCTCCCGAAGAACTTGATAGGATCGTTGGCCTGCTTGCCAAAGAGCATCTTTTGGCTACAGCTTCCTATTAGTGTTTGGATATAAACTGTATAGATAGAGATAAGCCACAAATTAGTTACATGAATGCATAACTAATTTGTGGCTTATTATAATGAAGCTTCCGGAGCTTATTTACGAATAATTTCGTTTGCTCTCTCTAAGGCTGCATTGATATTATCGCAGATATTTTCTTCGCCAAGCAATTCGTAGAAACCTGATTTCTGAAGTACCTGGTGTACTTTTTCATTTACTCCTGAAAGCACAACGGTTATTTTTTCTTTCTTCGACATTCTACAAAGATTTGTAAGATTGTGAATTCCTGTAGAATCAATAAATGGAACTTTACGCATGCGGATAATGCGTACTTTGGGACGATCACCCATTTGTACCATCTGCTCTTCAAACTTATTGGCTATACCGAAGAAATACGGTCCGTCTATTTCGTATACCTCTACTCCCGAAGGAATAACCAGATGTTCTTCATGCACAGCTATGTCCAGTTCTTCGTTTGGGTCTATTTCATCCGTTATGAACGATATTTCCGTTGTTTCGGCTACACGGCGCATAAACAGTAAGCAAGCAATGACTAAACCGACTTCAATTGCGATAGTCAGGTCGAAGATGACCGTGAGAAAAAACGTGATCAATAACACGGCGATATCCGATTTAGGGTTCTTCATCAATGCCCTAAAAGTACGCCATTCACTCATGTTATAGGATACTACTACCAGTACACCGGCGAGGCAAGCCATTGGAATGTATTGAGCCAGAGGCATAAGGAATAGTAAAATCAATAATAAAACAACCGCATGGACTATTCCGGCTACAGGAGTTTTTCCACCATTATTAATGTTGGTCATGGTTCGGGCAATGGCACCGGTTGCAGGAATACCACCAAAAAGTGGAGTGATAATATTGGCAGCTCCTTGTGCTATTAATTCTGTATTGGAATTATGTTTATCACCGGTCACACCGTCGGCTACAGTTGCTGATAGTAATGATTCTATGGCACCTAATACAGCAATGGTTATGGCGACAGGAAATAACCCTTTCATCGATTCCCATGTTAATGCAGGCACTTGAGCGTCAGGCAATTGAGAACTGATGCTGAAACGGTCGCCAATCGTGTCAATGGCATCAATACCTCCGTATATTTTTAGGAGGTAAGTGACTACCGTAATAAGAATAATAGCAATCAATGACCCCGGAATCTTTTTAGAAAACTTTGGGGTGATGGCAATAATTCCTATGCTTGCCACACTCATAATGGTGTTCCACCAATTAATGCTATCGAAATGTTTAAAGTAGATCAACCACTTGTCTACGAAGTCTCCAGGCACTTTCTCTCCTCCAAAGGTGAGCCCGAAAATATCAGCTATTTGTGTGGTGAAAATTGTCACAGCAATACCGCTGGTAAAGCCAACGATGATAGGGTAGGGCATAAATTTAATAATAGCACCTAGCTTAAATACTCCCAATAGAATGAGTAATATTCCGGCCATGATGGTGGCGATGATTAATCCGGCTTCTCCATATTGCTGAATGACGCCATAAATAATCACGATAAATGCACCGGTAGGCCCTCCAATCTGTACCTTGCTTCCTCCTAGAAATGAGATGATGAATCCTCCGATAATGGCAGTAATAATACCTTTCTCCGGAGATACTCCCGAAGCAATACCGAACGCTATGGCTAGAGGAAGTGCCACGATACCCACAATGATACCGGCCATCAAATCTGCCATGAATAGTTGTTTAGAATAATTTTTCAAAGCAGTGAGTAGCTTTGGTTTAAATTCAAATGCTTTCATTCTATTTGTATATAAGTAGTTGATTATTAGATCTTTGCCATCCGTTCTAAAATGAACTACAAAGATACAAAAAAATATTAGAGTGTGTTGTAAAACATGTTTAGTTCTGCTGCTATAAAGGAAGGATGCGCTTTATTAATTAATTTGTTATATTTCCTTTATAAATAAAGGAAAATGCGCTCTTTATTTTTATTGGGCACGCTTAGAAATCAAGATTTTTATGTAAGTTTGTGTTGTTTAATGCAAACAGGCAGTAGTGGCAAAGATTAATTTCCAATTCTAAATATAAAAGATTATGACTAAAAGTATTAAAGGAACTCAAACCGAAAAAAATCTGATGCATTCATTTGCCGGAGAATCACAGGCAAGAATGCGCTACACTTATTTTGCAAGTGCTGCTAAAAAAGAAGGTTTCGAACAAATTGCAGCGATTTTCACTGAAACAGCTGATCAGGAAAAAGAGCATGCAAAGCGTATGTTTAAGTATCTTGAAGGAGGAATGGTAGAGATAACAGCCAGTTTCCCTGCGGGAGTAATCGGTACCACACTCGAAAATCTTCAGGCCGCTGCCGCCGGTGAGCATGAAGAATGGACATTAGATTACCCTCATTTTGCCGATGTGGCCGAAGAAGAAGGTTTTCGTGAAATCGCAGCTATGTATCGCAACATAGCTAAAGCTGAAAAAGAGCACGAAGAGAGATATCTTGCTTTTGTGAATAACATCGAAACAGCCTCTGTATTTGCGAAAGAAGGAGAAGTTCTTTGGCAGTGCCGCAATTGTGGTTATGTGCATTCGGGTAAGACAGCTCCTAAAGCGTGCCCGGCATGTTTGCATCCGCAATCTTATTTTGAAGTGAAGAAGGAAAATTATTAAGAACCTTTCTTTAGCCTCTAAGAACTCCTTATGTCATTCATTGTAGAATGGATAAGGAGTTTTTTAATGGATGCAAAACTGATGTAATTACGTAAGGAAGTCCCCTTTCTCTCTCTAAAAGTATATATTTTTCAGCATACCCTACAGCCCTTCTGAGAGGGGTTTGTTGAATGTCCGCGATCAGCGTGTTGAACGTCCGTTTTCAAAACGCTGATCGCGGACGTTCAACACGCTGAAGTTAGAACTTCTGTTTTTAGTGCTCTATTTGTCAATAATGAGAAAATAGATTTCTTATCTATGCTATTGCCATCTTCTGCTTATTTATTCTTCTTCAGTTAACTAATGCAACCGTTATTTATAACATCTTGATATCCTTCAATCTGCAAAATGTTCTAACTTTGATGCAGCTCCATCATAATGGGATTTGCAGTTATGCTTTGCTATTGATTAACCTTTAAATAAAATATCATGAGAAAACGATTCTGCCAAATAGGCTTGTGCTGCTTTTTTATACTTTCATCGGTACATGCACAGGACTTTAAACTTACTTCATCAGGCTATTTTCGAAATGGGGGCATAGATGTAATGTCTTTTAGTGATTTCTATCCTGAAGGTCATCAGGGTGGGGTTTGTATTATAATGAATGGCAACCGAGTAGCTACCAACGGGGATATTCGATTGGAGGCAACACCTGGTCAATGGCAGCCGGTTCCAAAACAATTGAATCGTGAGGTAAACGAGTCTGCTAATACGATTACTACCAATCTTTGTTATCCCGACTCTTCTCGTCATCTGACAGGATTTAATCCGATGATTTATCCTGATTTGCAGTTTAATTATACGGTTAATGTAAAGGGAGTTGGCAATGTTATCGTTGTTACAGTTGATTTAGACCGACCTATTCCGAAGAAATTTCTAGGTAAGGTAGGGTTTAATCTTGAGCTTTTCCCGGGAGATTTATTTGGGAAGCCCTGGATAATGGATGCCAAATCGGGCATTTTCCCTCAACAAGCGAATGGGCCGACGATAAGCAGTCCGGCAAACCAGCTGAATCCCGGAAACTATAGTTCATTTACGCTGGGAAGTGGTAAGTTGGCTGATATCAGTCACTTAGCTGAGAATAAGCAATATAATCCGATTATTGCCGATGATATCATTGCTGAACCTTATGCTATTGGCCGGACTTTTACCGTTTGTCCGAACGATCCTTATAATAAATATACCGTAAAGTCTGAAATGGGAGAACTGAAACTTTACGATGGGCGTATGAACCATAATAACGGTTGGTTTGTGTTGCGTTCGGAAATTGCTGCAGGTGCAACTAAAGAAGCTGTTAAATGGGTGATAACTCCCAATGTAGTGAAGGAATGGATACGTAAACCTGTGGTACAAGTATCGCAGGTTGGTTATCATCCAACACAGTCCAAAGAGGCAATCATTGAACTTGATGCGCAAGATAAAGCACTATTAGAGGCTAAATTGTATCAAATAACTTCGAATGGAGAAAAAGTAATGCTTTCGGCTAAACCGCTTGCATGGGGCAATTTCTTACGCTATCATTATTTGAAATTCAACTTCTCTAGTATCAAAGAAGAAGGGCTTTATCAGGTAAAATATGGCAATTCAGAATCTTGTGTATTTCGTATTGCCAAAGATGTATACGACCGTGGCATTTGGCAACCTGTGTTAGAATACTTTCTGCCGATTCAGATGTGCCACATGCGCGTGAATGAAAAGTATCGTGTATGGCATGACTATTGCCATCTTGATGATGCAAGAATGGCTCCAGCATTGAATCATATTGATGGTTATTCGCAAGGTGCTTCTACTTTAACGAAGTATAAATCGGGTGAGTTTGTCCCCGGATTAAATACTGGGGGTTGGCACGATGCGGGTGACTATGATCTTCGGGTGGAATCACAGAGTAATGAAGCGTATGTGTTGGCAGTGGCTTATGAAGCTTTCCATCTGAATTATGATGTGACCTCTGTTAATCAGCATGAACGTATTACTGAAATACATCAGCCTGATGGAAAACCGGACATTTTGCAGCAAGTAGAGAATGGAGTTTTAACGGTTGTAGGCGGTTATCATGCCTTGGGTAGATTATACAGAGGAATAATTTGTAATCATCTTCGCCAATACGTAATGTTAGGCGATGCAGGAGCTATGACGGATAACGTGACAGGCAATGAGGATGATCGCTGGGTGTTTACTGAGGATAATCCTGCCCGAGAATTAGAAACTGCTGCGGGCATGGCTGCATCTGCTCGTGTGTTGAAAGGCTTTAATGACACGTTGAGCACTCAGGCTCTGCAGGTAGCCCGTGAGCTATTTGAAAAGACGAAGGTGGATCGTCGTTCTCAAAGTGGAAAATTACAGGCAGCCGTAGAGTTGTTTCTTACTACGGGCGAAACTCAATACAAGGATTATATTTTGTCTCAACAAGAATACATCGTTAGTAATATAGGTCGCTTAGGTTGGTTTGTAGGCCGTGCTGATGTTCTGATGAAGAATGCGAGTTTCTCAAAGGCTATTCGTCCGGCTTTGTTGACTTTCTGTGATTCATTACAAAAACAAGGAACTGAAACTCCGTATGGAATTCCTTATCGTCCAAGCATTTGGGGAGCAGGTTGGGATATACAATCTGTGGGGTTTAGACAGTATTTTCTGGTAAAATCTTATCCGGATATATTTAATAAAGAAATCATCTATAATGCCCTCAACTTTGTGTTGGGCTGCCATCCGGGAAGCAACACGGAGTCATTTGCTTCAGGTGTAGGGTCAAATTCTGCTACGGTTGCCTATGGGGTTAATCGTGCAGACTGGAGCTATATTCCCGGTGGGGTTATCTCAGGAACAGCCATGATTCGTCCAGATTTACCTGAATTGTTGAAATTCCCATATTTATGGCAACAAGCCGAGTATTGTCTTGGCGGAAGTTCTTCGCAGTATATGTTTTTGGTGCTTGCGGCACAAGAGTTTTTAAATAAGTAAAATGAGAATGGCTATGAAAGGTATTCGTTTATTTGTTTTAGCTATAGCTTTAGCCTTTGCCGCACAAGCTTATTCGCAAGAGAAAGAAATAGAGACACTCTGTGAAGAAACAATTCAGGATTTGAAAGGTAATATTCTTCCTTTTTGGATGAATAAGGATGTTGATCCTAACGGCGGATTCTATGGTTTCCTTACGTTCGATGGTCGGCCAAGAGCTAATGCTCCTAAAGGAGGTGTGCTGAATGCCCGTATCCTGTGGTCCTTTTCGTCCGGTTATCGCTTATTTGGTAATAAAGAGTACCTAGCATTGGCCAATCGTGCTCAGCGCTATTTTATCGATTATTTTATAGATAAAAAGTATGGTGGCACATATTGGATTGTTGGTGCTGATGGTGCTCCACTCGATTCAATGAAACAAACGTATGGAATAGCCTATGGCATCTATGGATTGTCCGAACACTTCCACGCTACGGGCAATAATGAAAGTCTTCAGAAGGCTATAGAGCTTTATCAAACTATGGAAACGCATGTGAGAGATTCTATAAAGGAGGGTTATATTGAAGCTTTTACCCGCAGTTGGGGGAGAACGTCTCGTTTAGCTTATAAAGGTAGGGCCACAAAGACGATGAATACCCATATTCATGTTTTGGAAGCTTATACTTCTCTTTATCGAGTATGGAAAGATGCAGGCTTGCGTCAACGCTTGGAAACTCTGATACATCTTGTTTCCGAAAAGCTTTATAATCCCGTCACTCATCACTTGATTCTGTATTGTGATTCTGATTGGAATAGTCTGGATGATGTTGATTCGTATGGTCATGATATTGAAACGTCTTGGTTGCTAAGCGAAGCTGCAGAAGTTCTTGGTGATGAGGCTTTGAAAGTGAAGATAGATAAAATCGCTGTAGATATGGCTGAGACGGCTTTGAAAGAGGGTGGGACTCCTGAAGGAGGAATGATTTACGAACGCAAAGGGACTCATTATCAACGTGAACTTTCTTGGTGGTGCCAGGCAGAAACAGTGCTGGGATGCATCAATGCTTGGCAGATAACCGGGGATGAGAAGTTTCTTAATAGCGCAATTAAGACTTGGACATTTATTAAAACCAAGATGATCGATCCTGTTTATGGTGAATGGTATAGTACGGTATCCGATACTGGCAAGGCGATGAAGAAGGAGCCAAAAGCAAATATGTGGCGTTGTCCTTATCATAACAGTCGCATGGGCTACGAAATCTATACAAGGTTGAAAAGGGGAGAGGGTCAGAACTAAAATGAGCACTCTAAAAAGTTGCAGATTGTAACTAATAGACATAAAAGAGCCATATCAAACTTCATTAGTGATATGGCTCTTCTCTTTGCTGATAATGATAATCAGGCTCCAGAATAAAAGTTACCCTTCTCTAAAGTTGAGTTTTAACACGCCCACTAGCGGTTTCAAAAACGCGATAGGAATGAGGCTTTAAAGTTATAGAGTAAGAGTTGCTCTCCGTAGTATCATTTCTTTGATGGCGAAACATCGCGGCTGGCGCTTCTTCAGTGCTAGCTTGCAAAATAGATCCGTCTATTATATCCTTCAGATTATTGATATCTTTCGTGGTTATTACTTTGATATCGACAGGAGCATCGTTGAACGATTCTACGATGAAAGTTCCATTGTCATATAAGAATAGGCTTACTTTTGAAGGACCTTCAATGTGTATGGGTAGATCTTTGCTCATCACCCGGCGTAATGTGTTTAAAACTCCTGCGGGTAGATCATATAAATTACCCATGTCATCAGGGATTGTCATTACATACAGATTACCTTTTGAGTAAAGTCCACGAAGTAACATCGGATAGCCACTTACTCCACCTATCAAAGGACGACCCGCACTGGCCATTTCCCAACAATCATTCGTCTGGTAGCGAACTTGTGGGATTAATATGTCTCGTTCTGACTTTCCATTGTAGCCAAAATCATTGACAATCGCTTTTAAGTCGGTGCAACGAACTTCTGCTATATCGGCAATTTTATTGGGTATAGCCTTCAGTAAGCTACTTGTGATGATCACATCGCCTCCTTTTTGCAACTGAGACTTTATTTTTCCCACAATGTTTTCATCGTACTTAGCTTGTTCGGTAAGAAGTATCACTTTCTGATCGGTAGGAAACTCAGAATACATATCCATTGGTAGTCCAATCATCCCCAAATAATTTTGCAAGAAATCATCTCCCAACGAGTTGAAAGGTTTGTAGGATTTGATGCCAATGGGCTTTCCTAATTTGCTTATAAACTTGTCAATACTTTCAAGAGTAACTCCTGCGGCACGTGCCAGAGTGGTGGGTTTCACACTCTGCCCATTGTCAAGCAGGATAGGTTTCATCATTTCGTCGTAACTGAAAGAGGTGCCCAATCCCTGCCAGGGAGTGCGATGCTGCGGTTTCAAAGGGATCTCTACTAATTGATGGTAAGCAAATAATGTGATCTCCGGAGCTTTAGCGAACATTGTCAGCCACAGTTGTTCGGCATAACGGTCCATTCCCATTTCAGAGCCTCCGGCATCTACCCAGCCGCCACCATTGTGGCCCGGGCGAAGATTCTCATAGTAGCGAATGGCATTGTAGCTTAAATAGTTTTGGAGGTGCTGTTCTCCGGCAGGATTACGAGTTTCTGTTCCTGTCCATACACCGTCAAAAATCTGTGGACCGTTTTTTAAATCAAAGCCTAAACCTTGAAAATGATCATACCAGTTTGGATATTTAATAATCACCTTTACATTGGGGTTGATTCTTTTTGCGGGCTTGAGAACGAGCTCTTTGCCTGCTTCTGTCATCAGTTGCGTGCGATAATCCGTCCAACTTTTTACTCCCTTTGCTTTGATTTCTATCTCCGATTTACAACTTGTGAAAAAGAAGTCATCCAGAATGAATTCATCAAAATGTTTGGCTGTATACTCTGCAATGTGCTGAACTATCTTCCTGTGTTCAGGATTTGAATAACAGAAAGTCTCGAAATTATTCGATTCGTCGATGGTAAAAGTAATGCCTCCGGCAACTTCCACACCACGATCTTTAAAGAATTTTTTGGCTTGCTCCAATGCCTCTTCTGAAACAATGAGCAAATCTCGATGAGTTTCCAAATAAATCTTATCCACTTTCACCTGTTGGGAAATGATGTTCCAAGTGGAATCGAGCCAATGCAGATCTTTCATTTTCTCCACTTCATAGGCTCGCGTGTATACGGATACTTTAAAGCTTTTATAGTTCCCGCCAAAGAGGAACAGCGTAGAGAAAAACAGTACTAATACTAAACTGATTCGTTTCATAAATATTCGTTATCAAAGTTTGTTTCATTTATTTCCTTCATTCAATATTTTCTGAGCAGACAACACAAGGTACATAAAATAGGATGCCTCTCCTCCCATACAGTATTCTCCTTCTTGCCATAAGAAAGGATAGACTAGTAGCTCCGGAAGATTGGGACGGATCAAGGCAGTGCCAGGAGAAACACCTCCGGGGATATAGGACCAGTCAGCTCGGTTTACGCCATAAGCTACCGTTTGTGATTTTGCTCCTACGCCGCTTACAAAAGAAGCGGTATTACTGCCCGGATGGCAACCTAAGATGAAATGGATTGCATTAAATAGATAGTCGGGTGTGAAGATATCCGGATAAGAATTTTGTAATAAGCAATAATTGTATCCTAAACTCTGAACATCCCATGTGCCCGATGATGTATTTCCTCGGTTGGAAGGTACGCCGTAGGGAGTCGTTTCGCCCATCTCGTTATAGGAAGCACGGACGCCTAATAAAGCTTTACGAATGGCGGTTGAGAACTCTTTATTGTTGGCCACTTTATCAAAACGGCCTATAAACCAGCCTGTGTGATGGATATGTTTCACAATATCTTCTTGATGTGAAAGGACATACTCTTTATATTCTTTTGCTCCTGTGGTGAGATAAAGCTCTACTGCGGCAAATATTTTTGCATCTATTGCACGTTGTTCGATTGGTGTGTTTTGATATAGTTCTTTGGCTATTCGGAGTGATTGTTCGCTTAGGGTATCATTGAAATTCTTTAGAACACGAGACATGGCAGCCAACTGTCCTGCAGTAGTTAGTTCGCGATAAGGGTTATCTTCGGTAAATACCCAACGATCATCGTCATTACCTATTTTATTATCTGTATCGTTACATGCGTCGCCTAATAACACATACTGACGAACACTATTGATGATAATACCTCTATAAAGCCGTCCTAATGCCTGATAGCCTGCAACAATTGTAAGTGCTCCGTTCTCTACTTGTTGCAGGAGATCGGGTTTTCCGTCGGGCTGGTGAATCTCTGTGATTCTATTGATTTGGTCAATAGAAGTTTCGTCATACTCTTTATGAAAAGTTTCGTAAGCTTGAGCCAGTATGTAAGCTTCACCCGCTTGCGATTCAATACGCAAATCATAGTCACCAGCATCGTGCCATCCACCGATGTTTAATCCGGGAACAACCTCTCCCGGCTGGTATTTAGTGAGCGTTGAGGGGCCTTGAGCATACCCATCGATGTGGTTCAAATCGATTGGCGCCATACGAGCGTCGTCCATGTGGCATAATCCATGCCACACTCTATACTTGTCGTTGATTCTCATGTGGCACATTTGTATTGGCAGGAAATATTCCAATTCTGTCTGCCAAATCCCCCGATCATAAATGTCGGATGCAATTCGAAAAACGGATGAGGATGAATGGCCGTAGCAAACTTGATAAAGCCCTTCTTCCTTTATGGATGAAAAGTCGAAAGTCAAATAGTTATAGCGATTGAATTTGCCGTATTTTTGGGCGGGAATATTTAATATTTCAACTTTTCCAAGATCTGTTATTTTGTATAAAACAGGATTCTGTATAGTTGTCTCGCGGCTATCAAGTTCAATAATAGCCTTTTTAGGTTGATTGGGATGGTAGCCTACTTGTGATGTTTGTACTACCGGTGTATACATCCAACTCTTGACTACCGTTGGTGTTATAATCCATTGAATCGCATTTTTAGTGACACCCACCGGTATCTCTGTTCGAAGAACAAACCAACCATTTTGATGATTCATCCTTCCATCATAGAGAATTAAATCACCTTGTTTTGATTCAAAAGTAACTTTGTTATAAGGGTCATCGGGGTTCATCACGAATTTCTTTCCATGTGCAAAAGGAGCTGCGATCACATCATCGGCTATCATCGGATTATAGCCACTGCCGGCTAGAAGTTGTTTTATGTCAGCTTTCCCTTTGGGATTAAAATCTCCTCTATATTTAATGTTGCTTTCCTTAGATATAGTCGGCCCTATTGCTTGTTGTGGAAATACGCCCGACTGTTGGTCCATGATCCAGGGTTTACCCAGCAAAGCGCCCGAATACAATTCTAAGTTGAAGCCAATTTTCCCTTCGTATCTTGCAGGAACGGGATTGTCTAAATCGACGGTGACGATCAAATGATCTCCCTCACTTTTCACCTTGATCTTATAGCTAAAAACATGGTCAGGATAAATTGTGGGGTTAAATCCTGCCAAATGTTTTAGGGAATCAGGATAGCTTAATGTCACACTAATTGAATGATCGCTTTCATCTACTTTGCGATTTCTAAAAGAGGGAAAAGGTTGCCACTGCCCCGGAGTAGCTTCAAAACGAATATCTCCATTAGCTGCCACTCGGTTGCTATTCATTACAAGAGTGATTCCTCCCTGATGTCCTTCGGGATACATATCACTAAAAACCATCACATCTGCACCTCCGTTTTGGAAATATCCTGTGGGGGTGAGCTCGAATTCTTGTGAAAAAAGAATGGATGTTTGCACAAGAAAGAAACAAAACGTTGCAATCTTTTTTTTCATATTGAGCAATTTAATCATCTTGCGTCAAAAGTGTTAGAATGGCATAAGTAAGTGTCTGTTTTATATATAAGAAGGGGGATTTGCCTGCTGGCGTTCCCCCTTCTTTCATATAATACTTACTGATTTAAATTAAAACAAGTATTCTTTAATATCCCTCGTTCTGATCACACAAATTGTTTCTCAGCAATTCGTTGGTCGGAATTGGAAACACCATCTTTTTAGCACTGTAATCGAAGTTGCGATAGGTACGCCAGTTGTCGGGTGCGGTAGGATCTGTGTTAGGAACGCCTACACCTTTTGGATAGGCATGTGTAATGCAGTCTTCCATAAAACCGGAGCGTTGTTGGTCATACTTCGAACAGAATTCAGCGTTGAATTCTTTGCGACGCTCCATACCAAGGGCTACTAACCATACCTGAGACTCGAATCCATACTCTGCTTTTACTTGTGTGTAATAGCTCTGTGCGTCCGGAACACTTACTGTCTCGGTATTGAATGGTAACGGATAAGTGTCCATCGTACCGCCGTAATAAGTTGACATCATTGTTTGATAGTATGGCAAATAAATGCTTGTCAAGCTCGAAGCCTTGCCGACTTCCATGTTCCCGAATGCACGGTCACGAATTTGTTTGATAATGCCCCAAGCGGTCGCATCATTTCCTCCGTTAATGTAGAATAAACACTCTGCATAGTCTAGCAATACATTAGCATAACGTTTGTAATAAATCTGCATTGGTGCCATGATAATCTGATAGTCTGCTCGAGCAGTTCTCCACCATTTCAAACTCCAAATAGATGGAGCCATTTCACCGCCATTATTATATTTGTAGTGAGAGCTGGTTGATGCACCTGATGTCGTGGTTTTTGGAATCTCTTGCTTAATGTATGGATTATATCCATAGCAATGCTCAGAGCGGTCTGATTCAGGCATATTGGCGATCGGTCCTGTTACAGCAGATGCGTCACGGCGTTTGTCTCCTTTTTCATAGCTCTTGTACCATTCCCAAGAAAGGTAGAGAGATCCCCATCCACCGCATTCCGGATTTGCGCAATTATAAATGTAAAATATGGCAGCGTCAATATCGGGTGACCAAGAGGTCTTCTTTGTTTGATCTTGCAAAACGGCTTCCCAAATAGCTTCTTTTGACCAAACTGCTCCCGGATCCCACAATGTAGTAAAAGAAGGATTCAATTCATATTTTTTGCTGTCAATAACTTGCTTCAAGGCAGCAGCGGCTTGAGTATAAAAAGAATTATCCTTCGTTTTGAATGCTTTCCACATATATGCTTCACCTAAATAAGAGAGAGCCATACCTTTAGTGCAACGTCCGTATTCACTATTTTGAGGATCCCAATCCAATTCGTTGACTGCATCTGTTAAGTCAGCAATGATGAAATCCCACATCTCGGCGTCCGTAGCTGCTCTAGCTTTATTAGGAGTATTAGCGTAAGTTTCACCTGTTGCCAGCATTGGAACACGCCCCCATGTCTGAGCCAGATACATGTAGAAAAATGCCCGTAAGGCTTTGGCCTGTCCATCCATGATTTTCTTAGCTGATTCAGAAACGTTAGGAGTGCTTGCTAAGCCTGCCAGGAAATCGTTGCACCGGGAAATAGCGCGATAGGAGTATGTCCAGCCAATTGACAAATCTCCATTACCTGCTGTCCAACTTTCTGTAACAAAGTCCTTATCCCAACCTGTAGCTTGCGTATCCATTGTTGGATGGCAACCTGTCATAATTTGAGGTTTAAAACCCCAGTTGCTTCCATCTAATCCACCTGTAGTGTTTTTGTCTGGGAGCATCATGTCATAGCAACCGACTAAGCCTTTGCTTGCTTCGGTTTCATTTTTAAACATTGCATCAGGACCAATAATGTCATAGTGATCAACGCTTAAATATTTATCGTTGTCGCATGAGGCTGTTCCAAGTACCGTTAGGGCACCTGCAACCATGTATAATATTTTAGAGAACTTTTTCATAATAGATGTCATTTTAGTTTAGAATGTAACATTTAATCCTAATGAATAGGTCCTTGGCATCGGGTAACGGCCGGTATCCAAGCCTGTATAAATTACACTTCCCTGGCCAACTTCAGGATCACCGTACTTGTTATAACCGGATATGCATGCGAGGTTATGAACAGAAGCAAAAATGCGTGCACTTTGCAAACGTAGTGGCTTGAGAAGGTTTTCACTGAAAGTATAACCAATCTGAATATTGTTTATTTTCAGGAAGTCTCCGTTTTTCACCCATGCGGAAGAAGTACGTGTATTGTAGTTTTTCTCTGAAATAGTTAAGCGGGGAATTGTATTTCCTCCTTTTTCAGCTGTCCATGCTTCATTGTAAGAACTCTTCAAAATGTTGGAAATACCATCATCAGAAGGATATACCGTTGATAACTTCATGGCAGAATAAGAAAGGATATCCTGACCAAGTACGCCGTACATATAAACGGAAAAGTCCCAGTTCTTGTAACTTGCATTTAAAGTTAAACCATAATTCAGATCAGGGAATCCGTTACCAAGAATTGTCATGTCGTTCTCATCTATGTGCCCGTTTTTATCCATATCCTTGTACTTGAAATCACCTGCTGCGGTATTTAATTCTTGATATGCACTGTAGCCTTTACCTGTTGCTATAGCATTGGCAGCGTCAACTTCAGTCTGGTTCTGGAAAATACCTTCCACTTGATAACCATAGTAAGAACCTACTGCATAACCTTCACGGCAAATAGAGTGGTTATCCCAATGGATACCTGCGCCAACAGTACCTTTATCGCTTGAGTCATTAACGGTAGTTTCATTGCCATCTGTATTCAATAGGTCACTTCCGCACTCTATAACCTTATTCTTTAAAGTAGAACCTGTTAGAGTGGCTCCGAACGCCCAATCACCAAATTTCTGGTTGTAATTCAGGCTCAATTCTAAACCTTTGTTGCGAATCTTACCGAAGTTAGTATAAACCTGAGAGAAACCGGTTGAAGGGCGGAGAGACTGGTAGAGTAATAGGTCATTAGATGTGCGTATGAAGTAATCAGCTGTGATGTTAAAGCGATTATTGAATAAGCCTAAATCGATACCTGCATTCCACTGTTCATTGGTTTCCCATTTCAAATTGGTATCAATAATATTTAATGGTGCATAGCCATTAGCTGTGGAGTAACCTGATGAGGCACCGCCCTGAGTATTGAAATAGTACCCTACGCGATTAGTTCCTAGCTGAGCAACAGATAGATTTGTTGCATTACCTGCGTTACCTGTACGTCCCCAACCTAAACGAAATTTTAAGTTATTTACGACTGGATTGTTTTTCATAAAATCTTCTTGAGATACGCGCCAAGCCAAAGCTGCTGATGGAAAAGTACCCCAACGGTTGCCGGTACCGAAGTTGGATGAACCATCGCGGCGTACAGTGCCGGTGAGGATATATTTGTCCATTAAGCTATAAATGGCGCGTCCGAAGTAAGAGATAAAACGAGTCTGAATATCGTATGCACCACTACTCGTCTTTGTAGAAATATCTGTTGTTAAGGAGATATTACGGATATCGTCTGTAGGGAAGCCTTGAGCAGAAACACTTTGCCAATTTCCAAAGGTGTTGCTGACAGAATTACCAGCCATTAATGTCAAATTGTGACTATCATTCTTCCAATTATAGCTAAAATAGTTTTCAATAGCTAAAGAATTGTTCTGGCTAGGGCTCATCGTAAATGTAGCAGCAGCTTTATAGTTCACTAATGTAACTTCTTTCCCATTATTATAGCGAGATCTTACTTTATCAAAATCAGTGTAATCTTTTGCATAGAAATTGTAAGATACGACGGTCTTGAAATTCAAACCTTTGAGTAATTTGAGGTCAAGGTAGGCACTGGCAAATATCTGATTTGTACGTGTTTTCCGGTCATTTGTCATCTGAATAGCATAGGGGCTATCCAGACCTTTGGATATTTCAGAATCTTGTGTTAACTGAAGGAATGTTCCATAAGTTCCATCAGCATTGACTACATTTGGGCTGATTAAAGTACCATTATCTGTATAATCCATCGTAGGAGTCAAGAATGCCATATCGCGCAAACTAGAAAGGTTTCCATTATTGCCAAGGGAGCGGTTACTGCCAAGAGTTTCCTCATGAACGAAATTTACGTCTCCACCGACTTCAATGAAATCAGCAACTTTGGTTTTGACATTGGCACGAGCTGACAAGCGTTTGTAATTTGTGTTGACAACGATACCGTCATTATCTAAGTAGCCTACAGAGAAAAGAGACTGTGACTTATCTGTACCGCCGGATACAGAGAGATCATATTGCTGCTTCAGGGTAGTGTGTGTCATCTCCTTCTGCCAATCTATTGTCTTTCTTTTACCATCGTAAGCTGTAGAGAAAATAGGCAAAACAAGTGCGTTACCATCATTCTCACGAGCTTGGCGTACGGAAGCCGCATATTGGTCAGCATCGCCCGTATTTAAATGTTGTGCTCTTGTCTGAATATCCCAGTTAGCAGAAAATGTTAAGTGCGTTACTCCTTTAGTACCATGTTTGGTCGTAATCATGACAACACCATTGGCACCACGGGAACCATAGATCGCAGTTGCAGAAGCGTCTTTCAAGACTTCTATACTTTCGATATCACTCGGGTTCAAGAAATTAGCATTTGTGCCAACTTGTACACCGTCTACTACAAAAAGAGGATCCGCAGAACCGTTGATGGTTGCGACACCACGTACACGAATTGTGGCGAAACCATCAGGAGCACCATCCTTTGACATAACCATTACGCCTGGAGCTGATCCTCGCAAACCTTGAGCAACATTTTGAGGCGATTTTTTCATCATTTCCTCGCGATTTACAGAAGCGACAGATCCGGAAATATCGGTTTTTTTGATACTACCATAACCTACAACCACCACTTCGTCCAAGGTTTTGCTGTCCTCTTGCATTACGACGTTTATCGTTTGTTTTCCAGCTATGGCTATCGTTTGAGGAGTATAGCCTACAAATGTAAAATTAAGTTTTGCATTGGAAGGAGCAGTGAGTGAATAATTTCCGTAGAGATCCGAGATTATTCCGTTAGTAGTACCAACTTGCAAAATGTTTACTCCCGGAATAGGTTCACCAGTAGTATCTGTAATGTTTCCCTTAATAGTGATATTCTGAGAAACTGCCCACAAAGGTATTAACATAAACATGATTAATAACCCAAGGGTCTTTTTTATATTAATGCATTTCATAGATAATAAAAAATAAAATTTGTATTAGATTAAAATAGGTTACCTAAATGATGTACGTAGTGTTTCGCACATCTCATTGTTTTTCATTTCATGTTTTCATATTCTAAGGCTTTTTAAAGATTAATAATTATAAGATTGATAAGGAAATTTTGAAGATAGGGGGCGAACAATACTGCAAAATACGTTCTTAAGCATTTCATGGAAAATTGGTTTCTCATGCTACATTTAGTTTAAGGGTTAACTTCTTTTGTTAAAAATAAATATAGTAGAATACTCTCTTGAACTTGTATCAAATTTAGGCTGTTTTACCGATTAAAATCTGTAATTATGTTAATTCTTACGGTGGCATTGGTTAACTAAAGGGCATTGGATGTTATTACGGATGGTATAATATGTTACTTTGTGCTAAACAACATAGAAAAAGAGCTAGGGTATTTGAGGATACTGCATTTCTCAATGCGACATTTGACTACTCTTTTGATTACATTCTGTTTAGTGCTGAATTGTTGATTTACCATTGTTTAAATAGCACTGATAGTGTCGAGCCTGCACTTACGCTATCTAAGGAAGAATTGACTTTTAGGGGAGAGGTTGGTATGCAAAAACTGGCTATTAAAACGAATGTCGGGTGGTTAGCGTCTTCCTTTGATGATGATAAACAGTATGCTGTCGGTGAGCTGGAAGATAGATGGGCGATGCTTTAAAGCATCATTTAGACTCAAGAGCTTACTACTTGAAATATATTACTCAGTAAGCTAAGATTTATGGCATGGTTCCTTTCTATTGGGACAATGGTGATAGCGGTAATCACGCACTTCCTCTGGGGCTTTATTTATAGAAGTCTTTAAAGAAGTGCGTGATCGCATTTTATTTCTTGGCGTGCGGATAATCTATTGTATAGTGCAATCCGCGGCTTTCTTTGCGTTCTATAGCTTGCCTCATGATGAGATAGCCCACGTTGATAACGTTACGCAACTCGCAGATTTCTTTCGAAGCAAAACTGCGTTTGAAGAGACTCTCTGTTTCTTCATAAATAATATCCAGTCGGTCCCAGGCGCGTTTTAATCGGAGATCGGAGCGGACGATACCTACGTATGCACTCATCAATAGATTCACTTCCTTCATGCTTTGCGTGATGAGGACCATCTCTTCGGGTGAACTGGTGCCTTCATCGTTCCATTCGGGGATCCGTTCATTATATGAATATTTTTCTATGGTTTCCAAACTGTGTTGGGCGGCTGCATCGGCATATACTACAGCTTCTATGAGTGAGTTTGATGCTAGTCGGTTACCTCCGTGCAGACCGGTGCATGAACATTCTCCTATGGCATAGAGTCGCTCTATGGATGATTGTCCATTCAAATCTACCTTGATGCCACCACAGAGGTAATGGGCTGCAGGGGCTACAGGAATGTATTCTTTAGTAATATCAATGCCTAAGCTGAGGCATTTTTCGTAGATGTTAGGAAAGTGTTTCCTGGTTTCTTCGGCATCTTTATGAGTTACGTCAAGATAGACGTGATCGTCTCCTCTGTTTTTCATTTCATTGTCGATGGCACGAGCTACGATGTCGCGTGGAGCTAGAGATAGGCGTGCGTCATATTTCTGCATGAACTCTTTTCCATCCATGGTGCGGAGCACACCGCCATATCCTCGCATGGCTTCGGTGATGAGGTATGATGGGCGGTCTCCCGGATGATAGAGAGCTGTGGGGTGGAACTGGATAAACTCCATGTCTTTCACGGTTCCTTTTGCCCGGTAAACCATTGCAATACCGTCTCCGGTAGCTACGAGCGGATTAGTTGTTGTTTGATATACCGCTCCTACACCTCCGGTGGCCATCAGTGTTATTTTAGCCAGATAAGTATCTACTTTTCCGGTGGTTGGATCGAGAATATAAGCACCGTAACATTGAATATCCGGTGTTTGTCTGGTTACCTCTACACCTAAATGGTGCTGGGTAAGTATCTCAATGGCAAAATGATTTTCAAAGACGCTGATATTGGGGTGCTGCTTAACGGCGGCGATGAGGCTGTCCTGAATTTCGGCACCGGTATTGTCTTTGTGGTGCAAGATGCGGAACTCTGAGTGACCGCCTTCTCGATGAAGATCGAACTCTCCTTTATCATTCTTATCAAAATTTACGCCCCAACTGATGAGTTCTTTTATTTGTTTAGGTGCTTCACGTATCACCTTTTCTACGGCCGATCGGTCGCTGATCCAATCACCGGCAATCATGGTGTCTTCAATATGTTTTTCGAAGTTGTCTACCAGTGTGTTGGTCACCGAAGCTACGCCGCCTTGGGCGTAATAGGTGTTGGCTTCTTCTAATTCTGTTTTACATACGAGGGCTACTTTGCCTTTATGTGCCACTTTCAGGGCGAAACTCATGCCGGCTATGCCGGAACCGATTACCAGAAAATCGAATTTCTTAATCATGATGTTGTAGTTTGCTGGTTGAGGTTTTTTGTCTCAAAAGCGGACAGATCAATGTGTTGTCTTTGTTTGAGCACTAGCCATCAACATTATTTTTGTTTTGCAAAACTACGAAATTACTTTATTCATTGTGCTTTTCGTTGGCATTAATTCATAAAATTGCTAACTTGCCGGCAAAATTAGGCATTATGAACCGTGTTTTTCATGCTCGCATCATTTGGTATCAATACATTTATCTAGCGCTGTTGGCGCTAATTACGCTTTTCTTGGTCTGGGAGAAGAATGCTTTGCCGGCTTTGTTGTTTGCACTTTTGATGGTAATGCTTATCGAGAAAATTGTCCATACTACTTATACCGTGACTTCGGATGGTGAGCTTATCCTTTATTTTGGCCGGTTTTCAAAAAAACGTAAAATAGCCATTGCCGATATTCTTTCGGTTGAAAAAGCCAATTCGATGCAGCTTGCTGGTTTTTCAATTACTAACTATGTATTAATTCGCTATGGATATAAAAAATATGTGGCTGTGCTGCCTGTCCATGAGCAAGAGTTTATTGCGCTTTTGAAGAAATATTTATCTGAAACATTACATACTATTTGAGGATGAAAAAGAATTGTTTGCTGGCATGTTTCGTCTTGTTTGCCTGTCTTCCTGCACTATGGGGACAAAGTGCCGTTACGGCCAAGATTGATCAGTTATTGAGTGATGATCTGTTGGTGACTTCGGATGTGGGCATTTCGGTATATGATCTGACGGATAGTATTCCTATCTATAACTATCGGGATAAGAAAATGGCTCGTCCGGCTTCTACCGAAAAACTCATAACCTCCATTACTCATCTGGCCAGATTGGGCATGAATTGTCGCTTCACTACTGCTGTGAAATACACCGGTCGCATAGACGATGACGGTGTTCTTCATGGTGATCTTTATGTTTGTGGAGGCTTTGATCCCGAGTTTATGGATAATGACATGGATGAATTGGTTACTGATCTTAAACGGGTAGGGCTTACAAAAGTTAAAGGGAAGGTATATGGCGATGTTTCGTTTATGGACTCGCTTTACTACGGTGCGGGATGGTGCTGGGACGATGCTCCTTATGATTTTCAACCGATGCTTTCTCCGCTGATGTTTCATAAAGGGTATGTAGAGGTAGCGGCTATGCCCGATGTAGCAGGTAAACCTGCAAAGATCTCGTTGACGCCACTATCTTCTTATTATTCGGTCGATAATCAGACACTCTCTTCTCAGCTGGAAAGCCCTCAGTTTAGCGTGAATCGCGACTGGATGCACAATGACAATAGGTTGTTTTTATCGGGCAATGTATCTGCAAAAAGCAACACTATCATAACTGTCTACGGCTCGGCTGAATTCTTTATGCATGCGTTTATGGAGCGTGCCCATGGGCAAGAAATAACAATGAAACGATTTGGAGGATTTGAAACGACACCATCTGATGCCCAATTGTTTATAGAGAAGAGTCATACAACGGCTGATGTACTTCGTCGTGCATTGAAAGTGAGTGATAACTTATCTGCAGAAGCTTTATTCTATCATCTTGGTGCTTGGCAAAAAGGAAAAGATAGTTGCCATATATCTGCTAAAGACGGTGTGGTAGCTATCAAGGAGTTTATCAAAGAACTTGGATTCAACTCTGAGAATTACGAGATACACGATGGGAGCGGGGTTTCATTGTATGACTATGTTACTCCGGAATTGATGCTTGCTTACTTAAAATATGTACATCAACGGCCGGAAATTTATAAAGAGATATTTGACGCACTCCCGGTTGCCGGAATTGATGGTACCTTGAAAGGTAGAATGAGAAATGGAAAAGCTTTTGGCAATGTACGTGCAAAAACAGGAACTGTATCGGGCATTAGTACGTTGGCCGGCTATCTGCGGGCTGATAATGGGCACGAATTGGCTTTTGTCATTATGAATCAGAATGTGGCAGACACTAAAAAAGCTCACACATTCCAAGATAGGGTGTGCGAGCTTCTTTGTACTATGAAATAAGATTAGCCTCATTATTACTTAATATGTATATAAGAGCTAAATCTTTAGGTTTTTCTCTGCAGGCTTTTAGAGCTTATAGTCAGCCCAGTTTACATTCTTCATGTCACCTGTCCGATTAAGAGCGGCATGCATGCCTAATGCAGCTTGTATGCAGTGTGGTGTTTGTCCTTTGCCCGAAATCTTCACGT
This sequence comes from uncultured Bacteroides sp., assembly GCF_963666545.1. Taxonomy (NCBI): domain Bacteria; kingdom Pseudomonadati; phylum Bacteroidota; class Bacteroidia; order Bacteroidales; family Bacteroidaceae; genus Bacteroides; species uncultured Bacteroides sp. The sequence continues at coordinate 2,419,209 of NZ_OY762899.1, read as the reverse complement.
AATCCCACAAAATTTGTTTGTAATCAGGGTGAACGCAGTTCTCAATAATCGTTTGAGCTCTTTCGCTTGGGCTCTTTCTGCGCAAATCAGCAACGCCTTGTTCGGTGATGAGGATGTTGACTGAATGCTCACTGTGATCTTGGTGAGATACCATCGGAACGATGGAGCTTATTTTTCCATCTTTGGCAACTGAAGGGCAAGTAAAGATAGATACGTATGCATTACGTGTGAAGTCACCCGAACCACCGATGCCGTTCATCATCTTTGTTCCGCCAATGTGGGTGGAATTGATATTTCCATAGATATCAGCTTCAATAGCTGTATTGATAGAAATAATACCCAAACGGCGTACTACTTCAGGGTTGTTTGATATTTCGGATGGGCGAAGGATCAACTTGTCACGGAAGAAATCGATGTTATCATAGATGTCTGTAAGGCAGTTGTTGGTAACGGTTAGCGAACAGGTGCTACCAAATTTGATGCGTCCTTCTTTCATCAGTGCAATAACCGAGTCTTGAATAACTTCCGTATACATTTCGAAAGCAGGAATTGTTTTGTCGCGTCCCAAAGCGCCTAATACAGCGTTGGCTATGTTGCCCACACCTGATTGCAACGGGAGGAATGTTGATGGAATGATTCCGCGTTTCATATCTGCAGCAAGGAAGTCGGCTACGTTTTGTCCGATCTGATCAGTCAATGGGTCGGCTGCGGCAAATGAACGGGCTTCGTCCGGCTTGTTTACTTCAACGATACCGACAATTTTCCTTGGATCTACCTGAATGTATGGCAAGCCTATTCTATCACTGGCTTTATAGATCGGAATTTCGCGGCGGTAAGGAGGGTCGAGCGGTTCGTACACGTCGTGCATTCCCATCATATTTTTGCTATGGGCGCTGTTTAATTCTACGATGATTTGATCTGCCAGGCGACAAACGGTTGGGGCAATGCCACCGGCAGCAGTCAGGTAAATCTTTCCGTCGGCAGTTACTTCGCATGCTTCGATGATGGCTACATTGACTTTGCCCATAAAACCATACCGTACCTCTTGCGCCATTTGCGAGAGGTGGATATCATTATAGGCTATCTCACCATTGTTCACTGCTGCCCGGAAGTCTTTATTGGTCGTGTAAGGGGCACGGTAGCGAATTGCCTTCGCACGAGACAATATCCCATCACACGAGTCGCCTGTGGAGGCACCGGTAAAGATTCCGATCTGAAAAGGATTTCCTTTGGCGTGTTCTGCTTCTGCTATTTTTGCTATTTCTGCCGTAACAGCTTTGGCCGTTCCTGCGGGAGTAAATCCGCTAAGGCCGATGTTGTAGCCATGTTTCACAAGGCTTGCAGCTTCTGCTGCGCTAATAAAATTGAGTGACATAGATAATAGTATATTTTCTTAAGTTTTAATGATTGCTAATACTTTCGTTGAAGTATTTCTGACCAGATGATGGCTCTACGAGCATCTTCTGCAGAGTGAATGCCGAAATCTTGTTTCTCAGCTTCGGGTGGAGATAACTCCGGTGTTGGGTTGTTTTTTCTGTCGAGAGAAGAATAAGCGGATTTCTTTAACGGTTTTTCCTTTTTTGGAGGAGAATCAGCTGCTGCCGCAACGATAACCGTTTCCGCACGAGGTTGTTCATTTTTTAGTTCTGTAGGGAACCACTGTTCCCAATTTCCAGGAAGAGTTGTTTCTGTGTTCTGCTGTTCTTTCCCTTTAGGAAAAGGCGTGCGTGGAGTTGCATCAGTCTTCTCAGCTTTATTTTTGCTAACTTGTCTGATTATTGCGATGCCAATAATGCCCGCTATCAATAGAAATTGCAGGATGTCTCCCATACTCTATATTTTGAATTATTGTCCAAAGGTAGGCATTAAATCTGATAGTAACCAACATTTTAGCATGAAAAAAGGGCAACTTCACAGCTCCCCTTTATTTTTTTAACCTAAACCTTAACTATGAAAAAATCTAATGTTTCTTTCATTTCACAAATATGTGAATTTGAATTAAATATTGCAAGTAAATCTTCAAAAAGATATTCTTTGGTTAACATTTATTATAATCTGTAACATTGAATGCTACTGATCTTCTTTTTTATCTCTCTCGATGGAGCGGGAAAATAGGGTGAAATGGGTTTGACTGTTATAGCTTCGTTACTGAGATGCTTGCATGTGGAAAAATGCAACCGTGAATGGGTTCAAATGCAACCGTCATTTAGTGAAAGTGCAACCGTCATTTGGGAGACGAATGGATGTTGGGAAGCTTGCTCTTTATGCACAAGCAAAGAGTGCTCCGGACTGATATAGCTTCAGCGTGCTGACCTGGTACACTTAACACACTGATCTAGTATGTTCAAGAAAGCTCTGTCAGAAGGTTTGTGAGGGTAAGCGTGATATTTACGTTAGGGTTCATCGCAGGCACAAGGTTACGCATTTATGCATAATGAGCAAAATCATCCCCACTATTCGTTGTTGAGCCAAAACATCGTCGTCGGCAGCAATTTAGAACGCTCTCTTTTTCTTCTTCTATCGACGTAGTTGATATTCTCTTCTATACTCTTCTATACTCTTCTCTTCTATACTGGCTTTTGATTGGGTTTACAGTTTGCTTTTTTTCTGAATGTCATTTTCTGAATGTCTTCTATATATAAATATAAATTGTTTTTCAATTGATTATTATTTGTTTTGCATTACCTTTTTATCAGCCTTTTAAGGTGTCATTTTATGTTTCATGCGACCTCCTTATGTCTAGATACACGTAATTTGTTCTTTCCTCTTTCTACTTTAATTTCCGTATGAAAGCTTTCTTTTTGGCGTTGCTTTCCGATATTATTTGATCATGAAGCAGTATCTTTGCAGTCTCTAATTTAATTAAAAATAGAAGATTATGAATGAATTGACGGGAGCAGACTTTAAATCTGCAACTGCTGATGACAACAAGAAGTTGTTTATTGAGACTTATGGCTGCCAAATGAATGTGGCCGATAGCGAAGTGGTTGCCTCTGTGATGGAGATGGCGGGTTATTCTGTGGCTGAAACGCTCGATGAGGCTGATGCTGTGTTTATGAATACCTGTTCTATCCGCGACAATGCGGAACAAAAGATTCTGAATCGCTTGGAGCATTTTTATTCTTTAAAAAAGAAGAAGAAGCATTTTATCGTAGGTGTGCTGGGGTGTATGGCAGAGCGTGTGAAAGATAAGTTAATCGAAGAGCACCATGTTGATCTGGTGGTTGGACCGGACGCTTATTTGACTTTGCCTGATCTGGTGGCAGCTGTGGAAGTCGGTGAGAAAGCGATTAATGTAGAGTTGTCTACCACGGAGACTTATGAGGACGTGATGCCTTCTCGTATTTGTAGCAATCATGTCTCTGCATTTGTTTCCATCATGCGTGGTTGCAATAACTTTTGTACGTATTGCATTGTGCCTTATACCCGCGGACGCGAGCGCAGTCGTGATGTCGTTAGTATTCTTAATGAAGTGAAGGATCTTATTGATAAAGGATACAAAGAGGTGACGTTGCTTGGTCAGAATGTTGACTCCTATCATTTTGAAAATGAGGATGGCATTATTACATTCCCGAAACTGCTTCGTATAGTAGCCGAAGCTGCGCCCGGAATGCGTATTCGTTTTAGTACTTCGCATCCAAAGGATATGTGCGACGAAACGTTGCAAGTCATAGCCGAAGTGCCTAATGTTTGTAAGCATGTGCACTTGCCTGTACAGAGTGGTAGCTCGCGCATACTGAAATTAATGAATAGAAAATACACGCGTGAATGGTACTTGGATCGTGTAGCTGCTATTAAGCGGATCATACCTAATTGTGGATTGAGTACCGATCTCTTTTGTGGTTTTCATTCCGAAACGGACGAAGATCATCAGCTCTCCCTTTCATTGATGGAAGAGTGTGGTTACGACGCTGCGTTTATGTTTAAATATTCGGAACGTCCCGGAACGTATGCTTCTAAGCATTTATCCGATGATATTCCCGAAGAAGTGAAAGTGGCTCGCTTAAACGAAATCATAGCATTACAGAGTCGCTTGTCTGCTCGGTCGAATAGCCGTTGTATTGGCCAAACATACCAAGTGCTTGTTGAAGGAGTGTCTAAGCGTTCACGCGAGCAACTCGTTGGCAAGACTGAGCAAAATAAAGTAGTGGTATTCAATAAAGGAAACCACAAAATAGGCGATTTTGTAAACGTGACAATAACCGAAGCTAGTTCAGCGACTCTCAAAGGAGAGGCTATTGACTAAGTTCGTTATAACAAAACCACATCAAAAAATGAGCCACAGATTAATAACCCGTATGATTTGTTAATCTGTGGTTACTCCGAATATTTACCTACCTTATATTCTCGTTCATTTACGTTCAGCTTCAGGCATCACAAGCCACAAGATGATGTAGATTATTACACCTGCAAATGCGGTAAATACGCTTAGTAAAGCATATACTAATCGGGTGATGGTATAATCGAATCCGAAATACTCGGCTAATCCGCCGCATACACCAGCAATCTGTTTGTTGTTGGATTTAGTTAATTGCTTGTTCATAAATTTAGTAGATATTAGTTCTGTACTCTGACAAATATATGGATATTTTCTTTTCTCTTGCTTTATTATAATATTAAAAGACCTTAACAAATCTCCTTTACGTCGCTTTTTATTTGTTTATTTGCACCAAATTCGGGTGTATTGCAGCTTGTTGGTATGAGCTGCATTCTAATTTGTAATAAAAGCAATGAATAGACTCATTATAGATACTTGTCCGCTTTGTGGTGGCACACATATAAAGCACTTTATCACTTGTACGGATTTTTATGCTTCCGGGGAGCAATTTGAGTTGTTCAGATGCGATGATTGTCGTTTTACTTTTACTCAGGGATTTCCTGTAGAGAATGAGATTGGAAAGTACTACGAAACGCCTGATTATATTTCACACTCTGATACGAAGAAGGGGGCGATGAACTTTATTTATCATTACGTGCGGAGACACATGTTGAATAAAAAAGCTCAGTTGGTACTTAAAGAAACCCGTCGACGCTCAGGAAAGATACTCGATATCGGTACAGGAACCGGCTATTTCGCCAATGCGATGCAATTGCGAGGCTGGGAGGTGGAAGCTATTGAGAAGAATGCGTCTGCCCGTGCATTTGCGAAAGAGCATTTTCTGCTGGATGTAAAAGATGAGGAGGCGTTGAACGATCTTCCGTCAGGAGGATTTGATGTGATAACTCTTTGGCATGTGATGGAGCATTTAGAGCATTTGGGAGAGACTTGGCAACGCGTTTCCGAACTTCTTACTGATAGAGGTGTACTTGTGGTTGCCGTGCCTAATTGTGCGTCTTACGATGCCGAAAAATATGCCGAACATTGGGCTGCTTATGATGTTCCCCGCCATTTGTGGCATTTTACTCCCGCTACTATGCAGCAATGGGGAGCAAAACATGGGTTTATACTTGCTGCCAGGCACCCAATGCCTTTTGATGCCTTTTATGTATCCATGTTAAGTGAAAAGTATCGAGGCAATTCCTCTTCTTTTTTAAGAGGAATGCTAGTCGGTTCACTTGCTTGGTTTAGTGCGCTGGCAAAAAAGGAGAGAAGTAGTTCAATGATTTATGTATTCAGGAAGAAGCGATAATGAAAAGTAAAAGTAGAAATAATTCGATTTCTTATTTTGATATGCAGTTTATAACTTCAAGTATCAGCACCATGCTTGTGTTGTTGTTGCTTGGGCTAGTTGTTTTCTTTGTGTTGACGGCGAACAATCTTTCCGTCTATGTGCGCGAAAATATTAATTTCTCCGTTCTTATCAGTGATGAGATGAAGGAGTCTGATATCATAAAATTGCAAAAAAGTCTGAATGAAGAGCCTTTCGTGAAAGAGTCTGTCTATATCTCAAAAAGTCAGGCACTCAAGGAACAGTCGGAAGCGATGGGCACCAACCCTGAAGAATTTTTGGGATATAATCCTTTTACTGCATCCATAGAGGTTAAGTTGCACTCTGACTATGCTAATTCGGACAGCATTGCTAAGATAGAGAAGAGTATAAAAAAGAATACGAATATACAAGATGTGCTTTATCAAAGAGATCTGATAGACGCAGTGAATGAAAATATACGCAATATTAGTTTAGTATTACTGGTACTGGCGGTGGTGCTTACGTTTATCTCTTTTGCTTTGATAAACAATACGATTCGTCTGGCCATCTACTCCAAGCGTTTTCTCATTCATACGATGAAGCTGGTTGGTGCAAGTTGGAGTTTTATCCGCAAACCTTTCCTGACTCGGAATATTTGGAGTGGTGTGTTGGCTGCTGTCATTGCCGATGCTATTTTGATGGGAACCGCCTACTCTTTGGTATCTTACGAGCCGGAGCTGATTCGTGTGATCACTCCCGAAGTAATGCTGCTGGTCTCTCTTTCCGTGTTAGCCTTTGGAGTGATTATCACATTTTTGTGTGCTTATCTTTCCATTAATAAGTACTTGCGCATGAAGGCCAGTTCCTTATACTATATATAAATAGAAAACTTAAAAACATAAATAAAATGGTGGATAAACAGAAGTTCGCTTTCGATAAGACAAACTTTATTTTGTTGGCTATCGGCATGGTGATTGTTATTTTGGGTTTTGTGCTGATGGCGGGTCCATCTTCAACAGAGTCTGTTTTTGAACCGGATATCTTCAGCGTTCGTCGCATTAAGGTAGCTCCGGTGGTTTGCTTGTTTGGTTTTGTTTTTATGATCTATGCCGTATTGCGCAAACCTAAAACGAAAGAGTAAGAAATGGGCGATTTAACTATACTACAAACGATCATTATAGCAATAGTTGAAGGGTTGACGGAATTCCTTCCGGTTTCTTCTACCGGGCACATGATTATTGCGCAAGCCATGCTTGGCGTGCAGAGCACAGAATTTGTGAAGGCATTCACTGTTATCATTCAGTTTGGTGCTATTCTATCTGTGGTTTGCTTGTATTGGAAACGATTCTTCAAATTGAAAGAATGCCGCATCTTTGATCCTGAAGTGGTAGCTGGAGAGGCATTTGGCGTTCGCTGCAAGATCTATACAAAGCGTTTCCTATATAAGTTTGATTTTTACTGGAAGTTGCTTGTTGCTTTTATCCCGGCTGCTTTTTTCGGTTTCTTATTTAGCGATAAGATTGATGAAATGCTCGAAAGTGTAGCGGTGGTAGCAGTAATGCTTGTACTTGGCGGTATCTTCATGCTTTTCTGTGATAAGATATTCTCGAAAGGAGATGAAAATATAGAGTTAACGGAGAAAAAAGCATTTAATATAGGCCTGTTTCAGTGTATTGCCATGATACCGGGAGTTTCTCGTTCGATGGCCACTATTGTAGGGGGTATGGCACAAAAGATGACTCGTAAAGATGCTGCTGAATTTTCTTTTTTCTTGGCCGTTCCAACGATGTTTGCAGCCACTGGCTATAAAGTGGTCAAGTTGTTTATGAATGGTGGGGCACAAGTGTTAATGGATAACTTGGCCGCACTTATCATTGGCAACATTGTGGCATTTATTGTTGCTTTGTTAGCCATTAAATTCTTTATCAGCTTTGTTACGAAATACGGATTTAAGGCTTTTGGCTATTACCGTATTATTGTTGGTGGGGCGATTCTTGTGATGTTGATGTTGGGTCATAACTTAGAAATTGTTTGATGAATTTTAAAGAAGGAGAAGTTCTCTATTTTAATAAACCGTTGCAGTGGACGTCTTTCAATCTCGTAGCGCGAGTACGTTTTCACTTGAACCGTAAATTGAAAATGAAGAAATTGAAAGTTGGCCATGCCGGAACGTTAGATCCATTGGCTACAGGAGTGATGATTATCTGTACAGGTAAAGCCACGAAGAGAATAGAAGAGTTTCAGTATCAAACCAAAGAGTATATAGCGACCATTCAGCTAGGGGCAACGACCCCTTCGTTTGATCTTGAGAAAGAGATAGATGCAACTTACCCCACGGAGCATATCACTCCGGAATTGGTGAAAGAGGCTTTGGCGCGCTTTATTGGAGAGATTCAACAGATACCTCCTGTCTTTTCCGCTTGTAAGGTAGATGGTGCTCGCGCTTATGATCTTGCAAGAAAAGGCAAAGAAGTAGAACTGAAACCGAAGACACTTGTTATAGATGAGATAGAGTTGCTCGAATGCAACTTGCCCGATATAAAAATTCGTGTTGTCTGTAGTAAAGGTACCTATATTCGTGCTTTGGCACGCGATATAGGTGAAGCCTTAAATAGCGGGGCTCATTTGACCGGGTTGATACGCACACGAGTGGGGGAAGTGACATTGGCCCACTGTCTTGCCCCTGATAACTTTCCTGAGTGGCTCGATCACCAGGTTATTGAAGAAGAGAATTAAAACGAATAAACAGCCATAATATGAAACTGTCGCAATTTAAATTTAAGCTACCCGAAGAGAAGATTGCTTTGCATCCTGCAAAGTACAGAGATGAGTCGCGCCTGATGGTGCTACATAAAAACACTGGAGAAATAGAACATAAAACGTTCAAAGATATTCTAGGCTATTTCGATGATAAGGATGTCTTTATCTTCAATGATACGAAGGTATTTCCTGCCCGCTTGTATGGCAATAAGGAAAAAACAGGTGCGAAGATTGAGGTCTTTTTGCTGCGTGAGTTGAATTCAGACCTTCGACTATGGGATGTGTTGGTTGATCCGGCTCGTAAGATCCGTATCGGGAATAAGCTTTATTTCGGAGAAGATGATTCGATGGTTGCCGAGGTGATTGATAACACCACTTCGCGTGGTCGGACGCTCCGTTTTCTTTATGACGGTCCTCATGATGAGTTTAAGAAGTCGCTATATGCTCTGGGCGAAACGCCTCTGCCTCATAGCATCATTAAGCGTCCTGTGGAAGAGGAGGATGCTGAACGTTTTCAATCTATTTTTGCTAAGAACGAAGGTGCTGTTACGGCGCCTACGGCCAATTTGCACTTTAGTCGCGAACTAATGAAGCGTTTGGAAATTAAAGGTATAGATTTCGCTTTTGTTACCATGCATGCAGGGTTGGGTAACTTCCGCGATATTGACGTGGAAGATTTGACCAAACACAAGATGGATTCAGAGCAGATGTTTGTTACGGAAGAAGCCATTAATATTGTAAACAATGCTAAAGATGGTGGACATAACATTTGTGCGGTAGGAACTACGGTGATGCGTGCCATAGAAAGTGCGGTAAGTACAGATGGTCATTTAAAAGTGTTCGAAGGATGGACGAATAAATTCATCTTCCCTCCCTATGAATTTACTGTAGCTAATAGTATGATATCCAATTTTCACATGCCACTCTCTACCTTACTGATGATTACTGCGGCATTTGGTGGCTATGATCAGGTGATGGATGCTTATCAAGTGGCTTTGAAGGAAGATTATCGTTTCGGTACGTATGGCGATGCTATGTTGATTCTGGATAAATAAGGAAATAATGGCGAAAGTATATTTGGGTCTGGGCACCAATCTGGGTGATAAGGAACAAAATCTTCGCTGTGCAGTGCAAAATATAGAAGAGCGGATAGGGAAGGTAATTTCTCTGTCCGCTTTTTATGTGACTACTCCTTGGGGATTCGACTCTGAAAACTCTTTTCTTAATGCGGCGGTCTGTGTGGAAACATCCTTTTCTCCCATAGCTGTTTTGCATGAAGCCAAACAGATTGAATTACAGATGGGGCGCACCCATAAGTCGGTTGACGGTGTTTATTCCGACCGTTTGATTGACATTGATCTGCTGCTTTATGATAATTTGTTGTTAAATACTGAGGAACTGGTTCTTCCTCACCCTTTAATGGCTCAGCGGCTTTTTGTGATGGAGCCGTTGGCTGAAATTGCCCCAAGTCTGATACATCCATCTTTGCATCAAACAATGAAGGCTTTGCTTGAACTTCTCGCTTTTTCTCAAAAATAAAATATTTATAGAACAAGAATACTGTTTGTTTTCTCAATAATCCTTATCTTTGTCCCCTGAAATGAAATGTGGAAAGATTTGAGTAGCTTGCAACCACAGAAAAAAATGCTAAAACAAACATTCTCGTCTGTCTGCGCATCTCTACTCTCCTTGTCTTACATTCTAAGTTTATAAATCACAATTCATAATTTAGTTATGGGATATTTATTCACATCCGAATCGGTGTCTGAAGGACACCCCGACAAAGTGGCCGATCAAATATCGGACGCTGTACTTGACGAGCTGTTGGCTTACGACCCCAGTTCTAAAGTAGCTTGCGAAACCTTAGTTACTACCGGACAGGTGGTGCTAGCGGGAGAAGTGAAATCCGAAGCGTATGTAGACCTGCAAGAGGTAGCCCGAAATGTGATCAAACGCATAGGCTATACCAAGGGCGAATATATGTTTGAGGGAAATTCATGTGGTGTATTCTCTGCCATTCATGAGCAGAGTGCTGATATTAATCGTGGCGTTGAACGCGAAGACCCAATGGATCAAGGTGCTGGTGACCAAGGTATGATGTTTGGTTATGCTACAAATGAAACGGAAAACTATATGCCATTGTCACTCGATCTGGCTCATAGAATACTTTTGGCTTTGGCCGAAATTCGCCGCGAAGAAAAGGAAATGACCTATCTTCGCCCCGATGCTAAGAGTCAGGTTACTATAGAATATAATGATAATGGTGCGCCTGTACGTATTGATACCATTGTTGTCTCTACTCAGCACGACGACTTTGTTCAGCCTGCCGATGATTCGGTTGCGGCTCAGTTGAAAGCAGACGAAGAGATGTTGGCAATCATACGCAAAGACGTCATTGGCATATTGATGCCTCGCGTGATAGCTTCTATTGGCCATGCCGATATTTTGGCATTGTTTGATGATGCTATTACTTATCATGTAAACCCTACAGGGAAATTCGTGATTGGTGGCCCACATGGAGATACCGGATTGACGGGTCGTAAAATTATTGTTGATACGTATGGTGGCAAAGGTGCTCATGGTGGTGGAGCTTTCTCGGGTAAAGATCCGAGCAAGGTAGACCGTAGTGCGGCTTATGCTGCTCGCCATATTGCGAAAAATTTGGTGGCTGCCGGTGTGGCCGATGAGATACTTGTACAAGTATCTTATGCTATCGGAGTAGCCAAGCCTATTAATATTTACGTAAACACTTATGGGCGTAGTCGCGTGAGTCTGACCGATGGAGAAATAGCGAAGAAGATAGATCAATTGTTCGACCTTCGTCCTAAGGCGATTGAAGACCGGTTGAAGCTCCGTTATCCTATTTATAGTGAAACAGCAGCTTATGGACACATGGGTCGCGAACCTCAGGTGGTTACTAAGCATTTCCATTCTCGTTATCTATCGGATAAGGTGCTGGAAGTAGAACTGTTTACTTGGGAAAAATTGGACTATGTAGACAAGGTGAAAGCCGCATTTGGATTGTAATCAGCGTAGCTTTACAGCTATTTATTTATAGGAAGGTCGTTCTGTTTGTTGTTTTATGCAACGGCATGGGCGACCTTCCGTCGTTTTGTTTGTGGAAATACATAAAGTTTCAGTACTTTTGCATGCAGAATACGTAAATGTGCATGATGATGAATGAAATAACCTCCGTATGTGTATATAGCGCTTCGAGTACGAAAATAGATCCTGTCTATTTTCAGATGGCTGAGCAATTGGGATGTCTGTTAGCCGAAAATCAAATTCGCTTAATTAATGGTGCGGGAAACCTTGGCTTGATGCGCTCTGTAGCCGATGCCACTTTGTTGGGCGGGGGTAAAGTAACGGGTGTTATTCCTGAGTTTATGGTAGAGCAAGGTTGGCATCACACAGGTTTAACGGAACTTATTACCGTAGAGAGTATGCACGAGCGCAAACACTTGATGGCCGACCTTAGCGATGCCGTTATCGCTTTGCCGGGTGGCTGCGGAACACTTGAAGAATTGCTTGAAATCATTACTTGGAAGCAATTGGGCTTATACCTTAACCCTATTGTGATCTTGAATATAAACAGGTTCTATGATCCTCTCCTTGCTATGCTCGATAAAGCTATTGAAGAGAACTTTATGCGTTTTCAACATGGTGCCATCTGGAGTGTGGCCACTACCCCCGAAGAAGCGCTAGAGTTGATTTTTAATGAGCCAATATGGGATGCTTCTATTCGGAAATTTGCCGCAATATGAATAATACAGACTCTATACAGGTCGATACGGCACAAGTTGTTGCTAGCATGCCGCTTGATACGTTGCAAACTGATACTGCACGAGTTGATACGATAGCCCTTTTTTATAGAGAACACTTTGTTTCGGCTGATTCTATAGGGCTTACTCCTTATCATTCGATGCGTGAATTTGCATCAGGATTTGAGGGTAAACCTATTCCGTATGTTCTTAAGGCAGATGATGCTGTAGCTGGTGTTTTACTTTTTTGTTTCTTTGTTTCGGCTTATGTGCTGGCTCGTAGCAAGAAATTTCTTGCTCAGCAGATCAAAGACTTTGTTCTTCATCGTGAAAGGACTAGTATTTTTGCTACTTCTACTGCGGCCGATGTGCGGCATTTACTTTTGCTAGCCTTGCAGACTTGTGTCCTTTCAGGTCTTTGTCTTTTTGATTACTTTGTCACTGTTCGTCCGGTGTTGACCGAGCATCTTGCGCCCTATTTATTACTGCTTGTTTATGTGGGAGTCTGCATGGTCTATTTGTTGATAAAATGGATGCTATATTCCTTTTTGGGCTGGGTATTCTTTGACAAATATCGAACAGGTTTGTGGATGTCTTCTTACTCTACGATTGTTTATTATATAGGATTTGTCCTGTTCTTTTTTGCCTTATTCCTTATTTATTTCGATTTGAATCTGACTTTCTTTGTCTCAATAAGTTTAGGTTTGATAATTTCCGCTAAAATATTGATATTCTATAAGTGGGTAAAGCTTTTTTTTAATAATGTTTATGGCCTTCTCCTTTTAATTTTGTACTTTTGTGCGCTTGAAATTCTGCCCTGCCTTATAGCGTATCAGGGATTAGTTCAAATAAATAACTCATTGTTAATAAAACTTTAGGACGTTGAAAATTAAGAAAGTACTTGTGTCGCAGCCGAAGCCTGCTTCCGAGAAGTCTCCTTATTACGATATTGCAGAGAAGTATGGGGTAAAGATAGACTTCCGCCCCTTTATTAAGGTAGAAGGCCTTTCTGCTAAAGAATTCAGGCAGCAGAAAGTGACTATTCTAGATCATACTGCCGTAATCTTTACGTCTCGTCATGCAATAGATCATTTCTTCCTTTTGTGCACAGAAATGCGCATTGCTATTCCTGAAGGCATGAAATATTTCTGTATGACGGAGGCTATTGCTCTCTATATCCAGAAATATATACAGTATCGTAAGAGAAAGATTTTCTTTGGTAATACAGGAAAGATAGAAGACTTGATGCCTGCTATTATTAAGCATAATTCGGAAAAATATTTTGTTCCGATGTCTGATGTACATACCGATGAAATAAGGAACTTGCTGGATAAGAATAAAATTGATCATACTGAGGCGGTGATGTATCGCACGGTGAGCAATGATTTTACGGAAGGAGAAGAATTCGACTATGATATGTTGTTGTTCTTTAGTCCGGCTGGTGTTTCTTCATTGCAAAAGAATTTCCCGGACTTTGATCAGAAAGAAATTAGGATAGGAACCTTCGGCTCTACTACAGCTCAGGCTGTGCGTGATGCCGGTTTGCGTTTGGACTTGGAAGCTCCAAGTGTACAAGCACCTTCCATGACAGCAGCTCTTGAGATTTTTATCAAGGAGACTAACAAGGGTAAATAAAAATACGGCAGTGGCCGTTTATCATTATTTATGGGTGTAAACACATTATCTAAGTCGGAACGGTTAAATAGTAAAATAGCAATAGAGAAGCTATTTTCAGGAGGAGCTAAATCTTTTTCTCTCTTTCCGTTGCGTGTGGTGTTTATGCAAACAGAGAAAAGAGAGGGAGCTCCTGATGCTTCTCTTTTGATAAGTGTTCCTAAAAAGCGTTTCAAAAGGGCAGTGAAGCGTAATCGGGTCAAGAGACAGATACGCGAAGCATACCGAAAGAATAAGCATCTTTTGTTAAACTTGCTTGAAGAAAAGGAACAAAACCTGATGATTGCTGTTATCTATTTGTCGGATGAATTGATTTCATCCACTGAAGTTGAAGAGAAATTGAATTCGTTACTTGTTCGTATAGCCGAAAAAATAGCATGAAACGCTTACTTTCTTATTTATTGCTTCTTCCTATTTACTTTTATCGTTTGTGCATTTCTCCCATGAAACCTCCTTCATGTCGATTTACGCCTACTTGCTCTCAATATGCCATTGAAGCAATCAAGAAACACGGCCCATTTTATGGTCTTTACCTAACGATCAAAAGAGTTCTTCGTTGTCATCCCTGGGGTGGTTCCGGTTATGATCCGGTTCCCTAATCATTATGCAACTGCTGGATATACATACTCATCACTTGCCGCTTCATCCTGAACAGGCTATTTTTAGTTATTCCCCTGAAATGCTAGTGGCACAACTTCCGACATATTGCTCGGTAGGGATACATCCATGGTATCTGACCCCTGATAATCTTTGGGAAAAGTGGGATTGGCTTCTGCTTGCTGTTCATCACCCGAATGTGCTTGCCATAGGAGAAGCCGGTTTGGATAAAGCGGTTGATGTGCCTTTTGCCTTGCAGCTGGACGTTTTCGAACGGCAAATAGAACTGTCGGAAGTGATGGAATTACCTTTAATTATTCATTGCGTTCGTGCTGCTAACGAAATCGTTGAGTTGAAAAAGAGAATTCAGCCTCATATGCCTTGGATTATTCACGGTTTTCGTGGCAAGAAGGAGCAAGCTTTGCAATACATTCGTCATGGCATCTTCCTCTCTTTTGGTGAAAGATATCAGGAAGAAGCGCTTCGTGCTGTTCCGATTGACCGGTTATTTTTGGAAACAGACGAAAGCACTATCGAGATTAGTCTACTCTATGAACAAGCGGCAACTATCCGTTCCCTTTCCGTTGAGAGCTTCACGATGCATATTCAGCAAAATATCAATGAAGTCTTTTTTAATCGCTGAATCGCTTCTTTTGCTTCCCAAATGACACCTTTTTAGACTGCAAGAGTTGTTTGTTCAAATAAAGAATCGTACTTTTGTCTGCATATAAATAAAAACAGATTATCATTCGATGAATTTTGTAGAGGAATTAAAATGGCGTGGAATGGTGCATACAATGATGCCAGGCACGGAAGAATTGTTGGCTAAAGAGCAGGTAACTGCTTACTTGGGTATTGATCCTACGGCCGACTCGTTACACATTGGGCATTTGTGCGGCGTGATGATGCTGAGACACTTTCAACATTGTGGGCACAAGCCATTGGCTCTTATTGGTGGAGCAACAGGTATGATCGGAGATCCTTCAGGCAAGTCTGCTGAAAGGAATCTTTTGGATGAAGAAACGTTACGTCATAATCAAGAGTGTATAAAAAAACAGTTGGCTAAGTTTCTTGATTTTGAATCGGATGCTTCTAACAAAGCCGAGTTGGTGAACAACTACGACTGGATGAAGAACTTTTCTTTCCTTGACTTTGTGCGCGAAGTAGGTAAGCATATTACTGTGAACTATATGATGGCCAAAGATTCAGTAAAGAAGCGTTTGAACGGAGAGTCTCGCGATGGATTGTCGTTCACTGAATTCACCTATCAGTTGTTACAAGGCTATGATTTTCTTCATCTGTATGAAACAAAAGGTTGTAAACTGCAAATGGGTGGTTCGGACCAATGGGGAAACATCACGACCGGTAGTGAGCTGATTCGCCGCACTAATGGTGGTGAAGCTTTTGCCTTAACCTGTCCGCTTATAACGAAGGCAGATGGCGGTAAATTTGGAAAGACAGAGTCGGGCAATGTATGGCTCGATGCAAAATATACGTCACCTTACAAATTCTTCCAGTTCTGGCTGAACGTTAGTGATGATGACGCAGCTCGTTACATCAAGATCTTTACTTCTCTGACGAAAGAAGAAATAGAGCATCTTACAGCAGAGCATGCTGAGGCTCCTCACTTGCGTGTACTTCAAAAGCGCTTAGCGAAGGAGGTTACCATCATGGTACATTCTGAAGAAGATTACAATGCTGCGTTAGAAGCTTCTGAGATTCTTTTCGGCAATGGAACTTCCGCTGCTTTGAAGAAACTTGATGAAGCCACTTTACTTGCTGTTTTCGAGGGCGTTCCTCAATTTGAAGTTTCTAAAGAAGCTCTGGTTGAAGGCGTAAAAGCAGTCGATCTCTTTACAGACCATGCAGCCGTTTTTGCTTCAAAAGGCGAAATGCGTAAATTAGTTCAGGGTGGAGGTGTTTCTATGAATAAAGAGAAACTAGCAGCTTTTGATGAGCTTATAACAGCATCCGAACTACTTAATGGCAAGTATTTATTGGTTCAACGAGGGAAGAAAAACTATTTCCTTATCATCGCAAAATGAAAAAACACGGCTAAATATTTGGATGTTTAGCCGTATACCACTATCTTTGCATCGCTTTTTAAAAGAAAGCATCTGAGCTTGTCCTATGGTGTAATGGTAGCACAACAGTTTTTGGTTCTGTTTGTCGAAGTTCGAATCTTCGTAGGACAACATAAAGCGTCTCAATTATCGATAAAAGATAGTTGAGACGCTTTTTTTTGTTGCTTCAAACCTCTTTCCTTCTAGGTAATACGGGGTCACTTTATCTTCTTGGGGATTTAACATTTGATTAAAAAGCTTATCTTTGTCACATGAAATCAAATACCCTGCCTAACTCACTCGAGGTTTTATCCTTATTTCTTCCATCAGGCTGCCTTGATTATTTTGATGTCACGGACTACAGCAACATGGATACTTGTTATATCATTAGTTTAGAAGAGAAGAACCTAATACCTTCGGAATATGTTGGCCTTAGTCTGGTCTCTAAAGGCTTCCATGCCGAAATAGAGATCCAAGATTTCCCCGCCCGTGGCAAAGCTGTTTATCTCCATATTAAGCGTCGTCGTTGGGAGGATAAAACAACCGGGAGATGCTATAGTCGCGATTGGAATTTAGTAGCCACCGGCACTCGCATTACCGCAGAGTTCGGTGCTTTTTTAAAAGAATTACTTGGAAACTCATGAAGTAAGTATCAAAAGTGTGGCCGATTTCAGTTATTTAAAGCCTTCGGTTTTGACCGACTATTACAAGAACCATTTAAGTGACTTCCTTTCTTGGGATCAACTCTCCCACGCAGAAGATTATATCCTTTTTCCTGAAAATATGGGAGCTAACCTTTGTATTGACGAGACTGCATTGAGTAATGGGGAATTGGTCACGAATGTGATTAACAAGTCCGGGCATGGCAAAAGGGGTACTCTTGTAGCCATAATAAAAGGTACCAAATCAGAAAATATCGTGAAGTGTCTGAAGAAAATCCCGCAAGAGCTACGGGATATGGTTGAAAACATTACCTTGGATATGGCTAACAGTATGTACTCCATAGCGCGTCAAAGCTTCCCCAAAGCATTGCAGATAATAGACCGATTTCATGTCCAGAAACTAATGCATGAGGCTTTACAAGATCTCAGAATACAATATCGTTGGCAAGCTATGGACGAAGAAAATAAGGCCATGAAGAAAGCTAAGGAAAATAAAGAAGAACACGTTCCTGAAAGATTTGACAATGGGGATACGTTAAGACAATTATTGGTAAGAAGTAGGTACTTGTTATTCAAATCTCCTGATAAATGGAGCCAATCACAAGAGATTAGAGCCGATATACTCTTCAAACAGTATGATGACCTCAAACAGTTCTATTACCTAGCTTTGCATTTAGGCAAAATCTATTCTACAAGCTATGACAAGGATGTGGCACGTCCTAAATTGGCATTGTGGTTCAACAAGGTGGAAGAATGGGAATATCCACAGTTTAATACAGTCATAAGAACTTTTCAACAGCACTATGAAAGAATTCTAAACTTCTTCGTAGGCAGACAAACCAACGCAGCAGCAGAATCATTCAATGCTAAGCTAAAAGCATTCAGAGCAGACTTCAGAGGGGTAACAGATATGAAGTTTTTCTTGTTTAGAATAGCTAAACTATATGCCTAATCAAATGTTAAATCCCCAAGAAGATAAACTGAGCCGTAATACGCTCATCCTGTTCGTATTATATTTTGTTAAACAAATCAAATCCAATCTATTTAAGGACAAAAAGCAGAGATAATAAGGATATTATTACTCCATTTTGCTCGTTTCTTTTGTTATCTTTGCATTGTGTACGTAAACGATGAATCATTTATATATTGAAATAGTATGAAAACAAACTATGAAATCCGTTATGCTGCGCATCCTGAAGATGCAAAAAGCTATGACACTAAGAGAATTCGTAAAGATTTCCTTATCGAAAGAGTATTTGCAGTTAATGAAGTAAATATGATCTATTCCATGTATGATCGCATGGTAGTAGGAGGCGCAATGCCTGTTGTTGAAGTGTTGAAACTTGAGGCTATCGATCCGTTGAAAGCTCCTTTCTTCCTCACCCGTCGTGAAATGGGTATTTTCAATGTAGGAGGCCCGGGTGTTGTGAAAGCAGGTGACGCGGTGTTTGAACTTGATTATAAAGAAGCTCTTTACTT
The DNA here is from genome assembly GCF_963666545.1 of uncultured Bacteroides sp. Classification (NCBI taxonomy): domain Bacteria; kingdom Pseudomonadati; phylum Bacteroidota; class Bacteroidia; order Bacteroidales; family Bacteroidaceae; genus Bacteroides; species uncultured Bacteroides sp. The sequence continues at coordinate 2,400,583 of NZ_OY762899.1, read as the reverse complement.
AGGCTCTGGCGATAGAGAAGTGACTTTCGAAAGCAAAGATGCGGAGCATCCTGCCAAATTCTATTTCAATTCTCTGACAGCTCATAGGAACTATCCCGATAAGAAGGTGACTAAGAGCGATGCCGTAGTGGCGGAAATGGGTTCTCTTGAAGGTTCTAATCACCGTAATATAAACAAGATGCTTGTGAACCAAGTGCTACCTACCTGTCAATTGCAAATGGGTATGACCGAACTTGCTCCGGGTAGTGTGTGGAATACCATGCCGGCTCATGTTCATTCTCGTCGTATGGAAGCTTACTTCTATTTTGAAGTTCCCGAAGATCATTCTGTGTGTCACTTTATGGGCGAAGTAGACGAAACCCGCCACGTATGGATGAAAAGCGATCAGGCCGTACTTTCTCCCGAATGGTCTATTCATTCGGCTGCAGCAACCCACAATTATACTTTCATTTGGGGTATGGGAGGCGAAAACCTTGATTATGGTGATCAGGACTTCTCTCTGATTACTGATTTGAAATAAAAAACGATAGATCCTAATTTTTAATATAATATAAGAAGATGGTAAATTTTTCATTAGAAGGTAAGGTTGCGCTTGTAACAGGTGCTGCTTACGGCATCGGATTTTCTATTGCAACCGGATTTGCTAAGGCAGGTGCCACTATTGTGTTCAATGATATCAAACAGGAATTGGTAGACAAAGGCTTGGCTGCTTATACTGCTGAAGGTATTAAAGCTCATGGATACGTATGCGACGTAACTAACGAAGATGGCGTAAACGCTATGGTAGCTCAAATTGAAAAAGAAGTAGGCGTAATTGATATCTTGGTTAACAATGCCGGTATCATTAAACGTATCCCGATGATTGAAATGAGTGCTGCAGAATTCCGTCAAGTGATTGATATCGATCTTAATGGTCCGTTTATCGTGTCAAAAGCGGTTATTCCTTCAATGATTAAGAAAGGTCATGGCAAGATTATTAATATCTGCTCTATGATGAGTGAACTTGGCCGCGAAACGGTTTCTGCTTATGCGGCAGCCAAAGGTGGTTTGAAGATGCTTACCCGTAACATTGCTTCAGAATATGGTGAGTTTAATATCCAGTGTAACGGCATCGGCCCTGGTTACATTGCTACTCCGCAAACAGCTCCATTGAGAGAAACACAAGCTGATGGCTCACGTCATCCTTTCGATTCTTTCATCATCGCTAAAACTCCTGCTGCCCGTTGGGGAACTCCCGAGGATCTTATGGGACCTGCTGTGTTCTTGGCATCAGAAGCATCCGATTTTGTAAACGGTCATGTACTCTACGTAGATGGAGGTATCTTGGCTTACATCGGCAAACAGCCTAAGTAATTCGGCTTGAACTTTTTTAAGGAGTTAAAATTATCGAGGGCTTTTCTTGATAGCTTTAACTCCTTCTTTGTTTCTTTCCTTTATGTTATACCATTTATATTCTATTTCATGAAAAAGTTTTTATATTTATTGATGGGCGCTTTTTTTATAGCCTCGTGCGTTGAAAGCAAAACCGTGGTAACAGTAACGGTAGCTAACCCTACTGCTTTCGATCGTGACAACGAGATGGTAGAGGTGGCGATGGGCGAGGTTGCTAACAGATTGAAGTTAGCCGACACTGCTCAGATTGTGGTACTCAATGCTGATGGGCAACAAGTTCCCTATCAGATTACGTATGATGAAAAACTAATCTTTCAGGCAAACGTGAAAGCCGATGGTGTGGCTACTTATACCGTTCAGGCAGGTACGCCCGAAGTTTTTGGTGTAAAAGCTTGTGGCAAGTATTATCCTGAGCGTGTGGACGATGTGGCTTGGGAGAACGATCTTGTTGCTTTTCGCACTTACGGCCCTGCCTTGCAAGCTACGGGAGAAAAAGCTTACGGATATGACGTATGGGCGAAACGTGCTACTACCGACCCTGTTGTTGAGGCTCGTTATGCGATGGAACTTAATCCGGCCACATTGGCAAAGATAGATAGTTTAAAAACGATTGCTCCTGAAGCATCTAAAGCTCTTCGTGCGGAAACGTCTTATCATGTAGATCATGGTAATGGTTTGGATTGTTATAAGGTAGGTCCTACGCTCGGTGGCGGAACGGCAGCTTTGATGGCGGGTGATACCATCATCTATCCGTATTGCTATAAAACACAAGAAATTCTGGATAATGGCCCGCTACGTTTTACGGTGAAGCTGGTTTATAATCCTTTGACAGTGAAAGGTGATGCTGCTGTTGTAGAAACTCGTGTCATCACCCTTGATGCGGGTTCGTATATGAACAAAGCCGTTATCGCTTACTCGAACCTCAAAGAGGCAATTCCGGTAGCTACAGGAATCGTTCTTCATGAGCCTGACGGACAAGTGGTCGCTGATGCTAAGAATGGCTATATCACTTACGTTGACCCTACAGATAACGTGAACAATGATAACGGCAAGATTTTTGTAGGAGCTGCTTTCCCCGCCTATGTAAAAGAAGCTAAGTCTGTGCTTTTCTCTGCTAAGGAAAAAGCCGAAAGAGGAGGAGCCGACGGACATGTACTTGCCATCAGTGACTATGAACCCGGTTCAGACTATACTTACTATTGGGGTGCTGCTTGGAGTAAGGCCGGCATCAAAGATGCTGCAGGTTGGAATAAATATGTGGCTAGCTACGCCCAAAAGGTGCGCAATCCATTAACAGTGACCATCAAGTAATCCATTAATAGAGAGAATATACCTTTTTATATTGCAGTGCGGATGCTTTTCCAAAAGAAAAGCATCCGCATTTTTTGTTCGCAATAGTTGACCATAAACGATTATAGTAGTTACGCACGACGATGATTTTGCTTGTAATTCTGACCGTATTATTGAACTTGTGGATGAAAGGATTGTTCGTTATACTAGGTTATGACCAATTATTTATATTTCTGAGTATTCTTCTCTATGCTCAGGAGCTTATGTCCAAAGCCGGGTAGTAATAATACTATAATATCACTATACATTAATTATGAACTAAATATGGAACGTTTAAAAAATATCATGTTACCTGTGGCAATGGCTGTCTTTTTGCCGGTATTGCACTTATTTTCTAATGTAGAGGTGTTTGAGTTTAACCTTGATGTCTTTCATCGATGGTTTTTAGCTTCAGTCTTGCTTTATTTTTTGTGGCATTTATTAGAAAGAGCATCTCATTCTCGAGTGAAATATAGAGTCTTACGGATTGTGATTGCTGTAGTAGTTGGATCTACTTTTGCTTATGTTTTCTCAACTCTTCTTCTTTTTAATGCATGGGAGCCTATTCGATGGAATCTGATATTAAAATTATTCTCAGTTTCGGCTCTATTTCTTATTGTACAGCGTGTGCTTGCGGCCAATGCTGATATTGCTCGTTTGCAACTCGAGAAGCAAGAAGTGCAGGCTGAAAATTATAGAGTACAGTTACTAGAGTTAAGAACAAGGGTCGATCCTCATTTCCTTTTCAATTCATTGAATACGTTGCGAATGATGGTCCGCAGTAAACATCCGGATTCGGAACGATTTGTTATGAGTTTATCCGACTTTTATAGGCAAACGCTCCAGTACAATGAATCTCCTACCGTTGCACTATCTGAGGAGTTGGGCGTTTTGAGATCTTATTTATTCTTAGTTGAATCTAGAAATGATGGAGGAGTGAAAGTTTCGATGGATATTGATGAAGTATCTTTAGGTATCTATTTTATTCCGACACTTAGCCTACAGATTGTGCTCGAAAATTGTTTTAAGCACAATAGCTTGTCATCAACTAGTCCACTATTAATTTCTATTACCTGCGCTGATGGAATATATCTCTCTGTGAAGAACAATATACGGCCAAGACTAACCGAAACAGTACCATCGGGTTTTGGTCTAGCTAACATAGCTAAGCGCTATCGCTTCTTAGACGTGCAAGGTGGAGTAATAGTGACACATACCGACGAAGCGTTTGAAGTAAGGCTGAAATTAATTAAAAGATGAACGTAGTGATAGTTGAAGATGAAAAACTTACAGCCCAATTTCTGAGAGAGCTACATTGAAGAAGACTCTGATTTTTTTGGATATTCAATTAGAGAATGGCTATCGTTTTGATATTTTCAAGCATATTGATGGAAAATTGCAGTACACTTAAAAGCGCAATTGCCTGAGAAAGCAATAGCAAGTCGCTTGAGAGCTTCTTCTTCTAAAGAATGGTTTGAAAGGGCTGAGTACTGATGTATATGCTTTCTCTTTATAAACGTTCTTTTTAACCTTCTTTTTCTCGCAACTTGCATCCAAAGAACATCCCCATGTTCTTCTATAAAACATCCGGATGTTATGTAATTGAACATGAGGATGTTTTTATAGACAACATGGGGATGTTGTTGTGTGTGAACAGCTGTTTTAAAAAGAATCTATAGCTGTTTTCCGCAGAAAGAAGTACTTTATTTTATACCGCAACCAATTGCTTTGGTAGAGCTGGGGTTTACTTCTTTCCCTGCTAGCAAAGCATCTACTGCGTTGGCTAGATAAGGTGTTTTCACTGCTGAAGCATCTTCGTAATTGTCGTCGATGGCACCTATGTAGCGAACTACATTCCCTTTCTTTGTTTTCTCTAACAAGAATACATGGGGTGTGCGGGTAGCACCATATACGGGATATATCTTTTGTCCGTTATCAAACAGATAAGGAAAGGTAAATCCGGCTTCTTTATGGCGTTTCTGCATTTCTTCAAAACTATCGGCAGGCACAGTCGCCGGATTGTTAGGGTTAATGGCAATTACCGGATAACCTTTGGCTTTATATTTTTTGTCTAAAGCAACGATTCTCTGTTCATAGGCTTTTGCATATGGGCAGTGGTTGCATGTAAACACAATGATAAAACCTTTGGCTTTTGAGAAATCTGCCAGAGAAACCATCTTGTTATCAACGTTTTTTAGTTTGAAATCGGCCGCAGTGTCACCAACTTTGTAACCTTGGGCAGAGATACCTGCAAATGCAGCGAGAACGAGTGTTATTAGAAGAACGATACGTTTCATTGTTTTAAAAATTTAATTGTTAATACTTGAAGTTCATCATACGTAAATGATTTTTCGTGAAACTCCCGGCTGTTCCCTTTTACTATCAACGTGGCAGGCAGTGCCCCGCTCCATGTTGCGTTCACCTTGTCAATCCAACTGTTGGCGTCGGGGTCGCTCAATACGATGACAGGCGATTGCACCTTTCGCTTCTTGATAAAAGGAATTACTTGGGAGGTTATTTTTGATTTGAAGTCCATACTAATCAGGACAACTTTTACTTTTTTAGAAGCATATTCTTTCCCTATTTGTTCGAAGTAAGGCAGCTCTTTGATACAGGGAATGCAGTAGGTAGCCCAAAAATTGAAAATGTAAGTAGTATCATTGTCAGCTTTTGGGTGAAGCATAGGCTCCAATTGAGTATAATTATAGACAGGAATATTTATGGTCTCAGATTTCACTGTCTGCTGAGCTTTAATGCTCAACGAGAAAATGGTGGAGAATAGTGTGAAGAGGATAGTTATAAATAGTTTCATTATCAGTGGCTTTTTCGGAAGCAGTGAATTCTACTTGATATTAATAACAATAGTTGCAACTGAAAAAACAGTCTTAATGACTTAAAAGAACTTATAATTTTATAAATGCGATTTTTGGGTGTATTTCGCTAGATCTGATTCGTAGACTCTGCTGCTTCAATATTTCTTAGTAAACCGGAATATTTAGCCCTCTTCACGGCGCTTCCTTTGAAGAGGGTACGGTATTGTTCTTCGGTTAGTGTATGCCAATCTTCCTTACTCATTAGCATAAAGTCTTGACTAGGTTGTAGCTCAGGGGTGGTGCAAGGTGTGGCAAAGCGAGTCCAGGGGCAGACGCGTTGGCATTCGTCACATCCATAGATTCTGCCATCCATTTTAGACGCATATTGCGGTGGGATTTCGCTGCGGTTCTCGATAGTAAGATAGGATAGGCATTTAGTGGCGTTGAGTTTATAAGGAGCTTCAAAAGCTTGCGTAGGGCAGGCTTGTTGGCAACGATTGCAATTGCCACAACGGTTTTTTTGTGGAGTGCCATAAGCCAACTCGATGTTGAGGAAGAGTTCTCCTAAAAAGAAAGTGGATCCTGCACGGGGGATGATGAGTTGGGTATTCTTGCCTATCCATCCGAGTCCTGCGCGCCAAGCCCAGTAGCGATCGAGTACAGGAGCTGTATCACAGAAGACGCGACCGCTTACGGGGCAAATCTGTTCGTTGATGTAACTGAAGAGTGCGCTCATCTTTTCTCGCATCACGTCATGGTAGTCCTTGCCATAAGCATACCAGGCAAACTGATATTGATCTTTGTGTAGTTGTTGTTGTGGATAGTAATTGAGAGCTACGGACACGATACTACGGGTTCCTTCCACCAATAGCCGCGGGTCATATCGTTTCTCCAGATTGTTCTCCATATAGGCCATTTCTCCTTGCTGGCCTGCTGATAGCCATTCTTTGAAATGTTGTTCCGCTTCGGGTGTTATGGGTTCAGCTGGTGCTATGCCACATGCAGAAAAGCCGAGGCGCAAGGCTTCGGCTTTTATCCGGTTGGTGTATTCGTCTCGAATTGAAGTGGCAGTTTCATCAATGATTGTCGAAACTTGCACTGCTTTTTTAGCTTCCATAACGTTTGCGCTATAAGAGTTTGAACTCGTATCCTTCTTCTTTTAAGAATTCAATTGAGCGTGGCAAGGCGTATTGAATATTGTTCCACGATTTTACAGAGTCATGAAATGTAATGATGGAGCCGTTGCGGGCATATTTCATGACATTGGCTAACACCTGAGGACCACGAAGTTTCTTGCTGTAGTCTCGTGTTACCAAATCCCACATCACTATCTTGTATCGACGCTTCAGTGCCAGATATTGCATCCAGCGCATGTGTCCATGTGGAGGACGAAAGAGATCTGTTTGCATTACTTCATTTGCCTTATCTGCGTTGGCCATGTAGTTCTTAGTAAGAAATCCAAAGCCGCGAATGTGGTTAAAGGTATGATTGCCTATGCGGTGACCTCGCTCCACTACCATTTTATATTCTTCTGGGTGCTTACGCACGTTATCGCCTACCATAAAAAAGGTGGCTTTAATATCATATTTATCAAGAAGGTCGAGTACCCAAGGTGTTACTTCGGGAATGGGCCCATCATCAAAAGTCAGGTATACTGCCTTTTCATTTGGGTCCATTCGCCATAGAGCACCCGGATACAGAGCCCGGAAAAATTGCGGTGGTTGCTCTATAAACATCTTATTTTTTTTTCATTCGCACTGCGTACATATTGTACAGTTCATCAAGTTTTGCGGAGTAATGAGGAGCTAATTTAGAGCCGTATTTCTCCATCATTTTCACTTCATCGTCCAGCACAGAGATGTGATAAACAAATTCTTGGCTTGAAATAGTTAACTGTTGGTCGCTCATACTGAGGTACCAAATGAGATATTCCACAGATTTGTTGGCAAGTGCATTCATTATCCTGTCGGCTTTTGCTTTTTGTCCAAGTTGATAGTAAGCTTCTGCCAAATTATTGGATCCATTTTGGTAGTCGTAAGGAACATTGAATGATGGTATCATCTTTTCGCAATATTCAGCTGCTTTTAGTGCTTTGTCTTTTTTGCCCTCTTTCAGTAATTGTGCTATTAATTGAGTGAAAATGCGACGATGGGTATAGCACATACGCATCGTGTTCTCATCAATGTAAATGCCAGGCTTGTCGATACCGCCAAACTTGAATTTATGCATTAAGTTGTCGTACATCTTTTCGCTATCTACAGTAGCACCCAATGCTTGGGTGTCAAACGGTGTAAAGCGAAGTGCCAAGCCTTCTTGTACAAAATGGTTGTCCATATTCAGACGGTTTTCTGAACCGACTGTGGTTGCCATGTAGATAGGGCGTTCCCAATTAGCATTTGCTAGCATTTCAAGCATAATTAGTTCACTTTTATACAGTGCGCGTTTGCCTTTTAGCGAGATATGCATATAGTCAGGAATAGAATCGCCCAAAGCGGCAGGAATCTTCATGCCTGAACGTCGAACGGCTTCTTTATCTATCTTGATCACAATGCTATCCGTTGGTATGACGCGCAATCCTTCTTTGTCGGAGCGTACCCAATATTTCAGAATATTTTTCAATTCATAAGGGTTATCACCAAACTCTTTGCGCACGTCTACTTTTGATTCGGGATTAGCAGCATTAGAGTCGGCTTGTGCATAGAGGGCGTCAATCTGTTTTTTTATTTCCGGACGAATAGATACGTATTCGTTTGTTCCTTCTACGTATTCTACACGATTCCAAGTAATGGGCAACGATGGAGAATTGTAAGAGGGGCGTTTCATTTGGTCAATGTACCAGTCTGTTTGCAGGTAGCTTAGATTGCAGGTACGCGCATCGGTTCGGAAACCTTCCGTTTCTTGATTGTACCACAATGGGAAGGTATCATTATCGCCATTGGTGAAGATGATTGGATTTCCTTTTTCTTGCAATGACATCAGATAGTTTTGCCCAAAGTCACGACATACATAACGATCTGAACGATCATGGTCGTCCCATGTTTGTCCTACCATCTGAATGGGTATTAGTAAGCAAACTCCTGCTGTAATCGCTGCTGCCGGTAGTTCTTTCATCTTGGCATAGTCTTGCAATAACTTGGCAATACCAGCCACACCCATACCTATCCAGATAGCAAAGGCGTAGAAAGAGCCTGCATAGGCATAGTCTCGTTCACGCGGCTGACTAGGTGTCTGGTTGAGGTAGAGCACAATGGCTATTCCGGTCATAAAGAATAAGAAGAATACAACCCAAAACTGCTGAACACCTTTCTGCCCCCGATAGGCTTGCCAGAGCAAACCAATGATTCCGAGCAAGAGAGGCAGACAGTAAAATACATTGTGTCCTTTGTTGTTCTTCAAATCTTGTGGTAAGAGTTGTTGATTACCTACCAGCATGTTGTCTATAAAGGATATGCCGGTAATCCAGTTACCGTGCTCTATCTCTCCACTGCTTTGAATGTCATTCTGTCGACCGGCAAAGTTCCACATAAAGTAGCGCCAGTACATGAAATTCATCTGATAAGAGAAAAAGAATTTTATATTTTCCCACTGAGTAGGCATGTTTATCATCACCATCTCACCACATTGATCGTAAGGAACGTCATAGCCTTTGATGTCCATCCATTGTTTGTATTGAGTAGCATGTTGACTGCTATACATACGTGGGAAGAACATGTTTTGTGCATATTCGTATTCTACTCGTCCGGGTATTTCTACATAGCTATCTTTTTCAGTGGCTGATGTTTTCTCTTTGCGGATGTATTTGGTTACACTTTCAGATTCGTGAGGCACGCAATAGCCGTCTTGTTTGTCAAGGGCTACACGTGATGAATAGGCGGGGCCATAGAATAGAGGGCGTGTGCCGTATTGTTCGCGCCCAAGATATTCGCCCAGAGTGAAGATGTCTTCAGGTGAGTTTTGATCCATTGGCGGATTAGCGATGGAACGAATAACGATTAGTGCGTATGAAGAGTATCCAATCATAATCATCATCATGCTCAACAAAGCTGTATTCATGGTGCGTGCACTGATCTGATATTTTTGGTTTAGCTTTGCAAATAGGTAGATGCCTAATGCTCCCAGTACGATGAGGCCAATGATAATGCTACTCGCTCCATGACCATAAAAAGGTATGCCCAGCAGAGCTATGGTGGTAAGGAAAGAAATATTCATTCGTGTGCGACTTCCTTCAGTATAGCTTTCGTATACCCCCCATATAATAGCGGCGGCTAATATAATGACGTATACAATAACTCCTGCATTGAAAGGCATGCCAAAGCTATTGACGAATAGCAACTCAAACCATCCACCTACTTTAACGACACCGGGCACGATGCCATAGAGTACAGCTGCCACAAGAACTCCTGAGCCTAAAAGAGCTAAAAGGCTACCTTTGGCATTTGCATTGGGGTTCTTCTTGTAGTAGTATACCAAAACAATGGCGGGTAAGCAGAGCAAGTTCAGCAAGTGAACGCCGATACTTAAACCAGTGAGGTAGGCAATAAGTATGATCCAACGATCAGAATGCGGTTGGTCGGCTACATCTTCCCATTTCAGTATCAACCAAAATACCAGGGCTGTGAACAAAGAAGAGAATGCATATACTTCGCCTTCTACAGCGCTGAACCAGAAAGTATCGCTGAAGGTATATACCAAGGCGCCTACTAGTCCTGATCCGATGATGGTTATCATCTGCCCAAGTGTGATATTATTTTCGTCTTTAACAACCAACTTTCGTACCAAGTGAGTGATGCTCCAAAAAAGGAATAGAATACATGTGCCACTCATCAGTGCGCTCATATAGTTTACCATCTTGGCTACGAGCGAAGGATCGTTGACGAATTGTGTAAAAAGGTTGGCCGTTAACATAAAGAAAGGCGCTCCAGGTGGGTGTCCTACTTCAAGCTTGTAGCCTGTGGTGATAAACTCTGGGCAGTCCCAAAAACTAGCTGTGGGCTCTATTGTTAGGCAATAGACAGTAGCGGCAATAATAAATGTAAGCCAGCCCGCAAGGTTGTTAACGGTTTTGAACTGTTTCATTAAACTATATTTGTTTATTAATTAACATGTTACAAAGGGCAAAGATAGTTATTTGAATGAAGAATGAACAATGATAGGTAAAGAAATAGGTGATTGAAATAGGTAATTAAGAAACTGTAACTACTTAATGCTGATGCTTACCCAATATTCTGTGAGGTAACCCTCCATGACCTACCAACTCAATGGGACAGTGAAAGTTACGTTCTAACCACTCCGGAGTGACACCGGTATCTGGATGATAGTCCAGTGTCTCGTTTACACAAGCTATGGATTTTACATTTTGTAGGACAGTTCCAATGTCGTGGCTAACAAGTATGATAGCGCAGTCATGATTGATTTCAGACAACAATTCGTAGAGACGTGCTTCGAATTGTTGGTCAATGTAGGTGCTTGGTTCATCAAGAATCACCACTTGAGGATCGGAAGCAATGGCACGACCCAACAAGGCACGCTGTAACTGTCCCCCGCTAAGTTGACCGATAGCTCGATGTTCCAGCCCTTCCAGTCCCATACGTGCTATGACTTGGCGCACTTTGCTACGGTGCTCATGAGTGAACGGGCCTATCAACGATTTTTTGGAACTGAGCCCTGATAATATAACCTCTTCTACCGAAATGGGAAACTTACGGTCGATGCTGTTATATTGAGGTAGATATCCCATAGAGATATTGTCTACTTGTTGTCCGTTATCATAGAAATTGATTTTTCCTGCAGAGGGTTTCAGTAAGCCCAAAATGGTCTTAATTAGCGTTGTTTTTCCACCGCCATTAGGACCGATAATACCTAAGAAATCTTTTTCATAGATGGACAAATCAATATCGTGCAATACGGTTCGGTTTTCGTATGCGGCAGAAAGAGACTCTATCTGAATCAGAAGTGATTGATTTTCGCTCATTTACAAAGAGATTTTGCTATGTGTATCATTTCTTTTTCCCAATCGTAGTCAATAGGATTTACAGGGACTATTTTTGCTCCTGTTTGCTTGGATATAATTTCTGCATTGCGATGATCGAATTCCGGTTGTACAAAAATAACTCGCACTCCTTCGGTCTTGCAAATGTCTATCAAATGCTTTAAATGAGCCGGCGAAGGCTCTTTCCCTCCCTCTTCAATACATATTTGGTGTAATCCGTAATCGCGTGCGAAATAGGATAGAGCAGGATGATAAATCATAAATGTATGGTCATGAGAGGAAGTAAAGAGGTTACGGATGATGCTGTCTGTACGTGTAATACGTTGAGACAATGAACTATAACGCTTCAAATAGTATGCTTCATTTTTTTTGTCGAGTGTGCAGAGGGCATTGAAGGTGTTTTTGGCAATGATCTGGGCATTCACGGTTGAACTCCAGATATGTGGCTCTATTCCTCCCGGATGATGATGATCTCCATGGTCGTGTCCGGTTTCATGGATCAATTCTACTCCTTTTGATGTATCAAAAACATTCATGTGAGGTGCATTATCTGTTAGGCGTTCCATCCAGGATTGTTCAAAACCGATGTATCCGATACGAAAATAAGCTTCGCTTTTACTCAACTGAGTTAACTGTTGGGGTGTAGGATCGTATGTCTCGGGGCTGCTTCCTTTGGGTACCATACTTTCTATGTTGAACTTTTCACCGGCAATGGCTTCCGTGAAGAAACGCTGTGGCTCCATGGTAACCATGATGATTCGTTTATCGTTTTTCTCTTTTTTCGGTTGTCCGTTGCAACTGGTGAGGAGTAAAAGAGCGAATGAATAAAGGATGAAGAATGGTTTCATAATAAATGGTTTGTTATTCAATAATCAAAGGTATATAAATATATCTTAAATTAGGGTTTGGAGGCTCGTAATATTTCTCGTTTTCCTCCCGGTGGACCTGAAAGACGTTCAACTACGAATCCCACTGATTGAAGCGTTCTGCGCACGATTCCTTTGGCACAGTATGTAGTCAGAATAGCTCCCTTGTTCATACTAACGTATAAACGCTCAAATAGTTGAGTATCCCACATCTCCGGTTGCTTTTCGGGAGCAAAAGCATCAAAATAGACTACATCAAAAGGAGGATATATTACTGGATCGAAGCTGAAAGAGTTTGATGCGAAATCAGCTTGAATCTTTTGCAATGCAAAATGAGGAGTAATTTGTACTTCTTCTTCCCAACTAGCACTGTGTATGGAGTGTAGTGAGGGATTGGTACTATATTGTAGTTGTTGGATGGTTTCCCAAGGTAATGGATACAGTTCAATACCGCAGTAGTATGTCTTCCGCATAGATTGCTCGGCAGCCATAAGGGTAAGAAATGCATTCAAGCCCGTTCCAAATCCTATTTCAAGTATGCGGGGTGAGGCAACGGGTGAATGCTGGAACCCCATGTTGATGAAAATATGTTGCGCTTCGGTCAAAGCACCTTTTACGGAATGATAATGCTCATTCATCGCAGGGACGAACAAGGTCGCACTTCCGTCGGCTGTTACTTCTACACACCGTTCTATTTCTATAGTATCGGGAGTTTGTAATCTCTGATTTTCTCTTTGCATTTTACATTAACCGATAAATAGATCTATAAAACCTTCTAAAGCCAATAGCATCAGGATATATCGTAGCAGTTTGCCAATGAACATGGAGAAGGTGGTGAGCCACACGTTACTCCGCATAAAACCTAGGGCAATGGCGATTATTTCTCCAACAAAAGGAAGGAATGTAAAGAAAGCCATGAATGCTCCTTTTCCTTGCAGAAAGACTTGCATTTTTGCGACTTTCTCCGGTTTTACACCTAAATATTTTTCTACCCAATCGGTCTTTCCAAGATGCCCTATGAAGTAGCATGTCATGCCACCAATAGCGTTTCCCATGGTTGCAGCAAGTACGCAAAGAACTGGATTAAGCCCTGCTCTCACCAATGCTACCAGTACAAGCTCTGAGCTGAAAGGAAGAACACTTCCGGCTATAAGAGCAGATAGAAAAAGTCCGCAATATCCCCAATCAATAAGTAGCTGCATCAATTCGTTTACAAAAGCATCCATAGATTGAATATATATAATGAGATAAGTCCGATCAGTGAAAAGATGAAAAATAGATTGGAAATCTTATTTCTTGTTAGTACAAATAAATGTCCGACCAAGATGCTTACTCCTACAAATAATGAGGATAATAAGCATGCAATATGGATGGGTTGAAGCACAAGGAGAATAAAAAGGCAGAAATCGACAAAAACAAGAAACCGCAAATAAGAACGAGTACGTATCTTATCTTGATAGCTAGTGGCAAAACAGTGAATAGAACTTACTGCAAATAAGATGAATAGGTAGGTAATCGTTGCTATATCTGATAATGAAATAGCTCTAAAATCAACAGGTTGAAATGAAGTTAAGTCAATAAAAGGTTTATATAGCAAAGCCATATCACCGTGATAGTAGGCATGTCCAAACAAGAACCAATAGGGAATGCTCCATCCGATGATAGCAGCAAAGAAACTTCGTATATTAAGTGATTGAAAGTTATAGGCTCCGATAAGCCAGATAGGCATCAATATCATAAATTGGGGAAATGCCAGACTACCTATACCTATAAAAACGAAAGAATGGAATAAATCTCCTGAAGATTGGTGAGACTGATAGCTTTTGAACAGAAAATAGATAGATAAAAGGATTGCTATTGCAGCTATGTTTCCGGCATGGAGTTGGTGTAAAACAGGGCAGGCGGCAGTGAACAATAGAAAGAGCGATGTCTGCACCGATGCCCTCATGCGAATGATGGCAAAAGTGCTGTTTAACTCTATTAATGAATAGCCGATTATAGCATAAAGCAAAAAACTGATTGCTTTGTTTGCCCAAGGGGGAATGGCCGATAAATCGAAAAGTTGAAAGAGCGAATAGGTTGTTTTTTGCACAGGAAGGCTGGGCAATAGAAGTGAAGCCAGCACCCAACAGGCAATAGATATAATAATGGTGACGGGAAGAGTCATTCTGCCCGCCGACACTTTTTGCTGTAGATAGTTATTTCTCACTATAAGTCAAATCCGATGTCGCGTCGGAAATATTTTTTATCAAAACTTATCAAGTTGGCGACTTTATAACTCTTCTCAAGAGCTTCTTCTTTAGAGTCTCCATAAGAGCAAACTGCGATGACACGCCCACCGTCTGTTACTACACGTCCTTCTTTTACAGTCGTTCCGGCATGAAACAAAAGGCTGTCAGTTGTTTCTGCTAAGTTGAAGCCGGTGATGGGGTAGCCTTTGCGATACTCTTCGGGATATCCTCCGCTTACTAGCATTACGCAGGCAGCTGTGCGAGGGTCTAATATCATTGTTTTGGTGTCGAGGTTAACACGATATACACCTTCAAATAAATCTACGATATCACTCTGTATTCGAAGCATTACACTCTCTGTCTCCGGATCGCCCATACGTACGTTGTACTCGATAACCATTGGCTCGCCTTTTACCTTGATTAGGCCTAAGAAGATGAATCCTTTGTATAGAATACCTTCTTCTTTCAACCCGTTGATGGTCGGTTCTATGATACGTTCGCGGACTTTCTCCATGAATTCTTCGTTGGCAAATGGAACCGGACTAATACTGCCCATGCCACCAGTATTGAGGCCTTTGTCTCCTTCGCCAATTCGTTTGTAATCTTTCGCTACAGGTAGTACTTTGTAATGTTCGCTATCAGTAAGCACAAACACAGAACATTCTATACCACTCAGAAATTCTTCGATAACAACTGTCGCGCTGGCTTGTCCAAACATTCCATTGAGCATCTCTTTAAGTTCCTTTTGAGCTTCCTCTAGTGAGGGAAGAATGAGAACACCTTTGCCTGCACAAAGTCCATCGGCCTTGAGTACATAAGGAGCTGAAAGGGTTTCAAGAAATGCGAGCCCTTCATCCAGTGTCTCGGTTGTTACGCTTTTATAGCGCGCGGTGGGAATGTTGTGTCGTTCCATAAAACCTTTGGCAAATTCTTTACTGCCTTCTAGCTGGGCACCTTTCATTGAAGGGCCAATGATAGCGATGTGTTGCAGCATGATGTCGCCTTTAAAAAAATCGAAAATGCCTTCTACTAAGGGATCTTCGGGACCCACGACGATCATGTCTATTTCTCGTTCCAAGGCGAAAACTTTCAATGATTGAAAGTCAGTCGTTTTGATATCTACATTCTCTCCGATAGCAGATGTGCCTGCGTTACCGGGTGCAATATACAATTTTTCCACTTTGGGGCTTTGGGCTATTTTCCATGCTAGGGCATGTTCTCTGCCTCCTGAACCTAATAGTAACAATTTCATAATTTGTTGTATATTTATTATTAAACTTACAGGTTGTCTTCGAAATATCTTGTTATCTTTTCATGCAGATGCACTCGGTCGCGTCCGACAACGTTATGCTTATGTCCGGGATAAATAAATAAATCGGGATAAGTACGAGCATCTACACAAGCTTTCATAAATGATAGTGTATGTTGCGGTACACAGGTGTCATCATGGTCGTCGTGAATAATGAGCAAGTGTCCTTTCAGGTTTCCGGCTAAATTCTTCAAATTGCCTGCTTTGTATCCTTCCGGATTGGTTTGCGGAGTATCCATGTATCGTTCGCCATACATTATCTCGTAGTATGCCCAGTCTATGACTGGACCTCCTGCTACTCCTACTTTATATATGTCGGGATAGCGAAGCATCAATGCAGTAGTCATGTGCCCACCGAAACTCCAACCGTGTATACCGATACGATCTCCATCGATATAGGGCAATCTCTTTAAGTATTCTATTCCTTTTACCTGATCTTTACCTTCCTCAATACCGAGCTGACGGAATGTACAGTTCTCAAATTCCAGTCCTCGGTTTTCGCTTCCTCGATTGTCTAGAGTGAACATTATATAGCCTTTATTGGCCATATATATGTCCCAACCACGAGCTCCATTTTGCCATCCGTTGTTGATCATTTGTGCGTGCGGACCACCATAAACGTAGACAATAACCGGATATTTTTTGCTTGGATCAAAGTCAGCCGGTTTGATGATGCGGTAGTATAGATCAGTCACTCCATCTGCAGCTTTAATGGTTCCGATCTCAATGCTTGGCATAGTGTAGCCGGCAAACGGATCTTTTGCTGTTAGCAGATTAATGTTTTCGTTGTTCTGTGTATTTAGAACATTAATGCTACGGGCTATCGTAGGAGAAGTATATTTGTCAATGATATATTTGCCCGATGCACTAAGAATGCCACTATGTACACCTTCTTGAGATCCTATTGCTGTAATTTTACTGTTTTTGAGGTTTACGCGGAACAGATTGTTTTGTAGGGGAGACACTTTTGTGGCAGCTATGATTAACTCTTTTTTTCCTTCATCAAAG
The DNA here is from genome assembly GCF_963666545.1 of uncultured Bacteroides sp. NCBI lineage: Bacteria > Pseudomonadati > Bacteroidota > Bacteroidia > Bacteroidales > Bacteroidaceae > Bacteroides > uncultured Bacteroides sp. Next base: position 2,383,646 of record NZ_OY762899.1, on the reverse strand, counting down.
CCTATCAATTCGCTCACTAGCCAATTACCGGATGTAAGTTGCTTAATCAGTTTGCCGTTTATATTATATAGATATAAATGATTAAATCCGTCGCGCTGACTTTGGTAAATGAACTTGCTGCTATCCCAAGGTAGAAAAACAATAGGATGTTGAGGCTCTACATATTTGGGATGTGTTTCTTCAAAAAGGGTCGCTATTAATTCACCATTTTCCACATTATATTGACAAAGCTTAGCATGGTTTTGATCACGATTTAGCTCTATCAAAAAGAGGCTTTTCTCATCCGGTGACCAACTGATATTCGTAAAATATCGGTCAGTAGGGTCTCCTGTGTTTAGATAAAGACTCTTTTGGGTTATTGGATTATAAATGCCTACCGTTACTTTGTGACTGGCCATTCCTGCCATAGGGTAGCGTACATTATTTACTGTACCTACTCTGGCGGTAATGTCTACTAATGGATATTGCGATACCATACTTTCGTCCATGCGATAGAATGCCAACAAGTTTCCTTTTGGACTCCAAAAAGTACCTTTACTGATGCCAAATTCATTGCGGTGAACTGATTGCCCACAAACGATACCCTCAGATTCGTTGGTTACGGCAGTAGTTGTCCCGTTGGCAGCGGTAACATACAAGTTATTATCAATGGTGAATGCTAAGGCTTTACTTTTCTTCTCCCAGTCGTCATTTTGTGCTTTATTGTTGCGTTCTTGACTCCATTCTATCTTCTTATTGTCAATATTAAATAATATTCGCAACTTCGGAGTGGTGATAAGCATTAACTTGTTTGGCAACTGCTTATTTAGTTCATAAGGAAAGCTTACATTGTAGAAACTCTGAATTTTTCCAAGCTTCTCGGTTTCCAGAATTTTATTCACTTCTTCTTTACTGATAAGAACCGTTTCTTTACCGTTGGCCGGGTTAATAGTTGATAGTTTGTCTATATCGGGTTTGATACAGATATCTCCTTGCCATTGCAAGCCGAATAAATTCTCTGCAGTGCGAAATGTCTCTCCACCTGGAATAAGATCTTCCAATGTTGGGAGTTTCGTTCCTTGTGCCATAATGTTTGAAGTGAAAAATAACACATGAAGAATAAGGAGGAGGCGGATACTTTTTCCTATTTTCTCTATCGTTTTCATGTTAAATGGTTTAATCGTTGGGCTTTGATTTACTATAGGGCTTCTTTTCAACGGTAACTTTTTTAAATTCCTTATATTTCCCACCAAATATTTGATATTTACGGAACTCACATTCCAGTGGTCCATTGAATAAAGGAATCTTTCGATTTGGCTTTAATCCAATCTGATCAAAACATTCTTCTCGATAGCTCAATATCCATGCATCGTTGTCACAGAAGGCATGTTTTAACCGTTCGCCTATCATCTGATATAAACCGAGTAAGTCTTTGGTCGAAATACGTTCTCCGTAAGGAGGATTGGTTATAAGAATCGATTTTTCTTTTGGTTGTTCAAATTGCTGAAAGGGTTGCAATTTCAAGATGACTTCTTTCGATACTCCGGCAGCTTTTACGTTGTGAGTCGCTATTTCGTTTGCTTTCGGATTATTGTCGTAGCCGTATATTTTATGCTTAAATTCTCGTTCTTGACTATCATCATTATATACATTGTCGAACATTTCCTGATCAAAGTCCACCCATTTTTCGAAGGCGAACTCTTTTCGGAATACTCCGGGAGCAATGTTTTTAGCAATGAGAGCCGCTTCGATCGGAATAGTGCCCGATCCACACATAGGATCTATTAAATCGCATTCGCCCTTCCATCCCGTCATTAGTAACATTCCCGCAGCCAAAACTTCATTAAGCGGAGCCTCTACTGCTTCTTGCCGATATCCGCGTCTGTGCAGCGATTCACCTGAAGAATCTAGTGAGAGCGTACAACTGGTCTGAGCAATATGAATATTGAGTAGCACGTCTGGCTTGTTGATTCGTACGGATGGGCGCTTGCCATTAAATTCGCGAAAGTAATCAACAATGGCGTCTTTTACTTTATATGACACGAACTTGGAGTGGCGGAATTCATCGCTAAACACAACGGCATCCACAGCAAACGTTTTGTCAACATCCAAAATCTCTTCCCACTTGATGGCTTTTATCTGCTCATATACTTCATCAGCGTGTTTAGCAGTAAAGTGCTTAATTGGTTTAAGAATGCGTATAGCAGTACGAAGGCAGAAGTTGGCCTTATACAGCATCTCTTTGTTCCCGCTAAAGGAAACCATACGGCGACCAATTTGCACATCGTTAGCTCCTAGTCCTGTTAATTCTTCTGCCAATACTTCTTCCAATCCCTGAAAGGTTTTGGCAATCATTTCGAATGATTCGCTCATTATTCTATATTACGTTGTTACTATGTGAAATCTCTATCTGCGTTATTTGTCCACAGAAAATATATCTCTCTTTATTTCTTTGCTTTTGTTTGTACAATCCTGGCTTCGGGTGAAACATCTTCTGTTACCCAAATATTTCCTCCTACTGTAGCGTCGTGTCCGACGATGATTCGTCCTAAAATGGTCGCATTTGAATAAACAATCACATTATCTTCCAATATCGGATGGCGAGGAATGCCTTTTATCGGTTTACCTTCGTTATCCAAAGGAAAACTTTTTGCACCCAAAGTGACTCCTTGGTACAGCTTTACATTGTTACCAATAATACTTGTAGCGCCTATAACAACGCCTGTGCCGTGGTCAATGGTAAAATGGCTTCCTATTTTTGCGGCCGGATGAATGTCAATCCCTGTTTCGCTGTGTGCCATCTCGGTGATAATACGGGGGATCAGAGGTACACCCAATAGTAACAGTTCATGAGCTATACGATAATTACTGATTGCCTTTATGGCGGGATAACAGAAAATCACTTCGCCAAAGCTTTCAGCAGCAGGATCGCCGTTATAGGCTGCTTCAACGTCTGTAGCTAGCATCTTTCTCAGATTCGGTAACTTACTGATGAATTTGGCAGCTAGGTTAGAAGCCTCTTCTCGCTGCTGATCAGCGCAACCAGCCGTATTATCATCGCTGCCGAAACATAATCCGGCTAATATCTGCTCAGAGAGCAAATCAAATAATTTCTCTATATTTACGCCGATGTGGTAATTTACTGTGCGGCTGTTTACTGTAGAATTTCCATAATATCCAGGGAAAAGAATAGAACGAGCAAGTTCGATTATGTCGCACAATATTCTTGCCGATGGCAATGGTTCGCCATCTTTGTGTTGATGAAACAGTCCTTTGTATGATTCGCTTTCCGAGAGCTCATCGACTGCTTGTGTCAAAATGTGAGTAAAATTTAATGGACTCATTATGATATCCTTTATTATATAATGTTCGCAAAGGTAAGAATTATTGCGAAAATAACAATCAGTGAGAATACATATATTTCTTGTTGCAACAGAATTCTCACCTATTTATAGTACAAAATTACCATACTTATGGTATTTCGGGATACTGCAATAAAGACTATCTTTGTAACATAATAATTAAAGACGAAAATAAAACAATATAAAAATGGGAAAGATTGCAAAAAAACTAACTGATTTGGTCGGTAACACTCCGTTGTTGGAGTTGAGTAATTATAATGCAAGCAAAGGACTGAAAGCCAAACTTGTAGTCAAGTTGGAATACTTTAATCCGGCTGGGAGTGTGAAAGATCGTATTGCGTTGGCCATGATAGAAGATGCTGAGGTAAAAGGGGTATTGAAATCCGGGATTACCATTATTGAACCGACCAGTGGTAATACTGGTGTCGGCTTGGCTTTTGCTGCTGCGGCCAAAGGATATAAGCTGATTTTAACTATGCCCGATACGATGAGTTTAGAAAGGCGTAATCTCCTTAAAGCATTAGGAGCTAATTTGGTGTTAACTCCTGGTGCTAATGGAATGAAAGGAGCTATTGCCAAGGCGGAAGAGTTGAAGAATGAAAATCCAGACTCCATTATTTTGCAACAGTTTGAAAATCCTGCTAATCCTGCTATACATGAACGGACTACCGGACAAGAAATATGGCGTGACACAGACGGGGTAGTTGACGTATTTGTGGCTGGTGTAGGTACTGGCGGAACAGTGAGTGGTGTAGGTGCTGCTTTGAAAAAACATAACCCAAAGGTGAAGATTGTAGCAGTGGAACCTGCTGATTCTCCCGTTCTTTCGGGTGGAGCTCCCGGACCTCATAAAATTCAGGGCATAGGTGCCGGTTTTGTGCCTAAAACTTATAATGCAGAAGTGGTTGATTTCATTCAACTAGTGAAGAATGATGATGCGATTCGCACCAGCCGTGAATTGGCTGCTAAGGAAGGTTTATTGGTGGGTATTTCTTCGGGTGCGGCTGTGTGGGCAGCCGTCCAGTTGGCCCAACTGCCTGAATATGAAGGAAAAACCATCGTTGTTTTATTGCCTGACACAGGTGAGCGTTACTTGTCTACTATTCTTTATGCTTTTGAAGAATATCCGCTATAATTGATAATTTGTACCTCTATTATTCTTTTTGTTGGTGAAGAAAAAGGCTTCCTTGTGTTAGGAGGCCTTTTTGCATCAATATATTATCTATTATGTGGAACGGCATATTCTTTTGCTGTAACATTGTCGATAGGCACTTCCCAAACTTTTACGTTTTTAACAGCAGGATCGGAATAAATAAATTCTCTCTCGATGTAGTGATGCATGATAATATCTAGGGCCTGACGTTTTTCTTCAATATCTTCCAAGAAGTTGACTTGTCCCCGACAGATAACACTTTTAGCTTTCATTCGATAGCTGCATGCCACTTTTGGATGTTGAAAAATTAATTCGTGATCAATGCTGAAAGTGATGCAAATACGGTTGTTTTGAGCAAGCATATCAAGACAGCTACCTGCAGGGCCTGAATGGAGATAGATTACTCCATCTTGGTAACCGAAGTTCATGGGGATGACATAGGGGTTTCCTTCCAAGTCTGTGATGCCGACATAACAGATGTCACAGCGAGCGATAATTTCTTCCACTCGCTCTTTATCTTCAATTATAATGGTCTTCATAAATAGCTTTTAGTCTATTAATGCAAAGTCTAGTTGTTTTTTCTCCAGATTGGCACGAGCAACTTTGATTGTTATTGCATCTCCTAAGCTATATATACGGTTCTTGCGGCGTCCACGGAGACAATAGTTCTTCTCATCAAACTCATAGTAATCGTCTCCCAAATCGCGAACGGGAACCATGCCTTCACATTTGTTTTCGTTTAACTCGACATAAAGTCCCCATTCGGTAACTCCTGAAATTACGCCATCATAGGTTTGTCCTACATGCTCACTCATAAATTCGACTTGCTTGTATTTAATCGACGCACGTTCGGCATTAGCTGCAATCTGTTCCATGCTGGAACTGTGATCACACAATTCTTCATATTTTGTTTCAGAGGCGCTTCTTCCACCTTCCATATATTTGGTGGCAAGGCGGTGCACCATCATATCTGGGTAACGGCGGATAGGAGAGGTAAAGTGCGTATAATAATCGAATGCCAATCCGTAGTGTCCAATGTTATGGGTTGAGTAGCGAGCTTTTTGCATGGCACGGATAGAGACGGTTTCAATAAGATTTTCTTCTTTCTTTCCTTGGATATCATCCAGTAAGTGATTAATGGATTTGGAGACATCGCTTTTTGTGCCGGAAGTGCGTATCTTATAACCGAATCGGGCAATGAACTGTGCCAAATTATCCAATTTTTCAGGGTCGGGTAAGTCGTGAATACGATACGGCAGTACTTTCGCTTTTTTCCCTTTTGGTACTCTGCCTATTTTCTCAGCTACCGTCCTATTTGCCAGTAGCATAAACTCTTCAACAAGCTTATTAGAGTCTTTCGATTCTTTGAAGTATACACTCAATGGTTTACCTTTTTCGTCAATTTCGAACTTTACTTCATAGCGGTCAAAGTTGATGGCGCCGGCTGAAAAGCGTTTTTGGCGAAGTGCTTTGGCGATAGTATCCATCATTAATACTTCGTCGTTAAAATCCCCCTGTTTGGTTTCTATAATCTGTTGCGCTTCCTCATACGTGAATCGGCGATCCGATTCAATTATGGTATGAACTATTCTTGAGTCTTTAACTTCTCCTTTTTCTGTAATGTCAAAAATAACGGAGTAAGCTAGTTTTTCTTCGTTAGGACGGAGTGAGCAGATAAAATTGCATAACCTCTCAGGAAGCATAGGTATGGTACGGTCTACCAGATAGACGGAGGTGGCTCGTTTTTGAGCCTCTTTATCAATGATACTATCTTCTTTTACATAGTGAGATACATCTGCAATATGCACCCCTACTTCCCACAAGTTGTCTTTTAGCTTCCGGATGGAAAGTGCGTCGTCAAAGTCTTTGGCATCCTTCGGGTCAATGGTAAAGGTCGTCACTTTGCGGAAGTCTTCGCGAAGGGCTATTTCTTCTTTGGATATTTCTGCCGGAATATTGTCTGCAGCTTTTTCTACTGCCGAAGGATAAACATACGGCAACCCGAACTCGGCTAAGATGGCGTGCATCTCAGTGGTGTTGTCTCCGGCTTTCCCTAAGATATCAATTACTTGTCCGATAGGATTTTTCGCTTTATCAGGCCATTCGGTCACTTTCACAATTGCCTTGTCACCAGTTTTTCCACCTTTAAGTTTTTCTTTTGGAATAAAGATATCGTTGGCCAGTGTGCGGTTTTCAGTTACCAAAAAAGCATAGGAGTTAGCCACTTCAAGTGTTCCCACAAAAGTGTCATTGGCTCGTTGTAATATTTCAACTACTTCACCTTCAGCGTCATGGTTTTTTCGTTTGGCATAGAATGCAATGCGTACCTTATCTTTATTCATGGCATGGGCCGAGTTGCGTTCAGCGATGAAAATAGGATCGCCACCTTCTTCCGGAATGAAAGAGTTTTTTCCATTACTTTTGCGGAAAAAAGTTCCTGTCATCTCTGTTCCGCGATCGTTTAGACGAAATTTACTTTTGTCAACTTCGGCGATATATTCTCCCTCTTTCAACTCATTGAGTATCTCAACACAGAGCATTTTCAGGGGATGCGTAGTTAAGCGTAATTCCGAAAAGATATATTTTAAACTAAGTACTTCAGTAGATTTGGAGTGAAAGAAATTCATTAGCATATTAGCCAGATCATTCTTTTTCATTCGTTTGCCGGCTTTTTTTTCTTTACTTTTTGCCATGTGTATATTGTTTTAAATAAAATCATAGATAATACAAAGTAAACAAATAATTGTTTTGGATGGTTCTGAAATTACCTAAAACTTAGTTTTACATTGAAAATAATCACAAAATAGAAAAGGAAACTGATTTATATTTTATCTTTGTCGCTAATTCTGAAATTTAGAGGTTTGACTATGAGCAGTATTTTAGTGACCGGAGCAAGCGGATTTATTGGAAGTTTTATAATAGAAGAGGCTTTAAAAAAGCAGTTTTCAGTGTGGGCTGGTATTCGTTCTTCCAGTAGCAAAGAGTATCTCCAATATCAAAAGTTGAATTTCATCGAATTGGATTTTTCTCACGTTAACAAACTTCGGGACCAACTTTCTGCTTATAAAGAGACCCATAATGGAGGCTTCGATTATATCGTTCATTGTGCCGGGGCAACCAAATGTTTAAATCAAGAGGATTTTGAGAAGGTAAACTATTTACAAACAAAATCTTTGGTGGACATGCTTGTAGAGCTTGATATGGTTCCTCGTCAATTTATACACATTAGTACTTTGAGCGTTTTTGGGCCCATTCGGGAGGGAGATTATTCTTCTATTCGGGAAGAAGATGCAGCGAAACCAAATACAGCTTATGGGCTTAGCAAGCTAAAAGCAGAACTTTACATTCAGAACCTGAAGGGATTTCCCTATGTGATCTATCGACCGACAGGTGTTTATGGCCCGCGCGAGAAAGATTATTTTCTAATGGCAAAGTCAATAAAGAAGCATCTCGACTTTTCAGTGGGTTTCAAAAGGCAAGACTTGACATTTATTTATGTGAAAGACATTGTGCAAGCTGTTTTCTTGGGAATAGAGAAAGAAATTTCTCGTCGTGTTTACTTTTTATCTGATGGAAAGGTCTATAAAAGCCGTACTTTCTCCGATTTGATACAAAAAGAATTAGATGTTTCTTTTGTAATACATCTAAAATGCCCGTTAATTATTTTAAAAGTTATATCTTTGTTCGCTGAAAATTTGGCGTCTTTCTCAGGCAAGAGCAGTACGCTGAATTCGGACAAATTTAAAATAATGAAACAAAGGAACTGGCAATGTGATATTACTCCGGCCATCAATGAATTAGGGTTTAGACCTCAATATGATTTGGAGAAGGGCGTCAAAGAAACAATTGCTTGGTACAAGAAAGAAGGATGGCTCTAAACTTATTTAAAAGAGTAGACACCCGCAAAGGGTTGTTTGCTGTAGAGAAGGTTACGCTCATATACAATTTGTTAACCTCAATTTTGATACTTTTCATGTTTCAACGGATGGATCATCCGTTGATAATGCTCCGAGATAGGGCGGTAATAGCCGGCGCTACTTTCCTGCTAATGTATCTCTACCGATTGGGGCCGTGTAAGTTTACTGCTTTTGTGCGTATGGCTATTCAGATGAGTTTGCTCTCTTATTGGTATCCGGATACGTTTGAATTTAACCGATTCTTCCCAAATCTAGATCATCTGTTTGCCTCTGCCGAACAATGGATTTTTAGTTGTCAGCCCGCAGTGTTATTTAGCTATTATCTTCCTCAAATGTGGGTTAGTGAACCATTTAATCTTGGATACTTTTCTTACTATCCTATGATTTTAGTTGTGGCCATGTTTTATTTCATTTTCAAGTTTGAACTGTTTGAGAAGTTCTCTTTCATACTTGTCACTACGTTTTTTATTTACTACCTGATTTATATCTTTCTTCCTGTAGCTGGTCCTCAATTTTATTTCCCGGCTATTGGTGCAGATAAAGTTGCTATAGCCGATTTCCCTGCCATAGGCGATTATTTCAATCATCACGTAGAGCTGCTTCCCGGCCCAGGTTACGCTCATGGCTTTTTCTATGATTTGGTAGAAGGTTCGCAGCAAGTGGGTGAGCGCCCTACGGCTGCTTTTCCCAGTTCTCACGTGGGAATTTCTACCTTGTTGATGATTTTTGCATGGCGTGGAAGTAAGAGACTATTTGCTTTTCTTATTCCATTTTATCTTTTGCTCTGTGGTGCTACCGTCTATATTCAAGCGCATTACCTGATAGATGCTATTGCAGGTTTCTTCTCGGCCTTTATCTTGTATGTGCTGGTAACTAAAATGTATAAGAGATGGTTTGCAGTTCCTATGTTTAAGTAGATAAAGTGCAGTTTATATGGCTTAAATATTAAAAGCCCTCTCAGGAAATCCTTGAGAGGGCTTTTAATATTTAAGTTAATGTGTTGCTGGAATCTCTCTATTATTTTAGCATGTCGAGTGATTTGTAAATAGAATAAGCCCAAAAATTGCGGAGCCCAAAGCCACGAGCTTTACCGTTAACAGGGCGGACGTCGATAATCTCTTTAGATTCCAAATTGAAGAATACAGTTTGGTAAGTTGCTCTATCATCGGCCTTATTTAATAATTCAGCTACAAATATCATTCCGATACCTTCTTCTTTCTTAATGGGAAGAGACTGAATTGCTTGCTTGATTTGTTGCTCATCTAGCGCATACTGTTTGTTTGTAGTCATTAGCTCATTAGAGTTAATTTTAGGATTTAATTGATTGACAGCATCAAGAGATATCTCGCTAATTTCTTTTTTGATTCTTTTTCCAACATCATATTTTTTTGCTTCAATAATAAATAATGCGTTGATTTTATTGAAGGCAACCTTAAATTGTTCAGGTGTTTCAGAGGCACCATAGATTTTGGCATGAGAATAATCAATGCCGAAGAACTTAATAACTTTAGCCTCTTTTACAAGGTCTTTGTTCTGACCCATACAGAGTAAATTGCTTGTCAGGAACAATAATAAAAATAGTTTTTTCATACTGCTTAATTTTTTAATTAATGTTTAATTTTTGACTATTACAAAGTTATAAATAAATTATCGTAAATCAATGAATTTGATTGCTTTTCGACTCATTGGAGGCATCTGTAATTTAGAAATATATTCTGCAGGTTCAAAATTGATGGCAGGGGCAACTCGTACTTTGGAGCGGAACAAGTCTTTTATTTCTTTTGCAAACACATCACTTTTATCTTCACTACCTATTCTCACCAAAATTTCATCTGTGCCAATTTCATTGGTGTAAACCTCAACGATGTAATTTTTTACGTGGGGAATATTATCTAGAATGTCAAAAAGTGCAGGTGGATAAAGAGTTGTGCCTTTATACTTTATCATTTGTCCCTTACGCCCCAACACAGAACTGAGTCGTATTGTGTTTCGTCCGCAAGCGCATGGTTCACTATAATGGTAACAGATATCGCCTGTTTTGAAGCGGAGTAAAGGCATACCTTTTACTCCTAGAGTAGTAATGGTAACTTCTCCGGCTTCTCCTTCTTTCACCGGTTGGTTATCATCGTCTAAGAATTCTACTATTATCAATTCCGGTTGCAGGTGCCCCCCTTGAAATTCATTGCATTCGGTAAAAGAAGATTGCATTTCTGTTGATGCATACGTCGAATAAAGTTTTAGTGCTTGCCATTTATTTTGTATTCTCCGGCCGAGAGTATTTAGAGTGAAGTCAGGATTGCGTAAGGCTTCGCCAATGCAAATACACTTATTCAAGGAGCAATCGTTGTAGTCTACACCATTCTTCTCAGCGAATTCTATCAATTTAATGAGAAAAGAGGGAACAACCATTCCGCAGGTGGGATGAATTCGATGTATGGTGTCCCATTGCAATTCAGGAATTCCATTTCCTACACGGGCTACCCCCATTCCCAGCTCTCTGGCTCCCATGTAGTAAGCCAAGCCTGCCATGAAACGCCGATCGATGGTTGTCATAAGTTGTAGTATGTCGTGTTTGCTACAACCGGCAGTGTTGTATGAGAGGTATTCATTGTAAGCCAGTCGATCAAGATCTTCGGAAGTTAAAACAAACGTAACCGGATCACCTAGCGTGCCCGAGGTGGTGACGTAGTCAATTATATCATCTTTGCTGACGCAGATGAAATCATCATTGTATAGTTGAAGGTCTGTTTTTGTTGTAATTGGGATTTGTTGCAAATCTTCAATAGTCTTTATCTTAGTTATATCAATATGATGCTTTCTGAACATCGATTGATAGAACTTTGAATGTGCTTGCAGGTATGCCATTGCTTCGGAAAGTCTGGCTTCCTGATACAGCTTTATCTCTGCCGGAGAGCTAAACTGAATTTTTTGATTCTTATCCATCATATCTATTGATTTTTATTGATTTTCTCTTGAATGCGCTCTTTCTCACCAAGTTTGGGTATTGGCATAGTTAATGCTTTTCTCCAATGCATCAGAGCTTTAGAGTTCTGCTGTATCGCCAGGTAATAATCTCCTAAAATCTCATGGAGATAATAAAAAGCAGGATTGGATGATTCGTACGTTTTCAAGACATGCTCATCCATCTTTTCTTTTCGTGCTATTTTTTTTCGGATAAGGGGAGTGAGCCTTTTATAAATTAATAGCTGTTTGAATTCTGGCTGGTAAATGAAAGGGTCTTCAGCGATGGTTAGCTCTTGCGTACATATTTCATGTTCGAAATCGACACTATCACTAAATATTTTGTTTAGATCGTATGCAACATATTTTCCACATTGCCAAGGAGAAGTTGAGACCCACATTAACCTTTTCCCCGGCTCGAAGATGACGGAATGGTGTGAGATGAATTGGTTCATGGCCATTTCATTAGTCAAACCTAAATCAGTATCATGCAATCCTTTTCGGTTACGTAAAATGGCAGCAGCCTTATTTGCATCAATAGGGCTGTTCTCTTTTAGCAATTCATCTAGGCGGTTAAAACGATATTGACTGTCTGATGTACGGATGTTCTCCAAATTCCGTTTATCGTGGCTGAATGCTTCTGATTGATAATGGTTGGTGCAGATTAGTTGGTGCCCATTACCAGTGAAAAGAGCGATCTTTTCCGGTGATTTCTCTATAATTGCCGCTCTGCCATCTTTTGCGGAACCTATCAAAATAGATTCTGATACAAATGTCTTTCTTTTTTTTGCAATAATATATGCTTCGTCTATCGTTGAGGCATACTGAAGAATTTCTCTTGTTAAAATCGAAATAGGGGTTGCCGATGCTGTAGGCATATTGGATTTAGCAGCATTAATGGTTACTGTTAAACCTGTTTCGTTCATGCCAGAGAGCACACCGGTCATTCCGGGCCATCCGACAGAGGCAAATTTATACCCTTTTTCCGGGTTATAGAAGGCTACTTGTTTGTTACGAGCAAAATTATCACCAACATAAAAATCGAAATTGCGACCGATAATGAGGGAAGTATCTGCACTATTTTCTCCCCAAGAAGCGAAAGAGCTACATCCTACAAGCATGTAATCTTGCATCGCATGCCCTAAATCATGTGCGGAATGGTAGTTAAGCTGTCGTTCATATCCTGTGCCGATAAAATTAAACTCGTCTGTGCAAGATAGAGAGATGCCATAAATCTCGTCACGGAATTCTTCTTCGATGTTTTTTCCTAAGTTTCGGTTAAAGAGGACTATGAAAAAGCGTAGAAACTTGAGATAACCATCAGAAGGTATAATTTCTTTGATCTGATCTACAAATACTTTCTCTTGATAATAGAGCAAGTCTGAAGATAATTTTCCAATAGCTTCTCCCCGTTCAAAAGCGTTGCCGTGAACTTTCAATTCCCATAATCCACTTTTGCTATGCCGAAGAAAGTTACCTCTATATTCTCGAAGGCTGTCTGTTGTAACCACTTGTTCAGTTGACGTTGAAACATAGTGTGGTGTTAGCATATCGGCCGAATAGTACAAATAGCCTATGAAAAGGGATATAGCAATAATGAATGCCAAGAACGTGATGGCTGTATATTTGAATATTTTCTTTATTGTTTTAAGCATTTCCTACCTTTTTTGCTAAGTATTCTTGTCCCAGAAACTCAGAACAAGTAATAATGGCTGTTAGAGTGACTCCTAATGCACCGTGCACATTCAGGTTTTGTCCTGTTAAGAAGAGGTTATTAAGTTTGGTGCGTGTAGAGACAAAACCTATTTGAGGATATTTATAGTTTTTAATAATCCCGTACGCTGACCCATCAATACTGGCGGTATAATCTCTGTAGCTCAGTGGGGTAGTGGTGTACATTGCTTCAACATTTTGCCCAAAATCGAGTCCATGCTTTCGAGTGAATTCCAAGATTTCTTGTGCTTTATTTTCTTTGAATCGGGCATATTCTTCTCCCCGATGCCCATAAGTTGTATTTTCCCATGCTGATAATTCATCTATATACATTGGGGTTAATATGGAAATAACTTCTGCATACTGTTTACTTTTCGATGAAGCTTGCATCGAAATCATGCAGTTAGTAATTTCCGGACCGTTTTCTTTATTATACCACACATTATCGTTTTCGTTCAAATAGTAATTACTGTTGATGTAGGGGTAACTCTCTTTTTTCATCACCAAATGAAGAGTGAAGACACCATAAGTATTCTTGAGTGAATTTATCCGCGATATATACGCATTTTTAATCGAACGATTTTTGTCTAATAACTCTAAGGTACGTTTAGGGTGCATATTTGAAATTACATAGTTGCTTTCAATGATTTCTTCATTGTTTATTTCCACTCCTTTCACTTTCTCGTTTTCTACGATAATACGCGTTACTTCTTTATTGTTTAATACTGTTCCACCGTTGCTTCGTATCACATTAATCAATTCCAAGCTGACTTGCATACTTCCGTCAACAAAGCGATAGGCGCTTTCGATATACGAATGATTGATCATGGCATGCTGGTAAAATGTTGATACGTCTTTAATTCCACCGTAAAGCAATGACGATCCACACAAAATGTTTTGTAAATCACGATTAGGCGTTATCTCTGAAATAAGAGCGGTGGCAGATGTGCTGAAGTATTTCATTCCTTCTACAGCGATAATGCCTTTTTTTAAATGATCAACACTAATCAGACGGCCTACTTCACTCAGTTTTTCAGTATAGCGTTGCAGATTAGCTTTTTCGTGAGGAAAATATCCACTTAACGTTTCTGTGAAGAGGGAATCTCCCATGGCAAAATTATAAATGTCATTTTTATAATAGATCTGGTCGAAAGCAGATTCATCGAGTCGCCGCAACTTTAGTTTATTCATGATCCCGAAATATCGAAAATATTGGTTCATGATTTGTCCTTCGTCCAGGCTGCCAATGTAGTGGATACCAGTGTCAAACAGATGCCCCTTTCTTCGATAACTTTGGAAGCATCCACCAAACAATGCATTTTTCTCGAGAACACAGACGTTATATCCTTCCTTGCTGAGTATTGCTCCGCATTCCAGTCCTCCGAGTCCGCTGCCAATGATGATGATATCATATTTAGTCATATACTATTCTGGTTTTCTGAAAATATAAATTGTGTTCGATGTGTATTTATCATTTTGTATTGCTTCAATCTCCATATCACATTCTTTAGCAATGTTACGCATCTGTGCTTCGGAAGTAAAGCTTAACTGCGCTGTAGTTTGGTTAAATTTGATGATTCGGGTGGACAATACTTCAGTGATCCGAGTTAGCTGATGTTTGGAACTGTTAGAAGTATTAGCGTCTCGTATTATCATTATGCCTTTTGGGCGAAGTAATGCGGCACATCTCTTTAACAAACTACGTTGATGTTCATAACTAATATAATGCAGCATGTCATTCAAAATGAATACATCACTCTCCGGCAAAGTGCAATTTAATGCATCGGCATGCTCAAAACGAATGTGCTCGTTACGGAGCCATCCCCGTTGTGCTACCGCTATTTTATCTTCGTCATAATCAATTCCAAGAATTTCTCTCTCTTCAGAGATGAGTGACAGCATGTAGCAAAGTGGTCCAAAGCCACATCCGATGTCGGTGATTTGTCCTTTCATAGGAATTAGGCTATTGAATAGAGAATAGTTCTTTTCCATCTTAACCTTGATTCGCATGTACCACTCTTCAACTGGCCCCTTATAGATGTAATTTTGCACCAAAGCTTCGTAAAAAGCGGGATTTTCAGGTGTGTTTTTCTCGCGGCAGGCACGTGCGTATTCTTCTCTCATGTAAACAGCTATGCGCTTAGCATGTTCTTGGTGACATGCTCCGAACGTGGGGTCATTGTACGAAATACGTGGTAATATTTTGATAAGTATAATCCCTTTACGGATATTGAAAGGTTGTGCTTTAGCTATGATTTTGTCATTGCCATAAAGAATAACAGGAATAATATCCATCTGTAATTTCTCAGCCAAATAAAAAGCCCCTTTGTGAAAACGACTAATCTTTCCGCTGTTTGAGCGTGTACCTTCAGGAAAGATAGCAATAGAATATCCTTCTCTTGCTTTCTTGCGCATGTGTTCTACATACTGTTCATACCCGTGCCCTATATAGTAGAAATCTACATAGCGAATGATTTTCCCGAAAAAAGGAGAGTGCCATACCCAATGGTTGGTAACCATTACTATCTTAGAAGAAAGAGAAAGTAGAACGAGGATGTCTATGAATGACTGGTGATTGGCTACCAATATTGCCGGCTTTTTGAATGTTTCATTTGATCGATTAATTTTTTCTTTCCGAACAGATGTAGCGGCATACAATATTACTCTGCAGGCAATCCTTATCAATTGGCAGATAAACTGTTTCTTCTGTGCTTTGCGTATTGGTACAAGGTGCATGATTAAAATTAGAAGGCGTAAGAAAAGACATCCGGTAAGAAAGAGTGCAAAGAGTGCTATCGTTCTAAGTAGTCCCAATAATGTGTACGGAGGCAAACCTTTGGAAGCAGGTGTAGAAATAAAGAATTTGTAGATAATTGGTTGGATGGTATAAGCCACTAATACAACGGTTATCATTCCTAAAATTGAGATTAGAGAGATTGATTGCAGGGCGGGATGACGTGCAAAGACGAGTGTGCCCATACCTATTACAGTGGTGAAGGCAGAAAAGAAAATAGCTGTTTTATGTGAATTCAGCACTTTTCTCCCTGTTCGGTATTGATTTTGCAGGCCATCCATAATGAAAATGCTGAAATCATCGCCAATGCCGAAGATGAAGGTAGAAAGGATGATATTGATAATGTTGAATTCTATTCCCAATATACCCATTAATCCCAAGATGATAATCCAGCTTATAAGCATAGGCAGAAAACTTATTAAGGTAAGTTCTATTCGCCCATAAGAAATCAACAAAGCAAAGAAAATAAGAAAAGAAGATAGATATAAAATGAAATAAAAATTGTCATGGATAGCCGAAACCCACTTGTTGGCAAAGTAAGCTTTATCGAAAATAACGACGCCATTGTTGTTTTCGAATCCTTGGTATACGGACTCCTTGGCTGTTTCCTTGATGCGAACTTGTGTAATGAGCATAAAGGTTGAATCGGCAGAACTTTGCCATTCATCTAATAACTTATGGGATGCTTTGTCTTCTTGTGTTTGATAATTATATTCATGGAAGGGATGATCTAGCAAGCGATAGAAATCGTCGAAAGATCCTGTCCGGAAGTGATATCTTTCTGCTTCTGCCTGAACATGTTCTCGTAAGAACGCTTTCTTTTCAGCTGTCCAGTAATGGTTCCATTTTTGTAGACGCCTTTTTTGTTCCGCTTGCGGAATCATGAATTGTTCGGCGGAGGCAAAGGCTTGAATTTTTCCTTCTTTTTGTAATCGGGATAGTTGTTGATTAGTGCTTGCATAATTCTTTGTTGCAGTGTTCATATCCTTTCCTACACTTACAAAAAGAACGGTTTTCTCTTTATTATTGAAGAGCTTCATTAATCTTGCTTCTGATTCTTTCAGATGTTTAGGCTCATAGTTGAGATTCATCATATTAGTATCGAAACCTACTTTTTGCGAAGTGAACAAACAGATAAGCGTTAAGACACAGAGCCCTCCCACCAGCCATTTGTTTTTTTCAAAAGGATATGCATTCATCTTTTCGATGAAACGTAGAACGATTCCTTGTTTTATATCAACTTGACCTTTTAGGAAATGAGGAAGATAAATGAGACAGAACAGAGTGGTACCAATCAAAGTTAGAGATGCACATAACCCAAAATCACGGAGTAATTCCGAACTGGTAAATAATAGTCCGGCAAAAGCCCCGATAGTAGTGAAACTCCCGATGGTTAAGGGGTACGCTATTTCTTTAATCAATTGTTGCACAGACGAAACGTGGTTTTGATGTGCAAGCATGTGTATGGAGTAACTAAGAGCGATGCCCATTACCGCCGAACCGGCACCTACTGCGATAGCCGAGATATTGCCTTTGATGAAGTAGATGAGGCATAAGGAGAAAAGTCCGCCGAATAATACGGGGGCTATAATTAATGGAATGGAACGTTTCCGCTTGAATACCAATGAAATAAAAATAATAATGATCGCTAAGGCAATGGAAGAGGTAAGGATTGTGTCTTCCTTAATTTGTCTGGCATTGTATACTGCAACAGATGGCCCACCGAAATAATCAATATTAATATCAGCATGCTTCTCTTTGCTTTGTTTAATCTCGTTCTCCAATAATTGGATAAGCGCATCGTTTTTACCCGTACTGCCGGTATTATATACCGGAGTAATGAACATTAGAAGCGTAGAACCATCTTTGGAGAAAATATGATCCTCATTCATTTCATAGTTGGCTTCCAGTTGAAAGTTCTGCAACTGCTTTAGTGTGTTGCCACCAAGTCCTAACGGATCTTTCATTATATAGCTCTTCAAAGCGATCCCGGCAGGAGAAAGAAGATTGGAATAATTTCTTTTCATATTACTTTCGATAGCTTCTTGGCTTAGCAAAGAATCGAAATGCTGATAGTCTTTATCTGTAAGAAAGAGGGGTAGGTTGGCATAAACAAAGTCGCTGATGCCTCCGATGAGGTTACTGTCAACTTTAGAAAAAACATCTTTGATCAGCGTATTGCCAGCTTTAGTAATAAGATTTTGTTTTATCTCTTCAGAAGCATCAATCAGTGCATGAGAATCCACAGGTGCAATGGTATCTGCCGATGAAATCATTACGATGATCTTGTCCTTAATTTTTAAGTTGTCGAACACCTTAATAATATTTTCAGAGCCTTTTGCATCGGGAAAGAAGCGAGTTACATTTTCTTCAAATTTCATCTGAAAGGCAAAGAAAGCCATGAGTGATACGCAAGTAAAAAGTGATAGGTAAAAAATTATTTTGTGCCTATTGAAGTAATCATATATTTGGATAAAAAATGTGGTCATAATGTTTTTATTCTTCTGCAAGTAGAGAGTAGCCCAAAGGTAATGATTCCTATAATAAGGCTACAAATAGCAGCAAAGATAATGCTTCCTATCAAATATTGTTCCAATACCTGTTTTACATTTTCAAGTGAGATGTTACTAAACTCTAATTCTGTAGGTTTATTCAGTACCTTACAGCCTGTAAAATAGCTTCCGTATAACAAGAATGGAATCATTGGTGGCAGACTAATGTTGGCAGCGACAATAGCGATTACCTTGTTTAATTTGAGCATATGTGCCAGAAATAGTGTTATAAGCATCTGATATCCCCATACCGGAAATATTCCCATGAATATGCCAAGCATAATTGCCAGTGTAACTTTTAAATTTGACTCTTTTGAATGGATGATATGTGTATCAAGAAGCTTCTTGCCATTAGTTGGAGTCAGTTTTCTGAAAAAATCACGAGGCCAGATCCATAAGAGAGTGATTAATACCAATATTGTATTTAAAATGCTGATACGCGTGAAGTCTCTAAAAGGGCGGAAATGCGATACTCGTTCTGCTTGAGGAGGGTAATAGACATGAATCGGGATATTTTTAACTCTTACACCGTTCCAAGTTGAAAAAACGATGGCTTCTAATTCAAACTCATATTTAGCCGTGTAGTAAAATCGGTTAAGTTCTATCTTGTGCAGAGGATACAGTCGAAAGCCGGACTGAGTATCCTCTAACTTTAATCCTGTTTCCAAGGTAAACCAAAAATTAGAGAATTTATTGGCAAATGTATTTTTCCCCGGCATATTGTCCGAAGAGAGATTACGCGCTCCGACGAGCAAAATGTCCGGCTCGTTTTCAATAGATTCAATAAATAGTGGAATGTCGGAAGCAAAATGTTGCCCGTCTGAATCAATCGTTATTGCATATCTGAATCCTGCTTTCTGAGCATGAGACAACCCGTTTTTTAATGCTGTTCCCTTTCCTTTGTTTGTAACATGTGTTATAACCTGTATCTTCTGAAAGCTATCTAGAATTGTGGCTGTATCGTCCGTTGATCCATCATTCACGATAATAACAGCTTCCGAATAGAAACGAACATTCTCTATAACTGTTGTCAGAGTTTTCCCATTATTATAAGTAGGAATGATGACAACAACCTCAAGTTGCTTTAATCTTTCGTGCCAGAAATCAGATCCTTCTCTTTCCATCTTATTTATTTATCGCTAAGGCCTTTAGTTTAATAAAACAGTTGTTCGCCGCTTTTCCTTCTGCCAGCAAATATGTTTGTCCATTTTCAGTGCTTTTGATTGTCAGAGTAAATTCCAGACTTTGATTTTTGGTCGGATCGATAGTCGAAAGGAATTTGCAGGATGTTATTTGCGTATACAACAGAGTGGTGTTTTGTATTGTCTCCGTACATTCTTTTATTAATTGCAAGATACAGACTCCCGGCACAATGGGGTGCTGGGGGAAATGCCCCTGATAGAGTTTGTGGTTAGGATTCAGCTCTGCCGAGACACACCAAATTATATGGTCGTCAGTAGCTATATGCTTAATTTTATAAAAACCTTCAAGAAGCATAATTATGGATTGTTTTCGTTTAATTTATCCAACTGAATCGTTAGCCGCATCCATGGATGTCTTATTTTTATGCGATTAGGGATCTCTCCTGAGAAATCAGAGCTATAAAAAACAGCTTTTCCAAAGCCCTTACCGCTTGTTCTTTTTTCAAAGATAGCACTTTTCTCTTTCCTTTTGCTGCTTTTTCCTGTTAGAAATACGTTTTTGAAATCCATTTCTAGCAGATTCAATATTTTCTTTTTTCTTAATGGCTCTAAGCAGCTATTGATAATAAATTTATCATTCAGAAATGAGAAATCGAAAAGACTCATTCCGAAGTAGCTAGAAGATAATATTCTTATTTCATGGTCGTCCATCTTGCGTACTATTAGTAGTCCGCTAAAATGATGTTTCATAAAATCTATCTGGATGTTATATTTTTGTGATAGACTATCAACCTCTACAATGGGTGGCAAAGAGATACCTCCTTCGCTTATTTTGTGAGAACAAGAAAGGTTTAGTATGATGATCAGCAGTATACTAATGAATTGCAAATATTGCTTCATTCTTCAATGAATTAAATTTCTTATTATAGAACTCGTATTCAGTATAATTTGTTGCTGTTTCTGATAAAATCATCTTGTAAACAGACATGTCCTTTTTGTCGAGGTAAATCTGTATACTTGTGATGTATGCTTGTAGGGTTTTGCTGATTGGCTTTATCTTAACCAAATAAGACTTTGCGTCTTCAAAATATTCTAATCGATAATTGGCCGACATTTTGGATAGGTCGCCTACAGTACAGGCAGTGAGCATATTTTGTACTTCGTTCATCATCTTATTGGAATTCACGTTCATGATGTTCTTCTTCCCATCTGATACAATTTTCAATTTGCTTCCGTTAATGACAATCAGATAATTTATAGGGCTGGTATATTCCATGCGGATTTTATTGCTCTTTTTATAATAAAATTTTCCTTGGGATTTTACCTTTTCATCAAGCACGTCTAAATATTTGGTTTGAGAGAAATCACTCTCAATTGATTGCAATGTCTGCGTCTCTTGGGATAAGCGCTTATCAAATTCTTGCATTTGATTTATCTTTCTCATCTGCTGAGCTTGCAAAGAGCTTACAGCGACAAAAGTTAGCAATAATTGCGTAAATAATCTTTTCATCTTCTCCGTTTTATATCAAGCTGTCTAAGCGAACGATGGAATATCCCTCTTTAATAATCAGCTCGATTATTTGTTTTAATAATAGGTTGCTTTGAGGCATTCTGTCATGCAACAGTATAACAGAGCCAGGGCGTAACTTTCTTTGAACGTGCCTCACTATTTTCTCCGGTGAATGTTGCAGAGTGTCTAGTGTGCGAATATTCCAACCGATTGGGATATGCCCCAATTGTTTGACTGCTTTTGCAATCGTTGGGTTGGTTACCCCAAATGGAGGACGAAACAAGTTCGTCTTCTGTGAGCTTGCTCTTTCAATCTCCCGTTGGCAGTCCAAAAGATCTTCTTTCATTTTATGTAGGCTGTAAAGAGGGAATAGGGTAGAATGAGTGTATGAATGGTTGCCCAATAAGTGTCCTTCGCTAACCATCTGCTGTAGTAACGCTTCATTGCCCTTTATTTTGTTTCCGATACAGAAAAAACAGGCTGCTAAATTGTATTCCTTGAGTACGGCTAAAACACGAGCTGTTTCCAAACCGGCAGGCCCGTCATCAAATGTTATAGCCACTACTTTCTTCCTTGTATGCTTTTTACAGAAAACTCTCATATAGACATTCGAGTTAATGTTGTAAGAGGCATAAATGAGGAATAGTATTGCAAAAAGAATAACGCCTGTAATCATCATATCCTACGAATTAAAATCAGTGAATGATTGATTGTCTGATAATGATTATAAATCAAAGCGTATTCAGCAGTGCTATTTCTCTCACCGAACGTTTTGATTACTTTCCATAGGGCATATGAGGAAGCTGTGTGATATTCTCCGCACTGATCTTTGAAAGTGCTGTGTTCTGCTTCGGAAAAAAGAATGTTTTCGAGATGTGTATAGATAGCATCCTGCTGGCGATTGCCGTTTTTTCCGGAAATGAACCAGTCAATGTCATGGTTCGTGAGATTGTTTCTCTCAAGAAAAGCAAGAATCTTATCTTTGATCTCTTCTTTAGAATCTGGACGGACAAAGGTTTCCAATCCTTTTATCTCTCCAAGTGTCTCACCGTTCTTCTCACTGCTGAGTAGGAAGAACTGAGCTCCTTCGCCGGCTTGAGTCTCTTTTAATAGCCCTAACCGTTTCTGTACGGTATAGGCCACAGGAGTTATTTCGTCAGTAGCACCAACTAATACATTGCTGTTACCTTCGCCTATTTTTAGTATGCCATCGAGCAATGCGCTTTCAAAGCTCAATCCTCTATGTACGTAAGTTACATTATAGGCATGGATTTGACGGATTAATGCTATTTGTGCTCCGATGGTATTGAAAGTAGATTGAATGAAGGCTGTGGGATTCAGCATTCGTTCCTTATTATCAATGATGGCGTTCATGAATTTCTCCGTATCAGCCAGACAACCCAAGCCGGTGGAGGTGATAATTGCATGGATATCTTCGGGAGCAGTTTGTGCGATACACTCCAGACCACAGGCAACCCCCATTTTTACAATGCGGCTCATGCGCCTTCTTAGTGTAGCATCAGTTATGATTGTTTTATAATCAGGTTCAGATGCAATCAGATAGGGTTGGTTGCAGTCGTTGCTATCAGGGTGTATAGAAGCAACATTATTTATGTAAACAGGTTGCATCATATCTTTTGAGTCGTTGAAAACAATAAAGAGGAGTTATTGCCACCAAATCCAAAGGAATTTGATAGTACATGCTTTATAGGCAATCCTTCTTTGAATATTGTCTCGGGCGAAAGCCCGATTCCTTCGATTGGTTTTTGAAAATTCAGATTGGGATAGATGATGCCTCTGGATACAGAAAGGGCAGAGTATACCGCTTCAATGCCCTCGGAAGCTCCAAGTGCGTGACCTATAAAAGCTTTCACAGAGCTGAATGGAGGGATTTGATTTCCAAAAATGCGCTTTATAGCCTTACTCTCCGAGAAATCATTGCTTGGGGTACCGGTGCCATGTACATTGATATAGTCAATGTCTTTTGGAAGAAGCTGACTAGAAACGAGTGCTTGGCTCATGGATAAAAAGGGTCCGTCTCCTTCGGGAGAGCTACCCGTCTGGTGATAGGCTTCGTTAGCGTTGGCGTATCCACTTAGCTCGCAGTACGGTTTCTTATGGCAGTCTTTTTCTGATTGCAGAACCAAGTATCCGGCTCCTTCTCCCAAATTAAGTCCTGCACGTGAGTCATCAAACGGACGACAATGAACCTTATCAAGAATCATCAGAGAATTGAAGCCGTTGAGGGTGAACTTGCATAAAGCATCCGTTCCTCCTGCAATGACAATATCAAGGTATCCGCTTTTTATTAAACGGGCTCCTAGCATAATGGCATTGGCTGCTGAAGAGCAAGCCGTACTGATTGTTGTAACAAAGCCTTTAAGACCTAAATATTCGGCTATTTGCTCGGTGCTATCTCCGCAATCATGAGAGATGATCTCTCTCAATCTGCCTCGATGATTATTATCCTTAAATTGAGAATAAAAATGTTCGCTTAGATCCATTCCCCCGACTGATGTGGATGAGATGAAGCCGATACGGGAAGATGCAGGATCAATTTGTGCATCAAGAAGAGCTTCTTTAGCAGCCAACATTCCCAATAATGCTGTGCGAGAATAACACTTTTTTGCGGGAAGAGAGAGTCGTTCTTTGAGTTCTGAATTGTTCTGTTTCACTTCTGAAACAGGCACATCAAGTTCGGTGGAGAAGAGGGTAATCTTGTCCATGCCATGTTTCTGCATTTTCATTGAAGCCATATTCTCTTCAATGCCTAACCCAATGCCCGAAACAACTCCTAACCCAGTAACGTATACTTTCATTTTTTCTGTGAAGCTGTAATATAATCCGCTATTGTGCGTACCGAATAGAATATCTGTTTACCTTCACTCACATTCTCTATTTTTATTCCGTAGCTTCTTTCTAATATCAGAATGATTTCCAACGCATCAATAGAATCTAGCCCGAGCCCTTCATTTCCAAAGAGTGGCGCTTCACTGTCAATCTCTTCCGGGGTGATTTCTTCGAGATTCAGTTCTTCTATTAATTCTTTCTTGAGTTTTTCTATTAATTCTTCCATGTCTAGGTTATTGTTTTTCTATTAATTTAAATTCTGCTTTGTATTGATTGCCTATTAGTTCGCACCATCCTATGATACAGTCTTTTAGCTTCTGCTTCTCCATGGCTATACATGCATATTTCTCTATTTTATCAGCTTGAAAATACTGATCTATAAAGAAGGTGTTTTCTCCTTGTATTTTATGTCGGATACAAATTTCACCCAATACTACATTGGGTAGTGTATATACAAATACAGCCGGACTGGCGTTGTCGTCACCGGCTTCGTCTATAATAGTTTGGTGCCTGATATCCGTATGAAGCGATGAGCCTGCATTAGATAATAAGACGCCCATTTCTTCCGGTTTGTGACATCTACCCTTCAATAGATGTTCGGCAGCGACATATCCCAGTTTGCAAAGATCGTCCATTTTATAGAATTTCATATTGTTTTCGCCTAAGCTTTTGTAGGCTTCTCTTATAAATGAAGCGAAATCTTCATGAGAAGAGTTGAAAATCATCTCTCCGTTAAGAGTTATCTGACTTTTTTCAATAGAAAGAGTGGCAGAAGTGCGAATATTTATTGGAGATGATTCGGGATGAACTTTCTGATATTCGGGAAGGGTTAGCACAATAGCTGCATTGCATCCTCCAAAGCCGGAAGCAGTCTTCACGCAGTTTTTCATCTTTAAGGCTTGGTGGGTAGCATTTACAAGTACAGGCATCGAGACGCCCGACTCTTCGTATCCTAAAGTTCCAAATAACAGATCACCGTTTAGTTCATGCAGACTGATAATGGTTTCAATAACTCCCGATGCTCCTAATGTATGGCCAAAGTAAGGCTTCAAACTATTAATAGGAGAGTCTTGGAGGTGGGCTAGATGAATCGCTTTTGCTTCCATTTCATCATTGTAGAGAGTTGCTGTTCCATGTGTATTGGTGAAGCTTATATCGCCGGGCTCGACTCCGGCTTCGTGCATTGCATGCTGAATGGCCATAGACAATCCGTCGCCGGTTCGTGAAGGACCGGAAATATGGTTGGCATCGTTGCTGATAGCACCACCCGACAGAATAACACTATTGGTTGTTTTTTCTGTTGTCAATAATACTGCTCCACAGGCCTCACCCAAGTTTAATCCATCGCGATGGGCGTCGTAAGGTCTACAGCTCTTTTCGCTGACAGACTTAAACGAGAGAAAACCACTAGTGATGAAATGTGAAAGAATATCTCCTCCGGCCACAACGACTTTCTTATATACTCCGCTTTCTATCAATCGTTTGGCTACAATTAACGCTGATACTCCTGATATGCAGGCGTTAGAGATAACCTGCGCCTGGTTGGCTGCATGAAAATGTTGAGAAATTCTTTCTGCCATGTTCCAAAGGAGGATCTTTTCGTCTACTGTGTCGGTTTGTCGACTTAAAAGATCGATGTTTCCTTTCGTTGTGGAGAGAATTAATCCGCAATCTTTCTCTTGCAGATTTATACCTGATTGCTCCAACACCTGAGTGATGGATAAAATGAACAGTTGCTCCAGGCAAGTATATTCTGTTATTTTGTATTGTAGGGCATATTTGCCTAGTCTCTCCTTATCAATGGTGGCAGCTAATATAGAATGATCCGCTATGCAACCCTCTTTTTGCAGTGCAATGCCACTCCGGTAGTTTCGGATGGCGTCCAGATTCTCCTGAGTACTAAATCCTAAAGAGCTGATAATGGCATCTGCGGAAATGTATATGTCTAGATTATGTTCCATCTCTTTTTCCATGCCAAATAAAATGACGGGTTCACTAATTCCAGTTCTTTCTTTAAATTTAGAAAAACCTGAATGGTACTACCTGTTGCCACTACGCTCTCATCGCTGGCCCGGTATAAAGTGTATTCGAACTTAATCTTGGCAGCATCGCATGCAATATAGCGTGTTTCTATAACAACTTCCTCTCCAAAGGATAAAGGTTGTTTAAACTGGCATGTTAAGTCGACTATTGGTACCATATAACCTTGCTCGTAGATGCTCATATAGTCAAGCGCATAATGTTTTCCAAAAGATTCTCTGCCGTCTTCAAAATAGCGGACGTATTCGCCATGCCATACAATTAGCATGGAATCTATTTCACTGAAACGAACTTTTATTGTGGTACGATCTGTCAGTGCTGCTTGGTGTCGGTCTGATTTACGCTTCATCTTTTTATTCTGTACTTAAAAATATCTTCATTCGACATTCGGCTATGACTTGGTTATCTGAAGTAACTTGTGCTGCGACCAATGTGATGTCGAATACTTCTTGTACGACAGTTATCTTAGTAAAGAGTTCTTCTCCTGTCTTCGGCAATCTATGGATTTGTAATTTATCTACCGATCCAATATATCCCAAAGGGATGACCTCTTTTTTTTGAGTATATAGATAGCCTATTCGTACGGCAGCCGATTGTGCAATATGTTCTATGATTCCCGATTCTTGAAGTTCATCGTCTTTACAAAAAAGATTATCTGAAGTCACAGTCAGTCCGGTGTAAGAATCAGCCTCCTCTATGCCAAAGAACTTATCGACCATTACAATGGGAGAGCGTTGGGGAATCAACCGAAGTATGCCTTCGTGCTGAACGATTACTTCTCTTTTCATCTCAATTTGCATTGCAGGATGCTATGACCCAATCCTAAATCATCAAATGTTTCCTTTACTTCTAATCCGGCTTCCCGGATGCAGCGTATCATATCATCGGAATGATACATTTTGCTATTGCCGTTTGCCATTGCTGTAAAGTAAAGACTTATTTGAGCTAAGCAATAAGATGCTGTCTCAAATTTCTGGCGATCCCAGAATGTTTCCATAATGAAGAGACTGCTATCGCTATGCATCGATTGAGCAGCGCGTGTTAACAAGCTGGTCACTTCTTCTTCCGAAAAACAATCGAGAAACTGGCTCATCCAGATGACATCAAACCCTTTTGGGAAAGGTACAGACTTATCGAGCAGGTTTGCGCCATGGCCGTGTATGCGGTCGGCTCCCGGTTTTCCTGTTGTCTGTTGTTTCATCATTTCCAATTGTTGAGGTAAGTCCATGATTGTAACTTCAACCTCTTTGCTGTAGTCTACGCATTTCATGGCCCATCTTCCTGTATTTCCTCCGACGTCCAGCAAGCTCTTAGGTTGGTTGTTAAACACAATTGTTAATGCTTGCTCGAAGGAACAATCTGAATAGTAATGATCAAAACCGAACCAACTCTTCTGAACGTTTTCGGGTAAGCTGGATAGTCCTTCATAAATAGTAGGCCATTCTCCAAAAATTTTTAATCCTTCTGGCCGCCCGTTTACCAATGCCTCTTCCAGATTATAAAGACCCAGATAATTCACATCGTGATTGAAGTCAATGTTTACTTGCGCCATTTTATCATTCAACAGAAACCATCCTGCTTTGGCTAGGATGTAAAGATCACCTTGAATAAGAATGGTTCCGATGGTTAGTGACGATTCGAGTAATACCTGTGCGGCATAGCGAGACAAGTTTGTCTCTGCACTAATTTCATCGATGGTTAATCCTTCTCTCCTCTCCGAAAGAAGACGGAATATTCCGAACTTTAACATCAGACGAGAAACTTGAAAAACGATAGGCCCAAAGGCTATCTCTTGTGCTAATCGCTGTGCCTGTAAGGCTGTCAGTTGCTCTTTTGTATATCGGTTTTGCAAAGATGGAGATAAATTCATCACAGTTAGGTGTTTTAGTTTGACGATTGCTTTTCGGCCTGTTTATTGTTTTTTGGCGCTTTCCAGAATGAATAATAGTTAAACCATTGTTCCGGATATTGTTTCACGATTTCTTCTAATGCATTCACATACTGTTCCAATAAAGCTTGCTCTGCTTTTTTCTCTTTGCTTCGTATTACTTTCTCTGCTAAAACGAAATGAAATCGATACGTTCGTTTCTTTTCTCTCATGGCAAAGTAAAAGACAACCGGAACATTCATGCGTGAAGCTAATAGAAATGGGCCGATGGGGAACGAAGCCTGTTTACCAAGGAAGGAACAACTCAGAAGCTTTTCTTTATTTAGGTAGCGATCACCCTGAAAGCATACATATTCTTTTTTCTGCAGTGCTTCTGTTATTTGAAACACATGGGTCAGGTTATCTTCATTAACGGGAATCACTTTATAATCTTTCGTTGCGGAGCTTTCTTCCAACATCTTTTTGATTTTCTGATGTTCGGCATCGTACATCACGATATTTATTTTCTTTCCATATTCATCGAAAAAGGGAGCTCCAATTTCCCAGTTTCCTACGTGAGCACCTATCATAATAACTCCTTGATCGCTATTCAGAACATTCAGAAATTCAGGATAATGTTCAAACTTGAAGTGATATTTGTCTACCAAGCCGCTACCTATCGCTACTTTGTCAATTAATATTTGTCCCAGACTGTAATAGTTGCAAAGTAGCATCCTGACGGCTCGGGTTCGGCTATAATTTAATATATGGCGGGCATAAAACCATATATTCGCCGTTGCTTTAGGGGCGAAAGGTATAAAGTAGAGAACGATGAGGCTAAGGAAAGTATAGGCCGTGTTTATTCCCAGATACCTGATCAAGTAAATGAAAAACAGGTATCCGAATGCTCCTCCTCTGGTCTTTCCTTTCCAAGTTGACATTATTTTGCTTCTTTTTCTTTTATGCGAGCAATCACCAAATCGTAGAAATCTTGAAATGTTTTAATTTCGGTAAAGTCTTGTCCGGTTATGTTGAAACCGAAATTTTGTTCTACCAATACAACCATATCTACCAAATCCAAACTATCAAGTTCTAATGTTTGCATCAGTAGTGCTTCGGGTTGAATGAGTTCTATATCTACCTCAAATTCTTCGGCCAATGTTGTTCTTATTTTCTCTATGATTTCTTCGTTAGTCATATTTTTATTCAATTAAAATTATAAATACAGTTTCTTATGCTTTGAATTTACGTACAATCAATGTTGAGTTTGTTCCTCCAAATCCAAAAGAGTTAGAAAGAAAAGCGTCAAACTCTATATCCACTCTTTGTGCCGGTATGTTTAAAAGCGAGGAGGCTTCGTCGGGTTCTTCAAAATTGAGGTTGGGCGCAATGAAGTTGTTGTTCATCATTAGAGTAGAGTAAATCACTTCGCTGGCTCCTGCCATCCACATTTCGTGTCCTGTCATTGACTTGGTCGAGGTGACATAGGGTTTGTATCCGTTAAAGACTTCGCTTATGGCTTTAGCCTCGTTCAGATCGCCTACAGGAGTCGAAGTGGCGTGTGCATTGATGTATTTAATCTCTTCCAGTGAGATGCCGGCATCTTTTATTGCGTTTTGCAATGATTTTCTTGGTCCGTCAACATTAGGTACGGATATATGATCTCCGTTTGAAGAGAAACCATAGCCTGTTACTTCTGCGAGGATAGGCGCTCCTCTCTTGATTGCTGATTCGTAACTCTCCAGAACCAGGCTGGCTCCACCTCCACTGGGGACTAAGCCGTCTCGTTTTTTATCAAAGGGCTTTGATGCTTTGTGAGGATCTTTTTCCTGGGTAGAGAAAGCGCTAAGTCCATCAAAACTACCTACGGCGTAGGGGTTTACTTCTTGTGCCCCTCCACATAATATGCAATCCTGATAACCCAGTTTGATGAGTAGATATCCAATGCCGATGGCATGCGAACCACTGGCGCATGCTCCCGCAATGGTGAAGTTAATTCCTCTCAATTTAAAGATGACCGAAAGATTCATTGTTACGGTAGAGTTCATCGATTGAAAGATAGAGGCGGAACCCACCAATGCTGTGTTTTTCTTCTCCCTGATAATGTCTACTGCATTAATTACGGGAGACGTGCTACTATCGTTACCATATAAAATACCGACATCATTTTTTTCAAGAAAAGCTTCATCTATACCTGCGTTTTTGAAGGCTTCAACAGTAGCCATATAGGCATACTCTCCCTGTTCGGGTAGGCAGTGTCGCTTTCTGCGGTCTAGCATTTTTTTTAGATCAGGACGTTCCAGTATACCTGTGAGCGAAGAAAAATATCCCATTTCCTTACGCACCGGGTCAATTCCGATACCTGATTTACCGTTATATAGAGCGTCTTTCGCCTCGTCCAGATTCTTACCGATGCACGAATAGATCCCCATTCCTGTTATAACTACTCTTCTCATTCTTTCTTTTGAATTATATCGTATTAGGTCTATAACCCTCCATTAATAGAAATTACTTCTCCTGTGATGTATGCTGCCTGCTCTGAAGCAAGGAAACCAACTAAGTCGGCTACTTCTTCTGCTTTTCCAAAACGGCCCATAGGAACTACCTTCTTTAACTCGGATTCATTAAGATCATGCGTCATATCGGTACTAATGAAGCCCGGTGCAACAGCATTTACGGTGACGTTTTTTCTAGCAACTTCTTGTGATAAGGCTTTGGCGGCGGCAATAATTCCTCCTTTGGCAGCGGAATAATTCACTTGTCCCGGCATTCCTTTAATGCCCGAAAGGGAGACTATATTAATGATCCGTCCATATTTCCGGATGAGCATATTTTTTAGTAATGATTGCGTAACGAAGAAGAATCCGTCTAATCCGGTATTAACCACATTGTGCCAATCATCTTCGGGCATCCATATCATGAGGTTATCTTTTCTGATGCCTGCATTGTTGACAAGAACTTCAATATATTCTCCCGAATGCCCGGCATTCCACTGATCCAGCACTTGTTTAACTTCTGCTGAATCTGCGACGTTAAATTTTAAAAGTTCCCCATCTGAACCCAGCTGACGAACCTTTTCTAACGTTGCCATTGCTTCGTTCTCATTGGACTGGTAGTTAATAAGGATATAATATCCCATGCTCGATAGCTTGCAACAGATAGCTCGCCCGATGCCACGACTACCTCCGGTGACTAGTGCGTATTTCATTATTTCTTTAAGTAATTGATTGTTTTCTCTATTTGAGGATAGAGCACAGCATCTTCCTTGAATGCGGGGAAGAACGAACGGATTTCCTCGTATACTGTTCTGGAACGCTCACTTAAATTCTGTTTCATTTCGAGACAATCTACTGCTTGTACAATGCTCATAAACAGAATGGCCATTACCTGATAAGAGTTCTCTATCACTGTTTTTGCTAGTAAGGCCGAGTTTGTACCCATACTTACAATGTCTTGATTGTCATTGTTGTTCGGGATGCTATGCACATACATTGGGTTTGAAAGTGTCTGACACTCGGCAGTCGTTGAAGTAGCAGTGAATTGTGCCGCTTGCAATCCGTAGTTTAACCCTAGCACTCCCATGTTGAGAAAAGGAGGAAGTATACCGTTGATGCGATCATGATACAGGTAGTTAATCTGCCGTTCGCTGAGCATCGTTAGTTTGGTGATTGCTATTTTTAGTTTATCCATCTCAAAGGAGACGTAATCTCCATGGAAATTTCCTCCATGGTAGATGTTTTGCGTTTCCGGATCGACGATAGGATTATCGCAAGCTGAATTTATTTCGTTCATTAGCACACTCTCAGCAGAACTAAGTTCATCGTATATCGGACCAAGTATCTGCGGAGTGCAGCGAAGTGAATAGTAAGGTTGCACCTTGTGTTTAAATATTTTCTCTTGATGAGGCTCCTGATTATATAATTCATCCTCTCTTTGTCGCATACAATTGCTACCTGAGGCCCATTCTCTCATTGCTTTGGCTATCTCTTGTTGTCCTTTGTGATGTTTGGCATCATTCAACGGTTGAGACATAAAGTCGTCATACGAAGAGGCAATCTCATTCATCATAACGGAAGCGGCAATGGACCAATGAAGTAGTTTTTGTGCGTAGATAAGATTAACGATTCCAATGCCGGTCATCACTGAGGTGCCATTGGTTACGGACAAACCTTCACGGATGTGCATAGAGAATGGCTTTAGATTGTTCTCTTTTAGCACAGCGGCAGTTTCACGTCTTTCTCCCTGGTATATCACCTCTCCTTCTCCGATAAGAGTTAGTGCGATGTGAGCTAGTTGAACCAAATCACCACTGGCTCCTACACTTCCATGTTCGGGAACGAGTGGACAAATATCGTGGTTGATAAATTCAGTGAGAAGTAAGACTAATTCTTTGTGTACTCCCGATTTTCCTTGAAGAAAAGTATAGAGTCTGGCAATCATGGATGCTTTTACGTAAAGTTCAGGCAATGGTTTCCCGGCTCCGGTAGAATGGCTTCTTATAATATTGTATTGCAGTTCTGTTAGATGTTTGTCTTCAATTCGGTATTGCGCCATTGGGCCAAATCCCGTGTTGATGCCATAGATAATCTTGTCGCTTACAAAAGATTGTAAGAAGCTGAAACTCTTCTCAACTTTTTGTATACTTTCGTCGGAAAGTATTAGTTTTTCTTCTTCAAACAAGAGCCTATAGAGTGATTCTAAATTTATTGTTTCGCTAGTGATCATTGACTGCTTCTTTAGAAACGTTCGTGTACTTAATTATTCCACAAAGATAGATAATTTATTTATATGTTGGTCGTTTGTGCAGATGAAAACCCTTTTCTCACAGGAGATAAAACTTAACTTGTTGTCCTTGAAAGCTTGAGTCGTTTAATCTTTTAAAGTTGACGGTTTAAACATTAAAAAGATAACTTTCCTATCTTTTTGTAATTAATAATATATGTATTTAATAATTGAATGCCTCGATTATGTCATGAATGTTTGGACGCTTGCAAAGGTCATTTTTATTAAAGTTGTTTTTAGAGACTTATGATGAAAAAGTTGTGGTTTAATATCCTTACGCTCAGAAATAGTCTATTAATAACTATAAAATCAATTTATAATAAATCCCAAAACAATTTATTATAAATGGCACCAAAATTTATTATGACTGTGTTTCTCATTTATTTGATATATGGTGAATTATGGATACAAAAAAGGTGGTAATTCCAACTAGGAACTACCACCTTTTTGCGTCTATTATATTATTATTACTATTCCATAATACTTCTTATTTGGAGTATTAATGTTGTGTATTGTTTTATTGTCATATATTTATTATTGTACATCTTATTCATTTTATTTTCCTTGTAGGTAGTTAGCATGACCTCCATTCTACAAAGATACAACACAAAGCTTCCTTTAGCAAGTCTTTTGGTCGTTTTTTATTGTGGTAGCACGTTGCCTAATTCTGTTTCCGGTGGAGTTATTGTTTCGAAGATCTCAAATAGTTCCTTTACTGATTCGGTGCGAAGCATCGCAATACGTGTTTCGCGGAAATTGGGAATGCCCTTAAATAAAGGAGTAGCAGCCAAATGACGACGGATGTGAACGATGCCTCTTCGCTCGTCCAATCGAGCAACACTGCTCAGTACTTCTTCACGGAGCACTTGCATCTTCCACTCAAAGGAGAGAGGTGGAAGCTCTTCGCCTGTTTCCAGGTAGTGTTTCACCTCTTTGAATATCCATGGGCGGCCAATGCTTCCACGGCCTATCATTACGGCATCTACTCCGTAGCGGTCGAAACACTCCTTTACACGTTGGGGAGATGTTACATCGCCATTGCCGATGATGGGAATGTGCATGCGGGGATTGTTTTTTACCTCACCTATCAGATTCCAGTCCGCTTCGCCCGTGTACATCTGGGCACGAGTGCGCCCGTGGATGGTTAGCGCAGCAATGCCACAGTCTTGCAGTTGCTCGGCCAGTTCCACAATAATCTTATTATCTGCATCCCAGCCAAGACGGGTCTTAACCGTGACGGGGATCTTTACGGCTTCAACGACGGCACGTGTTATTTCCAGCATCTTTGGCACGTTCTGCAACATACCCGAACCGGCTCCTTTACCTGCTACCTTCTTTACCGGACAGCCAAAATTGATGTCGAGAATGTTTGGATTGGCTTCTTCCACGATGCGGGCAGCATCTACCATTGCATCGGTTTCTCTTCCATATATCTGAATGGCAACGGGGCGTTCTTCGTCACAAATGGTGAGTTTTTCAGTTGTTTTGTTCACGTAACGTATCAATGCATCGCTCGAGATAAACTCGGTATATACCATGTCGGCACCGAATTTCTTGCACATTAAGCGGAAGGCCGGGTCGGTCACGTCCTCCATTGGTGCGAGAAATACAGGTTGATTGCCTAATTCTATGTTTCCTATTTTCATAATCTACAGTTGTTTAGGTTACAAAAATACGGAAAAAAGCCTACCTTTGCGCAGTTAAGTTCTAAGTTTTGAGCAGCAGATGCTGCTTTGCCCTTTATCTAGGGAGGTAGCGGTAGGTGTTAAAAACTTCAGAACCGGTATTTAATTAATTATTCAAAATGATAAAAGACTTCGAAATAATGGCTCCTGTCGGTTCGCGGGAGTCTCTTGCCGCTGCTATTCAGGCAGGAGCAGACTCAATCTACTTTGGTATTGAAAATCTGAATATGCGTTCGCGCTCATCGAATACGTTTACCGTAGAAGACTTGCGTGAGATAGCCAAAACATGCGATGAACACGGGATGAAGAGTTACCTCACTGTCAACACAATTATCTATGATAATGACTTGACGTTGATGCGTACCATTGTTGATGCAGCTAAAGAAGCCGGCATTTCGGCTGTGATTGCTGCAGATGTGGCTGTGATGAACTATGCCCGTACGATAGGGCAGGAGGTGCATCTCTCTACTCAGTTGAACATTTCGAATGTGGAGGCTTTAAAGTTCTATGCACTCTTCGCTGACGTGGTAGTGCTTGCTCGTGAGCTTAGTCTCGATCAGGTGGCGGAAATCTATCAACAGATAAAAGAAGAGAATATCTGTGGGCCTAATGGCGAACTGATTCGTATTGAGATGTTTTGTCACGGAGCGCTTTGTATGGCGGTGTCGGGCAAATGTTATCTATCTCTGCACGAAATGAACAGTTCAGCGAATCGAGGTGCCTGCACACAGGCATGCCGACGTGCATACACCGTGCGTGATAAGGACACAGGCGTGGAGTTGGACGTTGACAATCAGTACATCATGTCGCCCAAAGACTTAAAGACCATTCATTTCATGAACAAGATGATGGATGCAGGAGTGCGGGTGTTTAAGATAGAAGGACGTGCTCGCGGGCCGGAATATGTGCGTACGGTGGTGAAATGCTACAAAGAGGCTGTTGCGGCTTGTTTGGATGATACCTTCACTGATGAGAAGATTGCCGCATGGGACGAGCGATTGAAAACTGTCTTTAACCGTGGTTTCTGGGATGGATATTACATGGGACAGCGTCTGGGCGAGTGGAGTAAGAATTACGGTTCGGAAGCTACCGAAAAGAAAGTGTACGTGGGCAAGGGAATCCGTTATTTCAGTAATATTAGCGTGGCGGAGTTTCTTGTGGAAGCTACCGATGTGAAGGTAGGTGATAAGTTGCTGATAACCGGTCCTACTACCGGTGCCGTGTTTACTACGTTGGAGGAAGCCCGCGTCGATTTGAAGCCTGTGGACGTGGTAAAACAGGGCGAACACTTTTCATTCAAGCTTGCCGATAAGATCCGCCCCAGCGATAAGTTATTTAAGCTGGTTTCTACAGAAGAGCTGAAAGCTGCCAAAAAGAAAAAAAATACATTGTAATAGATATTATATATCATGGATAAATACATTTATGAATTAACCCTGAAAGTGCGTGATTATGAATGCGACTTGCAGGGGATAGTCAATAATGCTAATTATCAGCATTATCTGGAGCATACACGCCATGAATTTCTTGCTTCAATAGGTGTAAGCTTTGCCGGTTTGCACGAGCAAGGAGTTGACCCAGTGGTGGCGCGTATCAACATTTCATTTAAAACTCCCCTAAAGAGTGGAGATGAGTTTATCTCCAAACTCTACCTCAAAAAGGAGGGTATTAAGTATGTATTCTATCAAGATATTTTTCGGAAGAACGATAGTAAGGTGGTGGTTAAGGCAGCGGTAGAAACGGTATGTCTGGTCAACGGACGTCTTACTCAGAGCGAGCTTTTCGATCGTATCTTTACTCCATATCTGACACAATGAGCGATGATGAATATATTTATAGCATAGCACTGACGCAAGTACCGGGTATTGGTCCGATATGGGGCCGAAACCTTATCAATGCTGTAGGAGACGCCGTTAGTGTTTTTAAACGACGGACGGAACTACCACAATTAATGAAAGGAGCTACCATGCGTGTTGTTGAAGCCTTGGATTGTCCGGAGGCCTTGCAACGTGCGGAGAAAGAATATGAATTCATAGTTAAGAATCATATTCAGTGCCTAACGATTAATGAGGAAACATATCCCGCTCGTATGCGCGAGTGTGATGATGCTCCCATTGTTCTTTTTTATAGAGGAAGTGCGGAACTAAATACTTTGAGGGCGATAAACATGGTGGGTACCCGAAATGCTACTGATTACGGGAAGCAGATTTGCCTTCGTTTCCTCAACGAATTGAGAGAGCTGGTGCCGGACGTACTTGTTGTGAGCGGTTTGGCTTATGGCATCGACATTCACGCACATCGGGCGGCCTTGGCCAATAATCTACCTACTGTCGGTGTCTTAGCTCATGGGCTTGACCGCATTTACCCTTCCGTGCACAGAAAAACAGCGGTCGATATGTTAGCCAATGGTGGATTACTTACGGAGTTTCTCACGGAAACGAATCCTGATAAGCACAATTTTGTGAGTCGCAACCGTATTGTGGCTGGTATTTCCGATGCTACTATTGTGGTGGAATCTGCGGCAAAAGGTGGATCACTTATTACTGCGGATATCGCGGAGAGTTATCACCGGGATTGTTTTGCTTTTCCCGGTCGGGTGAACGATGAGTATTCGAAAGGGTGCAATCAATTGATTCGAGATAATAAAGCAACGCTCATTCAGTCGGCTGAAGACTTTGTGCGTGCGATGTGTTGGGACGCAGAATCGCAATCAAAGAAGAATGAAGGTGTCCAACGAGTTCTTTTTCCCGATCTGAGCGATGAAGA
Source organism: uncultured Bacteroides sp. (assembly GCF_963666545.1). Taxonomy (NCBI): domain Bacteria; kingdom Pseudomonadati; phylum Bacteroidota; class Bacteroidia; order Bacteroidales; family Bacteroidaceae; genus Bacteroides; species uncultured Bacteroides sp. The sequence continues at coordinate 2,346,573 of NZ_OY762899.1, read as the reverse complement.
GCAAGCGATTGTCTCTATCTTAGAGAAGGGAGATCAGCAAATAAATACCTTGGTAGTAGCTACTAATATTCCGGTGCACAAGATAAATGCTATTTTGTTTGAACTTGAAATGAAAGGCGTTGTGCGTGTGCTGGCAGGAGGTATGTATCAGCTACTTGGGTAAGGGGCAAAAAAAAAGGAGTCACGCCTGACTCCAACCTTTGTTAACCTTAAATCTAATACTATGAAAAACACACTGCAAATATAAGGGCTCTTGCACATCCCTCCAAATAATCGCATCTTGTTCTCTACTCTTTTAATCTTATTTCACGAAAATTTAGTGTTTTCGTGCACGATATGTCTTTTTGACTTGTTATCGTTAATAATACTTTCATATAGTCATACTTGATGCTTTTGAGTTTGTTTACTCGTTAGTTGGGGAATAAATAAAAAATCCTCTGCCGTTTCCGGTAGAGGATTTTTCTATGAATGTGTTTAAATCAGTTTTTAGTCTTTCAACTTAGCAACGATAAAGTCACGATTCAAACGAGCAATGTTGCTGATTGAAATATTCTTTGGACACTCAGCCTCACAAGCACGTGTGTTGGTGCAGTTACCAAAACCCAGTTCGTCCATTTTTGAAACCATTGCTTTAGCACGACGTGGAGCTTCTATCTTTCCTTGTGGAAGAAGTGATAGTTGGCTTACTTTGGCAGAGACAAACAACATGGCAGATCCGTTCTTGCACGCAGCGACACAAGCACCGCAGCCAATACATGAAGCTGAGTCCATTGCTTCGTCGGCAATTTCTTTCGAAATCAGGATAGCATTGGCGTCTTGAGGAGCACCGGTGTTGATGTTAACGTATCCACCTGCCTGTATGATCTTATCAAAAGCAGTGCGATCTACCATCAGGTCGCGGATGACCGGGAAGCCGGCAGAACGCCAAGGTTCTACAGTGATCGTGTCACCATCATTGAAACGACGCATATACATCTGGCAAGTAGTTGCACCTGTTGCCGGTCCGTGAGGATGTCCATTGATGTAGAGAGAGCACATGCCGCAGATACCCTCGCGGCAGTCATGATCGAATACAATTGGTTCTTTCCCTTCGTTGATAAGATCTTCGTTCAGGATGTCGAGCATTTCAAGAAATGAAGTATCTCCGGAAATGTCTTTCATTGGGTATGTTTCAAAGGCACCTTTTGCTTTAGGGCCTTTTTGGCGCCATACTTTAAGCGTGAATGATATATTTTTTTCCATTGTCTATTATGCTTTATAGTTACGGGTTTGTACCTTCACAAACTGATAATTCAAATCTTCCTTAATCAATTCCGGTTCAGAATCTTCGCCTTTATATTTCCAGCAAGCTACATAAGAGAAGTTTGCATCATCACGGAGAGCTTCGCCTTCCGGAGTTTGATATTCTTCGCGGAAGTGACCACCGCAAGATTCCTCACGATTCAGCCCGTCAACAGCCATCAACATACCTACTTCAATGAAGTCTGCCAAGCGAAGTGCTTTTTCCAGTTCTACGTTCAGTTCGTTTACATCTCCCGGAATGCGTACATTTGCCCAGAAGTCTTTCTTTACTTCTTTAATGCCATCAATAGCCTTTTGCAAAGACTCTTTTGTGCGAGCCATGCCTACAAAGTCCCACATGATGTGACCTAGTTTCTTATGAATAGAGTCAACTGAATGTTTACCATTAACCGCCTTGATCTTGTTGATCTTCTCGGTAACAGCTTTCTCTGTTTCTACAAACTCAGGTAGATCAGTAGAGAAGCGAGGAACCTGGATTTGGTCTGCAAGGTAATTTTGAATAGTGTAAGGCAATACGAAATATCCGTCGGCCAAACCCTGCATCAAAGCAGAAGCACCTAAACGGTTGGCACCGTGATCGGAGAAATTACATTCGCCAATAGCAAATAGACCGGGAACGGAAGTCATCAATTCGTAATCAACCCAGATACCACCCATTGTGTAGTGGATAGCAGGGAAGATCATCATTGGTGATTTATAAGGGTTTTCGTCAGTGATCTCTTCGTACATATCGAACAAGTTGCCGTAACGAGCACGAACAACATCTTCGCCCAAACGATCAATGGCATATTTAAAATCCAGGAATACAGCTAAACCGGTGTTGTTTACGCCGAAGCCTGCATCACAGCGTTCTTTAGCTGCACGAGATGCAACGTCACGAGGTACAAGGTTACCAAATGCGGGGTAACGACGTTCCAGATAGAAGTCACGATCTTCATCCGGTACGTCTGTTGCTTTCTTGGTTCCAGCTTGAATAGCTTTGGCATCTTCTAGCTTTTTAGGAACCCAAATGCGACCATCGTTACGAAGTGATTCAGACATCAGAGTTAACTTAGACTGCTTATCACCGTGAACAGGAATACAAGTAGGGTGAATCTGTGCGTAGCAAGGGTTAGCGAAATAAGCACCCTTTTTATAACATTGAATAGTTACGGATGCGTTAGAACCCATTGCATTGGTTGAAAGGAAGAATGCATTACCATAGCCACCTGTGCCGATAACTACTGCGTGGGCGGCAAAGCGCTCAATCTCTCCGGTAACCAGATTGCGGGTAATAATACCACGAGCACGACCGTCAATAACAACAAGGTCGAGCATCTCGTAGCGGGTATAGAGTTTTACGTTTCCTTTGTGTACTTGGCGGCTGAGTGCAGAGTAGGCACCTAGCAGCAATTGCTGGCCTGTCTGTCCTTTGGCGTAGAATGTACGAGATACTTGAGCACCACCGAAAGAGCGGTTATCAAGTGTGCCACCGTAGTCGCGGGCAAAAGGAACACCTTGTGCCACACACTGGTCGATGATGGCATTGGATACTTCAGCCAAACGGTATACATTGGCTTCACGTGCGCGGTAGTCACCACCTTTTATTGTGTCATAGAATAAACGGTATACAGAGTCACCGTCATTCTGATAATTCTTAGCAGCGTTGATACCACCTTGTGCAGCAATAGAGTGAGCACGGCGAGGAGAATCTTGGATGCAGAAGTTAAATACTTTGAATCCCATTTCACCTAGTGAAGCGGCAGCAGAGGCACCCGCTAAGCCGGTACCAACAACGATGATGTCGAGACGGCGTTTGTTGGCGGGGTTTACAAGTTTCTGATGAGCTTTATAGTTACTCCATTTCTCAGCCAATTGGCCTTCAGGAATCTTTGAATCTATCTTAGTCATAATGCTTTAACAATTTAATGAATTACAATTTTCTATTACTAACAAGCTCCGCACACCAACGACTTAACGAAGAATACGATAACTACCAGAGCGAAACCGCCAACAATAACTGTTGAATAGATGTTGGAAACAAGCTTCCAGCGTTCGAACCAGATTTTATTGTTCCAGCCTATTGTTTGTAAAGAACTCCAGAACCCGTGAGTGAGATGAAACCAAAGAGCTCCTAACCAAACGAGGTAAAGAGCTACCAACGCCGGATTACTGAATGTTTCTCTGATTAGAGCAGCACCATCCTGAGGGTCAACATTAGGAAGTACACCCGTGAGTTCATTAAATTGCATTTTGTACCAGAAATTAGCAAAGTGTAATCCCAGTCCGGCAAAAATGATAATACCCAGAACAAGCATGTTTTGTGAAGCCCATTCTACAGATTTAGGTTTGTCAACTACGGCATAGCGTTCGCTGCCGCGTGCTTTCCGATTTTGTATTGTTAGCCAAAAGGCATAAACAATGTGGACTACGAATAGGGCAGCCAATCCTGTTGTAGCGACTAAAGCATACCAGTTTGCTCCCAAGAACTCACAAACCACGTTGTAAGCATCTCCACTGATGATTGCAACAAGATTCATCGCCATGTGAAACGTTAGAAATAGGATAAGGGCAAGTCCTGTAATGCTCATCACCACTTTCCTTCCTACAGATGAATTACTTAACCACATAAATGATCGATTTTAAATTATTTAATTATTAGAACTATACTTTTATTATGCCTGTCTTTTTATTACGCAAAAGTACGGGAAATACCTTGATTAAGCAAACAATTAAAGAAATAATTCCTTAATGGGGCTAGGATAAAAAGCACCCAAAAGAGATGTGTTTGTCTTTAAATGAAGCTATGCGTGGATGTTGTCATTGACTACTTTCATCGTTCTTCTTTTTGCGATTTTATCTCTACTATTTCTCCTTTGGCAGCTTGCGAGCGAACTTCACGCGGAGAATATCCAAAGGATGATTTGCAGAAATGTGCAAAATGCGACAGGGTATCAAATCCGTAACGACTACTGATTTCACCAATTTTGTGTTTTGTGTTTTGCAGATCGTCCAATATGGCTTTTCGCTTTTTATTTAGCATCCATTCGTATACCGGCTCCCCATACATGTTCTTAAAAAGACGACGGAAAGTGGTGGTACTATACCCTCCCAAATGAGCAAATTCTTCCACGTTCTTTACTTTACTATAGTTCTGCATAACGAAGTAGTGGAAGTTTTCGGTGTATCGGCTTATAGGGTAGAAAAAGGCACTTAGCTGAGGGAGGGGATAATAACACGTTATGATATAAATAAGCTCTTGACATTTGATCTCAATAAACTTTCCACACGACCGATCTTCTAAGTAATCGAACATGTCTCGTAAGAAATTTGATAAGCGGGGAATTGCTGTGAGTGGGGTATAAGTTATAGGAGCTTCAGAGTCTCCAATTATCTCTTGATAACGTTCTTCGCAAATGAGAGGGAGTTGATTAAACCAATAAAGCAGGTATTCTACGTCTGTGAGAGCTAGTAGTTCTAATTTAGAGTTAATGGCTTGTAGAATAAATTCTCCTTCCCGAAGCGTGGTACCCGGATACTCTTCGCTATTAATCAACAGTTGACCTTTTAAGATAAAGAGCATGCAGTTTTGGGTACACTTATCTTGTGGAAGATGATGCCCTTTAGCGAAGCTCTGACGGATTAAACTCTCGTCGGAGGCTTTAGGGCATTTGGAACAATCATTTAGCCTTTTACAAAGGTTTTCTTTTGTCATGAACTGCTATGGATTTTCTAATTGAAAACAAAGATATATTTTTTGATGATATAGATTTACTAATTTAGCATATCTTTGCAAAAACAACTAAATAGCAGAGATAATGAAAGCTTTTTTTGTAATGCTACTCTTAATGATATCAGTTGTCGATATCTATGGACAGAACTGGGATATTAATACATTACATAAAATAAATACTATCGATGAAACATTTGTTCGGAATTATAGTAAGGTGCTGTCTAATACGACTCCTTACGTTGTAGTGGGAATCCCTACTGTAATGGCGCTTTATGCAGGAATAAGTAAAAATGAGGAATTGTTCGAGGATGCATTTTATATTGGAAGTAGTGTTGTTGGGGCCTTTGCAGTGACTTATGGACTGAAGTCGTTAGTAGGTAGAGAGCGTCCTTTTGAGCGTTATCCGGATAGAGTGGATGCGCAAGAAAGGCCAAGTAGTTCCTCTTTTCCTTCGGCTCACACAGCTTCTGCTTTTTCTTTAGCTACGGCTTTGAGCATTAAATATCCCAAATGGTATGTGATTGCACCATCTGCTGTCTGGGCATGTTCTGTCGGTTTTGCCAGAATGAATGAGGGAGTTCACTATCCTTCAGATGTTTTTGCCGGAGCCCTTATCGGAACCGGATGTGCAGTGGCAAATGTATATATAAACAGGTGGCTCAAAAAATGTCTGCTCCCACAGAAGCGAAAGCAGACATTTTTGAATTATTAATTTCGAACGGCTTTCAAGATATCTTCATATTCCTTTGAATTGAGAATCTCTGTAGCTCTAACAACACTTTTATTTGTGGTGTTAATGACTTGAAAGTATTCGCTCATATTCCACAAATCACGGGCAATCAATGCTTTGAGTTGTGCTTTTATCAGCGGCAATGATTTGTTATACTGATCTTCTTCAAATTTGATTTTCTCTTTATCGGCAAGATCTGTCATCTCTTTCAATATCTCGTCACTTACTTCAAAGCTTTTATTGAAAGTCTCAAATTTATCATATTTTGCCAATAGTTGCTTCCGGTTATTTTCAATAAACTTCATGGTTGTTTTAAGAATAACACCTTTCGCTGCCAAATTTTGGTGATAGTTTGTATATTGGGTTGTGTCAATTGGTACAAAATAGTCGGGCATAATACCTCCACCACCGTATACTGTTCGTTGCAGCTTCTTTGTTTTGCATTGCAGTGAATCGGGGAAATGGATACTATCTGCGCTTGTCATTTCACCACTATTATAGCGATGGATCAAATCTTGATTATAGGCTTCAAATTCTCCTCCTTTTTTTTCGGTTTCGGATTTGTTTTCGTCCATATTATATGGCTTCTGGATACAACGTCCTGCCGGTGTATAATACCGGGCTATGGTGAGACGGATCATTGAGCCGTCGGGCAGATCGATAGGGCGTTGCACTAACCCTTTGCCAAATGAACGACGTCCCACAACAATACCTCTATCCCAATCCTGCACTGCACCTGTTACAATCTCACTGGCTGAAGCCGAAAATTCATCAACAAGTACAATCAGACGTCCTTTTCTGAAATCGCCTGTACCTTTGGCGAAGAACTCGCTTCTTTGTGAGTTCCTTCCCTCCGTATATACGATGAGCTCTTTTTGCTCGAGAAACTCATTGGCTAAGTCGATGGCTGCATTTAAGTATCCTCCACCGTTCCCTTGCAGGTCAAGGATCAGATCTTTCATCCCTTTTTTCTGTAGATCCTTCAATGATTTATTAAATTCTTCGGCAGTGGTAGCACCGAATCGGTTGATGCGAATATAACCAATCTTAGGTTGAATCATATAGGTCGCATCTAAACTGTAAATAGGAATTTTATCTCTTTTTACAGTAAATAATAAAGGTTCTTTGATTCCTCTCCTTACAATCGTTAGATTTACCTTTGAGTCTTTCGGCCCTCTTAAGCGGCTCATGATCTCTTCCGTACTCATCTTTACACCGGCTATGGCAGTGTCGTTAACTGCCACAATCCTATCACCAGCCAGAATCCCAATTTTTTCTGAAGGCCCGTTGCTCACTGGTTGGATAACAAATAACGTATCTTCAACCATGTTGAATTGTACCCCGATGCCTTCAAAATTGCCAACTAAAGGTTCATTCATCTTCTTTACCTCTTCGGCGTCCGAATAGGTGGAGTGCGGGTCGAGTTGAGCCAGCATTTTGATAATAGCTTCTTCTACCAGCTTGTTTTCATCTACTTTATCTACATATAGATTGGTGATGGCAAATTGAGCCATTTGAAGTTTGCGTGAAGCTTCGGTTCCGTAGTTTTGTCCTACGACAGTAGAAACAGTTAGGCTGCTAAACGTAATGAATGCTAAGAGGAGAATTTTTATTAGCGTTGGGTTTAATAGCCCACTTTTCTTTTCTTTCATATTTATTGTTTTATAATTCCATTCCTTCAGGAATGAATTGACTAATATCTTTGTTATAGCTGAGAAGTTCACGTACAATAGTAGAGCTAATGCAAGTCAGCTCGGGTTCAGTAAATAGGAGGATTGTTTCAATGTCTGCCAATTTACGATTAACGTCGGCAATGGTCTCTTCGTATTCGAAATCTTTTACTGTACGAATGCCACGAATGATGAACTTCGCATCTACTTGTTGCGCAAAGTCAATGGTCAGACAGTCGTAAGACTGTACTTTAATCCGTGGTTCGTTCTTGTAGAACTTCCGAACCATGTCCACGCGCTTTTCTATAGGAAAATAGGTGTTTTTATTTTCATTAATACCTATTCCTATGATAATTTCGTCCATAAAAGTAAGTGAACGAAGCACAACTGAGTTGTGTCCGATGGTGAAAGGATCGAATGTTCCAGGGAATATAGCTCTTTTCATGTTACGCAATATCTTCTTCTATAACCAGATTATCAATAATAAAGTTCTGCCTTTCCATGGTGTTTTTGCCCATGTAGAATTCAAGGAGCTCTTTTACCAAGTCATTTTTACGAAGTGAAACCTGCTCCAAGCGGATGTCTTTGCCAATAAAGTGCCTAAATTCATCCGGAGAGATCTCTCCCAATCCTTTGAATCGGGTGATTTCCGGATTTGGTCCTAATTCGTTAATCGCTTTTATTCGTTCATCATCCGTATAGCAATACATTGTTTTTTTCTTGTTTCTAACACGGAATAAAGGTGTTTGCAGAATGTATACATGCCCTTTCTTTATCAAGTCCGGAAAGAACTGAAGAAAGAATGTTATTAATAACAGTCGGATGTGCATTCCGTCCACATCGGCATCGGTAGCAACAATCACTTTGTTGTAGCGAAGTGCTTCAATTCCGTCTTCTATGTTCAGGGCTGCCTGAAGCAGATTAAACTCTTCGTTTTCATAAACGATTTTCTTTGTTAGCCCGTAAGAGTTAAGGGGCTTACCTCGTAAGCTGAATACGGCCTGCGTATTCACATCCCGGCTTTTGGTGATTGAACCGCTGGCAGAATCACCCTCAGTGATAAAGATGCTCGATTCTTCAAGATCTTTCCCTTTACTGTCATTCAGGTGAATTCGGCAGTCGCGCAGCTTGCGGTTATGCAAATTTGCTTTTTTTGCTCGTTCCCGGGCTAGTTTCGTTACTCCGGCTATGGCCTTTCGTTCTTTTTCCGAATCCTGAATCTTTTGCAGCATGATATCGGACGTCTCGTGGTTGATATGGAGGTAATTATCCAATTCTTTCTTCACGAAATCTCCAATAAACTTGCTTATGGACAGGCCATCAGGAGAGATATCTTTTGAACCCAGTTTTGTTTTTGTTTGCGATTCAAAGACAGGTTCTTCCACTTTGATGCTTATGGCTGCTACGATACCGCTACGGATATCGGCATAATCAAAGTTTTTAGAGAAGTATTCTTTGATGGTTTTACTCAACGCTTCACGGAAAGCGGTTAGGTGCGTTCCGCCTTGTGTGGTGTGTTGTCCATTTACAAATGAATAATATTCCTCTCCGTATTGGTTACTGTGAGTCAATACCAATTCTATATCATCGCCTTTTAAGTGGATGATGGGATAGAGTGGATCGGTAGTCATATTCTCATTGAGCAAGTCGACTAACCCGTTGCGTGAGTGAAAACGTTTTCCGTTGAAAATAATGCTTAGTCCTGAATTGAGGAACACATAGTTTTTTAGTAGTGGCTCAATGTATTCTCTTTGATATTGATAGTCTTTAAAGATGCTGTTGTCGGGGATAAATTCGGTTAATGTTCCGTTATCCTCCCTAGTAGTTACGATAGGAGATTCTTCGATAATATTTCCCTGATCATATTGTACGGCTTTCATTTCTCCATCTCGGAAGCTGCATACTTTGAAATAGCTCGACAAGGCATTCACGGCTTTGATACCCACTCCGTTCAAACCAACGGACTTCTTGAATGCTTTGGAATCATATTTTCCTCCGGTATTCATTTTGGAAGAAACATCAACGACTTTACCAAGCGGAATGCCGCGGCCATGGTCACGAACAGTCACTTTCCCCTCGGCTACAGTGACTTCAATTGTTTTGCCATACCCCATCATATACTCGTCAATGGAGTTGTCCATCGCTTCTTTGAGAAGGACATAGATGCCGTCATCCGAGTGTGAACCATCTCCTAACTTTCCAATATACATACCGGGGCGGCGACGGATGTGCTCTTTCCAGTCGAGTGTTCTGATATTATCCTCGGTATAAGAAACTTCTTGCTGCTTTTCTTCGTAAATTTCTTCCATAAATAAATACTGTACTCTTTGGCTTTACTGCCTTTCCGGCCTTTTAATTGATTTTCTTCACGAACGCACGTCGGCGTTTGTGTTGCTCTGTTTTAAAGTATTCCCACTGAGCTTGAACCTTTCCGTTTAACTCAAGTTCAGGGTTGCTTTCCGCAAAGATAAAACCTAATTTCTGATAAACCGGAATTAAATCGGAAAATAACAGCGCATTAACGCCTTTATTCTGATATTCAGGTTTGACTGCAACCAATAGTAAATCTAGCATTTTGGCTCTATTCTTCATGAATAAAGCTTTGAATAAATAATACCATCCGAAAGGAAGCATTCTGCCTTTCGCTTTCTGCAAAGCGATTGAAAGAGATGGCATAGAGATCCCTACGCAAATCAGTTTGTCCTCTTGGTCTGTAATTAAAGTGACCATGCGCAGATCGACGATCGGAAGATACATTTTTACGTATTGATTGATTTGTCCTTGCGAAAGGGGAGAATATCCGTATAGTGGACTATAAGCTTCATTCATAAGCTCAAAGATAGCCTGCCCATATTCTTCGGATAATTTCTTTGCAGAAGTGTATTTTTTAACCTTCAGATTGTATTTTCGTTGAACTAAATCGGATATGCGCTGATGTTTTTCCGGCACTGATTCCGGTATGTATATTTTGTATTCCATCCAGTCGGCATCTTTTACGTATCCAAGCTTCTCCATGTGTTGGGGATAATAAGGATAATTATAGGTCGTTGCCATGGTGCTTAACTGATCGAATCCTTCAATAAGCATTCCTTCTGCATCAAAATCGGTAAAACCAAGTGGGCCTTGTATCGCTTCCATCCCTCTTTCCTTTCCCCATTCTTCTACTGCTTTTAGCAATGCAGATGACACCTCTATGTCATCAATAAAATCTATCCAGCCAAAACGAACCTCTTTCTTATTCCAGATGCTATTTGCCTTTTTGTTTATGATGGCTGCTATGCGTCCTACTAACTGCCCATCTTTGTAGGCTAGGAAATAATCTGCCTCACAGAACTTGAATGCTGCGTTCTTTTTCTTGTTGAACGTGTTCAGCATGTCATCATAAAGATCGGGGACGGAATAAGGGTTGGTTTTGTAAAGTTCGTAGTTGAGTCGGATAAATTTCTTAAGATCTTTTCTATCTGATACTTTTTTTATGATTATAGCCATGATTGTATTTATTATTTGGTGGGGGTGTAAAGTTGTATTTTTTTATTAGGCCATATAGATAAGTGTAGCGGTGTAGGCAATATAGCATAAAATAAGAATACTCCCTTCTATTCGTGTGATGGTACGCTTTGCGAAAAAGAGGCCGAACAACCACAATAAAATGCCCGATGCAACTAGCGTTAATAAGTCGAAGTTGGTAATACCGCTTAAATGGAGCGGGGTGATGGTGGCACTGCATCCCAATACAAAAAAGATATTGAAGAGGTTACTACCAATGACATTACCAATGGCGATCTCGGGGTTTTTCTTCAAAGCCGCAACAATTGATGTGGCTAACTCAGGTAAAGAAGTTCCTCCTGCAACCAATGTTAGGCCTATGATCGATTCACTTACACCCAATCCTCGTGCAATGCCGCTGGCACCTTCCACAAACCATTGTCCGCCAAAGATGAGTGCACACAATCCGCCAATAATGTAGAGTGTCGATTTGAATATGGGCATTTGCTTAATCTCTTCTTCTTCATTGCTACTCTCTGTGCGATTGTTTGAGACGATGGCAAAGGTATATCCCAAGAAGATAATAAAGAAGCAAAGCATGATCAAACCGTCTGTAATGCTCAGAATGTTATCTTCACTTTTATCGAAGAAGACATCGTTGGCGCATATCAGTAAGACAATTGAAGAGAGGATGCATAGTGGTATTTCTTTGCGTAGTGTGCTGCGAGTAATCACGATTGGTGCAAATAGAGCTGTGCACCCTACTATCATCAATGTGTTGAATATATTGCTACCAACGACATTACCGATGGCAATATCCGCACTACCTTTCAGGGCAGAAGAGACGCTCACTGCAAGCTCAGGGGTTGAAGTGCCGAAGGCTACAATGGTCAATCCTATAACAATAGAAGGTATTTTAAATCGTTTGGCGATGGAAGCTGCACCGTCTGTCAATCCACTGGCTCCCAAAAGGATGAGGAGCAAACCTCCAATGAGAAGTAGTATGTTCATAGATTCTTTATATTTTGTGTGCAAATATAATGCTTACAAATCGAAATTTCCTCAATTTCGTTCAACAATTGGGTGTTCGGATGTTTATTTGGTATTAATGGACTGTCTTTTATCTGATAAAACTTGGGGGGGTGTCGCTGAAATTTAAGAGGTGGTCCGTTTCTATGTGCTAAACTCAAGGTTTGGCTAAAGTTACCTATTTCAGTCATTGAAAGTAGCAAATTGCTTTAGCCCTTCAATTTGCCCTCTCTTATAGCCTTCTGCTGGTTCAATATTTCCTGTTGCTTTTTTTTCTGATGATAGCGGTGTAATGGTACCGACTGTAGCGGAGTAAAGGATACCGGTTATAGCGGTCAAATAGGTACCGGTTGTAGCGGTGTAATGGGTACCGGCATCACGTCTGTAATTTCCAGTTGCAAACATAGTTATTTTTTCTGTCTTTTTCTCATGGATTCACCTTTAAGTTCTATGTGGGTTGCGTTATTAATCAGCCTGTCCATAATTGCATCCGCTAAGGTCGGTTCTGCTATGTAATCATACCATTTAGCAATAGGCAATTGCGATATGATAATAACCGATTTTCTATCATATCTTTCCTCTAAGATTTGCAAGAGCGCCAATCTGGAGTTTACATCCAATGGTTGTAATCCAAAGTCATCCAGTATGATTAGTTCATTCTTCTCCAGATGGGTAATCACTTTGAGGAAGGTTCCATCGATTTTCGACAAGGCTATTCTCTCAATAAACTTGTTCATATTCAGATACTCCGTTCGGAATCCCAGTTGGCATGCTTGCCTTCCCAATGCACATGCCAGATAAGACTTGCCGCATCCTGTAAGCCCTGTTATTAGGATATTCTCCGCCCTGCGTATAAAGCTGCAATCCCCAATTTGAGACATCATGTCTTTGGTCAGATTGCGCGCCACCGAACATTCTATATCCTCTATGCACGCACCGTATCTGAGCTTGCTGGTTTTCAGATACATCATGGTCTTTTGGTTATTGCGGTAAATACGTTCCGCTTCAACGAGTTTGGCTATGGTAAGCTCCATACCGGGCCTGTCTTGCATGGGCAGACTGATGATAGCCTTATAAGCATCGGCCATCCCTTTAAGTTTGAGACCTTCTAACTGGTCCGCTGTTTCTTGATTGTTCATCTTTCTTTGTTATTAATTTGATTATATTCCTGCGCGCCTCTTACTTGTGTGTTCAGAGGCGTTGTGGAGATTGTTTCTGTTTGATTCTGATCCAGATCCAGATTCTTTTGGAGTATATTTCTTAGCATGGTCAGCGTAAAACCTAAAGATCCGGAGCGTATGATTGAGCAGGCACTCTCTATGCGCCTCTCACCATATCTTGAAGCCAGAGAGAAGATCCCCTGGCAAGTTCTGTAGGACTGTTGAGGAAAGTTTCTGCTTGCCAGTAGACTGTCCACAGCCCATTTGGTAGCTTGTCCAATATGCAGAGCACGTGCTTGTATGGCTGCCGCATTATACTCTTTGGTGCGTTTATAAGCGATATGATTGGCAGGCATGTGGTTCTCTTGAGTGGTATAACCATAAGCGGCAAAGTTCCTTCTATGGATCACGATACGTTCTGCTGCCACGTAAACCTCAACGGTATCCATATCCCACAGGACTTTTGCCCGTTTTCCCACATATTGATAAGGAATGCTATAAGAGTGCTGTTCACTACCCACAAGTACATGGTAATTGGAGGAGACGGTAAACTCTTTCTGGTAACGAAAACGGTATGGAGTAAGAGGAAGTACGTTCATCAGCGGTTTCTCTTCACGTATATAAATGTCTCTGCGACTGATTCCTTTGCGTTTGATATCCTTGTAGTTGAACTCATCCAAAAGTTCCAGAATACGGCTGTTTAGGCTGTCTAGCGTATAAAAGACTTCATTCCGCATACGGGCATAAATGAACTGATAGAGTTTATTTACCAGTCCTTCCACCGGACCCTTATCACGGGGCTTGCGTACACGACAGACATCCGGCATGATGCCGTAATGAAGGCACCACTGGTCTGTGGCATCTGTAAACCTGGGCTCATAACGGGAGGACTTCTTTACCCATTGGGTCATGTTATCGCTTTTAGCCACTTGAGGAACAGCGCCAAGATACTCAAGTCCTTTTCCTAAACCGTAGAAGAAATGTTCCATAACAGCACTCATCAGGGCGATGGCAAAAGCGTAGCCGCTAAAGGGGAGAATGCAGCACAGAAGTACCACGGCTTGGGAAGAGCCGCTCTTACGATCGGTCAGATAAAGATGATCGCCTGCAAAATCAATCTGCCACTCTTGACCCGGAGCATAAGTATTGTGATAGACATACTCGTGATGTTTACGGTAATCGGTCAGATATTTTTTGAATTGTGTATATTGGTATCCATCCGGATATTGGACAATATATTCTTCCCAAAGTAATTGGATCGTCACATACGGGCGGTTGAGTTCTGAAAGATAACCTTCCAACTGAAAGTCCAATGTGCTTTTACGTCCGTCTGCTTGGGGGACGGATGATGCAGGTTGCAGAATGGCGGCAAGGTCGAAGTCACTCAGACGTAGAAGAGCATCGTAAGTAAGATTTGTTTGAGACACTAGTTGCTTGTAGTTGTGAACAGTGCGCTTACTCATATGCAGCTCTGAACAAATGAAGTTCAGCGATTGACCACAGCTGAGAAGTTGAAGCATGCGTTTTAGTTTTAACATCGTAATTTTATCATTTGCCATAATACTGCATTTTAAGTGTTTTTTTAATGCAATATTACGAGATTTATTAATGAGAAAATTACAGACGAAGAAGCGGTACCCATTTGACCGCTACAACCGGTACCTATTTGACCGCTCTGACCGGTACCCATTTGAGCGCTACAGGTGGTATCCTATTGAGCGCTACAAGTGGTATCCTTTGGCCGCTATTATCATTTTTCTCTTCTAATGGGATGGGTTGCTTCTGCCAAGAGGTTATTGATTGCAAAGTGCTCTCTATCCATTGTTTATGAAATTCATTGATATAGGTTCTTTCCATGCTTTAATAGGTTTTAAAGTGGTTGATGTAAATGTCGTAATTCTATCTGAAGTGTTAAATTTATACAGGATATTCATTAGACTTAGAAACTGTTTAAATTTCCCGAAGAGAAAATATATGAGTAGAAAAATATCCATTTATCTGCTCGTTTTGTCCCGGACGGGACAAAGGATCATCTAAAATCAATCTTCTCCTACCCATATTTTGTTCCTAACAGAGCGACAAAATAAAATTTAAACAGTTTCTTAATGTGAATTAGATTTGTTACATATCGCATGTGCGCATATTTTTTGTAGCATGATTACCAAATAAGTACATACGTCAGTTCAAAGCCCTGACAATGAGTGTCGATGAACTGTTGCTCAAGGGTGATCCCGAGTTGGAGCTGGTGTTCACGCCTATGCGGGCCAACGTTTTGATGACTTTGCCGGGCGATTGCCCTATCTGGAAAAGGAACTTGGTCGCAAGTATGTCACTCGTCGGCACTTGTGGTAGGAGTATATTGCTGAACAACCTACCGGTTATGGCTTCACACAGTTTTGCTTCCACTTGAGCCAGCATGCAATCGTTCAATCTCCATCTAGTGTTTTGGTAAACACCCATACCGCGGGAGGCTTATATCGATTTCGTTTGTGATTGATATTATGGTTAACTCAATGTTCTGCTAAAGTTAATTATTCCAATTTACATAATTTATCAGACGCTGAACAGCTAATTAAAGAATGATTTCTCTGGAAAACCATAATTGTATTCCTAAACCAATCAAGTTTTGCCTGATGTCTCAAATAATTTTTAGCTGGAACATTTTCAGAAAAGCCAGCTTGTGACAATTTAGCTATAACATACTGATTTGAATGACAATTTATGTGCCCATCCCCCTTTTGACCTTCAATAGCCCAGCTTAAGATAATATATTCCCGAGCATTTTGAACCAAATTTTTGATAAATTGGTCTTCATACTCCTTAGGAATATGTTCTCCGACCTCTAAGCATAAAACAAGATCAAGAAATGTATCTGAAATTAAATTATCTGTAAGATCTGCGTGCTGGCAGACTGTTCCGTCTTGCAATATTACTTTTGAAAGATCTGTAACATAGGGATTTGCATCATAACCCACTATTTTAAAACCTTTTCTTCGCAAAGCTTTAACATACCATCCTGGCCCACAACCAAAATCAACAATTGTTTTTACACCCATATAATGTAATAAATAGCCTAATGCTTCAGTTAGTTGATTGTCAAAACGATGACCTTTAAAAGAATTACTAATCCAGTAACCTTTGGAGGCTATATTGAAATCATTATCTGACAATAGGTATTTTTTAATAAGAGAAAGAAGCGGTCCAGAATGGCATAAATCAAATTTTCGAGCAAAAAATCTTTCCGAAACTACGATATTAAAAAAATCCTTTTCATCAAGACAAGCAGGAAAACTATCGTTTTTTCTCTTCCAAGATATATATCTTAAATCATTATTTATCACTTCGTTCTTAAACGAGGAGTTTAAGATTATCGTCTGAAAATAAGTTTCTTCTGGCGCAAAAGTGTATTTTAGTCGACGATAAAAAGCTGGATAACGTTGAGTATAATTAGATACATATTTAGCACATTGTTTAGATAAAGAAAACCAATTAGATCCACCATATAATCGAATAAATTGATCAGGAATTCTTCTTCTTAAGTTGTATTTCATCTGAAAATTCACAATCTTATTAATTATTATTTTCCCCCTTTTTGTTTTATAATCAAATAAGTCATAAGGTCTAAAATACTGATATCTCACAAAAGAACATTTCTCCCAGTTTTCTGTAGGCATTAAATGCCATCCAATAAATTCATGACCCTTATTATCATCAAAATAACTCAAAAATTCCGAAGTACTTTTTATTGGGAAATCTTGCCCACTTAACAAGTGTATATAATCTATATCGTTATTTTCAAGTGCCTTTTTGATAAGAAATAACTCACATCTTAAGATATTAAATCCACTCCAATTTACTTTAAATCTTTTATATACAGAAATGACATTTTTCATTTCGGATAAAGATACGATTTCTTTCTTGGTAAAATTGCTTTTAATATCAACATGTATGTAAATGAGAAAATTATCATCAAAAAAATTAATTAAGGAACAGAGGTGATCAAAATCTCTATGAGCAATTATTAAAATGGCGTGTTTCATAATGTTTAATAGGGTTTAACAGGATGAAAAAGTTTGTTACTTAAGTCAAGTTGCTTTATTACTTCTAATTTAAAAGTTGGGCGAAATCGCATTGTTCCCTTCCCACCAAACGCTGTACATCCTAAATAAAATTGATTTTTGAATTTTGGCAATACATAACTCCCATTTCCACCAATATCCACAATTACATATCCATTGTAATTTAGTAAAGTAGGTATCAAAACTTCATGATGCCCCCTGTTTTTATGCTTTAGAACATCATCCAAAAAAGACAATGCACTATTTGAGATCCGATAAATAGGATTAAAAGATCGAACAAACTTATTGATTGGGATTTTCATAGTTTCCAATTTTAAGGATTCCCACCAATACCACTTGGGATGTTCATCAAATCGTTGTATATTAGAAGAAAGAAAATCCGCTTTGATAGATGAATATGCATTAAAAAAAGTATTCCAGTTACCTGTAAATAGGACATCATACTCAATGTACCAATAATATTCATATTGTGGGTAATCTTTGTAAAATAGAAAAAGAGGAAAATGATTACTACCAGGAACTAGTGTTTCTGCGATAGGGGTATAATTTAGAATTGCCAATGATTCAAGAGTAAATGAATAATAATATACATCTTTAGGGATAATTATTTTATCATCCATTTGGTGAAGGAGTAAAAACACATCTCCTGTATCTTTAACTGTATCTCTCAAAAGTCGATATCTATTTAATATTACATCATTTAATTCATGCGTAGCGAATAAATAGACAATTGGTCTATGCATCATTCTTTCCATATTAATATTTGAACTATATTTTTAATATTTGATTCAATATTTTCTTAAACAAACTTTCAGTTGATAGCTTAATGTAAGCTTTCCCTGATATTTTTTTACTTATATTAATTGTAATATTTTTATCGGTAAGCATGCCATTTGGAAATGAAACTATTAATTCCTGAAATCCCTTATCAGAATAAGAATAACGCTCTACTAATCCTTCAATATATCCAAATTCCATTTCAGAAAAATTATTTAAAACGATCTTTATGGGAGCTCCTTTTTCGATGCGTTTCTTGTGTTTTTTAAGCAAATATATTTTCCCTTCTATTGGGAAGTGTGGATTACTATTTATCACATATAAAATATCTTTTTCTCTATGAATTTTCATTGGCTTAACTAGACTGTCTTTTTTCATTATTAAACCACCAATATTTTCACAACTATATAATTTGTTTATTTTTTCATAACTATTAATACTATTCAGAGAATAGTTATTTGATTTCATCTTTTGCTTTTTATTAAAGTCTTTTGTGTAGTCAATTATTTCGATATCTTCAGATATTATAGTTGAATAAGGGATGAAATTTGTTGATAAAAAAGTAACAAATATAATTAGATATAAAGAATACCCTAAAAAGTGCAATTTTGTTGTAGGTGGTTTCCCTAATATATCACTTACATCTCGTGATTTTATATTTGATATTTCAGTTTTTTGCATGAGAAGAATTATTTAGGAGTTAGCATTCTAAAGTTAATTGATCTTTTACTAAATTGTAATATGTTCTACGCATGTTTATTAATTTTGCATGATTGCCAATTTCCACAATAGAACCATCCTTAATAACAACTATTTGATTTGCATTTTTCACAGTACTCAGTCTGTGAGCAACTATTACTACTGTTTTGTTTTGAAAAAACAAATTTAGATTATGCATAATGATAGACTCGTTATTAGTATCTAAAGCATTAGTCGCTTCATCAAAGAAAAGATATTCTGGATTCTTATATATAGCCCTTGCAATTAACAACCGTTGTCTTTGCCCTTGACTCAACCCTCTTCCTGTATTCCCTATTTTCGTATTTAATTTCTGAGGCAACGATTCCACATATTCTTGCAAATTCGCCATTTTAATAGCATACAATAATTTTTCTTCATCTATCTTTTCTGCATCAGGGGCTATGTTAGCAGCAATTGTGTCATTAAAAATATAACCATCCTGCATCACAACTCCACAATGCTTTCGCCATTTTCTTAATGAGATATCATTTAAAGATATATTTCCAATTTTTATTGTGCCACTTAATGGAGAATAGAATCCTAATAAAAGTTTAATTAGAGTTGTTTTTCCACTTCCACTTAATCCAACAATTGCTGTTATTTTCCCTGACGGAATATAAAGAGACATATTATTAATGACCAGACCAGCCAAAGCACTCCCATACGAAAATGAGATGTTTTCTATGTTTATAGCATCATTAATAGGCAATATTATTGATGGCTGATTCTTTTTTTCTTCTTCTTCAATAGCATGTATTTCACCCATTCGTTCCAAACTTAAACGAGCGTCTTGAGCTTGTTGAATAAATGATATGTACTGTTCTATTGGGCCTTGCATTTGCCCAATTATGTACTGTATTGATAACATACCACCTAAAGTGATATTTCCTGATATCACAGCAGTAGCAGATGTTATTGTTATAAGCACATTTTTTATTTCATTAATTAATACGGCTCCTGTACTTTGCCATTGTCCTAATGTTAGTGTGTTTTTTTTTGTTTCAAAAAGATTGGCTTGAATGTTTTCCCACTCCCATAGTTTTTGTTGTTCACAACCTGTTAGTTTAATATCTTGCATGCCATAAATTAACTGAATTAAAATATTTTGCTTTTCTGACATTTGAGCAAAATTTTTATGATCAAGTTCAGCCCTTTTCTTCATAAAAAGCATAACCCATCCAAAATACAAAACACTACCGACTATAAAAATGACAAATATTTTCACATTGTAAATTATCAGAGTAATGCTAAATGCTATAATTGTTAAAGTTGCGAATATAATATTCATAATAGATTGTGTTAAGAATGTTTCTATTCGTTTATGATCTTCAATTCGTCTAATTAAATCACCAACTAATTTACTGTCAAAAAATAGCATTGGGAGTTTCATTAATTTTACTAAAAAATCAGAAATTAATGAAATGCTTATCCTAGTGCTTATATGCAAAAGTATCCAGCGCCTTATTATATCTGTCAAGTTTTTGCTAATAACTAACATTAATTCAGCGATTAGAACAACTTGTATAAAATTCAAATCTTTTACTCCAATTCCTTGGTCTACAATTGATTGTGTCAAAAAAGGGAATATTAATTGCAAGAGGCAACCCATTGATAACCCCAAAGCTAACTGTATAAGTAGCGATTTATAATTTTTTAAATATTTTAAAATATAGAACAAAGATATCTTTTTGCTCTGAAAATTATTTTTTTTATAAAAAACAGGAGATGGTTCTAATAATAGTAATACACCTTTATCGTTTCCGTCATTTGAATTACCCAGCCAGTGCGTGGAAATGTCTTGTTCTGAATATTTCATCATTCCATAAGCAGGATCTGCAACAAAATAATTATTTCTATTTATTTTGTATAATACTACAAAATGATTTTGGTTCCAATGCAAAATACAGGGTAATTTGCATTTTTTTTTAAGGCTATTTAAGGATAACTTAAGTCCAACAGTACGATACCCATAGGATTGCGCTGCTTCACTTAGTCCTAACAGATTAACTCCGACACGAGTTATATATGAATTTTTACGAACTTCAGCCAAAGGTATTTTTCTCCCAAAAAAACTTGAGATTATACAAATACAAGCTGGACCACAATCTCTAGAATCAAGTTGTCGATATAAGTGTATTTTCTCTCTCATAGATGATTTTATTTCATAAATAACAATAATATAACAGAAAATATATTATTATATTTATACGCATAATTAAATCTATTAATTCGTTATTCATGATTCTATTCTATACATAATTCTCATCCAGTATTTTTTTGTATATACTTGATATTATTTTTAGAAATATATTTTTATTGATAATTTTTCTATAAAACATATCTAATGAAGTATTGAAATAAGTCTCATAATATTCATTAGCATTAGAGAGTATTATTCCTTTTATATACTCTGCAAATTCTGCATGGATTTTCCGAGTGATCTCGCTCATTTCCTTTGAGTGTCTTGACGTTATTTGAACGTCAGATAGACGATATAAAATAAGAACGTCAGGAATATTTGCAAACTTAAACCCTTTTATTGCCATGTCAACCCATAACCTATAATCTTCCGCATAAATGTAATTTCTATCATACAGAATACACTCACCATTTTTACTGTAATAAGAGAATATTTTATTTTTTCTCATTATAACAGACGGATGAAATAGTGAGCAGGAAACAGCTAAACAAGAAACAATATTATTATGCCCGATAACTGGTCTAGGCTCAATTTCAATGCGCCCAAACATTTTTACAGCACTACCACATATATCAATATCTAATTTTTTTTCCATAAAATCATATTGACGCTCGAGCCTATTGACACACATAATGTCATCAGAATCCATACGCGCAATATATTTCCCACGTGACATACTAATGCCTCTGTTCAATGAATTAATATAGTCGTGCTGACTCAAAACTAATTTAATTCTTGCATCAGAATATGATTTTATAATTTCTACAGAATCATCAGATGATCCGTCATCTATAATTATTAATTCAAAGTCTTTAAATGTTTGATTTAGAATACTATCAATGCATTCTTTCAAGAATAGAACAGAATTATACACTGGCATTACGACACTAATAATAGGTTCTTTATTCATAAATATAAATATAAAATTGTACATGAAATTAGGTGATAAATAGAGAGTAAAAACGATTAAAGATTTAATATTTTCACCCTCTATTAATTCCGTGTTTTTACACTATACCAATATGGTGCATTCTGTTACACTATAGTGACATGCGGTTGTTCCTAATACACATTGAGCGACATAACAATCTTCATCCATATCTATGTCTTCGCCTCCATTAATTGCCATCAAGCTCTTAATATCAAGATTAAGCATCTCTTCTGCATCATTTGTTTCTTTTAGTTTTTTTTCCATAATTGTAAATTATTAATATTACATAATTAAATTAAAAATGCTATTAACTAATCTTTTATGATTAGTTCTTTTAGTATGTTTTGTGCATTAGCATATTTACTTAATATAAATAGAATATAGTTACAATCGACAGCTATATTCCGGCATATAGAAGATTCGTATATATAATCTCCTGCAGTTCCTTCCTTTATTCTATCAAAATTAAGACCTACTAGTTCTCCTTTTTTATTTAACACAGGGCTACCAGAATTGCCACCAGTCGTATGACAAGTGGTGATGAAATTGATCATCGTATTTGTATTCGAGCTACTTTTTTCAACTAAATCTAACCCAAAACATTTGGGAATCTTATTTTCCTTGCAAATATTGTTGCTGACTTTTACTAATTCATTGTATGTCGTATAATATGTAGGATATTTTTTTGCGTAACAACTAATGTTTCCATATGAAAGACGTAATGTTCCATTTGCATCAGGCCATGAAGTTAGGCCTAATAATGCACTAGCAAATACATATTCATTTTTGGCGCTATCTAGCTTCTGTGAAATAGTAGAAAGTGTTGGTAAAATATTTACATTAAACAAAGAATCAATGCTATATGTAAATTTTATAATTGGATCTTCCAATAAATCGGTTGGAGATTTTAATATTATATCTTTAGTTTTATCATATGATACCAAACAAGAGTAATGATATAATTGATTACATAATTTTTCTATTTCATTCTTTCTATTTTTCAATATACTTGTTTGAAATTCAGATGGAACCTCTTTTATATACATATTAATTAGCTTCACAAAGAGATCTTTGTCCATTGTAGCATCAAAATTATCATATAAACCTTTTAATGTCCTAAAGAACCGCTTTGATTTAACTTCATCCCAATTTTTATTATTTGTAACTTGGTTCTTTAAAATATAACAAGCAATATTAAGTATATCTACATTCAATATTCCCGCTCTTAAGCAATCATATGGGCACATATATTTTTCTGCCAATAAAGTTAATTTCTGAATATAATCTAACGCGGAAGCATATTGCTTATATAAAGAATCATTATTCTGTAATTTTTCTAAAAACTGGGACTCCATTTCTTTTTTCTTTTTAATCCCATCAATTACTTGTAAACCATATAGTATGCCCTCTCTCTTTTTTGTGTCATTACTAATTGAAGAATATTTTGAAAGAATTTTAGAATGTAAAGAATCATTCCTTTTCATGTATTTCCCCATTATATCTAGTTTTTCCTTCATAAATGGGATGCGTTCATTGTTACTTTTTAATACAATATTTTCGATAAAATGAGAAGTCTCATAGTATGATGTTTCTCTAGGGAAACCTATCGTTATTACAAAATCATTTTCTGATAAGCTAGATGTAGAAAAAGGAATTACCTTTTTGGGATGATAAGGAGTGTTCTGAGCAGAGTATTTGCATGGTTTATTTTTATTTGCATATATTCTAAAAAGTGCAAAATCTCCAGAAAACCTTGGCCAGGCCCAGTTATAATCCTCATCACCAAATTTCGCAATTGAATAAGGGGGAGCTGCAACAAGTCTTATATCATTGTATTGTTGAAATAAATAGTACATATATTTATAACCTCCAAATAACACTTTAATCTCACCAGAATATCCAAATTGTTTAGGAGTCATTTCTTTTATTATATTCTGAATATTATTATTTATTATTGTTTTTCGTTCTGCATAATTTTTACAGAGTGCCGCATTTTGCAAAACTTCTTGAGTTACATCAACTTCTTTCAGTTGCATTTTAATAAAAAGACCTTCATTCGGTAGTTCCTCTTGCCTACTTTTAGCCCAGAACCCTTCAGTTACATAATTTGCTTTAGTTGTGGAGTGCAATTCAACTAACCTTAAAGCTAAATGATAATTAGTGAGAATAAGTCCATCCGAAGAAATAATCGTACCGGTTCCTCCATTGCCAAATGAGACGATTGCATCTTTTAAAGATGCCTCATCGCTATTGATATTTTTTAATGGTAGCTGAAGCCCTCTCTTTTTTAAGATTTGATATTGTTCAGTAGTTAGACTAATATTCCACATTCCTCCATCACCTCTAACTGAAAATATAGAAGAAAAAGAAGAAAAAAAGAATAGTAGTATTCTGAAATATAGTATTTTATTACTAATCATAGCTTCTTGTTTTTAATATGCTACTGAGTTTCTCATAATTGGAGCATAACAACATCTGGGATCTGGATAATCCCAATGTTCTGTTCCATACGCTTTTACTACATCACTCCAACATCGGTTTCTATCAATATTAAAACAAACCTCAAATAATTTACAAAGTTTACATTTGCTATTATTGCTAATTTCATTTTGTTTAATATTCGCTAATGACAAAGCTCTTGAAGAGTTCCAAATTTCTTCAATACTGGCATTGTTAATATCTCCAATGATGAAATTTTTATTCCAATATAACTGCTCACAGATTGTAACCTTCCCATCAGGTAGAATAAACATATGCTCATTTAAAGCCGTACATCTTGCACCCTTAAATGAACTACTTCCTCTCTGGGCTTCATAATATTTTCTATCAAGTACTGTATTGGGACATACTATAATAAACGGTGTGTCTTTTTTAGTTACTTGTTCAATATATTGATATAAGTATTCAAGCTCTTTTCTATCTGATCTTATATCTATGAAATGTTGGCTATTCTTATAATTAGAATACATTGCTACTCTAATTTCCCATTGGGTAACATATTTTAAAGTGCATAAATAATCATGCAAATTCTTTATATTTTCCTTTGTAGCTGTAAGCTTTGTTAATACTGTTTCGATCTGATATGGGAAATTATTATCTTCTAAAATACTTATACCTTCTTGTATTTTTTCAGTATAGTTTGAATTCACTTTCAAAGTCTCACATAATATTTCAGCATCTATAGAATCAATCGATAATTGTATTTTTTTGCTAAATCCTGTAGCCTTAAGTTTACTCATTATTTCTTTAGTAATAGGCACTTTTGTAGATATAACATCTGGTGAAAATCCATTAGATATAATTTCTTTCAAAATTAGATCCCAATCTTCATGAAGAAAAACTTCTCCTCCTATCAAATTTATATTGTACATTTTAAGTTGCTTAGCTTCTCTGATAATATTAATTATTTTTTCAGTTGATACTTCTCTTGCAACTTTTGTTTGCGTATCTGCATAACAGTAGCAGCACTTTGTGACGCAGCGATTGGTTAGCATGAACGTAATAATCCTTGGAGAAGTATTTAAACGTTTAGATACTATATCAATGGTTTTGCATTTCATTGAATCTACATTCAAATTCAAAGGAAAATACTGTCCGCTAATTTTTTTTATATTTATGAGAAAATTTTTAGGGACAGAAATTTTTTTCCCATCAAAACTTAGTTGTAGGCTTACTTTATTTTCAATAAATGGTTCTATCATTAATAAAACATCCTTTTCTGTGTATTCGAAAAAATTGCTTATTAGCGATATATTTTCTTTCAAACTTCTTCTATGAGTAAAAAATGTAAATATCATAGCTTGAGCAGGATGAAAAAAGGTTTTGACCTCTGATGAATATTCTCTATTAATATCTAATTTACTATATAAATAAATTCGCGTTACATCATTCTTAAATATGTAGTCAGGATTTAAGACATATATTTCATTTTCCATAATTTATAAATTTGAATTTAAGAGCATTTATGAATGGTGGATTGCCAATATAAATGCTCTTTTTACTTGGCTTGATGTTTATTTAAACAGTCCAAATTACTTACGCGTTATTATTAAGAAGCGATAACACACTGTGCATTCCAACAAAAGTGTGAAGCAACGACGCATTCCATGCTATAGCAATCTTCATCCATGTCTTCATCAACTCCGCCTTGCGCTTCTAATAATTCTTTCATGTTAAGCTTCTCTGCATTGTCAAACAAATCATTTAGTTTTGGTTCATTTTCTAACAAATTTTTTAATTTTGAATGATTTTTCTTTTCCATAATTTTTAAAATTAAATTTTTAATAATAGTGATTTATACATTTGATATCAAACACATTTTTTATTGTTGTTAAAACATAATGGGGCTTCGGGTGTCCGTAGGACATGTGGAACATTATCTATTCGTATTTAAAATACCAGCATCATTATCCGAATTATTCAGATTTTTTTTGCCTGACTTATATTTTTTACCAAACTCAAAATTATATGCAACAGTAAGAGTGATCATTTTGCCAGCTTCTTTTGCATAAGTCCACGAGGTTAAAGGAGCAATCCTGCTTTTACGTTCACTTCCTGTGCGATAATTGTTAGTAAAGGGAAATAATATACCAGCACCGATTTGAAGTTTTTTATTATTATACATCACCATAAAGGCCGTTTTATTTTCAGATTTCTGAATGGTCTCTCCAAATAATGAATATGGGTTTCTACTGTATTGTGCTAACAAAGAGACGCTTTTATAAGATAGCATCCCCATAGTGTTATAGTAAAAGTCATCATATGCATGACTATACAAAATCCCTTTAGACCAATACTTTGTATAACCAACAGCAACACTAAGTGAAAGAAAATCTTTTAAAGCTCCAATAGAAAGGCTTCTTATGCCGAAAGTTAGATTTGTGTTTAATCGCTGAAATGAATGTTGATTCTCATCCATTATAATGAGCTTATTGTTCTCTATAAATATACTTTCCATAATAGGATTCTTCTGAAATTGATGATCCATATTGAAAGAAATGATAAACTTGTTTATGAAATAGCTGTAGTTTAGCAGATTACTGAATATCTTAAATGTCTTTAGTTTAGGGTTTCCTCGTACAATTTGAATTGTATCTAATGCCTGTTCTACATTAGTGAGTGAACTTAACGAAGGAATAGACGGATCTATATTAAATCTATAACTAAGATTACCATTTTTATGTGGCGCAATGCTTAAACGTATGGTCGGGGTAAAAAGAAAATAAGTATTGCTCTCATCTCCTTCTTTAAAATAAGAATGTGAGACTCCTGCGCCAACTGCATAGTTGAATGTTTTAATTTTACCTTGCAACTCGCAGAATGCTGATGTCTTAGATTGGTTCATGTCCGAAATCTCGGAACTTGTTCCTGTGTATTTGTTTTCTGCATACATCTGATAATGACGAACCCCTGCACTTATTTTTATATCTTTAAACTCCTTGTCATAGATACCTTCACCAATAATGGAACGTTTATTTCCATTCACTATTGTCAGAATGGATGTCAGTTCAGTTTCGGGAGTAAATTCCCGATAATTCCTTTCAAGGTCCGTATTTATAAGTGTTCCAATTAAGTTGAATTCCACTTTCTGATTGTTTGGAAGTATACGCTGAAAATAGATATCCAGTGAAGGCGAGTAACTCGAAAAGCTGTTCCTCGTTTTAGATAAAATATAATCCGAACTTCCTTGTGAATAAAATTTATTTGTTCTATTGTCATAAGGAGTATTATTTATATTATTACGAAATGCAACATTAAACGTATATTTATTGACATCAGACAAGTTATACGACAGATTGATAGTATGTTTGAAGAATTTCATTTTGTCATTGTCTCCCTTCTGAATACGTTCAATTGTTTTATCTCCGAGATAATAAGTTTCATTTAAATCACGTTTTATTTTTTTAAATTCTTTATCAGTAAGGCCATAGTTAAGCCCCCATTCTGATTTGCCATGATTAAATTTTACCGACAAATTATTCTCACCGAATAGCATATGAGGAGAATCGGTAGCCTGAATATTTACTAAACCTCCAGCATCACGTTTGCAGACAATGATATCAACTACTGCCCCTAAACTAGAACTTCCGTATCTTTGCCCTGGATTTTCTATAAACTCTACACGGACAATATCTTGTGCTCGTAGAGCTGCAATTTCTGTATCGGATGCTTTAATACCATTGATACGCATTTGTACTTCGCCACCACCATTAACTTCTATTGTTTTAGCCATAGAATTAACAAGTAGCCGGGGGATCATCATGTTATTTAATAGGTCATACGAGCTATAAGCACTTTTAAGCATGCTTGCTGTCGGTTGAATAATCATACGATCTATCTTCTGAGTGATATTACTTGCCGACACTGTTACTTCTTTTAAAGCGATAGAAGATTCGCTCATCACAATATAGCCTAAATCAATTGATTTAACTAAATTTCTCAATTCTACTTCCACGGGAATATAGCCTACAAAAGAAGAAGATAACAGATAGCTTCCAGGTTCAATATTTGAAATTGTAAAAGCGCCTTTGGGCCCGGAAGTTGTTCCAATAACAAAAGTTGAATCATCTTTTACTAAAGAGATATTAGCAAACGCCACCGCCGTAACTTGGCCTTCTAGTTTTTCTATAATTCGCCCTTTTATAGTGATATTTTGTGCCCAACTGCCTGAACTTAACAAGCACATTAAAATTGAGATAAGCTGATTTTTCATAACATTATTTGTTTTTCATTAGATGTTTATTGAGCACATTAAAGACAACAAAGCCCAGCCTTACCAGTTTGGCAAGATATATATGTCCACAAAATAGATGGTTAAATATTTAATTAATAGATATATGTCTTATCATTGAATATACCTATTAGCCCCCACCACTAGTATATATATTTTTATAATCATTGCAATTGAATAGATTAGCAACGTAACAATTAGAATCTTTTTGGCTTGCTTCTTCATATTCTTATTTTTTCCAATTTACATATCTATCTAATATTTCATTTATGCTAATGCCTAATAAATCCATAGCACTAAATGTTTCTCTTAACGTCGTTTCGAAAAATTCTTTCTTTTGTATTTTCATGACTTTATTTATCGCATCTTTTGCTAAGAAAAATCCCATTCCTCGTTTTGGATAGATAACCTCTTCTGTTTGCAGAAATTCAAAGGCTTTCAACACCGTATGCGGATTTACCATCAAGAGTGCTGCAAACTCTCTGACAGATGGAATACGCTCTTCTGTTTGCCATTCTTTTGTAAGTATCTTACTGAGACACAAATCAACGATTTGCCGATATATCGGTTTGTTTGTTTTAAAGTCCATTTTAAATTTCTTTTTCTTTAAATAAGAAGAAACTTGTAATCCATAATCCTAAAAAATAGATGATTGGTCCGGCATAATTACATATCCTCAATATAATTTCGGAATGCTCCGATAATGGAATATTAAACGTGGGTGAAAATGAGAGTATATTATTAATCTGTATTCCATGAGTTTCAGGTATCAAATTATTTATTATTTCTATTATAATAATGCCAATAAATAGAGATATGAGGATAGATGCCATGATTGACTTAATGAGTACCTTGTTTTTAAATAAAAAATATCCAGTGAAAAAGATGGGTTGTAACATTATATATACCATAAGTTCTTCTTTTATAGAAACAATTCTACTGATCACTGAAGTGAACTCATTTAATTCAGTCAACCCAATAACAGATATGATAGAATTGAATACCCAGATAGTTCCCCAGCATAGAATCGGAATAAAGATAACGTACTTCAGATATAGATGTATAAACTTTTCAAAGATAGATGCTGGCAAAATAAAATCAAATATAGAATTATATTTGTTCAATGAATTTTCAAATAAACAAGGTGAGACGGCAAGCATTAATATTGTAAGAGACACAACTAAACTACCGTACTTACCGTGCTTGTCCTGAATCTCACAAAATAAGAGTAAGAAGTAAATTCCAGTTACTATAATTATAAAAAAAAGGCTGTGAATTTTAGTCTCTGGAAATTTATATCTCTCCAACATTATAAACCTTTTAAAGCTAAAAATATCTTTCATTTTCGATTGATTTACAAATTAAACAAATCCTCTATTATTCCGTCATTTCTTAGTACCGTTTTATATAGTAAATCAATATTTACAGTACTTTCTTTGCTATAATCATTAATGAGAACAGAAGAATAACCTTGCACTGTCTGTTTGCTATATAGTGCATTTTGAGGTTCAGCTTCAGTTTGTGTGAAAACAAGCTTATTCGTAATTTCTTCCATTGTACTATTTAATAGCACTTTCTGTTGACCGAGAATAATAACAGCATCCAATAAATTTTCAAAGTCGTATACTTGATGAGTAGAAATAATCAAACATTGATCATCTGAAATAGTCCGTGCAATCATTTTCTTTAAAATGTCTTTGGATGTGATATCTAGCCCATTTGTGGGTTCATCCATTAAGATTATTGGAGTGTTGAGAGCTAGAACATAAGAAATTATTGCTTTTTTCTTTTGGCCTAGTGACAGCTCTGTCATTCTTTTATATCCGTTAATCTTAAAATCGTTCAGATTCTCTTCGAAGATCTCTAAATTGAAATTAGAATAAAAAGCTGAGTGCCGTTTGGCAAAATCACGAATGCTTGTCATTGGTATTCGAAATTCGTCTGGTAAGAAGAATAATTGAGCCATCATTTCAGGATTGCGCAAAGATGATTCATAACCATCAATTTTACAGGTTCCACTTTTGGGAAAAAGCAAACCGGAAATAAGATGTAGCAAAGAACTTTTTCCGGCTCCATTCTCACCAAGAAGTCCGTATATACCACTCTCAATTTTTATTGAAATGTTATCTAAAACAGGTCTTTCTTTCTTGTAGTAAAAAACTAAATCTTTAATTGCTATCATAGAGTTTCAGTGTGTTACATTTGTACAACACTACAAATCTATAATAATGAATTTACAAACAATGTTTTATGTGTGATATTTAATTATATTTAACTGATGAGCGTTAAGAAATAACTATGCAGCTA
Organism: uncultured Bacteroides sp.; assembly: GCF_963666545.1. Lineage (NCBI taxonomy): Bacteria > Pseudomonadati > Bacteroidota > Bacteroidia > Bacteroidales > Bacteroidaceae > Bacteroides > uncultured Bacteroides sp. The sequence goes on along the minus strand of NZ_OY762899.1, from coordinate 2,315,719 downwards.
TTGTAAATGGGTATACTCTTTAGTCTTACAGTTTTGTCACTCAAGTAAACTCTATTTCTTGACATTTCATTTTTCTTTTTTGCCGTGTCTACGATAAAATATCAATGTATCAACTGAACAAACATTCTCATGGTTTAAGAGTTGCAGAACAATGAGCAAGGGTTACGAAGTCAATTCTGAAGTCGTATTTACTAAGAAGCTGTTTAAAAAGGGCATAAATGGAAGTGAGGAATAGGAAATACATTGGTTATCAGTCTATTGTATAGTAATTTATTCGTGTCTTTATGATGAGCACCAAAAATATAAAGAAAAGATGAATACAACCGATCCTAGGAGTTTGATCGATAGCTAATGGCGCACAATCTTAGTTATTCTAGAGGACAAACGCAAGAGAAAACATTCTTTAAGAGAAATATTTGATGCTATTTTCTATCTGCTTAAAACAGGCTACCGATGGCGAATGTTACCTCATAATTTTCCTACTTGGCAATTAGAAACTGTTTAAATTTCCCGAAGAGAAAATATGTGAGTAGAAAAATACCATTTATCTGCTCGTTTTGTCCCGTCTGCGACAAAGGATCATCTAAAATCAACTTTATCCTACCCCAATGACAAGCGACTATTCATCTGAATCATGTGGTTTTCCCAATTTGTCCGAGCAATGGCAGAATTAATAAATTCTTCCTCAACTTGAGTAAATAGCTCCTGGCCTAACAGATTCAATATTTCCGGAATATTCAGAATTTGTGCAGGAATTTCCTGCGCAAATTCAAATTCGTTTAACCCTTTAGTTACCTCAAGTATTTATTCAAATATGTTCCTCATATTATCAATGGATTCACGTTTGAGCCCTATTTCGGTGATACCCATCAGTCATTTAATACGCTTCTTTATATCGTAAAGAGTAGTTGCCAATGGCGCATGCTTCCGATGTAATTTGCTCCATAGATTACTATATTCTTCTTCATTCTTTAGAAAACATATCCTCTATCTATGGAAAGCAGCTATTGAGATACCACAACATCCCCATGTTATATACAAAAACATCCCCATGTTGAGTATTATAACATGGGGATGTTTTTATGAACAACATGGGGATGTTCTATGTGTGGTTTATAGCCTATACAGGGCTGACGCATTATATATTTTACTTAAAAGGTTTAATATATTCATTTTTTATTTACCATTTTTTATCTATAAAATAAGCTTATAATTGTTTATTATGTTGTTTTTAATTTGTATCTTTATAAATAAAAAGAGAGATAAACTAACGACAAAATGAGTATAATTAAGCTTTGTGAAAAAATAACAGACATGCGTGTCGACAGAAAAAGAGAGCATTCGGTAGAAGTGATTGTGTATATCGCTATGGCCGCAGTTATTTGCGGAGCAGAGAGTTGGTATGAAATAGAAGAATTCGGGCGCTCCCGGAAAGTTTTTTTCGCCGACCGTATACCGTCCTTGAACCGCATTCCCTCTCATGATACTTTCAACCGTTTCTTCAGCAGTCTTTCTCCTGAGTATTTTGAAGGTGTTTTTCGGTGCTGGATGTCAGAACTGTGCCACAAGTATGAAGGTGTAGTGGCTATTGACGGAAAGACTATCTGCGGTGCTAGTAAATGCAGCCGCTCCAACCCTGATGGAGAGAAAGGCTTCAAACTTCATATGGTCAGTGCCTGGGCGGCAGCAAACGGAATCACACTGGGTCAGGTTAAGGTTAGTCAAAAGAGCAATGAGATCACGGCAATCCCCGAACTTTTAAACGCATTGGATTTGGAAAATTGCATAGTGACCATTGATGCCATGGGATGCCAGACCGAGATAGCCAAAAAGATAATAGAAAGGAAAGCCGATTATGTGTTGAACGTGAAGGATAACCACAAGAATTTACACAAGAGCTTGGAATCATGGTTTGATGACATGGATGCAAAAAGGGTAGACGTGAATAAGGAATATTATGCGCGGCGGTATGCCAAGTTCAGGACAGAAGAGACAGGGCATGGTCGCAAGGAAATAAGAGAATGTTTTGTCTATAACAACCGTACAATGGGACTCATCTTTCCCCAATGGGTCGGCATAAAGTCTGTAGTCAGAGTTACTTCAGAACGGACAATTCTTAAGACAGGCAAGACATCCGTGGAAAAAAGATATTATATAACCTCTCTTGGATTGGATGCTGAGAAAATAGCAGGTGCCGTGCGTGCGCATTGGTCTGTGGAAAATTGCCTGCATTGGCAGTTGGACGTCTCTTTTGGAGAAGACATGGGAAGAAAAACCGGGAATGCTGCCCAGAACTTTTCTTTGATGAATAAGATTGCTCTTATGTTATTAAAGAAAAGCCCCAGAAAAGGCAGCATTAAAGGTAAAAGAAAGGCTGCTGGATGGGATACACAATTCCTTTGTGAACTTTTATTGCCACAGAATTTTTAATGCGTCAGCCCTGATAGCCTATAACAATTGATATCTTACTATATGCATTACCAAACTTCACTAGAATGAAGCCATCGCCTGCTATTATTACAGATGGAAAAAGGGCACTGCTTTCATCGCGAAAGTGTGCCCTATATGTGTCGTGAGTTATTTTTAAGAGTAGAATTTATTTTTTTCTTGTAATGGTATAAAGTATATTTCCTTTCTTATCGATCATGCGCAAATCAAGCTCTGTTTTACTTGCTGAGCAGATAGAAAAACCGGGTTCGGGGCTACAAAAGAGTGTTCCCTCTATCGGAGTTACTTTGCGAGCCAGTGAGCCGGCAGAGTTTACTACATAGTCAATGGAACTTCCTTTCATTCGGATGTGTTGGAAATTGTGGATATGACCGCAAACATACATGTCTACTTTATGCTTACGTAAGATGGGGTCGAGGCGTGCTTGCATGTCTGCCCTTTCCGAATCATCTTTGGCTGTCTGGGCATAGATGGGATGATGTCCGGCAACAATTACCCAGTCTTCTTTGGCTACTGTCAACACAGAATCAATCCATGCCAATTGTTTCTTCATGTCTTGTTTGCAAGCGTCAGGATAGATGTCGCTTTCGTTGCGGTATTTGTCTATCAACGGGGCAGTATCTATCCACACGATGCGCACGGTCGTTCCTTCTTCGCTGAAGGCTTTGGTGTAGTATCGGGCAGGCATGTTCCAACGACGGCTAACTTTGCTGTAATCGAGTACCGCTTGCGTGTTTCCCCGATATTCATGGTTACCCAGAATAGGGTACCAATTTATCATCAATTCGGGATGGCTGTAGATGAGTTCGTAGTTGGTCATCCATAATGGATCATTTACACTACGCACTCCCTCAAAGTGATGGATATCTCCTGCTGCTAACACGAACTCCGGGCCTACTTCTTCGCCCATGGTTCCCATCAGTTCGGCTATGGGCTTTTGATCGTAATATCCGTTGCGCCCCAGGTCGTTAGCTATATAGAAATTAAATTTATCATTGAATATTGAATAGTCGCTTATTTGAGCTTTGGCTGTGGTAAATACCAGAACCAGAAGAAATAAGATGAGACTTCTTTGCTTCATATTTTCGTTTTAGTTAGAAGTTAATTTTAAATCCGGCATTTACTTTTATACCGTAATATTCTACCTGTGCGGTGCGATCTTTTGTTCCCTGATAGTAACGTAACGGTTGGTTGAGCAAATTGTTCGCCTCAGCATAGAAGGTGTAGCTTTTGGCAAAGGTGTAGCTTGCATTCACGTCCATGTAGTTGACAGCATCATAGTAGCGGTCGTAAAATTTCTCTGTACCCATTTCGTCGATGAATGAAGAGGCATGATTGTATGATAAACGAACGTTAAGACCTTTGCGCTCATAGTAAAGTGATGCATTAGCGGTATGTTCGGGAGATCCCGGTAGTCTTAATCCTTTTTCATTCTCGCGTCCCTCGAAGTTGAAGTCGTTTACGCGGGTATATGTATAGGTGTAGTTACCATAGAATCCGAAACTTTTCAAAGCAGGAGCAATGAAGCCAAAGTCGCGTTGAAAACCAAGTTCCACTCCTAGTAAATTGGCATTTCCGGCATTCTTAGGTTGAGAAAACTTAGTGTATGTCGTTCCGTTATACTCATAGTCGTTCAGGGTTTGGTCTACGATGAAGTCGTTTATTCTTTTGTAAAACACACCTGCGGTAGCCAGACCAATGCTCTTAAAGTAGTAATCGGCGCTTAGGTCGAGATTGTAAGAGATGGTCGGTTTCAGATTTGGATTACCCATTGTTATTTCGTTATCCTTATTGATGTTTACATTAGGAACCAATGCAGAGTATTTAGGGCGTGAGATGGTATTGGTAAATGATGCACGGATCTTGAGGTCTTCGCCGGCACTATATTTCATCAATAATGAAGGTAATATATTTAGATAACTATCTTTTGCTTTAGGCGTTTTGGCCGTTACATCTTCTTTGGCATCATAGTCACGTCCTGTATATTTCAATCGGGTGTTCTCTAATCTAAGTCCTGCCATGAGTGCCCATTTCTTTCCGAAGTTTTGGTCAAAGCGAAAATAACCTGCTTCCACCGTTTCTTGTGCTTCGTAGCTTGCGGCTATTTCTTCTTGGCTTTGTTCTTTTTTGAAAAGAGAACTGTTGTTCAGATCGAGTCCGCCTACATATTCTTTGCTGATAAAGCTTCCTGCTTTATATTTATCTCCTGCCATAAATCCGTCACGGTTTTGAGCAACCGTGTTATTCAAACTGCTGCTATTGAACCCGTCTTTATCCAGCGGAGTATATTCGTAATAGTCTTTCACCTTATCTTTATTCTTGTCGACTATCTTTCCTCCGAATTTCAGTTTGTTGCTGTATTTTCCTTTGCTCATAGGCAACTCGAAATTCAAAGAGAATTTAAAATCTTTTTCCTGAATATCTTCTTGCTCTTCGGTTAGTTCTTTCAAGCTGAATTTGTCGCTTAGCGTTGTGCTATATCCACTTTGGGGAGCGTAGAAAGGTTTGCGCTCATCGCTTAAGTCTGGCGTGAATTTCTGTTTCTTCAGTACATAATCGATGTAGCGTTCGTTGGGCCTTTCTTCGCTTGCCTTAGCGTAAGATGCATTCCAATCCATGCTTAGTTTACCAAATAGATGCTCGCCTCCCAGTGTGAAGTCCATGGTGCGTTGGCGTTCTAAACGTGCATTTTTGTTATCCGGTGTGCCGGCTTTTGTTTGTATGCGTACGTCTGCCGTATTATCAACGCTCTTTTTATTGAGATCTTTTAGCGTCATTCGATAGCGATTTTCCCAGTCGTTACGGTTGTTGAATATGCCTTTGAAGAAAAATTTGTGATTGGCACTCACATCCCAATTAAGTGCGGCAGAGTAACTCTGACGTTCGCGCGTTACGTAATATTGTCTAACCTGATAGTCGGTCAGATACAATTCTCCTGCATCAGTTTTCTTCCACAAGAACTCGGTATTGTCCGATCCGGAAGGAGCATTTTGATAAGAAGTTGAAAGGATGATACCCAATTTATCGTTAAAGAATTTATTGCCGTAAGTAAAGCCCAAATTCAACTGTGCTTTATCGCTTACCCAGTTCCAACCCGAACCTGCGGTTGCTGTAAGGATGCGTTTGTAGGGTGAATTTTTGGTTACCAGATTGATGGAACCGCCAATGGCATCGGCTTCCATATCCGGAGTAATTACTTTGTTTACTTCGATGGTCTGTACCATGTCAGCTGGAATAAGGTCTAACTGAACGTTACGTGTGTCACCTTCTGCCGAAGGAACACGATTTCCGTTGATGGTAACAGAGCTTAGATCGGCTGATGTGCCGCGCACTTGTCCGAAACGCGCTTCGCCCTGATCATATTGTACGTTGATACCTGATATACGTTTGAGGGCATCACCTATATTAGAGTCCGGAAATTTTCCTACTTGATTGGCTGAAACAATATTCGTGATGCCGAGGTTACTTTTTTGCACGTTGATGGCACGGTTTTGCCCTTGCAATGAGCCACCTACTACCACTTCCTGTAGTTCTACGCCTTCATTAAGTACCACGTCTTTTTCCAAGGTTTTTCCTTCAGGGATAGTGATGCTCATTATTACGGGATCGTAACCTACATAGCTCACCTTAACGGTATATGTGCCCGGATTTAGGTTTGAGAAAGTATAGAATCCGTTAATGTCGCTGGTTACTCCCGTGTGTAGTTTGTCGATATAGATAGACGCTCCCGGCAAAAATTGCTTTGAAGTATCTACGATACGACCTCGAACGGTTCCCTGCTTGTTAGCGTTGACATTTACCTTTTCATCTGCAAAAGAGATGTTGGTCATGCTCGAAAATAAGAGGATGAATGATACTAGTCTGACTATTCGTTTCATATTTTTATCGTGCGTTAATAATTTATAGCAAAAGTAGTCGCTTGGAGTTGCGGCGGTTTTACAAACAAACTAACGTTGCGTGACAAATATGATACAATCGTGTTACGGCGTTATTCTTTCAGACATTTCACTAATATTTTCTTTTCATTATTTAATGTAGTAGCGAACAAATAAACCTCTCCTCCATCTCCTAATTTGGTGCGTTTTCGCAGCTCGGCCACTGATGCCGGAAAGTTACGTACGCTGATATTGGCTTTCTTTACCCCTTCCAATGATTTCTTTATTTCATTTTTGTTGAAGGAGCACGTATCTATGATGCGGAAAGCACGTCCGGGGAAGTCTGCAATCAGTTTGTCGGAAGTATAGAGATGACTGTTTGGATGGAGTTTCTTTACCTTATATATATCGGAGATACTTTTGAAAGCACCGGCTTTGAGTAGAGAAGCATTGGGTTCATATAGATAGGTCTCAAGCATGTCGGCATACGTGCAAACGGCTTTTTGTTCTTGTTCACGGGTGAAACAAAAAGATTGTTTCGTCTCGTTAGTCAGGTTTATGCAATGAATGGGCGTTTGTTGGTTCGATTTCTCACTCAGGATTAAAAGTAGTTCTTTGCATTCATTGTTCACCGAAACAATATGCACCTCTTTTGTGCAAGGTATGTCATGTAAAGCCAAAGAGAGGTCGAGCATAGGAGAGAGTTTCACCATAACCGTTCGGCTTTTGTTCAGAAGTAATTTTTGCAGCTCGGCTACATCAGGTGTACAGTCGGCAATGGCAATCGTCTTTCCTCCCTGTTCATTCCGTCGTGCCGGATCAATAAAGAGACAATCCACCGGAAGCATTTGGTGTAAATACTCTACCCCGTCACAGTTCTCAACCTTTATGTGGTGAAGTTTTAGGGTTTGGAAGTTGTGAGCGGCCAACCGGCAGAGCTCTTCCTGCTGTTCCACATAAGTAACCTGTCTGAATTTGGTTGATAAGAAGGCACAGTCGACGCCAAAACCGCCAGTCAAGTCCGCCAACGTATCCCCTTGTATGAGTGAAGCTTTATATCTTGCAGTCATTTCCGAAGAACACTGCTCCAGCGAAAGGTGCTTCGGATAAAGTACACCCTCTGTAGCATACCAGGTCGGAATCTTTTCAGCAGCAATCTGCAATCCTGCTATTTGAGTAAGCGCCAGAGACATATCCACTAAAGGGAACCGTGCCGCTTGTAGAGCCAGAGCACGTACATTATCATGCTGATGCGTTTGTATGAATTGAAGTGTCTCGTTATTAAGCTTCATCCTAGTTCTATTGTATTAGTTTGTACTTCTGTTTAGCCACGCTACGGCTACATAGGTTGAAGTGCCACCATTCCGTAGGCAGAATGCGAAAGCCCGCTTTTTTCATTACTAGTCTCAGTAGCCGACGGTTCTCTTGTTCTTTTCGAGTCATCTTTCCGGTAGCTACTAGTTGAGCTTCATTGGCAATGTGCGCTTCAATGCCAAGATGATCTACTTCTGTACCCATTGGCAGTGGATTGCCGAGAGAGTCGATAATGCTGATGTCTACCGCCACTCCATAATTGTGTAATCCTCCTCCGTTAGCCGGATTAGAGACATAGATGTTACGCGAAGTACCTTTAACCGCATCCCACATCTTTTGCTGAACAGACATTGGTCTTACAGCATCATAGATGATGAGGCTATATTTTGGATGAATTCTTTTTAAAATTTTCTGGGCAGAGAGGAGGGCTTTTGCTGCATCCCGATGCAAGTAAGCTTCCTTCAGATCAGCATAAAGCACTTGTCCTGTGAAGTTATTGGCTGATGCATACATCAGATGCACGGCAATGGAACTATCTGCTTCGGCAATGTTGACCAATCCTATGGAATCAAAATAAAGAGCTGTTTTGCTTTTTTTCTGTTTAGCTTTAGTCACAGTCTTTTGTGTACTCTTCATTGTAGCGGTGTTAGAGGCTTCTGCACCTCTTAGAGGCGTGCTCCTTTGAAATGCCACTATGAATAGCGCAGTCAGTATATATAAGAAAATACGATTTCTTCCTTCCATATAAATAAGGTCTTTTAGATTTTACGATCACACCTTTGAGGTGTCTTTAAAACATAGACACTTCTAAGCATGCATTCGATGCCGTTGATGCCGATAAAAGTAGCAACTATTTCCTCAAGAATGAAGGTTGTCTCCACTTTTTTAAGAAGTGAGAGTGAGGAAAGAAAATGAAAAAGCCGTTACGATTTGCTTCGTAGCGGCTTTTTAAGATTGCGGTGGGCCATCTAGGGCTTGAACCTAGGACCTCCAGATTATGAGTCTGTTGCTCTAACCAACTGAGCTAAAAGCCCGCATCTTTCCAATTCTCTTGAATTGTGGTGCAAAACTAATGTATTTTGCCGAAATATGCAAGAGAAGTGAGAAGTAAGTTCCTACTTATGGCTCAAAATTTATAGGTACGTCTCGGGTTTAGCGAATACCTCCGATTATTTATCTATGCGGATAGGAATTTCTTTTTTGATGCTTTGCTCTAAAGAAATGAGTGTTTCAGTAGCTGTAACGCCCGGAATTTCTTGCATTCTGTTATTCAGCAACTCCATCAGGTGTTCATTGTCACAAGCATAAACTTTGGTCAACATAGTGTAAGGACCTGTCGTGAAATGACATTCAACTATTTCGGGAATCTTTTGTAGTTCGGCTACTACAGTTTTATACATAGAGCCCTTTTCCAGTTTGATACCTACGTAGGTGCAGGTTCTGTATCCAAGCGATTTAGGGTTGACATGGTAGCCTGAGCCAACAATTACTCCCAAGTCGATGAGTCTTTGTACGCGTTGGTGAATGGCAGCCCTCGAAACGCCACATTCAGCAGCTACATCTTTAAAAGGAATACGGGCGTTCTGAGAAATTATTTCCAGAATTTGCCTGTCAAGGTTGTCTATTTTCTCCATAATAAATGAATTTTAATATCTGTTCTTATCAAATAGTAAGCAAATATAGATATTTATTTTTATTCTTATATGTAAAAGATAGAAAAAACGGTTTTCTACTATACTTTTATTTATTTTGAATTCTAATTAACAAAAAAAATAGATGCAAAAACAACGTTTTTGCATCTATTTTATAAGTAAGATGTAAGTCTATCTCGTTATTTCTCAATACTCAATAGTTCAACTTCAAAGATCAATGCAGAGAAAGGTTTGATTTGTCCTGATTCTCTTGAGCCATAAGCCAATTCTTGAGGAATATAAATTTCCCACTTAGAACCTACAGGCATCATTGTTAAAGCTTCTGTCCATCCTTTGATAACTTGGTTAGCACGGAAAGTTGTAGGCTCGTTACGTTTGTAAGAGCTATCGAATTCTGTTCCGTCAATCAAAGTACCTTTATAGTTTACTTTCACTTTGCAAGTGTCAGCAGGGATAGCACCTGTTCCTTTAGTGATAACTTTGTATTGTAATCCGCTTGGAGTTGTAACGACGCCTGCTTTTGTTTTGTTTGCAGCAAGGAATTTATCGCCGGCAGCTTTGTTGTCAGCATATTTAGATTCCATAGCTTTAGCTTTAATCGCTTCCATTCTTGTTTGAGTGAATTGTTGTGCTTGCTCCATAGTCATCAAGCCTTTCTTTTGAAGTGTTCCGGCAACAAATCCTGCAAGGAAGTTATCTTTGCTGATTGTTTTGGTTGAGTCTGCGCCAAACAATTCGTGGTTGATACCTTTCATCATTTGGTTGCTGATTTGTTGGCCGATCTGTAGACCAGCAAGGTAAGCGATATCTTTTTTGCTTGTTTTGCCTGCACCTTCGTTCAAACCTTTGATAAACTCATCCATGTATGCAGTGTCTACATCCATTCTGCCTACCAAATAATCTTTCAATCCTTGCGTTTGAGACATACCCAGTGAATAAGACAAAGAGTCGATGTCTGTTTTTAAATTTGCTTTTGGGCTTTGAGCTGTGCAAGAAGCAAGACTAGCTGCTGCAGCAATAGCCATAAAAATACTGACTTTTTTCATTTTACTTTTAGTTTTTTTTGTTGTTATAGTACTTGAATTAATTCAACTTCGAAAACAAGTGTGCTGTGAGGAGGGATCATTTCACCTGCTCCTTGTGCACCATAGCCTAGGTCTGAAGGAATGTATAGTTTCCATTTAGAACCTTCGGGCATCAGTTGTAGGGCTTCAACCCATCCGGGGATTACTTGGTTAACACCAAACACCGCAGGTTGACCACGCTTCACTGAGCTGTCGAATAGTGTTCCGTCAATCAATGTTCCTTCGTAATGACACTTAACCTGATCAGTTGCCTGAGCCAATTTTCCTGTTCCTTCTGTGATTACCTCATATTGTAGTCCGCTTGGAAGGGTCTTTACGTTGGCTCTTTTCTTGTTTTCTTCAAGAAAAGCTTTACCTTGTTCAACGCTGGAAGCACTCATTTCTTCTTCTAGTTTGGCGAAATATTCATTGACTATTTCGCGTGCTTCGTTGTGGCTGATTGCTGTCTGGTTTCCATCCAAGACATCTTTGATTGCTTGAGCGAAGTCTTCTACTGAGATGCTGTTAGCACCCATTCCTAACAAATTTTGGCCTATTCCCAAGCCAATTGCATAGCTAAATTTATCCATAAATCTTTTTGTTGAAGGCTGAAAGATTTGGTTTGACGTTTACTCTCAGCCACTTGCAAATTAATGAAAGGCAAAAGTAAGTGTTTTATTTGAATGAATCTTCTTTTAAGTATTTAATTTTTCTTATTACACATAGTTTCCAAACGCTTCCTTTTTATGCCTTTTTCGTTTGAATGGAATATAGCATCTTTTACGTGAACGTTGTTGGCAAATTCTTCCTACATTTGTTCTGTGAATGGTCATTTGTAATTAAACAGGAGATTGTTATGAAAAATTTAGTTATATTGTCCGGTGCGGGCATGAGTGCGGAGAGTGGCATCACTACATTTAGGGATGCAGGTGGCTTGTGGGATAAATATCCCGTAGAGCAGGTTGCTACGCCTGAGGGATATCAACGTGATCCGGGGTTAGTGATTCGTTTTTATAATGAGCGACGTAAGCAGTTGTTAGAGGTAAAGCCGAATCGTGGGCATGAACTTTTAGCTGAGATGGAAAAATATTTTAATGTAGTAGTCATTACACAAAATGTGGATAACTTGCATGAAAGGGCGGGGAGTAGCCATGTTATTCATCTGCACGGAGAGCTAACAAAGGTCTGTTCCAGCTATAATCCTAACAAGAAGAATTATGTTAAAGAATTGAAACCGGAAGAGTATGAGGTAAAGATGGGCGACCTTGCAGGTGATGGCTCGCAACTTCGTCCGTTCATTGTCTGGTTTGGCGAAGCGGTTCCGGAGATAGAAACTGCGATGCGTTATGTGGAAAACGCAGATATATTTGTTATTATAGGTACTTCGATGAATGTGTATCCGGCTGCCGGATTGCTCAACTATGTACCTCGTGGTGCGGAGGTTTATCTCATTGACCCCAAAGAGGTACAAGTGAACAGCTCCCGTAGCATTCACGTGATTCAAAAAGGGGCTTCGGAAGGGATGGCTGAATTATTGTCCCGGCTTTGCAAATAGACGAAGTATAAACCATGCATGGTGGGCAACAGTACTGATAAATCCGTAGTGCTTTGCCATGATATGGAATCTCTCTTTCAGCGAGGCTTTTCTGTTCTGAGTGGTCATTCCTTCGTCCAGATAATCTATGAGGACGAGGTGAGTGTTGTGTAGTGTATGTGCCTTCTTCATCACCCGAATGCACCAATCGAAATCGGCGGAAAAACGATACTGTAGATCGTAGGGTTCTGAAAGGGTGCGTTTGGCAATGAAGGCTTGATGGCAAACAAGCATGCCTTTCTTAAAGCTTTTCCAAGTAAGAACTTCGGGGGTAGCAAGGCGACGCATGCGAACAAAGTGCCGATGACTGTCCACCAATGCTGTCTCACCGTACATGACATCGGGCAGTTGGGCGCTCTCAATCATAGAATGCACAATCTGTTGAAGGGTATCATCTTCGTGAAAGCTATCTCCTGCATTCAAAAAACAGATATAATCTCCCGTAGCGAGAGCCATCCCTTTGTTCATTGCATCGTACAATCCTTTGTCCGGCTCACTCATAAACACATGGATGTTCGTCCGGTACTTGTCAACCAATGAAAGCGTGTTGTCTTTTGAACCACCGTCAATAATGATGTATTCCACATGATGGTAAGTCTGCGAAATAACACTAAGTATGGTATCTTCCAGTACTTTCCCGGCATTGTAGGTAACGGTAATAACGGAAAATTTGGGAGTTAAATGGTTATGCATACTTTCCTGTTACTTTGTTATATAAGTCAATATATCTTTTGGCGATGATACTTTCCGAATAATTAGCAACAGCTTTGCGGCAGGCTTGCTCGGAGAGTACTTCGTAGTCCGATTCTGTAAGTGCCCAATGAATGCCGTTTGCAAAGTCGGTAGCCGATTTATATTGAGCTACGTAACCATTGTGCAGGTGGTCTATCATCTCGGGGATGCCACCTACATTAAATCCAACGCAGGGAATGCCACAAGCCATGGCCTCCATGATGGTGTTCGGGAGGTTTTCTTCGAGCGAGGGAGTCACAAAAAGGTCGACAGCATTATAGATGTCAACTAACTCATGCTCGTTGCTTACGAAGTTAAGCGGATAGACGCGGAAAGGCAACATTTGTTCTAGCTGTGTCGATTGATTGCCAAAGACAACCACGCTAAGTGTTTCTTTCAGTTCCGGATATTTTGTTGCTAAGATGTTGCATGATTCTATCAGATAGTCTATTCCTTTGCGTTTATCGGTTGTCTTTACCGAACCAAATAGAATGAGTTTGCCCTCCTGCGGTAGCATATATTTTTCACGAGCTTCTCTTTTGTCGTGAGGTTTAAACAAGTTGGTGTTGATGGGATTGGGGATGCTGATAACCCGTTGCCCGTTTAGCAAGGCACTCTTTTGGGCCTGCTTTTCCAACCACTGGCTGCAGGTAACAAAGGAAATAGGGCTATTCTTGTAGAGTTTCTGTTTCTTACGGAAGATACGATACGACAAATCTTTTTTGCTTCCTCCTCCGTATATGAATGGGCAGTCATGACATTCTTGTTGGTAGTTGGTGCATTCGCGTGCATGGTGGCAAATGCCAGTGCAAGGCCACATGTCGTGCATCGTCCACACCACAGGTTTGCCTGAATGTAGGATCTTCTGTATATTGCGTAGTGAGAGCATTCCTTGATTGATCCAATGTAGATGGATAACATCTGCTTCTTCAAATTCGGGCAAGGAAGTGATGTCCGTACCTGTATTGGCTATATCGACGGCAAAGAGATTGTTCTTTTTGAAGTGATTGGACTTCCAAATAATGACACGCTCCCATACAAACTTCCATACATGAAGCCAGCTACGTTCGAGCCCAATCACACTTATTTGATCCGTTTGCTTGTCGCGTACCAATAGTTTCGTTTTGATTCCATTGTTTTTTAGTGATTCCATCAAGCGGCTGGCTGCAACGGCGGCACCGCCTATTCGCTCTGAAGTGTTTATTAATAGTACTCTCATAAACTGAATGTTTTGACAAAAGTACAGCTTTTGCGGCTTTCTATCTATAAATTCGTTTAATTTTTAGTGTAAAAACCGTAAAGTCTCTATCTTTGCGAAAGATAATAGAATATATGGAAGATAAAATGATGAAGATCATGGAGCGGGCATGGCAAAGCTTCCTTAGCTTGGTGAAAATTCTGCTTCAATCGAGATGGGTTGATAAACCGCTGAATAGAAGTGGAGAAAAGGAAATTGTAGTGTTGGGAAATGGCCCTTCTCTTAAGTCTTTAATTGAACAAAAAGGTGAATTTCTAAAAGGCAAAGCATTGCTGGCTGTTAATTATGCTGTACTCTCCGATTATTATATAGAGTTAAAACCTCGCTATTATGTAGTAGCCGATCCTGAGTTCTTTTTCAATCCGAAACATTCTAATAAACTGTTTGATGCAATGGCTGAGAAAACGTCTTGGGATCTCGACCTTTATTTGTCAGTTCGTGCCCGGAAAAGCTCTATCTGGCAGTCTAAGTTGGCTGCGAATCCACATATTCATGTGCATTATTTCAATATGACTCCTATTGAGGGCTTTAGGGCCTTTTCTCATTTGGCTTTTCGAAAAGGGTGGGGGACAGCACGGCCACGTAATGTTTTAATCCCTTCTTTGATGATAGCGTTAAGGATGTCATTTCCTACCATTTACGTTGCCGGAGCCGACCATTCCTGGCTAAAAGAGCTATGGGTGAATGAAGACAATATAGTGATTGAAGACCTGAATCATTTTTATGACAAGAAGGGTTCGGAACGATATGTGTCTGATAAGCACTTACATGATCTATTGTTGAGCATGCATGTGGCGTTTAAATCCTATCATATAATAGAAGCATACGCCCGGAGTATGGGTAAAAAAATATATAACGTGACTGAAGGTTCCTTTATTGATGCCTTCGACCGAAAGAAAATTTAATAGATATGGCTGAAATGAAAAAGGTATTGGTGACCGGTGCCGATGGTTTCATCGGTTCGCATTTGACGGAAATGCTATTAGCTGAAGGCTATCATGTACGAGCGCTTTCACAATATAACTCCTTTAATAATTGGGGATGGTTAGAAGGGATACAGCATCCTGAGTTGGAAGTGGTCAGTGGTGATGTTCGTGATGCTCATTTCTGCAAGTGCATTACTGAAGGCATTGAGATCGTCTTTCATCTGGCTGCACTAATAGCTATTCCGTACTCGTATGTAGCACCCGATAGCTATGTGGATACGAATGTAAAAGGTACGTTAAACATCTGTCAAGCCGCAAAGGAGAATGGAGTAAAACGGGTGCTTGTAACTTCCACTTCTGAAGTATATGGCACGGCATGCTATGTTCCTATTGACGAGAAACATCCTAAGCAACCGCAATCTCCTTATTCAGCGACGAAAATTAGTGCGGATGCTATTGCTCTGAGTTTCTATAATACTTTCAATCTGCCTTTGGTTATCGTTCGTCCATTCAATACGTATGGGCCCAGGCAGAGTGCTCGCGCCATCATCCCTACCATCATTACACAGATTGCTAATGGGGCTACTCAAATAAAGTTGGGCGATCTGACTCCTACACGTGATTTTAATTTCGTGAAAGATACTTGCCGGGGATTTATTCAGCTTTCTACTTGTGATGCCGCTATTGGTGAGGAAGTTAATGTGTGTAGTAATGATGAAATTAGTATGCGAGACACCTTAGAGATGATTGCAGACATTATGCAGGTCAAGGTCGACTTCGTGGAGGATGAGCAGCGTATTCGTCCGAAAGGTTCTGAAGTATTTCGCCTTTGGGGGGATAATTCTAAGATTAAGTCATTGACGGGTTTCCAGTCCGAATATGATATTCGTCGCGGACTAACCGAAACCATTCATTGGTTTACAGAGAAAGAGAATCTGAAGAACTATAAAGCAAATATATATAATGTATAGTGAAATAGTAAACACCATCAAAGGACTTTTTCCGAAACAAGATTTTGTTCCGCTTCATGCTCCTTGTTTTGTAGGGAATGAGAAGAAATACCTGAATGAGTGTATTGATTCTACTTTTGTCTCCAGTGTCGGTCAGTTTGTAGATCGTTTTGAAAATGAAATGGCGGCATATACCGGAGCAAAGAAGGCTGTGGTTTGTGTCAATGGAACGAATGCCATACAGATGGCATTGATGATGGTTGGCGTGGAACGTGGAGATGAAGTACTTACGCAACCGCTCACTTTTATTGCTACGTGCAATGCTTTAAGCTATTGTGGAGCATACCCTGTATTTATAGATGTTGATAAAGATACGTTGGGACTTTCTCCGGTCAAGTTAGAAGAGTGGATTCTGGAACATGCCGAACTACGTGATGAAACCTTGTATAATAAACGTACGGGACGTCGCATCAAAGCATGTGTGCCGATGCATACTTTTGGACATCCTGTTCATTTGAATAAATTAGTGGAGGTTTGTCGCCGTTATCATTTGAAACTGGTAGAGGATGCTGCCGAGAGTATCGGCTCTTTCTATCATGGACAACATACCGGTACCTTTGGAGAAGTGGGTGTGTTGAGCTTCAATGGCAACAAAACAATTACGACAGGTGGTGGTGGCATGCTGCTTTTCCAAGATGAAGAATTAGCTAAATTATGCAAGCATATCTCTACTCAGGCTAAAGTACCGCATCCTTGGGAATTTGTGCACGATCATATTGGGTACAATTATCGTATGCCAAATATAAACGCTGCGTTGGGATGCGCACAGTTAGAAACGTTGCCTGCTTTTCTTGAGAAAAAGCGAGAACTGGCTGCAATTTATAAGAACTACTTTGATTCTGTTGGAATAGAGTTCATGTCAGAGCCTGAAGGATGTCGCTCCAATTACTGGCTGAATGCCATTATCTTAAAAGATAAGGAAGAACGAGATAGCTTCCTCGAATATACGAACTCACATGGGGTGATGACACGGCCTATCTGGCAACTGATGAATAGACTTCCGATGTTTGAGCAGGCAGAATGTGGCGATTTGAGTAATTGTACGTATCTTGCCGATCGTATTGTTAATATACCGAGTAGTGTACGTCTATGAAAAAAGAGGTGAACATACTGTTCCTGGGAGGTGCTAAGCGTGTTTCGTTTGCTGAACATCTTATAAAAGCGGGTCAGCAGCGAGGGACTCACATACATATCTTTTCGTACGAGTTACATCGTGAAGTCCCTATTGCTTCTGTTGGTGAGGTAATCGTTGGCCGGAAGTGGAAAGATGCTTCATTGTATGAAGACTTGTCGGCTGTTATTCGCCAAAGAGACATACACATTGTGCTTCCTTTTGTTGATCCGGCTATTGAGGTAGCCAGTCAATTGAAGAGTTTGTTTCCGGAAGTTTTTATTCCATGTTCTTCGGAGGAGTTGTGCCGGATCATGTTCGACAAACAGCTCTCTAATGAATGGTTTATTAGTCAGGGTGTGCCGGTGCCACAGAGTTATGCGACTGACGGGGAGATTCTTTTTCCCGTAATAATGAAACCTCGTGTTGGCTCGGCATCTAAAGGCATAAAGGTGCTGTATAACGAAGAAGACTTTCGTCAAGTCGCTCACCCGGAAACTTATCTGATACAAGAATATATTGCTGACAGTGAAGAGTATACCGTGGATTGTTACATTTCTCAAACAGGGAAGATCATTTCCGTAGTTCCCCGTATACGCTTGGAAGTGGCCGGTGGTGAAGTGATGAGTTCACGTACGCTAAAGGATGAGACAATAATCAAACTTTCCGAGAAGATTATAGCAGCCGGTGCGTTTCAGGGTCCCGTTACCATTCAGTTCATTCGTGATAAAAAGAAGGATGCTACGTATGTAATGGAGATAAACCCTCGTTTGGGCGGAGGAGTAATAGTCAGCATTGCAGCCGGAGCTGATATCCCTACTTTTATCTTAGCCGAAAGTGAAGGTGAATGTTTGCAACCGGTAACTGATTGGAAAGAGAATACATTGATGACCAGATATTTTAAAGAAGTTATATTTTATGCAGATAATCATTGATATGGATGGTACGATTTGTACCGAGGAGAGAACTTATAGCCGTTGCCTGGCCCAACCGAAGGAGAACGCTGTTGAATCCATCAATCGTCTTTACGATGGCGGGCATACCATCATTATCTATTCTGCTCGTACTTGGATGGAATTTGAGATGACAACAGCCTGGCTGAAAGATCATGGGGTGAAATATCATCAACTGATGATGGGTAAGCCTATTGGTGATGTTTGGATTGACGATCGGGCGATGCACTTTGAAGATAACTGGAAAGAGATAATGGATCAGTTGAATGCAAAGAAATGAGTAAAGTTATTATTATTGCTGAGGCTGGGGTCAATCATAATGGTAATTATGAATTGGCCAGACAGTTGGTGGTAGCAGCTAAAGAGGCTGGTGCCGATTATGTGAAGTTTCAGACAGCATGTCCTGAAATGGTGATCTCACGCTATGCGCCTAAGGCCGAATATCAATTAGGAACAACGAAGAAAGAGGAATCACAGCTTGACATGTGTCGTGCTATCCATCTTCCGTTGACAGATTATAAGCCATTGAAGGCTTACTGCGATGAAGTTGGTATCAAGTTCCTATCTACTCCTTTCGATCTCCTCTCGATAGATGTGCTCGAGGAATTGGATATGGATTATTATAAAATTCCTTCCGGAGAGATAACAAACCTTCCGTACCTAAGAAAAATAGCTCGTTTGGGATGTCCCGTTATTTTGTCGACAGGTATGTGCGGGTTGGCTGATATTGAAAATGCGCTGCTTGTGTTGGAGAAAGAAGGACTTGCACGTGAGCAAATAACTTTGTTGCATTGCAATACAGAATATCCTACTCCTTATGGGGATGTGAATCTGTTGGCCATGAAGACACTTGCTGAATGCTTTGGCGTAAAGGTTGGGTATTCCGATCATACACGTGGCATTGAAGTTTCCTTGGCAGCAGTTGCTCTGGGTGCTACGGTGATAGAAAAGCATTTCACTCTGGATAAAAATCTACCGGGTCCTGATCATAAAGCGTCTCTTGAGCCGGATGAACTGAAGCAGATGGTTTTTTCCATTCGTCATATAGAAGAGGCTTTGGGAAGTAGCATAAAAAGAGTCTCTGCTTCAGAAGGAAAGAACATGATCGTTGCCCGTAAGAGCTTGATCGCTGCCTGCGATATAAAGAAAGGGGAGCTCTTTACTGAAGAAAATATGACTGTGAAGCGTCCCGGGAATGGGATATCTCCAATGTGCTGGGATGATATTGTTGGAAGAGTAGCCCCTCATGATTTTAAAGAAGATGAATTAATAGAACTTTAGCTTTCAAACTTATGCGTAAGATTTGTGTCGTTACAGGGACCCGGGCCGAATATGGCTTGTTGAGTAGATTGATGAAAAGCATTCAGGAAGATCCCACTCTTGAGTTGCAGATTGTTGCAACGAATATGCATCTCTCTCCCGAATTTGGCCTTACCTTTCGCGAGATAGAGAGCGACGGCTTTGTCATCAACAAGAAGGTTGAGATGTTACTTTCTGCGGATACGTCAACTTCCGTGGTGAAGTCATTGGGACTAGGCGTTATTGGCTTTGCTGATGCTTACGACGATTTAAAACCTGATTTGATTGTGATTCTGGGAGACCGCTATGAAATGTTGGGTGCTGTAGCTTCTGCACTGTTCTTTCAGATACCGGTAGCGCACATCTCTGGTGGCGATGTGACGGAAGGAGCTTATGATGATGCCATTCGTCACTCCATAACCAAAATGAGCCATCTTCATTTCACCAGTACGGAGACATATCGGAAACGAGTGATCCAACTGGGTGAAGACCCTTCTACGGTGTTTAATGTTGGCAGCATCGGGTTAGATAACATTCGCCATTTATCGTTGCTTGATAGAAAGGCTTTTGAAGAAAGCATTCATTTTCAGCTTGGAGAGAAGAACTTCTTGATTACTTATCATCCGGTAACATTGGAGCATCAAACGGCAAAGGTGCAATTTGAAGCATTGCTTCAGGCGGTGGATGAGACGGATGCCCACTTGATTTTCACGAAACCAAATTCTGATTCTGATGGCCGTATCATCATCTCCATGATTGATGAATACGTTGCGGCTCATCCCGAAAAAGCGGTGGCTTTTACTTCTTTAGGCTATTTGCGCTATTTATCAGCTCTGCAATATGTGGATGTTGTTGTTGGCAACTCCTCCAGTGGTATTGTAGAGGCACCTTCTTTTGGGATTCCTACAGTGAACATCGGTGATCGTCAAAAAGGTCGATTGAGGGCCAATAGCGTAATTGATTGTGCTCCCGAGGATATTCGCATGGCTTTGCAAACAGCTGATTCGCCAATCTTCCGCAAACAGGCTGCCCAGACAAAGAATCCTTATGAACAACCAGATACAGTACACCGAATATTCGAGATCATTCGTACTTATCCATTGGAAGGAGTTATTAAAAAACATTTCTACGATTTGCCATGAATATAGAAAATTACCTGATACGGCAGAACGCTACCCTGATGGATGCGTTGAAGAAGTTGAATATGACGCAATCATTCACTCTTTTTGTTGTGGATGAAAACAACAAGGTTGTAGGCTCATTGACCGATGGAGATATTCGTCGTGGCCTGATAAACGGGAGTTCCATGGATGATACGATCTATTCTGTCTGCCTTAAATCTTTTCGTTATATTGATGATAGCAATAATGCACCCAAGTATATACGCACATTAAAAGAATTGGGCATTCGCATGGTTCCTTATCTTTCTGCTGAAGGGAAGATTGTTAAACTGATTGATTTGCAAAAAAATCATGGACTGTTGCCCGTTGACGCTGTTGTTATGGCAGGAGGTCGGGGTGAGCGCCTTCGTCCGTTGACTGATACGATGCCTAAGCCTCTGCTTCCGTTAGGGGGGAAACCGATTGTGGAGTATAACATTGACCGTATGCAGAGTTATGGCATTGAGAACATTACCATTTCAGTACGTTATTTGGGCGAACAGATAAAAGAATACTTCGGAGATGGATCTGAGAGAGGAATCAATATCCGTTATGTGGAGGAATCTCGTCCGTTGGGTACACTGGGAGCAGTGAGCACCATTCATCACTTTACTAACGATGCAGTGCTGGTCATGAACTCTGACCTTTTTACTAACATTGATTTGGAAGAGTTCTATATTCATTTTTGTGAAAGTAACGCTGATATGGCGGTGGCATCTATTCCTTATAATATTACCGTACCCTATGCTGTGATGCAGACGTCGGGCGAACTGATTCGTTCATTTGAGGAAAAGCCGACCTTTACTTATTATTCTAACGGAGGTATCTATCTGATAAAACGGAGAATACTTGAAGAGTTAGAGGAAAATGAACATTGCGATGCTACTGACTTAATGCAGCGATTGATTGCTAGTGATAAGCGTGTCACTTACTTTCCGATAGTGGGCTACTGGATAGATATTGGTAAGCCGGAAGACTATAAGAAGGCGCAAGAGTTTATTAAGTATGTGAAGCAATAAAGAGGTTGTTTTAATCGTTAAATGTGAAAGAGTGAAAGTACTGTTTTTGATTCCGGCCCGTGGTGGTTCTAAAGGAATTCCTCATAAAAACATCAAGTTGCTGGATGGCAAACCGTTGGTGTGCTACGCAATAGATGCGGCACGTTCTGTGGCATCTTCAGACGAGGATATTTGTGTGAGTACGGATGATGATGAAATCATTAAGGTTGTAGAAGAGTACGGTCTGACAGTACCTTTTCGTCGGCCGGATGCATTAGCACAAGATGGTTCCGGCTCTTATGAAGTTATTTTGCATGCATTGGATTTCTTCGAGCAGAGAGGGCGTTCTTATGATGTTGTGGTACTTCTCCAACCTACTTCACCTTTTCGTACGTCTGAGCATGTACGCGAGGCGATACAACTTTATACTCCCGATTGTGATATGGTTGTTTCTGTCGCTGAGGCAAAGACGAATCCATATTATGTGATGTTTCAGGAGAATGAAGAAGGCTTTTTGAAGCATGTGTTGGAAGGGAACTTCACACGTCGACAAGATTGTCCGGTTGTATATGAGTATAATGGTGCTGTATATGTGATGAATGTGGCAGCTTTGAAGGAGAAACATCTTTCTGCATTTACTAAGAACAGGAAGTATGTAATGCCGCAATCGGCCAGCATTGACTTGGACACTCCTGAAGATTGGCAATACGCTGAATATTTGCTTCTCTCATCCAAAAAGAGAGATGGCATTAGTTCTTCTTTCTCGAATACTTCAGAATAGATTAAGAGAAGATGACTCTTATTACTTTTTCAAAAGAAGTAGCACAAGCGATACGCTTGTTTAGATGGACCAGCCTGACTTATTTTGGTTTCCAACACTAAATTTAGGCCTCTTTTACTTGACTTTGTCTGTTTCAAGTATTATCTTTGTCAATGTAATCATAAAGTATATTCAATTTAGAATGCGATAGAAAGAGAGGAGTGGAAGCTTCCCTCTTTTTTTATGGATATACGCTTCGGGGGCCTAAAAGAGGGCTGTTTTTGGCAAACTCCTGCCGATAATTGGGGCAAGAGAACCGTTCAGTTGGGTAAAGAGACGGTTTCTCTTTGGCAAAAGGACGGTTGCACTTTTGAAAAAGTAAACCGTCTTTTAAAAAAACATCTAGGTGGGAAGTTTTTCTCTCTCTTTCTGTTAATCCTTTATAAACTTGCACTTGACAAAAACAACCTCAAAGATGGCTACTTGTATGCTATTAATCATGCGATACTACCTTAGGACATTTTTTGAAGAGAAGGAGAATCTCTTTAAATTCTTGGCAGTGGGATGAATCTTGATACCAATGCCCTCCCTTGTTTTAGGAACGCCATGCCGTATTTCTTCATATTTTGCTTAGTGCTCAAAGGGGGAAGAGTAATTCTTGTTCTTAGATCCTCTACATCCCATTCGGGGAAGTAGTGTAGAATGCGCTTTTCTGTTTCGCTAATCATCTTCTCATTATTGGTTGAGCGATAATAACGAATTAGACTGAATGCAATAGCGGCTGAAGCATTTCTTAATGCGTCGTACACCTCTTTGTTCTCAGTGAAGTAAGCCATTAATAGCTCTCTTATCTGTAGAGAGATGTTCAACTTCTTGTCTGTTCCGGCCTCACTCCAGATGGCTCTTCTATGCTGACGGTAAACAGCCATCGGGGTTTTCATATAGTGTATCTTCCCGTATTGTGCATTGAGTAGATGAATGGCATAGTCGTAAGTGCTGACTTTAGCAAACCATTCGGGCAGTTCTCCGAATAAGCCCCGTCGAAACATGGCTGCCACGTTTGATATGTAGTTACTCCGCGCTAGGTCAACAATATTGGTCTCTTCTTTTTGTCCGCCATTGCTAAGACTTTTGGTGCCATTGTCTTCGTAGTAATTGATCACGCGATGAAAGCAGGTAGAGTAATCGGGATGTGCATCCAGAAAGTTTGCCTGTTTCTGTAGTTTGTGTTTGTTCGTCCAGAAGTCGTCTCCTTCGCAGATGGCAACATACTCTCCGCGACAATGAGCGTACGACTGAATGAAGTTTTGCTGAAGTCCCAGGTTTTGTTCCCTATTCAGAAGTACAATCTGTTTGGGATAATTATCTTGCCAGGTACGGCAGATGGCGCCTGTCTCGTCAGTACTAGCATCATTTCCTATGACTAGTTCGAAGGAGAAATCCGTCTGCTGTAACATGACACTACGAATCGCTTCATTGATGTATCGCTCCTGATTGTAAGTGAGCATCAGTATACTGACTTTTATCTTTTTTTCCATCATTCTTTTTCTACTTCTTTTTCAATAGCAACTCAATAGATTCTTTCAGTATTTTGGAACCAGTGACGTAAGCGAGTGTGATGTAGATACTGATTCCGGCTACTATCTGTACGCTCATTAGTATCCAATTTTGGCTTATGTAGTGATTCACAGGCAGGATGAAAGCAGTCATCGCACCCGAAAGGAGTAAATAGGGTAGTAAATCACGGAATTGCATCCCTATTTTATAACCGGTATAGCGTGCTGTATAAATCATGTTGATAAAGTATACAAGTGCTCGGGCGGCAACTAGTCCGGCAACCATGATAAGCACTGGTCTGTTGTACGTTAATGCCAAAACAAGGATGGTAATTATGATCTTGAAGTATTCCAATTTTAATATACCATCCGAGCGCCCGCTTACTTTGATAAAGTTATTGTTGATGGCTGTGAGGATCGTGAAGCATCCTCCGGCACAAAGTAACTGGAAGAATGGAATAGCAGGCCACCATTCTTCTTTCAGCAGTAGTTCTATCACCGGACGGGCAATGACAACAAGTCCCGCCATGACGGGGAAAGTTATAAATGCCGTAAATCGGATCGTCTTTCGATATGCTCTTATCAAGCGTTCTTTCTCGTCTTGTATGCTACTGAATATTGGATAGGTTGCATTTTGTATGCTTCCATAGAGCATGCTTACCCCCATGTCGCACATCTTGTTTCCCTGGGTGTAATATCCCAGTTGCTTTACAGGATAGAGCTTTCCAATGATGACGGAATAGATGTTTAAGAAACAAGTGTTGATGAGGCTCGCTAGTAGTAAGCTGGATGCAAAGCGAAACAACTCTCTGACGGCCTGGACGCTAAATATTCGTTTAGGATACCATGTGCTTTGTATCCATAAAAGCAGAGTACGAGTGATGGAGAGTATCACCGGTTGCAAGGCTAAAGTCCATACTCCCCATCCGGAATAAGCCATAGCTAACGAGGCAATTCCCGAAATCATCATAGAGAGCAAATTAGCTTTAGCTAAAGCTTTGAAGCGGACTTCCTTTGTGAGGATGGTGGTTTGAATAATAGCTAAAGAGTTGATGGGCAATGCCAGGAAGATGACAACAGCCAACTCCGTGAGTTTGGGCTGCGAGAAGAAGCGGGAAATGAATGGAGAAACAGCGATCAGTAATAAGTAGAGTAGGATACTGATGCCTAAGTTGAACCAAAAAACAGAACTGAAATCGCGCTCGGTAGTCTCTTTCTTTTGTATCAATGCAGCGCTAAATCCACTATCTAGTACTATATTGGCTACTGCAGTGAAGATGGCTAACATTCCTACCAAAGCATAATCTTCCACCGAAAGAATATTGGCCACTATAATGCCGACAATAAACAGCAAAACTTGCTGCCCCATACGGTCCAGCAAGTTCCAGAGCAGAGCTCCGACTGTTTTTTGTTTTAGCGATTGCTCTTTCATTTCTTGTTTTATGCGTGATCGGGCAGTCTTATTTCACTTCGCTACCCGGCTTTACTTCTTTTTCCGGCATCACAACAGCCAGACTGCCATCATTATTCTCGGCAGAAAGAATCATTCCTTCACTGACAATACCTTTAAGCTTGCGAGGTGCGAGGTTGGCTATAAAGCATACCTGTTTGCCTACCAATTCTTCGGGTTTGTAGTGTTGGGCAATGCCTGAAACGATTGTTCGTTGTTCCAGTCCATCTTCTATTTTGAATTGAAGTAGTTTGTCTGCCTTAGGTACCTTTGTACATTCTAGAACAGTACCTACACGGATATCGAGCTTGGTGAAATCATCGAACTCAATATTGGCACGTATTGGCTTAGCTTTATAGTTAGCCTCCTCGTTTGCTTTCTTCGTGTCCAGCAATTTCTGTACTTGGGCCTCTATTGTGCTATCTTCTATCTTCTCGAAAAGTAATTCAGGTTCGTTCAATATGTGTGCGGCCGGCAGCAAATCAATCTGTCCCAATTCCGTCCACTCGAAGCTCTTCATGTTGATCATCTTGCGAAGCTTTGCTGAGCTAAAAGGTAAGAACGGATCGAACGCAATAGCTAAGTTTGCCACTAACTGTAAACTGATGTTTAAGATCGTAGCGACACGGCCCATGTCTGTTTTAGCTAACTTCCAAGGTTCTGTGTCTGCCAGATATTTGTTTCCGATACGGGCAAGGTTCATTGCCTCTTTTTGTGCATCACGGAACTTGAAAGCATTGAGCAGCTTCTCTACTTCGGCTTTCACGTTTACAAACTCTTTGAATGTCTCCTGATCATAGTCGGTCAGTTCTCCCATAGCAGGCACCTTACCATCGAAATACTTCTGAGTAAGCACCATCGCACGATTAACGAAGTTGCCATAGACAGCTACCAGCTCATTATTGTTGCGGGCTTGGAAATCCTTCCATGTAAAGTCGTTATCCTTCGTTTCGGGAGCGTTCGCTGTAAGTACATAACGCAGCACGTCTTGTTTTCCGGGGAAATCTTCCAGATATTCGTGCAACCAGACAGCCCAGTTGCGTGAAGTAGAGATCTTATCTCCTTCCAGATTTAAGAAT
Organism: uncultured Bacteroides sp.; assembly: GCF_963666545.1. Taxonomy (NCBI): domain Bacteria; kingdom Pseudomonadati; phylum Bacteroidota; class Bacteroidia; order Bacteroidales; family Bacteroidaceae; genus Bacteroides; species uncultured Bacteroides sp. The sequence goes on along the minus strand of NZ_OY762899.1, from coordinate 2,289,480 downwards.
TCGTTGCTTGGTACATTGTCTGGTAGAATGTAACTCCCTTCAGCTTTCAGCATGGCAGGGAAAACAATGCAGTGAAATACAATATTATCTTTACCGATGAAGTGAACGAGGCGTGTTTCGGGGTCTTTCCACCAAGTCTCCCAACTATCCGGCAGGAGTTCTTTCGTGTTGGAGATGTAACCTATCGGAGCATCAAACCACACATAAAGCACTTTACCTTCAGCACCTTCTACAGGAACGGGAATTCCCCAATCAAGATCACGGCTTACGGCACGAGGTTGCAATCCCATATCCAACCAGCTTTTGCACTGCCCGTAGACATTCGGTCTCCACTCTTTGTGATCTTCCAATATCCATTTACGCAACCATGCTTCATGCTTGTCGAGAGGTAGATACCAGTGCTTTGTCTCTTTCATCACCGGTTTGCTGCCGCTGATGGCGCTTTTGGGGTTGATTAAGTCTGTAGGAGAGAGAGAGGTGCCACATTTCTCACATTGGTCGCCATAAGCACCCTCTGAGTGGCAATGTGGGCATTCGCCCGTGATGTAGCGGTCGGCCAGAAACTGGTGAGCCTCCTCATCATAATATTGTTCTGAAGTCTTTTCCAGAAAGTCACCTTTGTCATATAATGTACGAAAAAAGTCCGAGGCCAGCTTATGGTGCGTTTGTGAAGTCGTGCGAGAATAGATGTCGAAAGAGATACCGAATTCTTCGAATGATTTCTTTATCAGCGTGTGATAACGATCGACTATATCTTGGGGAGTAACTCCCTCTTTTTTAGCCCGAATAGTAATAGGTACTCCGTGTTCATCGGATCCTCCGATGAATAGCACATCTTCTTTTTTTAAACGTAAGTAGCGCACATAAATGTCAGCAGGCACATAAACGCCGGCCAAATGGCCAATATGAACAGGGCCGTTGGCATAAGGTAATGCCGAAGTGACTGTTGTCCTTTTGAACTTTTTATCCATATATTGAGGTTTTATTATCGTTTTGCAACGCGCAAAGATAATGGTTTTATGCCGTTCTTTTATTCAATGTGATGTATAATTTTTCTCTTTGGCATATGTCATCTTCTTTTTTCTATCTGATGTTTTTAACTCTGATAAGCTATCTTAAGAAACATTTTTCTTCGTTTGAACCGGAAGCAAGTTTGCCTTTTTCTACCATTTCACCGTTTTTGTTGACGGGCGATGAATAAGAAAGCGTGTAAATTATTGAAATGCGGCATAGGGTTGAAAGATCTTCTGGATAAATAAGTTTCGCAGTCTAAAGATGAATTGGATGCGGTTATAATTAATGACTGAACTAAACGATACTGGATTATATATAATTCCGCTCATTTTTATAGTATTTGGGGTTCGGGTATGGCATTATATTCAAATTGTTATCGGGCTAAAATTTAATCTTCTGATTATCAGTCTGTTGGAAAATGCAGATGTTATCGGTAAAATCCTATTTCTTCTTTTTTATACTTTATTTTTGTAGCAGTAAATCGTAAATAGAATTACATTAATCGATAAATAGGCATAGGGAATGATATTACCTCACGAATGTATCGATAATAGTAATAGAAACGTAGGAGTAAAAATTGTACGATTATGCTATTGACGTATCTTCTTTTTTCCTATTGTTTTATCTAATTTGAAGGAATATGGTATCACTTGAGCAAATTGGGAGAGTTCAGCAATTACACAAACTTATAGTATGTGAGAAGACCGGCTCGCCATGCGAATTGGCAGATCGCTTTCATATTAGTAAGCGACAACTGTATAATGTGCTGGATGAATTCAGAGATTTGGGAGCCGAAATAGCTTATAGCCGTGTGCGGCAAACCTTTTATTATAGCAATAATTTTGATATAGAAATATCATTCAAGGTGTCGCTTCTGAATTCCTGCGAACAAAAGGACATCTCCGGAGGAGAAAAACTCTTCAGTGCAATTTTATTTCACTGAAGCCTGATACATTTGCTAATGTAAAAGAAACCGGTTCTATTTTACAGAGATAAATAAATTTATTATTAATTTTGTAAACAAGTAATGTTATGAAAGAATTAGAAAACAAATTTGAGATTCAAGATTTGACCCTCAATGAAATGAAAGAAGTTAATGGTGGTTGGTTATTAGCAGCTATTACTTTGGCAGGCGCATTTATTTATGTTTATAACAATTGGGATGACTTTGCAGGCGGAGTCAAAGAAGGATGGAGCCGTTAATTTTAAGCATCATGAAAGAATTTCAGAATTTGGGAATAATAGAGTTGTCACAACAAGAAATGTGTGATATCAATGGAGGTGATAAATTTATGAGAGATTTTGGATATGGTTTAGGAAGACTAGGCCGGGGAATCTGGAATTTTATTACAAGCGGAAGCTCCGCCGCTAATGAAACATTAATGAACTGTATATAATGTCTATGAAGGAATATTCGAAAGAACAATTAGAAAAGAAGATTAAGAATCAGAGGAAAGTCATTATTATCCTTTCAATTTATTTGATTCTATCAATAATCATCCAATTGTATAATGCTTTAACATAAAACATCACAGAGTAGAGGGGGCGGATTTAGTCCTTTAATAACTCTTCTAGTTGTTCTTTTGGTGTGCAATTATCCTCTACTGGCAGTTTACAATTGCCAGTAGGGGCTTATTAGGTTTATGGAATACATGAAAAAGAAACAATGTTCGGAAAGCAATGAATGCGATTAATAAGGAAAAGGTTTTAGTACTATTAATTGATCTGTGTAATAAGCAAAATATAAATATGAGAAAAAGAATTGCATTAATTTTAGCATTAGTTTGTCTGGGCGTATTGGTGAATATTTATTTAAGTGATATTGTTTGGAAAGGTTGTACTCTTTCTGGAGTGTTGTTAATTCCAATATCAATGTGTGGAGTCTACATCTTTGTCAGCCTATTTAAGAGCGATAACAAGAATGCGGTTACGAATGTTTGGACTCTCACGGCTGGCATTATATTGGCCCTCTTTTTGGGCACTACATCGTTAGAATGGGAAGAATACCTGTTAAAAAGTATGTCTGCTATTTTTGGAGCTATATTATTGTTGTTATATATCAAAAAGATGCATCTATAGGCTAACTCATTTCTTGATGATTTCTGCATCGTCCGTTACGTATAGCGGGCGACCGTCGGGAGTAGCAAAATGGAAGTTTACATTGTTGAAAGTAATGTTGCGGGCATGGCGAACATAGAACCCGGATGCGGGAATGGTACCGAACATCCATGGCTCGGGATAAATTTTCTCTTGCTCGGGTGGTGTGCGTTTGCCATCCTCTGCTGTGTACCCGCCTTTAAAATAGAGATGAATGTTGCTGAGTGTAACATCTTCAATACAGGCATTGGGGATGCCACTGATGATGCAAGAATATTGAGAATCGGCATTGAAAACATTCACATTGCTGATTAAAATGCGCTTCATTGTACCTATAGGCGTACCTTGTGGACTGCGCATGCGGGCTCCGAGGCGTAAGAATATTGGTGCATTGACGATATCACGCATCGTGATATTACTGATTACTACATCTTCCAAGTGTCCTCCGTCAACACTCTCAAGAGCCAATCCACGACAATGTTCAAAGATGCAATTGGTGATCGCTATGTTTTTGAAACCTCCGCTCGATTCTGTTCCCAGCTTGATGCGCCCCGTCACATAACCGTGGTCGGGAGCCTGGGGTTCGTACCGTTCATAAGTGGCATTCAGCATGCTTCCTTTGTCGAATCCGGATACGTAACAGTTGGAGATGGTCACGTTCTCCGTGTCATGGAAAAAGCCCAATGCATAAGAGGCTTTCAGTACAATGGCATCGTCCCATGGGGAATTGACACTGCAATCGGAGATGCGCACGTTGCGACAACAATCAATGTCAAATCCGTCACGGTTCGTGTCTACTTTTAAATTTTGAATCGTAAGATTATCTACTCCTGTTGCTAATAAAGCAAAATGTCCACAATGTAACATCGAAAGATCTTTCAACGTAACATTCTTGCATAGCTTCAAACTGATAGCTTTGTTGCCCACACCCGGCAGGCGACTTTCTTCTCGCGTCAATCCTTTACCGTTGATGAGGCCCGGGCCGCAGATGGTAATCTTCTCCAATCCGATACCCCAAATAAGCGAATTCTTCCAATGACTGTGCCCAAAGTCCTGATACATAGTATGTTCATTGGCTTCAGCTTCATCATATCCTTCCTTTTCGGCAGGAAAAGCGGCAATGATCTCTGCGCCTGCTTCCAGATACAGCGTGATGTGACTTTGTAAGCGGATGGAGTAGCAGGCATATTGTCCCGCAGGAAAATAGATGGTGCCTCCTCCATTTCTAGAAGCCTCTTCAATCACTTTATTGATGGCCGGGGAATCAATGGTTTTGCCATCGGCTTTGGCGCCGTACTCTTTTACATTGTACGTAGCGGCATTCATGTTGGCTAACCAACAAGTCAGGATGCAAAGAATGAGGAGGGTCTGTTTCATAAGGAGTCTTATTTTTGTTTCTCTAATGGCATCAGCTTCATCTTGGGTAAGTAGTCTGTATTGCCATACATGGTATGTTCACTGGACAGATTCCAAAATCCGTCCTTGCTATCAGGATTGGCATCGAAGTCAATGACAGCCCAGCACAATCCAATATATTTGTTTTCCTGTAAGATGCTGGGGACAGATTTCTCCGGTCCGGCAGCATCGGCATGATCAAAAGGAGTAATATAAAATTCAAGAACAAGTTTGCCCGCTTCTCCTTCTTTAAATGAATACCGATAGGCATAGTCAGCATAAGGCTTTTGTTTGAGCCACACTTGCGGTCCCCATAACATGCACCAATCTTCCTTGTGAGCAGGGGTAAAGATGTGGTAATTCTGTGCATGGCAGCCGTGAAAGTTGAACCAAGACTCCCATACATCCGCTTTCTTGTCGGGATGAAACCGATCGATGAAAGGGCCACCGGAACAATCTCCGTCAACCACTACTTCAAAGATATCGGTGCTTAGGCTATTTTCGCTGAACCGCCAATAATTATCGTATGCTTCGTATAAAAAGTACAAACGACTCAGTCCGGCACACCAGCCTACTTTTACACTAATGTCTAAGGTTGACTTATTCGGTTTGGCATATTTGCCTTCATCCTCTTTCATCCGATCGATGGAGATGGCATACGATTCGGGGATCATTTGCCAGTCGTCGCCGTTTCCGTCGATGGCGGGTAGTTGCTCTTTCGGAAACTGCCAGATTTTGTATTCTTGCGCAAAGCTGTTTGTTGCGGTTAGCAAGTAGAAGTAAAGCGCAAACAAAGCTTTTGTGATTGTTGAATTAGCATTCATCTTTCTGTTGGTGTTATTTGTAAAACTCCTGTGCAAAGAGCGTTGGAAGCATGAAATAATTGTAGTCTGCTTTTGTGTTCTGAGTATAAAAGCAAAAATAGAGCTTCTCGCCACTTTTTATGGGAGTTGAAGCAGCCAGTGCTGGTGCATCCGTCTTCTTGCCTGATTGAAAAAGGGAGAGAGGAGTTTCTTGCTGATGAGCATCCGACAATCTAATTTCAGACAACAAAGGTGTAACCCCTTGAATGACTTTTAATTTCATGCTTTCGCCATAGTAGCAGGTAAAAGCACTACCCTCTACACTGAAGACGTTGTCTTTGCAATAGGCAGGCTTCATCCGGCTATCGGTTTTGTCATCCAGCACTTGCCCGTAACAGCCTCCGAACGACCACATCAGTTGCATTGTAGAGGGAATCTCTTTTGCTTCTACTTCCATGATAAATCCGTCGCTATCTGTCAGCCCCGTAACGCGGACAACTAGATTTCCGCTTCCAAGTAAAACATCTTTTAGAATATACGTAAGTGTGCCATTCTTCTCTTTTAGCTCGAAAACCTTCAACTCGTTTGCCCATCGGCTCTTGCCTTCGTCTTGTACTCCAAGACGAAAGTTGCCTGCCATCTGGGGAAGATGGAAAGAAAATTCCGGATAATTGCACGCCAAGACGCGAGGCTCTTTCTGCGTCCCCTTTACAATTCGTTGAAAGGCCTTATTGTTCCCGGCAGCTACGGATAGAGCAAAAGCCAAAGAGATAAAGAGAGTGATCAGACTTTTTGTTTTATTCATACCGAATCTCTTGTGTTAATTCACTATTGTCTTTGAATGTTATCTTACTCTTGTCAGCTATTTTTAGCTTAACGCCCTTTATCTTAAAGTTGTGCGTGAAAGCTACAATGCCGGCTTTTTGTGCTGTAACATCTAAATTATAGACAGCAAAGTTATCAAGTTTTAGCGAATCATTCCAACCGGAAGCTGATATAAATTGCACAGCATTAGTTGCTTTCACGTTTGCCAGATACACATCCCTGAAGTGTGGGTATCCTTTTTCTATTGGTTTCACTGGGGTGAGCATCACTTTCCAATGTTCGGGAATCTCTTTGTCTTTGTACTCTGCGGGTAGCTCGGAGTAGCTGTAGCTGGGATTCCAATTTAAGTCGACAGCCAATACGCTTTGCACGCTGTCTGCCACAACATCCGTCATATAAATATGCTCCACAGTTCCTCCCCGGTTCATTGCTGATTTTAATCTGAGAGTTGAGGAGGTTCCATAAGCCTTTAAGTTATATCCTAAAACATAACGTATATCTCCTGAAGTTTCGCTTCCACAAGTGATTAGTCCGGCACCTTTACGGGCAGTGCAGTTACGTACTACGATATATTCCGTTGGGCGATCAATTTTCAATCCATCTGCATCTCTACCTGCCTTCAGGCAGATGTTGTCATCATTGCAATCAATATCACACCCTTCAATAAGGATATGTGTGGAAGAGTCAATATCAATTCCGTCGGTACTGGGACCATGTCCCCCAATATTGTTGTTAACCGTTAGTCCATTGAGTGTGCAGTGGTTTGAATAGAGAACCTGAATACCCCAGAAGCCTGTTCGCATTAAAGTGAAGTCTTTCAGTGTAACATTCGAACTGTTTGACACAAGAATGCCGCGTACTCGCTTGCAATCATAGTCTACAATCCATCGCAATCCTTTCTTTTCATACTCTTTTCGCATTTCCCAATATTTGTCCCAGAAAACCTTCCCTCTGCAATCGATGGTTCCCTTACCCGAAATAGATGCTTGTTCTACATCCATCACATTGAGCACGGCCGAAGGCCATATCATCTCAATGCCTGCTATGCGCGAACGAAATTCAGGATAGTCGTTGATGTCTGTGCTAGCAAGCAGAGTTACTCCTTTCTCTAGGTGTAAATTGACATTTCTCTTAATGAATAATGCTCCGGTTTGGTAGTATCCCGGATCAAAAGTCACTGTTCCTCCACCTGCATTGCTACATGCATCAATGGCTTTCTGAATAGCTTGCGTGCTGATAACAGTACTGTCATTTACAGCGCCGAATGCTTTGACGTTAAAGGTTACATCTCTTTTTTTGGAAAATGGCTTGGCACCTACATCTTTAGCCCATGATAAATTAATCTTTTCACTCGCATTCACCCATGCAAATGAAGGAATGCCATTGCCACTTTTACTTTGTGAGATACAGCTACTTAACAAAAAAACAGCGAATAAATTTAGGATAATCTTCTTCATATAATACGCAATCGGACAGGGTGTATAGTTAGTTTCCATCAGGTTTCTCTACTTCTGCAAATGGGCTTGCGTTCCATCGGAAAGAAGCCGGATTGTCGGGATGTGCCGGATCAAAAGCACTGTAATCAGTTTTAAGATTTTTCGCAAGATCCAGTTGAATCGCTTTCATTCCCTCAATGACGCATTTAGCGATCTGATAAGCTCCATAAGGATTGAAATGTGTATTGTCTTCTAAAGCCTTCGTCTGTCCGGGGAATGTATTTGCCGGATAGTGAACAAAAGCTTTCTTTGAATTCTCAGTTCCCATTGCTTCATATAAAGTACGGGTGATGGCGTTCAAATCGATCAAAGGAACATTCTCTTTTTGGGCTAACCACTTCATTGCTTCAGGGTAATTTTCGTGTGTGTCTACTATCTTCCCTTCTGCGTTAAAGCTTCTTCTTTGAGTGGGTGTCACCAATACCGGATGTGCTCCTCGTGCACGAGCCTCGTCTATAAATGTTTTCAAACTAGTCATAAAGGAATAGTAAGCTCCTTTGCCCGGTCCTTTTTGTTTCTGGTCATTGTGCCCAAACTCCATGAAAAGATAATCTCCTGCTTTCATTTGTGTGAGTGCCTTTTTCAATCTTCCGGCCGCAATGAAGGTATTAGCCGATTCTCCGGATTCAGCATAATTGGCAAAACAAACCTGGTCGTTAAAGAATCGAGGAATCATCTGTCCCCAGCTTGCCCATGGCTCATTATCTTGATCTACAACCGTAGAGTTGCCGCATAGGAATATGGTCGGAACGTTTTCTACTTTTTCGATGCGGAGTGCGGCCAACTGAGGTGCATCTCCATTGAACTCCAACGTTAACTTATCATCCCAATTCAGCTTTTTCTTCTCGCGGGGCTTAATCTTCACGTATTCTCCTTCGGCAATCAGGGTATTTCTCTTGTTGATAACAAATGAGCGTTCTACCAATTCTCCTTTTTGCGTAGGCAGATTCTCGATAAATAATCGACGGGATTCTCCCCGGACGGTGGTTTCTCCCGCTTTCTTTTTCGAGCCAAGCGTGACAGTTACTTTGTAATTGCCATCGGGCACAGCTACAGAAAAGTAAAACGGATGATTACTTTTACCATCGGGTGCTGCTTGCAGGTCGTAACCATAACCCGTGGCTTCACTAAAGATATTTTGTGGAGTGATGTTGACTACTCCTTCGCTCTTTTTATTATCAAAGCGAAAAGAGTAGCTGACTTGTTGTGCTTGCCCCATTGTGCTAATGGCTAGTGCTAAGGCTGCGATATAATACTTCTTCATTTATCTATTGTTTGCTGAATCTTATCTCCCTTTGTCTCCTTTTATTGGCTTTAACTCGTCGGGAGAATCTTTGGTGTAAGAGTTTACTTTTGGCGCATTCTTGGTAAATAGGTCTTGTATTTGTTCCACACTTATTTTTTCTTGTGGACGGAAATAATCAGAATTCATATAATCTAAAATAGCGCTATACATTTGGCGTGCAACAATACGTTTGTCGGGTTCACTGGTTATGTCCATACTAGTCATCATCAACTTGCCATTCAAGACATTGGCCTCAAACAACGTTCCGATCTTACGGCTGATAAACCAAGTATCAATGCTTTGTACCAGCGGTTGAAAGGTTTCAGGAAACTCTGTAAATTGCATCACTTGAGCTTTGTTGAGCAGCTCCCACCATTGTAGGTTGCTATGATATTCTGTCGGAAAGTTTTTAAAGAGTGGGCTCTTGTCGTTGACCCAAATGCCTGTGGTATGCGGAGGGCGCATTTTGAACCAAGAAGTGTTCCAAAATACAGGCGTGAAGTATTGTACGACCTCTTTTCCGTAGGAAATCTTGCCTGCGGCGGTAATTAATACATTACCACCTTGCTCTAAGATTTCATGTGCTTTGATGTCGAAAGTATCTGTAACGTACACGCTACCTTTTTTCACTTTTACTTGTGCAGGATATACCCAGAAATCCCAGTCGTTCAAGGCTTCTGTTCCTTCTATCTTTACCTCCAGATTTAGTTTTTGTGGAGAGGTAACATTGTTTAGCGAGTAGTTTACCTGTCCTAATTGGAAGCAGTTGCCTATCGGAATGTCTTTTGTACTAATGACTCCTTTTGCATAAACTTTGCCATAAATATCTTTGATTGTATAAACCGTTTTGGCGTTTTTGATTGTTGCTTTATAAAAATTAGCGACTTCAATATCGGCAGTGAACGTTTCGTCGTTCTTATATACGAATTTAGGGATGCGTGCCAATGGTACGGTAGCACTGCAGAATCTTCGAACTTCATTGGCTGTGATATATCCTTTTTCTTCAAAAAATACATCCAATAGTCCGACTAAGGCCGTGCCTTGTCCCGAGTAATCATTCAGAGCGAGCAATTGAAAGCCAGCATAGTCCGGGGTGCGGAGGGTTTTCTCTATCTCGTTTTTATAGCAAAGAGCTTGCAACTTTCCTGAAGCCATCATGAAGTCATGTCCCTTGTTTCCCATCTTACCATCAGTTAGTAGATCTTGGAAAATTTCGAAGTTGCGTGCCTTGTTCACGCCTGTATATTTTCTTATCTCATTGAAATTAGGGAAAGCACACCATTGCCCCGTTTCATGCGATACATAAGGTTGCTTTACAGTATCTATTCTTTCATGATAATCCGATTCCGATTCAGGCATTGCATTTGTCCAGTTTAGTCCTCTGGCACCGGCTTTGACATGATATTGACTATTGGGTTGCCATTGCCAGCCATTGCCTACTGATGCTCCGGTATATACTCTGCGTGAGTCGGCCTTTTTCCAGTATTCTACAAATTTGGTCACCCAAGCGACCCAGCGTCCCGAAGGTTCATTGCCACAAGCTAACATACAATAGGATGCATAGTTACCATAAGCTTTTGTTAGTCGAATGGTTTCATCCATCAGATAAGTATCAATGGGTTGTCCCATCCCCAATTTAGGGCCATGATTTGGCCAACTTGGTCCTTCCGGTTGCAAATAGAATCCCACTAAATCAGCAGCAATGAAAGCTGCTTCCGGTGGACAGAAAGAATGAAAACGCATGTGGTTCAATCCGTAGCTACGGCAAATACGAAAAACCCTTTCCCAGTCTTTCACATCCATCGGTGCATAGCCAGTCAAAGGGAAATCACAGTTCTCTACTGTTCCCCTGAGCATTGTTTTAATCCCATTCACATAAAACCATTTCCCTTTGATGGAAAACTCACGCATTCCGAATTGTATTTCCTTTTTCTCTTTTCCTTTATTACTTGTTATTTCTGCATGCAACAGGTACAGTGCTGGATCGAATTCATCCCATGTTAGCATTCCGTCTCCCATGGTTAGTTCCATTTCGCAATTAAGTACTCCATCTTTCACAACAAAGTTTTTTGTTATTGCGGGTACAGTATGATTTTGTTCCGAATTAAAGCTCTTTGCAGAGAGAGCTATTGTTGCCGACGTACCTGTGGGTGAAGTGGATTTTAGTACCATTTTCACTATTGCCTTTTTATTTGCAAGATCCGGATATACTTGAATATCGTCGAAATAGACTTTTGGCGTAGTGATTAAGTTGATTTTCCCTACTATTCCGTTCCAATTACCCTGTGTCTGATCGGTAATGCTGTGAGAGTCCGGCCCTACGTTGATTTCTTTAATGCGATTATCTACGCGGATAGAAATGGTGCATTTTCCTTTCGTCACAAGATCGGTTACATCATATATATGGGGGACGCAAAGACTATTCTGCATACCCGCTTTCTTTTCGTTAATCCATACAGTCGTTTCTATATGTGGCCGTTCCAGATAGAGCAAGATTCGTTCACCCTTCCAATTAGCCGGAATTACAACCTGCTTTTGATACCACGCTACACCTACATAATGTTTATCAGGTGTTAAGAAGAAGGGCAATTTCAGGTTGCCCTCTATCCGATACTTCTCCATATAGGGATTGAAGTAATAGGAACTATCATATAAACTGCCGGTCCATTTTGTTTGTGCGGTAACATTGTCTCCTTTAAGTTTTTCGGGCATTGATCCGGGGAGGTTTATGTCATCATTCAATGTTTTTTTATACCATTGTTCTTTGACTCCCGCATCATTTCTGTCGATTTGAAACTTCCATTTGCCTGCAATATTGAGCGCATTCTGTGCACACAAAGTTGTTGCAATTGTTATAAGAAGAGATAGTGTAAGAAAATGTTTTTGCATAATATTTACTTTAATAATAATCCGAAAGCTAAAATACAGACTTTTGCCATTACTCATCCTAGAAAGATGTACATAAAGATAGAAATTCGTGTGAAATCACCTGTTATTATATTGCTTTGTACGATAATACAGTAATTTGGAACAATATAATGGCTGTTTTTATCTAAGACTATTTTTCTTTCAGTTTGATTCGATTATATTTGTATGTTTGATAACTCTATTAATTTTAAGGCTAATATAATGAATAAATTCTTTCTTTTCGTATGTTTTACCTTTTTGTTTCTGGCTACAGGCTGGGGGCAGGAGAAGACATATTTGTTTTCTTATTTTATTAATGATAGCAAAGATGGGCTTCATTTGGCCTATAGCAGAGACGGTTTAAAGTGGGAACCGTTGAACGAGGGAGTCTCCTTTTTGACGCCTTCTGTAGGAAAAGATAAGCTGATGAGAGACCCCAGCATCTGTCAGGCACCCGATGGTACTTTCCACATGGTGTGGACTTCCAGTTGGACGGATCGTATCATTGGATACGCTTCATCAAAGGATTTATCACACTGGTCTGAGCAAAAAGCTATCCCTGTGATGATGCATGAGCCTACGGCACATAATTGCTGGGCACCTGAATTGTTTTATGACAAACCATCGAAGACTTATTATATCTTTTGGGCTACCACCATTCCCGGAAAACACAAAGAGGTTGCAACGAGTGAAAGTGAAAAAGGATTAAACCATCGTATTTACTATGTAACTACAAAGAATTTTAAGAAGTTTTCGAAAACAAAGATGTTCTTTGATCCCGACTTTAGTGTGATTGATGCTGCTATCGTAAAGGATGTAAATGATGAACTGATAATGGTCGTGAAGAACGAGAATTCGAATCCTCCCGAGAAAAACCTACGTGTAACCCAAACAAAAAATATTAAAGAGGGCTTTCCTGTGAAAGTTTCGGCTCCTATAACCGGTAATTATTGGGCAGAAGGCCCTGCACCATTGATTGTTGGCGATTATCTCTATGTGTACTTTGATAAATACCGTGATCATAAGTATGGCGCGGTTCGTTCCAAGGACCGTATTCATTGGGAAGATGTGTCGGATAAAGTCGTTTTTCCGAAAGGAACACGGCATGGTACTGCTTTCACAGTAGATAGTAAGGTACTTGATTCTTTGCTGAGAATAAAGAAATGACTCCATAATCGCTATAACAAATGTTACTATGAAACGAATCTTATTATCTATTTTGTTGGCATGTATGCTGTTGCCAATTGGTTTGCAGGCGCAACAACCTTCCTCTAAACAATGGTTTAAAGAGAATGATCTTACATTGACGGGCGTATATTACTATCCTGAACATTGGGATGAGAGCCAGTGGGATAGGGATTTTAAGAAAATACATGAACTGGGGTTTGAGTTTACGCACTTTGCGGAATTTGCCTGGGCGCAGCTTGAACCTTCTGAAGGGAAATATGATTTTGCCTGGCTGGACCGTGCTGTGGCTCTTGCTGCCAAGCATAATTTAAAGGTGGTCTTATGTACTTCTACTGCCACGCCTCCCGTATGGCTGAGCCGCAAATATCCTGAAATATTGCTTCGTCAGGAAGATGGTACGGTGCTCGATCATGGTGCTCGTCAACATGCGTCTTTTGCGTCTCCACTTTATAGAGAGCTTTCCTATAAGATGATAGAGAAATTAGCCCAACATTATGGAAATGACGCTCGGGTCATAGGTTGGCAACTTGATAATGAACCGGCGGTGCAGTTTGACTATAATCCAAAGGCCGAAATAGCTTTCCGTGATTTCCTTCGTAAAAAATATGAGAATAACATCAAAGCTTTGAATGATGCTTGGGGAACTTCCTTTTGGAGTGAAGTATATACCATCTTTGATGAGATTACTCTTCCTAAAACCCGGCAGATGTTTATGAATCATCATCAGATTTTAGACTATCGTCGTTTTGCTGCAGGGGTGACCAATGATTTTCTCAACGAGCAGAGTCTGCTGATAAAGAAGTATGCTAAAAATCAGTGGGTTACTACTAATTATATACCGAACTATGACGAAGGGCATATCGGAGGAAGTAAAGAACTGGATTTCGTTTCATATACGCGTTACATGGTTTATGGAGAAAACGAAGGCATCGGTCGTCGGGGTTATCGGGTAGGCAATCCGCTTCGCATTGCTTTTGCTAATGATTTCTTTCGTCCGATTCAAGGTACATACGGGGTGATGGAATTACAACCCGGTCAGGTGAATTGGGGCAGCATAAACCCACAACCGCTTCCCGGCGCTGTTCGCTTATGGCTTTGGAGTGTTTTTGCCGGAGGAAGTGATTTTGTTTGTACCTATCGTTATCGTCAACCTTTATATGGAACGGAACAATATCACTATGGTATTGTAGGCACTGATGGCGTTACGGTTACTCCCGGCGGGCGAGAGTATCAAGAATTCATGAATGAAGTTAAACTGCTTAGAAAAGAATCTTCTCCTCGTGCTAAGAAGCCGAAAGACTATGTTGACAGAACGACGGCCATCCTCTTTAATCATGAAAATGCATGGAGCATAGATCGCCAAAAGCAAAATGTAACATGGAACACGATGGGGCATATAGAGAAGTATTATCGTACACTTAAATCATTTGGCGCACCGGTTGACTTCATCACCGAAGAAAAAGATTTCAGTCAATATCCCGTGATGATAGCTCCTGCCTATCAATTGGCCGATAAAAACTTAGTAGAAAGATGGACTAATTATGTTAAGAATGGAGGGAATCTGGTACTGACCTGCCGCACAGCGCAAAAAGATCGCTTTGGTCGCTTGTTTGAAGCTCCTTTTGGTGCGTCGATAAACAATCTGACGGGTAATTCAATGGATTTTTATGATTTGTTGTTACCCAAAGATCCGGGTGTGGTAGAGTTGGGAGGCAAAAAATATACATGGAATGCATGGGGTGAGATACTCATTCCCGGCAAGGATTCTCAAGTGTGGGCTACCTATGCACAAGAGTTCTATGACGGAAAACCAGCTGTTACGTTCCGCAAGTTAGGGAAAGGTACGATCACTTATATTGGAGTTGACTCAACCGATGGCTCTTTAGAGGGCGATATACTTAAGAAGTTATATGCCACATTGAATATTCCCGTGATGAATCTTCCTTATGGTGTGACGATGGAATATCGCAATGGATTCGCTATTGTACTCAACTATTCGGATGAACCTTATAAATTTACATTACCTACCGGAGCAAAAGTCTTAATTGGCAATACTGTTATACCTACAGCCGGAGTACTCGTTTACAAGATTTAGAAGAAGTAACTTCTTTCTGCTTCCTACACGTTCTTTCCCTTTATTCTACGTATTTTATACAACCAGAACATCCCCATGTTTTAGCTTAAAACATGGGGATGTTGTATAGTAGATGCGGATGTTTTTAGGGGCAACATGGGGATGTTATGGGCTCAGTTTATCTTCTTGGGGATTTAACATTTGATTAGGCATATAGTTTAGCTATTCTAAACAAGAAAAACTTCATATCTGTTACCCCTCTGAAGTCTGCTCTGAATGCTTTTAGCTTAGCATTGAATGATTCTGCTGCTGCGTTGGTTTGTCTGCCTACGAAGAAGTTTAGAATTCTTTCATAGTGCTGTTGAAAAGTTCTTATGACTGTATTAAACTGTGGATATTCCCATTCTTCCACCTTGTTGAACCACAATGCCAATTTAGGACGTGCCACATCCTTGTCATAGCTTGTAGAATAGATTTTGCCTAAATGCAAAGCTAGGTAATAGAACTGTTTGAGGTCATCATACTGTTTGAAGAGTATATCGGCTCTAATCTCTTGTGATTGGCTCCATTTATCAGGAGATTTGAATAACAAGTACCTACTTCTTACCAATAATTGTCTTAACGTATCCCCATTGTCAAATCTTTCAGGAACGTGTTCTTCTTTATTTTCCTTAGCTTTCTTCATGGCCTTATTTTCTTCGTCCATAGCTTGCCAACGATATTGTATTCTGAGATCTTGTAAAGCCTCATGCATTAGTTTCTGGACATGAAATCGGTCTATTATCTGCAATGCTTTGGGGAAGCTTTGACGCGCTATGGAGTACATACTGTTAGCCATATCCAAGGTAATGTTTTCAACCATATCCCGTAGCTCTTGCGGGATTTTCTTCAGACACTTCACGATATTTTCTGATTTGGTACCTTTTATTATGGCTACAAGAGTACCCCTTTTGCCATGCCCGGACTTGTTAATCACATTCGTGACCAATTCCCCATTACTCAATGCAGTCTCGTCAATACAAAGGTTAGCTCCCATATTTTCAGGAAAAAGGATATAATCTTCTGCGTGGGAGAGTTGATCCCAAGAAAGGAAGTCACTTAAATGGTTCTTGTAATAGTCGGTCAAAACCGAAGGCTTTAAATAACTGAAATCGGCCACACTTTTGATACTTACTTCATGAGTTTCCAAGTAATTCTTTTAAAAAAGCACCGAACTCTGCGGTAATGCGAGTGCCGGTGGCTACTAAATTCCAATCGCGACTATAGCATCTCCCGGTTGTTTTATCCTCCCAACGACGACGCTTAATATGGAGATAAACAGCTTTGCCACGGGCGGGGAAATCTTGGATCTCTATTTCGGCATGGAAGCCTTTAGAGACCAGACTAAGGCCAACATATTCCGAAGGTATTAGGTTCTTCTCTTCTAAACTAATGATATAACAAGTATCCATGTTGCTGTAGTCCGTGACATCAAAATAATCAAGGCAGCCTGATGGAAGAAATAAGGATAAAACCTCGAGTGAGTTAGGCAGGGTATTTGATTTCATGTGACAAAGATAAGCTTTTTAATCAAATGTTAAATCCCCAAGAAGATAAAGTGACCCATGTTATGGCTTGTTATGATATTTACTAAAAGACGAAAGAGGCTATATCCAATGGGTATAGCCTCTTTCGTCTTTTAGTAAATGTTATTAGTAACCGTAGTTTTGATAAGCCTTTTTGGCTGCTTCATCAAGAGTTACTCCATTTTCATCAGTCAATAAGTCAAGATACGCTTTTGGCCAAGGTTTAAAAGTGAATTTTCTTTCAAATTGTCCTTTGCCTTTGCCTAAAGCACCTAGTTTTCCACCAATGTCGTCAACGGGGAATGGGAAATACGCAGTACCTGTTGAACTGGCAGGTGCGCCCATCATGTCGTGAGCAACAACTCGTTCATATAATATACCTGCGTTATGTAAATCTTCCCAGTTGGTGAGTTCAAATATTAATTCACGTGCTCTTTCATTATAGATGAATTGAACAAAGTAATTTGAAACACCTTCCGGATAATTTTCTTTTTTAAACTCATCAGTTCCAGGAGTCCATTCTCTCCCCGTTATTTTAATCTTCTCGTATGAATCAGAGATTACTTTATATGGTGAAACTTTTTCGTTTGTCGGAATCGTTAATTTACCGGTTAACACACTAGGCTCTAAATTGACAAGAACGTCATTTCTTGTTTCACCCGGATGATATGCTGCGCGTTTGCGTATTACATTCAAGTCATTGATAGCGTTTGTATATTCGCCTTTTCTACCGTAAGCTTCGGCTCTAATGAGATAAGTTTCCGCTAATCTCATTAAAACAACATCTATAGCGCCATTACCGTTAGCATTGGTCCCATTTCCCCTATTGATATCAAGCCATTTTGCGGGTCCCATATAATGGGTAGCCGGTGTAAACCCTCTATCTAGTCCATAAAGTTCTCCTTTGTCTCCGTCTAATCGGTAGTAGATTTTGCGAGTTCCTTTGTCTTTTATCACGGGATTCTTGAGCATATCTTCAACTCCAGGATTGAGAACTACATTGCCATTGCTAATGCTAGCATATCCTCCACTTGGTCTGCCTACTGTCCATCTAACATTCATTATGAATGGTTGGCTTGCAACCCAGAGAGAGTCAAGCGGCTCGTCTTTTGAATTCTCAATATAAACAATTGAACGCTGTCCTAATTGCTGCATTTTTCCTACACCTGAAATGGCACTTTTATCCGAGCTCTTCTTTATAAAATTGTTATAGACAAAAGCACTCAAGGCATTCCAAGGGGCATTATTTCCTGAGGTGGCAGTGGTGACATAATCTGTTAGATAAGTTTTATAGTATCTTGAATCATTGGCACGGTCGGTGTACATGTCGTATCCCCAATCTGATGATCCCGCAGTAGCATAGGGGCGACCGTACTCCATTGTACGAGCAGTCCAAGCTCTAAAATCGGTATGGTTACTATTGTATAAATGCACCAGGCAATTACCGTAACGGCCATCATATGATTGTGATGCTTCATATTGAGCAGCTAATAATACTTCGGGTAGTTTATCGCGTGTGTAGGAGTCTGTGCCTTTTACATTTAACCATAAGGTTCCAAAATCAGGTGTTAGTCCGTCAGAAGTCGTTTTGGGCTTTATTAAATCAATCGCAACCGTAGCATAATGTATTGAATTATTGAGATCTTCGGCATCGCTTCCTTTGTACAACGCTTTTAGTGTTGGTTCAGAACTATTTTGAAATTCAGCTGCTTGGGCACGATTTAGATACAACTTTGCAAGGAAATGCGCACCGGCTGGTTTTGTTATTCTACCTAGATCGCCAGTTGTTTCCGGCAAATAATTATCTACTGCATCTTTCATATCTGAGATGAGCATTTTATATAGATCTTCCAAT
Source organism: uncultured Bacteroides sp. (assembly GCF_963666545.1). Taxonomy (NCBI): domain Bacteria; kingdom Pseudomonadati; phylum Bacteroidota; class Bacteroidia; order Bacteroidales; family Bacteroidaceae; genus Bacteroides; species uncultured Bacteroides sp. Next base: position 2,270,976 of record NZ_OY762899.1, on the reverse strand, counting down.
GGAGCTTTGGGAAAATAGAAGTTTGCGGGCATTCCAGAGACACTCTTTGTAACAATAGGCACTGCACCTAGTTGATTAGAGACCAAGTAATATGCGTATGCTCGTAGAAATAAGATTTCTCCTTTCCTTGCTTTAAGCTTCTCTTTATCTGCAGCACTCAGATTTTCATAGTTTTCCAGAAAGAGATTACAACTATTAATTGTTGGATACGCACCTTCAGATCCTTTATTGGGAATAACTTCGCCGATTAGATTAATTAAGTTAGGTGCCATACGAGTCCCCGTAACATCATAGTTCCATGCATCAGGAGTATACCCTCCCATGGCAACACGGTCAGCATTACTCCATGTGAAAACTTCAACATCAGAGCAAGTTCCGAATAGATAATGACCTTGATTGTAATCTGATTTATACCTTAAAATACGATATGAACCCTTGGTCAATATTTCTAGGCCTTCAGGGGTTTTGTAATAGTCTTGTGTTAAAGTGGTTACCACCTTTTCATCTAAAAAATCCTGGCATCCAACTAATGTGCCAGCGATTAATATAGCTGCAATATATTTTCTCATAATATGTTATTCTTTATGTGATTATTAGAATCCAACTCGTATCCCAAATACGACACTTGTTGTCATCATTGTGTTATTATTTGTAGCACCTTGCAAATCTCCATTTGAGTTAAAACTGTTTAAGTTGTTGGTGTCATCAGGATTTATTCCTGCTTTTACGACTCCAGCTCCAAATAAGAACGGATTAAGAACTTGTGCAAATACTTGAGATTGTTTTACCCCTGCTTTGGCAATTAGGCGTGAAGGCAAATTGTAGGCTAATGATATGTTGCGTACAATTATATAAGAACCATTGTTGACGCTTGCCGATTGATTAACTAATTTATTAGAGGCTGCTGAATTTGAGGTTAATTTAGGCCACTTAGCATTTGGATTTTCCTCGGACCAAAAATCATTTAGACTTGCTTTACGTCCATACACTACATAATCTCCTGACGCTGTAGGCGCTAACCAAGAAAAGTATTTTTGTCCTAAACGGCCATATAGGAAGAAGCTAAATTCCCAGTCTTTGTAAGTAAAACTATTGGTTAATCCAAAAACAACTTTAGGATTTCTATTACCTACAATTTCTTTATCATCATCCTCCAATTTGTAGTTAACGTTCTTTTCGATTGGTTTATATTGACCCGGTTCAAAAGTATAACCATTTGTTTTCCATTTTGCTATTTCGCTAAGATCTTCAGTGGTATTTTGCCATAATCCTCCGACTTTGAAAAAGCGATAAACGCTCAGAGGTTGACCAATAAACCAACCATTAGAAGGCATATCTTCCTTTCCTTTAACTAACGAAATAATCTCTTCTTTATTATGCGAAATATTGAGATCAGTAGTCCATTTAAAATCTTTTGTATGGATATTAATAGATGAAAGAGATAATTCAATACCGGTATTTTGCATTTCTCCAATGTTATCTAGTATACTGGCAAAACCTGTTACACCAGGTATAGCACGATCCATTAACATGTCTGTGGTGTTCGATTTGTAATACTCAATCGTTCCGGTAAGTCTTCTATTCAGAACAGCGAAATCAAGTCCAAGATTCCATTGAGCTGTTTTTTCCCAACCTAATGATGGATTGGCCATGTTATATGGATTCATACCAATGGCAGGTGTCGTTCCATAAACGTAATTATATTGAATTAGTGGTCCGGAGGTTGTATAAGCACCTACTCCTGAATTTCCCGTAACTCCATATCCGAGTCGAAATTTCAACTCGTTTATCCAATTTATAGGTTTTAAGAAAGATTCTTCATGCATTTTCCATGCTATTGCGGCAGAAGGAAAATAATCCCATTGATTTCCAGGTGCTAAAACAGAGGCCCCATCATAGCGAATTGACCCACTTAGTAGATATTTATTCATTAAGGAATAGTTAACGCGGCCCATAAAAGACATTAATGACGTTTCGTTGAATCCGGAACCATAGCTGTCTGGCTTCCCATTCAAATTTGCAGACTGGTTCCACCATTTAGCCGTATCATAAAGTATCTTAGAGGCATTGACAAATAGATTTTCTTTATTACTTTTTTGAGCTGATTGCACTAAGGTTGCACCTATAGAGTGTATTTTACCAAAATCTTTATTAAAGAAAAGGATGTTTTCGATCATGTAATTTTTCCAGTCCTCGGATGAATTATTTGCGGATGATGTTTTTGCGTTTTTTCTGTTGACTGTAGACTCTGAACCAAGCCATTTCCCGTATTTAACATTGCTGTAGTTTGTTCCTAGATTAAAACGGTATTTAAGCCAAGGGGTAAAAGTTATTTCTGCAAAAGCATTTGCTGTAATATTTACTCTTCTTGTTAAATCAGAAGTGTTTTGTAAGTCAATGAGTGGATTCCAAACGGGAGCGGATTGATTACCTCCAGGATAGTCTATCAGTTCTCCATTTTCATCGTAGGGTTTAGCCATAAGATATTGTCCTAAAGCTAAGCTATATAGATCTCTAGCTCCTGTAGCTGAGCCGCTAAGGTTGATCTCTCCATATTCTTTTTCACTATAAGCGGCAGATATGCTTGTGCCAATATTTAACCATTTTGCAGGTTTTATTTCTCCATTCACTCGAATGGTATACCTTTCAAAACTTTGATTTTTCTGTATACCTTTTGAATTGTAATATCCCAAAGAGGTATATAGTTTGCTCTTTTCAGAACCTGAAGAGAGGGAGATCTGATGATTCTGAGTAACTCCTGTGCGGGTTAGTAGATCGATCCAATCGGTTGTCGGTATTCTTGAAGAATCATATTCGCCATTTTCATAGGCCTTTTTTATTGCAGAAATGGTTGCTGCATCTCCATGTCCGAACTTGTTTATGTCAGCTTCCATATTAGGCGCAGTTAGCTTCTCTGATCCTAATATATAAGTTCCTCCATTTATCTCGGCAGTACGGATCCTGTCCAACATTTCACCTGATGAAGCCCAATCCGTAATTGAATTTGCCATATCAAAGGAGAAGGTGGCATTATAGTCGATTGATACTTTACCGGCTTTTCCACTTTTTGTGGTGATTAACACAACACCATTTGCTCCTCTGGATCCATAAATGGCCGTAGATGAAGCATCTTTTAGGATTTCGATGGATTCAATGTCGTTTGGATTAATGTCATTCATTTCATTCATCATAACAATTCCATCTACAACATAGAGTGGCGAATTTGACGCTTTCATTGAACGGGTTCCACGAATAACGACAGCAGACGTTTCTCCCGGGCGCACATTGCTTTGAATATCTACGCCGGCAGCTTTACCTTGGATAGCAGATATTGCATTTTGGACTGGACGTTCTTTGATTGATTTTTCGTTAACAGATGTAATTGCACCTGTAACGTCACTCTTCTTGACTACTCCATATCCTACAACCACAACTTCATCAAGTGTTTTTGTATCTTCTTTTAAAACGACTTTGAGGGTTGTTTTTCCTGCAACAGAGGTGTTCTCTGTTATATATCCAATATAGCTGATTTGGATAGTTGCGTTATTCGCTACGTTGGTAAGAGAGAAATTTCCGTTAAGATCAGTAATGGTGCCATTACTTGTTCCTTTAACCATTACACTCGCTCCGATAATTGGTTCGCCACTTGTTTCTGTGACGCTACCCGATATAACCTTGCTTTGCGCAAAGGCAGAAGTGCTAAACACGCATAACAGAACGAACAAAATAGGAGATAGATATCTCTCCATAAGCAAGTTGCATGCCCTGTGCTTTTCTTTGCTGTTTTTCATAATTGATTTTTTAGTTAAACAAAACATGTTAATTATACGAAAATAGATTAATAATATAAAAGATTTCATCCTTTGATGCCGTAAAGTTAGTGACTAAAAGGTTTGTCCGGAATGTATATTTGTGCAAAAAACTGTGTTTTTAGGTTTTTAATGGAGAACACGCAGATGAGTAAAACTTAAGGGGGATGACAAAATGTATACCAATTTTATCTATTAATCAATTAAATGATGATGCCATCTCAAAGATCTTGCATCTGCGTGCTTATTATTAGATACCAATTGACAATATGCTATTTGAGTTTATAAAATTCAGAACCGGCCAACAAGAAGCAGCCTACTCCATAATCTTCGAAATCAGGAACGCTTGTGTATGTTACAGGCTGCCCGTCTTTAGGCTCTTTGCCGGTGCCCTGGACGTATCCGAGGAATCCATTTGGATGAACAGCTTCTTTAACCAAAGCATTCCAAGCTTTTAATGTTACGGGCAGGTATTCTTCTCTGTTCAGTATTCCGTTACGTATGCCCCAAGCCATTCCATAAACAAAAAGGGACGTTCCTGACGATTCTTTTCCACCGAAATTAGTAGAATCGTGCAAGCTTACATTCCAGAAACCATCTTTGCGCTGGCATTCTTTGAGCGCTTTACTCATGATAGTGAAATCTTTCATATAGGCTGCTCTGTGTTTCTCATTCTGAGGAATCTCGTTCAATACGCGAACTAATGCAGAATATACCCATCCATTTCCTCTGGACCAATAACAATCTTCACCATTAGGTTCCTTGTAAGGAGGATCAAAATCCTTATCTCTCCACCACAAACCATCTTTAGGATTGAATAGGCCGTTATCTCCATGGGTGTTTCTGGAATAGATATACATATTCCACATTTTATCGAAGTATTTTTGTTCGCCTGTCAGTTTTCCAAGTTTGGCTAAAACAGGCATTCCCATCTGTATGGCATCAATCCATGTCCAGTCATTTATTTGTGGTGTGTTCACCAGCATGTCCATGCAAGCTTTTATTTCTTTTATCATCTTTGGAGAGGAAGGATAGATATTATATAGATCAATATACGTTTGTCCGCAGCATTGATCATCGGCATTGCGCGTCGTTGTTCCGTTGCGCATTCCCCATTTGTGAAAATCACCCCACCCATATGCATATTCGTAATAGCTCTCATGTGGATAGATTTTGTAGAGTTCCATTAATCCTTCATAATATACGCCACGAGTCCATATATTACTAGGGCGTACTTTGTCTGTTCTTAATGGTTGTGTATAATCCTCGTACTTTTTCATAAAATACTCATTGACCGTCGTTAGCGTTTTTAGTGTTTCGCTTTTGTCGGGAAGCTCTTGTGCTTTAACTGTCGATAGACAAGTAGCTATTAAGAAAATGAGGGAGACTTGTTTCATACTATGATAGGTGCTTGCGTATTATAATTTTAAAGATTCTATTCGCTTTCCTTAGGCAAAGATAGCCACTGTGCCAATTTGTTGGAATGGAAAATTATACGCAATTATCTAATCTGGTTCACACGTACGATTCTCTATTGTTGCCTACGTTGTATCGCTTTATTTTTGCATTACATATATAGATGCTATGAAAAAGTTATTCTTATCCTTTCTTCTTTTTGTTTTAACCGGCCTCTCGCAGGCTGGCAATCCGGTTCGTGTTTTTATTGCAGGAGATTCCACCGCACAAACTTACGATACAACCAAAACTCTGCAAAGAGGTTGGGGGCAGATACTTCAATCTTTTTTTGATGATAATGTCGTGGTTGTTAATCGTGCTAAAGCAGGACGTAGTACTAAATCCTTTATTGACGAAGGGCGTTGGGATAGCATTACGGCTAATCTAAAAAGAGGAGATTGGGTTTTTATTCAGTTCGCTCATAATGACACTTCAACCAAGCCGGAACGTCATGCCTCACCAGCAGATTTTCGTCGTAATCTGATTAGGTTTATTGAAGAAACGCGTGCCAAGAAAGCAAACCCTCTATTGTTAACCCCTATTGTGATGCGTACTTTCAATGAACAAGGCAATTTAGTTGACGATCGTTTAAAGAACTATCCCAGCATTATTCGTGCGGTGGCTCACGAATACAACGTTCCAATGATTGATATTAACGTAAAGACACGCGATTTGGTATTGAATCTTGGTCCTGAGAAATCGAAAGAATTATATATGTGGCTCAATCCGGGAGAAGATTCATCGAAGCCTGATGGATCTAAAGATGATACTCATACAAGAGAAGCAGGTGCAAAACAGATTGCAACTTTTGTCATCGAAGGCATTAAAGATTTGCGTATTAGAGGATTGTACCGTCATATTGTGCAGTCTTAAATCAAAAAGAACAGTTTAATAAGCCTTGAAGAAGAAAAAATCTATGGATATGTACATTTATCCATTTACTTTTATTCAGAGAATGATGACTTTTGCAACACTATTTCACAAAATATAGAAGACTCTGTAAGAATTGCGAATTAATATCCGATGTGGTAGAATCGGCGGAAAATAAATTACAGCCCTAAGATTATTGTTGAATAGAATTTAAACAGGTTTTAATGTTTATAGTAATAAATTTTTGTTAACAATTTATTCTTTATTTCTATGAAAAAAAAATATTTAATCTATTTATTTGTATTTCTCTTGATGGGATGTAACAAGTCCGATCTCTTAGTAGAACAAGAAGCTATTAATACTAGATCCGTATTTCAAGGGGGAATAACTGGGCCTCAAACACCGGAGATCGGTAGAGTCGTTTCGTATAAATGCATCATGGACAGCGCTGTTACTGAAAATAATTATGAGCTAACAGTAAAAGCAAGTGCATCAGGAAAAGTTAGACTCTCAGAAGGAACTGATTTTTCAAAAGAAACAATCAATATTAAAGTTATTCCCGGCGAAACTGTTTTTTTCTTCAATGCTATCTGGCTAGAAAAATCCGAAGCAACCTCTGGCATAAGGCTTTCAATTAATTATGGATCGAACATCATAGGACAAATAGATGTAAATCCGACAGATGCCAAACTCAAGATCGCTAATTCTGGTTCTTTTTTGATCGGAGGTGAAATAACAGTTACTGCAACTCCTCAAGACTTTGGAGAAATCAGTGGCAATCCTGTTTGGAGCTATGACAAACAGAATTTTTCTTTAGTCAAGAGCGAAAAGAGTAGCTCAAGTTGTTACATTACTCTAAAAGCTATGACAGATGTTACCTCATCTCCTATATCTGTCAACGTTCCTGTAACCTATACTTATTCATCATTAACTAAACAAACAACAGCTATAGGAAATACATCAATAAAGATTAATAGTCCTTTTGGCATTACCTCTGAAACCAAATTTATGTGCCCTGATGGTAATATTATTGCTAACATGCCCAAATTGGGAAACGTATCAGGTGCTACCGTTAATTGGATAAGTGGCGCCGGTTTAACAGTAGTGACAGGACAAGGAACTGGTACAGCAACATTTCAAGCTGCAAGTTCAGCAAACGGATATACGAGTATCGAAGCAAAGACTACATATAACGGAAAAACATATTCTTCCAAAATTGATTCTATTTGGGTAGGAAAACCAATAATAATTAATACAACAGATCAGTTTACAATTGGTGATAGAGACAAAGAGGTTTATATCGCTAATCCTAGGGTTCTAGGTTCTAATCAAAAAATAAGTTGGCGTTTGCTATCAGGACAGGCTTCTATTAGAGAGGCTTATTCAGGAGGAATATACGTTAAATCTCTCGCTTCTTTTAATGAATCTGAAACGATAAAAGTTGCAGCAGATGCGTCTAATACATGTGGTAGAACGAGTGAGATTTGTGAGATACAAGTAGTAGAAACCGCTGAACCTAGAGTTAATGTTAGATTGATATTCACATATATTGGAAATGGTAATGGAGGTTCTGGCGACATCTTTATAGATAGAGAGCAAGGTGATGAAACCTTATATAAGGAACTGGAAAGCAATGGCATGGAATCAGTTTGGGCATTAACATTGCCTTCAGGAAAGTATACTATAATTGGTCGTGGAACTCCTGAAAACAGTTTAAATCAGTCTTTTAATATAAATAGAGATGATTTTCTATCTTATTATAATACATTACAAATAAGTATAGAAATTGATGACAGAAATTGGCATATAATGACATCAAAAAAAGCGTATTAGACGATTTGCTGGCATTACTTAGATGATTAATCTTGTGCAACTCACTTAAGAAAGTTGTTTTGGATTAAAATAAATGATAGACTTAATTTTATATAAAAATAGAGATGTTAACTTTTAAATTATAATTTTATGAAGCACGCACTATTTAGTCTGCGCAGGTGGAAGACAAGATTGCTGATGAAACCACCAATTTTCCTGTTTTGTTTAGCGGCATCCTTTACTCCACTTGTGGGAGTACAGTTGGTATCTGCAGCTGCTAATACTGTTCAACAACAAAAGATTACTGTGACAGGTACCGTACAAGATTCTCAAGGAGAACCAATTATTGGTGCTAATGTAAAGGTCAAAGGTGGTACTATTGGTACAATTACTGATTTAGATGGCGTTTTCAAGCTTACAGTTCCTCCGGGAAGTAAACTGATTATTTCTTTTATTGGTTATGAAACGGCAACGGTAACAGCAACTAAGAGCATGAAAGTGGTGTTAGAAGATAATTCTACAGCACTGGGTGAAGTAGAGGTTGTTGCTTATGGTTCGCAAAAGAAAGTTACAGTGACCGGAGCTATCTCGAGTGTAAAAGGCGGAGAGTTAACTAAAACGCCTACCGGTTCCATTTCTAATATGTTGTCGGGTCAGTTGACGGGTATTACGACTATACAATATTCCGGTGAACCAGGTTCGGATGGAGCCGATATCTTTGTGCGTGGTAAGGGTACTTGGGGCAACTCTGCTCCTCTGATTCAGGTAGATGGAATTGAAAGGAGCTTTAATGAAATTGACCCCAATGAAATCGAGAGTATTACTGTATTGAAAGACGCTTCGGCAACGGCGGTGTTTGGAGTACGTGGAGCCAATGGTGTCGTATTGGTCACAACTAAGCGCGGCCAAGAAGGCAGGGCTAAAATTTCTTTCACAACTTCCGCCAGTGTAATCGCTCCTACAGAAACAGTAAAAAAGGCGAATGCCTATCAATATGCCACGTTTTACAATCAGATGCAGCAGAATGATGATCCAAAGGCTATACTCAAGTTTTCTGATGAAGTGATTCAGAAGTTCAAAGATCATTCGGACCCCATCCGTTTCCCCGACACCGACTGGGTGGATTATTGTTTGAAGGACGCTGCTATCCAAACGCAACACAACATCAACATTTCAGGAGGGACGAAAACGGTTCGCTACTTTATTTCAGCAGGCGCTTACACGCAAAATGGATTGTTTAAGCAGTTTGACTTGCCTTATGATCTCAGTTATCAGTACAACCGCTTTAACTATCGTTCAAACTTAGATTTGGATGTTACAAAAACGACTACCATTTCATTGAACTTGTCTGGTAGTGTGGACAATTCTTACAAACCATACACTGGTCAAGGGTCTGCGGGTATGCTGAAGAATATGTATTGGGCAACACCATTTTCCAGTCCGGGTTTAGTTGATGGAAAAATGGTGTATACGACTACAGAATATGGCTTGCCTTTCGTAGGTGGTTCGGGTATGACTTATTATGGTGGTGGATTTATGAGTACCAGTATTAATAAATTGAATACCGATGCAACTCTGAATCAGAAGTTGGATTTCATAACGAAAGGGCTTTCTTTTAAAGTTAAAGGCTCCTACAATGGAAGTTTTGTTAATAGCAAAAAGGGGGAAGCGGGTATTGCTACATATACTCCCGTATTGATGAGCGACGGAACCATTGGCTATAAAAAGAGTGGACAGAATTCACAGGTTAAATATGTGGAAAAAGATGACGAACAGGGAAAGGGTCGTGATTGGTATATGGAGGCAGCTTTCAACTATGATCGAACCTTTGGCAATCATCATGTTTCCGGATTGTTGCTTTATAACCAATCCAAGAATTATTATCCAGACACATATTCAGATATTCCCAGAGGACTCGTTGGTTTGGTAGGACGTGCCACATACGACTGGAAGAGCCGTTACATGGTGGAATTTAATATTGGTTACAACGGTTCTGAAAACTTTGCGCCCGATAAACGCTTCGGTACTTTCCCGGCTGGTTCTGTTGGATGGACTGTCAGCGAGGAAAAATTCTGGAAGCACATCAAACCGATAGTGAACTACATGAAGCTTCGTGTGTCCATGGGGCTTGTCGGTAATGACAAGATAGGTGAAAGTCGATTTATGTATACTCCGGACCCTTATGGAGCGAATAATGGTGAGGCTCCCAATCGATTGGGCTATGGTTATTTCTTCGGAATCAACAATGGTACTATTTCTAAAGGAGCGTATGAGCAAGCGAAACATAATGGGGATGTGACATGGGAAAAAGCTTTCAAACAGAATTATGGTGCTGACTTTAGCCTCTTTAATGACCGCTTCAAAACCACTGTGGACTATTATAAAGAACACCGTAAAGATATTTTGCTTTCAGACGGAACTGCGCCATTCGTTCTGGGCTTCACGTTGCCGCCCACCAATCTTGGCATTGTGGACAGTTGGGGATGGGAACTTTCGTTGAAGTGGAACGATGTGATTGGTAAAGATTTTAGATACTTTGCCGGTTTGAATCTTTCGTACAACCAGAATAAGATTATTGAGCAGAAAGAGGCTCCTTTGAACAATGAATATCGATATAACAAAGGACATCGTATTGGAGCGCGCGGCTTATACCAATTCTTAGAATATTACAATGAAAACACTCCACAGCATTATAAAGAGCTGTATGGTGAGGAACTCCCTATGCAAATAGGGACATTGCAAAATGGGGATTGCGTGTATGTGGACTTGGACCATAACGGAAAGATTGACTCCGGTGACATGAGCCGTGCATTAGGGCATACCGATGACCCGGAATATATGGCGGGTATTAATATGGGGTTCAGCTGGAAGAATCTGGATGTTACTCTTCAATGGACAGGTGCTTGGGGAGTTACCCGTATGATTAGTGATTTGTTCCGCCGACCGTTTATCAGTGGTGCATCCAATGATCAGGGAGGGTTGCTGCTTTATCATGTGGAAAATACTTGGACAGCAGAGAATCCATCACAGAACGCAGCTTATCCGCGTGCTACATGGACAAACGCATCGAATAATTATGCGGAGTCCACGCTTTATGAGCAGGATGCCAGTTATCTTCGGCTGAAGACTTTGTCGGTGGCGTATAACTTTCAGTTCCCGTTCATGAAGAAACTGAAACTGAATACCTGCCAATTGGCATTTAGCGGTTACAACCTCCTTACTTTCACGGATTATATGTGGGGAGATCCGGAATCAAGAGCTACGGGTTCTCCAACGTATCCGTTGACAAAAACTTATTCTTTGAGTTTGAAGCTTGGATTTTAATCTATAAATTGTAATTACGATGAAAATGAAAAATAAATGGATGATGTCCGTTGTTGCCGGAATGACCTTGAGCGCATTCATATCTTGCGTGGATGAGGTCAAGTTCGGTAACTCCTTTCTGGAGAAGGCTCCCGGTGGATCCGTTACGATAGATACGGTCTTTAACAATGCGGAATATACCCGCCAGTATCTAACGAGTTTGTACTCTTACCAATATTATGGACTGCCTTATTACAACGGTTCAGGTGATTTTCCTGATGTGAACAGTCCCTATCTGGGCAAATGTGAAGTGCTATCCGACTGTTGGCAGACCAATTGGCCAAACTGTGCCATGTATCGAGAGTATTATGGTGGTACTCATACCTCGGATTATGGAAGAAATTCCGAGAAATGGCACTACATTACAAACAGGGTATGGCAAGCTGTTCGCGCGGGATGGCTGTTGATGGAGAACGTGGATAGAGTTCCCGGGCTATCAGATGAAGAAAAGTCGAAGATGAAAGCGGAAACCAAATGCATCATAGCGGCTCGTTATTTCGATACTTTCCGCCATTACGGTGGCCTTCCCATTATTAAGAAATCTTTTAGTGGGCTGGATGATTCCTATGCCATGCCTCGAGGGAGCGTGGAAGAAACCGTGAATTTTATGGTGGGGTTGCTGGATGAAGCTGCTCCAAGCCTTGTTTGGAACATTGATGAAAGTGAGGCGTCCAACGAAGAAGGTCACTGGACGAAAGCGGCCGCCATGGCCTTGAAATGCCGCATCTTGCTCTTTGCCGCTTCTCCTTTATTTAATGCGACACAGCCTTACCATCCGGACGGAGCGAATATTCCGGCTGTTTGGTACGGTGCTTATAAGCCTGAACTCTGGGATCAATGTAAGAAAGCTTGTGCTGATTTCTTTCAAGAATTGGCAAAGAATGGCCATTACCAATTGGTGCAAGCCACGGGCACGCGTCCTCAAGATTATCGGTTGGCTTACCGTAAAGGTTATGCTACTATGAATAGTAGTGAAATTCTGCTAAGAGTAAGTGTGACGACAACGGATGCGTTTAAATCTGGTTATTATAGTTGGCATCAATGGAGCGATCCTCTAATGGGTGTGCAACGAAGCAGCTATTGTCCGACTCAAGAGTATGTAGAGATGTTTCCGTGGGCGGATGGTACTCCTTTCGATTGGGAAAAAACTCAAAATGAAGGCAAGCTCGATGGAATGTTTTTAACAGGAACAGTCGCCAAAGGCAATATCGTACTGACACGCGATCCCCGGCTTTATGAAGAGTCCATTGTAAATGGACAACAGAAGACTTTGGATTGGACTTCCGGAAATATGAGTGGGCAGAGCTTTGAACTTTGGGTTGGCGGCACGGATGCTGAACTTAAGCCTGAGACGCAAAGTGGTGCTTATGGTACGGGGTATGCTCCTATCAAGTTCCTGATGGGAAATGACATGCTTCGTCAATATACCGAATGGCCTTACTTACGTCTTTCCGAAATTTACCTGACGTATGCGGAGACTTTATTGCAAACGGGCGATTTGCCAAATGCGATTAAACAAGTGAATATCGTTCGTTCACGTGTTGGCTTAAAAGGGCTTGCAGAGTGTAACCCGGAAAAGAATCTGGCGACAAACAAGGAGGCGTTGCTTCAGGAAATTCTTCGTGAACGTGTCTGCGAACTGGGTATGGAAGATTGCCGTTTCTTTGATATGATTCGTTACAAGATGAAAGATCGTTTTGAGAAACAATTGCACGGACTTCGCATTTATCGTCTTGATGCGGCAGGGAACCGGATAAAAACGGCTTGGTATAGTGGAGATAGGACGAAAGGAGCACTGATGCCAACTCATTTCGATTATGAACGATTTGAGATATCTGCGCCTACACGCGTTTGGTGGACAAATGGTTTTAATGCTAAATGGTACTTGTCTCCATTCCCATTGACAGAAGTCAATAAAGGATATGGACTTGTTCAGAATCCGGGGTGGTGATGTTAAACTAATACTCTAGTAAATTGAATAATATGAAGAAAAATAAAGTAATCATTCCGCTACTTCTTGCTTGCGTTAGCTTGCAAGGATTCTCGCAGGAACCTAATGATAGTATTATAGGCAAGCCAAAAAGGTTTGTGAACCAGGCTGTCCATATTGGTTATAATGCCACGCAACGTCTGGAAGAATCGACAGCCTCGACTTCTACTGTCTATAGTGAGGATTTTAATAAGCGAGGAGCAAAGAGTGTGGCCAATTCACTCTTTGGTTATGGTTTAGGCTTGACAACTCTGGAAGGCTCTGGCACTTACACTACACAAGAATCTACCTTTTATATTCGTGGGTTGCAAAGTTTATCAACTAGTAGTCCATTAGTATTAGTGGATGGAATAGAACGTGATTTGAATTATATAACTCCAGCAGAAGTAGAATCTGTTACGATATTGAAAGATGCGGCAGCGGTGGCGCTTTATGGATACAAAGGTATCAATGGAGTTATTAATGTGGTAACGAAACGAGGGAAGTATAATACTAAAGAGGTGAAGATTTCCTACGACCATGCTATTAATTGGCAGGCACGCCGCCCTAAATTTGTAGATGCAGCTACGTACGGTAATGCGATGAATGAAGCATTAACAAATGATGGGCAAGCAGTTCGTTATTCTAATGATGAATTAAATGCTTTCCGTTCGGGAGAATACCCTTATCTCTATCCGAACATTGATTGGACTAAAGAAACATTTAAAGATACGGGTGCTTCAAATATCTACAATGTTAGCTTTCGCGGAGGTGGCACAAAATTCCGTTATTTTGCTATGGCAGACTTGACAAATAACAGCGGATTTATTGCTAAACCTAATATGAACGATGGTTATTCTACTCAAGACATGTATTCTAAAGGTAGTCTTAGAACGAATTTGGATATTGACTTGAGTCCTAAAACAAAATTAAAGCTAAATTTGTCAGGGACGTTAAGCGAGTCGAGAGCTCCTGGCGCAAATACGACAGACCATGTTGGCGCAGATTTATGGAACATGATATATACTCTTCCCTCTGCTGCTTTCCCTGATAAATTAGCGGACGGTACTTGGGGAGGTAACGCCACTTGGGCAGGAACGAGCAACCCGGTGGCCATGTCGCAGGCGGCTTCGTATTCAAAAGCGCACAATTATTCACTTTACGCTGACATGACTTTGTCGCAAGATTTATCTTCCATCTTGCCGGGATTAGGAGCTAATGTGCTTTTGGCTTATGATGATATTGCTAATTACTGGGAAAATCATTCCAAGACATTTGTATATGGAAGTGATGCTGCTACTACATGGTCGGATGGCGAACCGATCACTACACAGCATTATACCGGCGGTACGGATAGCGGACTGGGAACAGATGCTGATGTAATCGGATGGAATAGAGTCTTTAATTTCGCAGGAAGTCTGGACTATAATCGTGCATTTGGACTCCATAGTATCTATTCTCAATTAAAGTGGGACTATGAATATAGAAATACAAAAGGATTGAATCATGTATGGTATCGTCAAAATGCTTCTTTTTATACTCATTATGGATATAATGGGCGCTATTTTGCTGATCTAACTCTTGTGGCTTCAGAGTCGAACAAGCTTGCTCCAGGGCATAAATGGGCTTTTTCTCCAACAATTTCCGCAGCTTGGGTATTGTCAAAAGAGAATTTTATGAAGAATGTCTCTTTTGTTGATTTCTTGAAGCTAAGAGCTTCTTTTGGGGTTATCAATGCAGACAGACTTCCGATTAGTGATGATACGGATCAAGAAGGTTATTGGGAACAAGTTTATACGGGAGGTTCTTATTATCCGTTCGATACCGGTTATTCTGTAGGGACAAGCAGTTGGACATTAGGGCGCTTGGCTTCACTAAACTCTACTCATGAAAAGGCTTACAAATACAATGTAGGTTTGGATGCTACATTGTTTCATGGGCTGAATTTAACTGTAGATGGCTATTATCAACGTAGGAGTGATATTTGGCTTTCTTCTAGTGGTCAGTATTCTTCAGTGTTGGGATTTACGGCTCCGTTTGAAAACGGTGGCATTGTGGATAGTTGGGGATTTGAGATTGGTGCAGATTACACAGAGAGCATCGGTGAGGTGACATTTAATCTCGGCGCCAATTTCACTTTGGCTAAAAACAAGATTATAGATATGATGGAGGAACCCCGTATGTATTCGAATTTAGTACAAACCGGGAATCCTTTAAAGCAAGTATATGGCTTGCAAGCTCTTGGATTCTTTAAAGATCAAGCGGATATTGACGCTAGTCCGGCTCAAAAATTTGGAGAGGTGAAGCCTGGTGACATCAAATATAAGGATGTAAATGGTGACAGCAAGATCGATGAGAATGATATGTGTGATTTGGGTTATAGTACAACTGCTCCTGAAATTTATTACTCGTTCCATTTGGGCGCTGAATGGAAAGGACTAGGCTTCGATGCCATGTTCCAGGGAACAGGAAACTACTCTGCTGTTTTAAATACAAAGAGTGTCTATTGGCCTTTGGTGAATAATACGACCATTTCTCAACACTATTATGACAATCGCTGGACGGAAGAAAATCAAAATGCTAAGTACCCCCGTTTAACTTCTCAAAGCAACGGTAATAACCTCCAAACTAATACGGTTTGGTTGGAAGATCGTTCGTTTTTGAAGCTACGTTCGGTAGAACTTTATTACAAGCTGCCACAATTGTTGATCAAGAAGACAAAGATCATGAACGGTGCGAAACTCTATTTGAGAGGTGTTGATTTGCTCTGCTTCGACCACATCAAGATTGCGGATCCGGAAGCCTACGGAGCGACAAATCCTTTAACACGGAGCATCGTGGCAGGATTAACGGTCGAGTTTTAATTCGTTGAACAAATTAATTTGAACTATTATGAGATTAAAGACAATAGTAAGCAGTATCACTTGCACGGTAGCCTTAGCTTCGTGCGGTGATATGGACTATAAAGAATATGCCAATTACGGGAAAGATTATATGGAACTTTCCTACGATAATGTTAGTGGATTGATAACGAACATTTATACCAAACTGGATTACGACTTTGGTCAGGATTATTCTGGTGGAATGTTGGCTTCAGCATGTGATGAGGCTGAATATGCTTATACATCAAATGATATCTGTGATTTCTACAACGGGGCATGGAGTCCGGCAAATGCCAAAGAAAAAACGTGGACAAATAGTTATGCAGCTATTCAAATGTGCAATCATTACTTAGATGATTTTCAGGGACTTACTTTCTCTGAATTGGCATTGAATCAGGATTATGATGCTAAAATGTATGCTTATAAGAATTATACGCATGAGGCTCGTTTTCTAAGGGCTTATTTCTATTTCAACTTGGTGCGTCAATACGGTGATGTTCCTTTGGTGGAGCATGTGCCTACAACGGCTGAAGTAAATAGTTTGACCCGCACTTCTGCGAAAGAAGTTTTTGCTTTTATTGAAACAGAGTGCGATGATATTATGAACAAAATTATTCCAGATTATAGTAACTTGGGCTCTTGGGCCTTAAGCACACCTGAGACTGCACGTGCCAACAGATTGACGGTTATTGCATTGAAAGCCCGTGCTGCATTGTATATGGCAAGCCCCTTGTTTAATACGACGAATTCACCGGAGCTCTGGCATAAAGCTGCTTTGGCAAATAAAGCGGTGTTGGATTCTTGTGCCAAATACAAGAAGGCACTAAGTAAGTACTCGGAATTGTGGGGTGAAAATAACTGGTCAATTGACAAGACTAGGGATGAGATGATTTTTATGCGCCGCATGTATCCCGACGCAACAAATACATTGGAAGGCTATAATTTCCCTATTGGTGTGGAAGGAGGAAAATCGGGCAATTGCCCCACGCAAACGCTGGTGGACGCTTATGAGATGAAAGCAACGGGTAAGTTGTGGAATGAGGAAGGAAGTGGTTACAACGCTGCTGATCCTTATGCCGGGCGTGATCCTCGCTTTGGATTAACTGTCGCTAAGAATGGTGATACAAAATGGCCTACTTACAACACGCTTGCCCTTCAGACATATTCTGGTGGTGCCAATGGAGCACCGATATCAGGTGCCACTCCTACCGGTTATTACCTGAAGAAGTATTGCGACGCATCCGTTAATCTTACTGCAGCAAAAAAGAATACGAAACGGCACACGTGGATTACGTATCGTTTGGGTGAGTTCTATTTAAATTATGCTGAAGCTGTTTTTAAGTATTTGGGTTCTGCGGATGCCATTTCTACTGAATTTCCTTTGTCGGCTCGCGAAGCGGTGAATATGATTCGTAATCGTTCAGATGTAAAGCTCCCAGCGTTAACAACGGGGTTATCAAACGATGCATTTTGGAAAAAGTATGAAAATGAGCGAATGGTTGAGTTAGCATTTGAAGGTCATCGTTTCTGGGATGTGAGAAGATGGAAAGAAGGGGATAAACTGAAGAGTATCACTGAAATGGAAATTACTAAAAATGCCGATGGGACTTTTACCTATACACGAAAAGTAGTTAATCGTTCTTGGGATGATAAAATGTATCTTTTCCCTATTCCTCAATCTGAGAGGATGAAGAATCCTAACTTGACACAGAATGCAGGTTGGAAGTAATTTGATATTTCTATAAACAGAAGAAGGAGTTAGAGTAGGTTTATTCTAACTCCTTGCTTAAATTCTTATTTATGATTGTCTGGCACAATCATATTTTCTTTTTAATGAACTTACTCTATTTTATTACATCTAAGATAATATAGAGTAATACTATGTAGAACACCTTAAATCAATCTATATGAAAAACCTGTTATTGTTAATATTACTTTTGTTTGCTGTGACTTCTTGTTCTGATAAGTCTATGCCGCAACAAAATGATGATACTACTCCTGAAAACCCCACCGTTGGCAAAATTGCTGCTTGGAACCGCGGTATGTGGGTAAGCTATGATGCCAATCCGAATAAAACCAAGGGACACACATCCGGCTATTCTCATGCGTTAGTGAGTTGGAGGCTTCTGGGAACAGACCCTTCGAGTGTTGCTTTTGACATTTATAAAAGCGAGAATGGAGAGAGTGAAAAGAAACTAAATGTGGACTCAATAAAGAATACAACTTGTTGGGCAGATGCGAACATTAATGCTGCAGTGGAAAATGTTTATCGTGTAACACTGACTGGTAGTAGCCAAACACTTTGCAAATACAGCTTTACCTCGGAAATGGCTAAAACCTTTTTCAGAAAGATAATCTTAAACTCGGGTGTGCCTAATGCGGCACTTACCTATGAAGCCAATGACGCACAGGTTGGAGACTTGGACGGCGATGGTGAGATGGAAATTGTACTGAAGCGGCAACCTTACGATGGTGCCAATCAAGGTGGTTGGCACGATGGAACAACACTGTTGGAAGCTTATAAAATTGATGGAACATTCCTTTGGCAAATAGATATGGGTATTAATATCAATGTCGTTTAGTTAAGCTATAACTTCTTCTTATTCATATAATACGGTTGTTTGACTTTCTGATTTCTGGGATTAGCTCTGTCCGGCCTGATGATTTCACAGGTTTTACACATCAATTGATCAAAAGCCTTCAGAGCCTTTTTTATATCTTTCTTGATGAATATACCTATGGCAATGTCGTGAAACATGGCTAATGCAGATGTTCGATTGAGCTTTTTCTCATATTTACGTTTTTTCTCAAGGACTTCCCGCTTGCTTTCCCGCCTTACTTTTTCTTCTATTGGAAAAGAAAGTGCCGCACAGAGGGTCATCATCAATACTTTGGCATGAAAATCCTGTTTGACGGCTTTTGCTGTTTTTCCTGAAAAATCTTCCAGATCCAACCGCTCTTTCAACAGTTTATAGGCTTCCTCTTCACCCCAACGTAAATGATACAGGGAGGCAAATAATTCATAAGGATAACGTTCTGTATCGGTTAAGGATGTGCATAAAACCTCTTTGTCACCATTTCCCAGTTCTATCAAAGTCAATCGACAACTGATGGGGGCTTGTTGTGCCATATTCTGGCCGGAAAATTTTTCATAGTCTTTTTTGGGCAAAGAGAGTTCCACGATCATTTCCTTTAGTCCGCTCTGCTGAAAACTCCTTACCGGAAGCCACCAGTTTTCTTTCATCCGGAAACAAAAATCAACTCCTTTTTCTCTCAATAAATAAAACAGATAAATGCTTGGATAACCTCGATCCGCCAACAATAAATCACCTGCCTGCAATGTATCCAAGTGCTTGAGTAAAAGAGATTGCTCACTTTCACTCCAGGCCCCGATTTGAGAATCTAGCGTTAGCATGTTTAACGGATCATAAAGAAGAGAAATCAAGGCCATTGATACCGGCTTGGAGCCATTACGCCCAACCATAGATTCGCCGAACTCCGCCTTTATACTTGGATGATTGGGCAAATGCAAACGACTGCCATCTACGGATAATAACCGATGACCCTCCCATTGATGATAGGGAGCTCCCCCATAAAAACTGGAACAGGCATTTTCATTGATTTCTTTAAAAGCCTCCGGCTTTAATTTCTGACGGGACTGACTTAAGGCGCCTTTGGTGAGAGAGCGAATATTATAATCGGTCGTCAAAACTGACTTGAAAAACGAATCCAACTCTCGCTGAAGAGAAGATTTAACCCCTCGTAGCAACATGACTATCAGTGATTTGAATGGTAATTTCCTTTCCCTTGTGAATTGCCCCTCCGAGCCGTCTTTGGAACGGCTGACAAATGATTCTTCATCAATTAATCCTGATATTTTCGTTAATAATTCCTCTCTATATTCGCTCGCTTTTGAAAAAGGGAAACCCCCTTTATTTATACTGCAAATTTAAAGCTTTTATAGCTAATTCCAAAATGTCAAAGAACTTTGTTATGTGGGTTACTAATATTTCTCCTTAACTAAACGACATTGGTATTAATATTCGATCTGGTTCGCATTATACTTCTTTTATCGTTTACGACTTTGATGGCGATGGAAAGTGTGAAATAGCATTCCGTTCATCAGAAGGAACGCGATTTGGCACTGGGAAACAAATTACTGACAGTAACGGTAAGGTAAACGATTACAGACAAAGAGATGCTGACGGTAAGGGCTGGTACTCGGGGAAATCACTCTATTCTACCGCAGGATTAATTTTCGATGGTCCTGAATATATTTCTATCTGCAAGGGTAGTAGTGGAGCCGAGATATCACGTACCAATAATATTCCTCGCGGTGGGGAAGGTACGAATTATGAACGAGCTAAATATTGGTTTCAATACTGGGGAGATGACTATGGAAACCGCATGGATCGTTTCTTTATTGGTGTAGCTTATCTGGATGGTATTCCGAAGGATGGAGTGAGAACAAACAATCCCAGTTTAATTATATCCAGAGGTATTTATAAGAATTGGCAAGTGTGGGCATTAGATCTAAAAGGTAATGAGTTGAAGAACAAATGGAAGTTTGATACAAAGAATGAAGGCTGTGCTTCATATATAGGGATGGGATCTCACAGTTTTCGCGTAGCCGATCTTAATGGAGATGGATACGATGAAATTTTATATGGTGCCGCTGCCATAAGCCATACCGGTACCGGGCTTTATTGCAACGGAAACGGACATGGTGATGCGCTTCATGTGGGTAAATTTGATCCCAATAGAAGCGGCCTTCAGATTGTAGCGTCTTATGAGGAAGAAAACGTCTATACGACAAGTGGATACAATTATGGATGTGCGATGATGGATGCGGCTTCGGGAACACTTCAGTTTGGACACGGAGCTGGAAAGAGCGGAGATGTTGGCCGGTGCCTAGTAGCGGATGTCTGCTCTACGAGTCCCGGATGCGAGTACTGGTCGTCTTTAGGAACTGGCATATATAGTTGCAAAACAGGGCAATTAGTGAATACCGTTTTGCCTACATATAAGGGTGGGGGCAATAGTTACAATAATGCGATATTTTGGACAGGTTCGCTAACGCGGCAGATGCTAGACGATATAATGATTCAAAGTTATGAACCTTCGGCTCCTTGGGCTCCAGGTTTCAATAAGAATTGGACTCGAGTCATCACTTTCTCTTATTATGGGGATGGAGTGAAATCAAACAATAGCACGAAGGCCAATCCTTGTTTTTATGGTGATTTCTTAGGTGATTATCGTGAAGAAGTTATATACAGAAGTTCTGATAACACGGCTATTTATATCATGTCTACCAATCATCCTACTGAACATCGATTTGTGCATCTTATGGAGGATCACACATATGATATGGGACAAGCAATGCAGAATATGGGATATAATCAACCGACTCATTTAGGCTATTATATTGGTGCTGATTTAGAAAAAAAGGCAGAGTAATTTGTTGTGAATAGAGCATTTGAGCAAATGCTGCTTGAATGAATAATCGATTAAAGTATGAAACAAATAACCATAATAATTTCATTTCTCCTCTTTGGAAGCATTCTTGCTTTCCCACAACCTTTTAGAGGAGAAAAGCTTTCAAGAGGCTTTATCGGTGTTCCCATAGAACATGCGATGTATTTTAGTTGGAGAATGTTTGTTGATGATTCTCAGACACTGGCATTCGATCTTTATCGTAGTATGGATGGTGGCCCGGAGATAAAATTGAATCAAAGGCCTATTATTCAAACATCGGATTTTAGAGATGAAACGGTTAATTTCGATGCAAATAATCGTTGGATCTTAAAAATAGGCGATCGTGTTGTGGGACTTTTCGAACGTAAGAAAGGAGGAGCTAAAGATCCTTTTTTGCGTGTTCCTATTCAAAAACCGGAAGATGGAGAGATTGCAGGTGAGCCGTTTGTTTACACAGCTAATGATTGCAGTGTAGGTGATCTAGATGGAGATGGCAATTATGAAATTGTGTTGAAATGGACACCATCTAATTCCAAACGTCCGCCTCAACGTGGATTTACAGGTAATACATACCTTGATGCTTATAAGTTAGATGGGACGAGGTTATGGCGTATTGACCTTGGACCGAATATTCGTTCAGGAGCCGCTACTACTAATTTCCTTGTTTTTGATTATGATGGAGATGGACGCGCTGAACTTTGTTGCAAGACAGGAGATGGTACGGTAGATGGCATCGGTCATGTAATTGGTGATTCGAAGGTGGACTGGAGAACATGGGACAAAGAGAGCCCTACTTATGGTAAGATTGTCAATGGCCCTGAATATCTGAGTGTTTTTGAAGGAACTAGCGGAAGAGTTTTAGATACGAAAGAATATATTCCAACCCGTTATCCTTTGGATGGTTGGGGAGGTATTGGAGGTAACGGTGGAAATGATAGTACCGGAGGACGTTCGGATCGATTTACTGCCGGAGTTGCTTTTTTGGATAGGAAAACACCTTCTCCTGTTATGGTGAGAGGATGGTATGGTCGTACAGTAGTGGCTGCGTGGACTTTTACAAGTGGTAAGTTGAAGAATCTTTGGACATTTGATAGTGCTACTCCCGGTTTGGAAGCTTATTCAGGTATGGGGAATCATAGCCTTACAGTTGCTGATTTTGATGGTGATGGTTGTGATGAGATTTGTGTCGGAGCAATGACTGTAGACAATAATGGGAAAGGACTCTATACTACTGGGCTGCGACATGGGGATGCTTTGCACGCTAGCGATTTAATTCCCTCAAGACCCGGGTTGGAAGTCTTTGGAGTACATGAGAATGAAGGGAACGATTCGATCGTTCAACGTACTCCTGCTGTTGCTATGTTTGATGGCGCCACGGGAGAGATCATCTGGCAGGATGGGTTAGGCTTGGATGCGGGCAGAGGCGTTGCTGCTGATATTGACCCACGATATGAGGGTGCAGAGTGTTGGGGAGGTCCCGGTGGATTGCGCCGCGGTGATAAAGGACAATTTATAAGTAGTAAAAAGCCTAATTCTTGTAATTTTACTATTTATTGGGATGCAGATTCACTTGCTGAATTGTTGGATCACACTTCAATAAGTAAGTGGAATTGGAAGACAGAGCAAACTGATTTGTTGTTGAAAGCAGAAGGGGTTATTTCGAATAATGGAACAAAAGCAAATCCTTGTTTATCAGGGGACATCTTGGGTGATTGGCGGGAAGAAGTTATATGGCCTTCTATGGATCAGACGGAATTGCGTATCTATACAACTACTATATCGGCAAAAGATCGGAGATCTACTTTAATGAGTGACAGGCAATATCGATTGGCTATTGCTTGGCAGAATGTGGGATATAATCAACCGCCGCATTCTAGTAAACGCTGAACTATTATATAACCAGATAGTCTATCTTTGTATTTAAATTTAAGTCATGATGAAATATAAAGCTCTTTTTCTTGCGTTTTTATCAATGAGTTTCTTGGTAAATGCGACTGAAGTTCGTAGTAAATACAACTTTAATTCGGCTTGGCTACTCCAAATAGGAGATGTTTCCGGAGCCGAACAACCCGGCTTTAAAGATGCTAATTGGGAGAAAGTAACTCTTCCCAGAGCTTTCAATGAAGATGAGGCCTTTAAGGTGAGCATTGACCAACTGACGGATACGGTAGTTTGGTATCGAAAACATTTTAGGCTTCCAAAGGGAAGCGCTGATAAGAAGGTCTTTGTTGAGTTTGAAGGAGTGCGGCAGGGCGCTGATTTCTATGTGAACGGTAAGCATATCGGGCTTCATGAGAATGGAGTGATGGCTGTTGGTTTCGACTTAACTCCGTACTTGAATCCGGAAAAAGAGAATGTGATTGCTTTGCGGATTGATAATAACTGGGAATACAAAGAAAGGGCAACGGGTGCGAAATATCAATGGAGCAATCGGAATTTTAATGCGAATTATGGAGGAATACCCAAGAATGTTTGGTTGCACATCACCGATAAACTTTATCAAACGCTACCTCTTTATAGTAATCTCAAAACAACGGGTGTGTATGTGTATGCCGACGATATGAGAGTAAAAGAACGGCAAGCGACTATTCATGCAGAGTCACAAATACGAAATGAACACTCGAAAACTCTTCATGTGGTTTATGAAGCGAGTGTATTTGATAGGGAGGGTACTTTAGTGAAGACATTCAAAGGTGAGGAAATAACGATTTTTCCAAATGAAACAAAGATGCTGAAAGCTTCTGCGCAGGTGAATGGATTACATTTCTGGAGTTGGGGATACGGTTATCTGTATACGGTCAAAACTCGATTGATCGTAAGCGGTAAGGTGCTGGATGAAGTTGCCACAAGAACCGGCTTTCGGAAGACTCTCTTTGCCGAAGGAAAGGTTTGGTTGAATGATAGGGTGATTCAACTGAAAGGATATGCACAACGTACGAGCAATGAATGGCCGGGTGTGGGACTCTCTGTGCCGCCTTGGTTGAGTGATTACTCTAATGGTTTGATGGTGAAAAGTAATGCTAATCTGGTTCGCTGGATGCATGTGACGCCTTGGAAACAGGATGTGGAGTCGTGCGACCGTGTAGGACTGATTCAGGCAATGCCGGCGGGTGATGCGGAGAAAGATTGTGCTGGTGAGCAATGGAGACAAAGGACAGAAGTGATGCGTGATGCGATTATATATAATAGGAATAACCCCAGTATTTTGTTTTATGAATGTGGCAATGAGTCTATTAGTGAAGAGCACATGGCAGAAATGAAGAATATTCGTGATGCGTATGATCCTCGTGGCGGACGGGCTATTGGTTCTCGTGAGATGCTTGACAGCCGCATAGCCGAATATGGTGGTGAGATGCTTTACATAAACAAGAGTGCCCGCCATCCGATGTGGGCGATGGAATATTCTCGTGATGAAGGCTTGCGCAAGTACTGGGATGAATATAGCTATCCGTATCACAAAGAGGGTGCGGGGCCTTTGTATAGAGGGGCAGACGCAAGCGATTATAATCATAATCAGGATGCTTTAGCTATTGAGGGTGTGCGTCGTTGGTACGATTATTGGATTGAGCGCCCCGGCACAGGGCGACGGGTCAGTTCAGGTGGTGCGAAGATCATCTTTTCGGATACCAATACGCATTTCCGTGGAGAAGAGAATTATCGTCGCAGCGGGGTGACTGATGCCATGCGCATACCTAAGGATGCTTTCTTTGCCAACCAAGTGATGTGGGACGGTTGGGTTGATGTGGAAGTACCACGTACATCTATTATTGGACATTGGAACTACAAGCCACAAACGATTAAGCCCGTATATGTAGTCTCTAATGCAAATAAGGTTGAACTTTTTGTAAATGGCAAGTCTAAAGGCTTTGGAGAGCAAGAATCTCAATTCCTGTTTACTTTCAAGGATGTGGCTTGGGAAGCGGGTAAGATAGAAGTTGTTGCTTATGATGAACATGACAAGGAAGTGAGTCGTGATGCGAAGTTTACTGTTGGTACTCCAGAGAGAATCAAGCTAAGCCTCATTCAGAATCCGAAAGGTTTTTATGCAGATGGTGCCGATATGGTACTTATTCAGGCAGAGGTTGTAGATGCTAATGGCATGCGTTGCCCACTTGCTAATGACAAACTGAAATTTACTCTTGATGGTCCGGCTGAATGGCGGGGAGGTATTGCTCAAGGGCCTGATAATTACATTCTTTCTACAGTTCTTCCTGTGGAATGTGGCATCAATCGTGCTTTAATTCGCTCTAAAGTTACAGCGGGCAAGATAACACTCACCGCTCAGGCTGAAGGACTTACCTCTGATATATTAGTATTTACATCACTTCCATTAGAAGCAGGACTTGCTTCTGTAGTAGGAAACTCTACTCTCAAGTTAACCTCGAAGTTACCTTCGGTAGAAATAGGGAATGGTTTGAGTCGTTTTATCCCTAGTGATTTACTCCTTGGTAGTTTGGATCGTGGTGAAACACCATCCACTCCATCTTATGTTGATACGAAGGCGGATGTTTCTGTGCTTTCTGCTGTTGCCGGTGCAAATCAAAAGGATGCGGTTAATAGCTTTGACGACAATGAACTGAGTGAATGGCGCAACGATGGGCATTTGTCGACAGCATGGATTACGTATAAACTCTCTCGTATGGCACCGATTGATGAAATTTGCATGAAACTTACGGGATGGAGATCGCGTAGTTACCCTTTGGAAATTTATGCTGGTAAGGAACTTATTTGGAGTGGGGATACCCAAAAGAGTTTGGGCTATGTGCATATGAAGGTGAAACCAGTTCGGGCAGATGAAATAACAATCCGATTGAAAGGAAGTACTACAGAGAGTGAGGGCTTTGGACAGATTACGGAATTGGCTGCCCCGCAAGAACTCGACTTGTATCGTGCCAAAGATGGCGATAAAAGAGGAAATGAACTAAGGATTGTAGAAGTGGAGTTTCTGGAATCACTAAACTGATAGTTTTGCATTGATACATATATGCCTGCTTTATGCTTCTGATTAGTGTAAAGCAGGCATTGTAGTATAGCATCATAGCTTTGTTTACGATAAAATCATTATTGAATTGGTTAGTAAACGTACAAATTATATCTTTGCAGGATAAAATCATAATACCATGAAACGATTATCTCTTCTTCTTTTTGTAGCACTCTTTTGCCTTGTACAGTTGTCGGCACAAGAGGCAAAGATCAAGGTTGCTTGTGTTGGCAACAGTATAACTTTTGGCGCAGGCATCGAAGATCGTGCAAATCATAGTTATCCATCTGTGTTGGGGCGCATGCTCGGCGATGGGTATGAAGTGGCTAACTTTGGCTTTAGTGGCCGTACTCTCCTCAATAAAGGAGATTACCCTTACATGAAGGAGACGATGTATCAGGATGCTCTGAATTATTTGCCGAATGTGGTAGTCATCAAATTGGGTACCAATGATACCAAGCCGCAGAACTGGAAGTACAAAGAAGAATATCCCAAAGATATGGAGACGATGGTGAAGGCTTTTCAATCTTTGCCCTCCAAGCCTAAAATATATCTTTGTTATCCGGCCACGGCGTTCTCAATTCAATGGGGTATTAATGATAGCGTGATAGTAGCCGATGTGATTCCTCTGATTGACAAAGTAGCAAAGAAGATGGGGCTAGAGGTGATTGATCTTCATGCTCCCACAAAAGAGTTGAAAGCTCTTTTCCCTGATGATATTCACCCGAACCCTCAGGGAGCGGCTGTTTTGGCTGAGGAGGTTTATCAGGTCATTACCGGACACAAGGTAGGCGCACGTGTTCTCTTCATTGGTGATTCCATCACTGACGGTAATTGGGGCGGTGGCGATAAAGGTAAGAAAACGTCGGCCGAACGCAATCTTTGGGATCAGAACCATATCTTCGGCAGTGGATATATGTATCTCTGTGCCGCTCACTACTTAGGAACTTATCCGGATCGGAACTACCAATTCTTCAATCGGGGGATTAGCGGTAATACACTGTCTAACTTAGAAGAACGTTGGCAAAGTGATGCCTTGGATATGAATCCTGATGTGCTTTCCATCCTGATAGGAACGAATGATATTGGTGGCTTTTTGAGAAACAAAAAAGCTTCTTTTGACTTTGTTGGTTGGGAGAAAAGATACCGTGCTTTGCTCGATCGCTCATTGAGTAAGAATCCTAATTTGAAGTTGGTGCTTTGCTCTCCTTTTATTGCCAAAACAGGGAAAATGAGTAAGACGATGGATATTGAACTGCGTGACAGCTTGGTGCGGCAGGCTGTAACTATTGTGGAGAAGATCGCTCAAGACTACCATGCTACTTTTCTGAATTATCAGCAATTGTTTGATGGTTTACTTTATAAATATCCCGCGGCACCGGATACTTATTGGATCTGGGATGGCATTCACCCTACAGCCGCCGGACACGATAAAATGTCGGAGCTATGGATTGAGAAGGCCGCCGACTTTTAGCTCGGTTTAAGTTGAAATACTTCAAAGGAAAGTTCTTCTTTATTATTCCTTTCGTCGGTTGATTTCGTTTGGTTTTTGCTAAATATCTTTATTGAATATCGGAATCCCTATTGTTTGCATTTAACAAACAATAGGGATTTTGTTCTTATATAGCCTAAACAATAGCATACGTCTTTCTTGTTCTAATCTCTAATGAGATTTCTATAACACACAAATAATATAGTTGAAATGAAAATAATAAAACGTAGCCGTCAGGTGGAAGATTTTACGTTCGATAAGGTGAAATCTGCTATCCGTCGGGCTTTTATGGGATTGCAATTAACCTTGGCTGAAGAGGAACTTCAAGCTATCTGCGATGACATTGATACACACGTCGAGTTGGGCGAAAGTGTGGATGTTGAAACAATACAAGATCTGGTGGAAATGGCTTTGATGAAGCGCGGGCATTATCAAGTGGCCAAAGCTTACATCTTATATAGGGAAAAGCGTTCGGAGTATAGGGCAGTCATTAATCAGTTTAAAACGAGCATTTACGACGATAACTTGATTGCTTTACTGAAAGAAGTACAAGCAATCTATTCGACTAAAGCTTATGAACTAAATCTGCTCTACTCCAAGTATCGTTCTTTCTACAAAGAGAATACTGATCCTTTGGAAATCTTAATTAAGGCTGCTGTAGAGTTGGTTACCCCTGAGGGGCCCAACTGGGAATTCATCGCTTCGAAGTTCCTAAACGTACAGCTGGAAAACAGTATTAGTTTAGAAGAGAACAGGTTGAGCCTGAATTCTTATTACGATAAATTGAAGTATCTTACTGCGGAAGGACTTTACGGGACTTACATCTTGGAGCGCTACTCTAAGGCTGAAGTCTTAGAACTTGCATCGTATATGGAACCTGCCAGAAATTCTTTATTAACTTACAGTAGTCTGCACCTGTTAACTAAGCGATACCTTATCTGTGATCATTCTCATCGTCGTTTGGAAAGGCCACAAGAGATGTTCATGGGCATTGCCATGCATTTGGCAATGCCTGAGGGAGAGAAGAAGGTGTATTGGGCAAAAAAAATCTATGATGTACTGAGTCTCTTGAAAGTGACAATGGCTACTCCGGTGATGAGTAATGCTCGGAAACCCCTTAGTCAACTTTCCAGTTGCTTTGAAGATGTGATGCCTGATAGTCTGGTCGGCATATACCGTACGATCAATAACTTTGCTCAGATCTCTAAATATGGTGGAGGAATGGGCATCTATATTGGTAAAGTTCGTGCGGTAGGTTCTGATATTCGCGGTTTTAAAGGAGTGGCAGGCGGAATTATTAAGTGGATAAAGCTTTGCAATGATACGGCTATAGCTGTCGATCAGTTGGGCGTTCGTCAGGGTTCGGTTGCTGTTTATCTGGATATCTGGCACCGAGATATGCCTGAGTTCTTGCAATTAAGAACGAATAACGGTGATGATCGGATGAAGGCTCATGATATCTTTCCCGGCGTCTGTGTTCCTGACTTCTTTTGGGAGATGGTGCGTGACAATATTGAAGGTGACTGGCACATGATGTGTCCTCATGAGATTCTGACTTTCAAAGGTTATGCTTTGGAAGATTGTTATGGTGATGAATGGAGCAGAAAATATAAAGAGTGTATCGCAGAGCATCGCATCTCCAAGCGTACGATAAAGATTAAGGATATGTTGAGGCTTATCATTAAATCGGCTGTGGAGACGGGTACTCCGTTCATCTTTAACCGAGATACCGTTAATCGCATGAACCCGAATAAACACAGGGGAATGATCTATTGTTCAAACCTTTGTACGGAGATTGCGCAAAATCAAAGAGGGATTGAAGAGGTACAAACGACTGTTCGCCTGGAAGATGGTAACGAGATTGTGGTGGAAGAGACAAAAGCCGGGGACTTTGTGGTATGCAATCTGGCTTCACTCGTCTTGGGAAATATTGATACCGACAGTGATGATGAGTTGCGTGATACAATTCATACTGTCATTCGTGCATTGGATAATGTGATTGATCTAAACTATTATCCTATTCCTTACGCAGAGATCACTAATAAGAAAATGCGTCCTATTGGCTTAGGTACTAGTGGCTACCATCATCTTTTGGCTCAGAAAGGAATCCATTGGGAGAGCGACAAGCATCTCGAATTTATGGATAAGCTCTACGAGCGTATTAATTATTTTGCCATTGAGGCTTCTTCGGATTTGGCTGCTGAGAAAGGTGCTTATTCGTTCTTTGAAAAGAGTGATTGGCATACCGGAGATTACTTTAGCTCACGTAACTACACTTCCGAAGCGTGGAAAGGTCTGGCAGAGAAAGTACATGATCGTGGAATGCGTAACGGATACCTAATGGCCATTGCACCAACAAGTTCCACCTCCATCATTGCAGGTACCACGGCAGGTACGGATCCGGTGATGAACAGGTATTTCCTTGAAGAAAAGAAAGGCAGTATCGTTCCTCGGGTGGCTCCTCAACTGGATGATAAAACATTTTGGCTTTATAAAACGGCACATCAGATGGACCAACGTTGGGTGATAGATGCCGCAGGTATTCGTCAAAGACATCTTGATCAGGCACAATCGGTAAACCTCTACATCACGCAGGAGTATACTTTCAAGAAGCTGTTGAAGCTATACTTGCGGGCGTGGGAGAAAGGAGTAAAGACGCTCTATTATGTTCGTAGTAAATCTTTGGAGGTGGAAGAGTGCGAAACTTGCTCTGCTTAATATCATCAATACACTTTATAAATAGAAATAATCATGACGACTTTAAATAAAAAGGCCTTGTTTAATGAACATGGCGACACGGATGTAGCACTTCGTCGTTTAATAAACGGGAATACAACAAACCTGAACGATTTCAATAACATGAAATACGTTTGGGTATCTAACTGGTATCGACAGGCGATGAATAATTTCTGGATTCCTGAAGAGATAAACATGAGTCAGGACATGAAGGACTACCGCAATCTAAGCACTTCTGAGCGGGTGGCTTACAATAAGATTCTCTCTTTCCTGATCTTTCTGGATAGTATTCAAACGGCCAACTTGCCTAATATAGCCGAGTATATTACGGCGAACGAAGTAAATCTGTGTCTGACTATTCAGGCTTTTCAGGAAGCAGTGCACTCACAATCGTATAGTTACATGCTCGATACCATCTGCTCGCCTGAAGAACGTGCTGCCATTCTTTACCAATGGAAAGATGATGAATATCTGCTGAAACGTAATAAATTTATTGGCGATATATACAATGAGTTCCAATTGAACAAAGAGTCCAATCAACTGCTGAAAACATTGGTTGCTAACTATGTTCTTGAGGGAATTTACTTCTATGCCGGCTTCATGTTCTTCTATAATCTGGGTCGTAACGGTAAAATGCCCGGTTCGGTACAAGAGATACGTTATATCAATCGTGATGAAAACACCCACTTGTGGCTCTTCCGTTCGGTTATTCTGGAGTTGAAGAAAGAAGAGCCTCAACTCTTTACCCCTGAGGCAGTGGAGAGTTTCCGCGAGATGATTAAGGAAGGAGCTCTTCAGGAGATCGCCTGGGGAGATTATGTTATTGGCGATGATATAGAGGGATTGACGAAAGAAATGGTTTCCGACTACATTAAGTATTTGGCTAACTTGCGTTCAGAGAATCTTGGCTTTGGTGTTCTGTTTGAGGGATATGAAAATGAACCTCCGAGCATGTCGTGGGTTTCCCAGTACAGCAATGCTAATCTCATTAAAACTGATTTTTTTGAGGCGAAGCCCAGTGCTTATGCCAAATCTACTTCCATTGAAGACGACTTGTAAGTTGCTCTCAATGGAAGTAAATTTAGTGCAGGCAATGGTTAGCTACTGAGTCACTTTTACATTCTTCAGAATAAACGGGTTGATAAGACTTTTATTGTACTCACCTTTTTGGGCTTTGATTGTTAGGTTTTCAAACTTAAAATTGGTGAGTACATATTGGTCTGACTTATCGACATTGAAGAACACATTACATTCAAAGTGAATGTTGCGCATCGTCAGGTTATCCGAGTAAGACATTGGAGTATCCTTCCTGCCTTGCAAGTCGAAAAACTGTTTCCAAGGTTTGATATAAAGGAAGTTTTGAGCATTTCCGGTGATATCTTCCACGAGTATATATTCATATCTTTGCGGTGTATCGGGACGCATCTTTAGCCAGAGCAATCGGTTTGCGTTCTTCACTGTGCATCGACGAAGAATAATGTTGCGGTCGTGAATAGATTCACTGCCGAAGGTTAAGGCACTGTGGCAGAATCCATAGTTACAGTCTTCGATAATGATGTTGTGATTACTACCGTTTGTTGTGTCTTTATCCGCCCATGGACCCTTTCCACCTTTCAGGGCAACAGCATCGTCATTCACTGATATGTAGCAGTTCTTAATCAGTACGTTGCTGCATGCGTCAATATCTACTCCGTCGGTACTGGGAGCTTTTACAGGTGCAACCGGTGAGAAGATGTGCAGGTTGAGCAGTTTTACGTTGTTGCTTTTGTACAAGTGAGTAGTCCAGAAGGGAGAATTGATGAGGCTTACTCCGGATATTTGTACATCGTTACAGTTCGATATATACAGCAGTCGGGGGCGAAGTTCGTCCATATTGGTGCATTTGGGATTTACCGCACGACGCAACCAAAACGATTTCCAGTAGCGGGAACCATTGCCATTAATCGTGCCTTTGCCCGAAATGGTGAACCCATTCACACCATCAGCATTTATCAAAGCCGAGAAGTATTTAAGTGTCTGCCCTTCCATGCGTGTAAGGGTAATGGGGAAGTTACTAATATCGTCGCTACCTTTCAAAACCGCTCCTTCTTCGAGATACAGATGAGTTTTGGGCTTGAAGAACAGAGCACCACTTAGATAAGTCCCCTTAGGGATAATCACTACACCGCCGCCATTCTTTGCAGCCAAATCGATGGTTGATTGAATTTTCGCTGTCTGCAGCAAGGTACTGTCATTAACTACCTGGTAGTTGATAACGTTGTATTTTGCGCCCAAAGTCTCAATGTTCGCAATTTCGTTCTTTTTAAACCAATCAGGAATAGCTGTTCCGTCGGGAAACTTCTCTTGTCCGAAGAGTTGAATGCTAATGAGTACGGTGAATAAGAATGTGGTGAATTTCATGGCTTTAATCATCAATTAATAGGGTGAATAGTGTTTTCAATGCTTCATGTTGCAAATGTAAGTAGATTCAATGAAATATTGCCGGACTGTTCCTGTATCTAGTGATCTATTGACTAAGTCTTTTGTCTTTCACGCTCAAGAATACCATACAACCATACGTTTTTAAGCTCATTCTTGTCAATAGCATGTTTATTGATTCTTAACGCCATTTGCACTTCTCGAAAACATCTTGAAGTTTTTAGGATCTCATTAGAAGAAAAACTTTTTTCTTTAGGAGTTATTCTCCTAACAAATAAGCATATTGATGAAGAGAAACCGTCTTTCGGCCAAAGAGAACCGTGCAGATGGCCCAACTGAACCGTTCTTTTGCTCAAAAGTAACCGTCATTTGGGTGGTTAGACGGTTGGTGCACAAAAAAAAGGAGAAAGTCGCAACTTCCTCCTTTTACCGTATTATAATTTGAATATACTTTATGATTACGTTTACAAAGATACAACATTACATCACCAAAGTCAAGCTTTTTGTTGGAAAACAGGCTGTTCAATTAGATATTAAAGTTGCTTATTCCTAATATTGTTGATTCAGATAATAAAATCGTATTTTTTGTTATAAATGCATATTGTGAAATTGTTCTTTTGTTTTCATCTATATTAGACTAAAAGGATATACCCGTTTTTTTACGAATATATTTTTTAAGAAGGCAAAACGCCACATTATTTTAAGGATATAATGTTTTAAAGATGCTTTTCACGATTTCTTTTTTGTCTTCATAATAATTTGTTTATTTTTGTGCGATTGTTCTTAAATGATATTTAGAATAAATAATAGAGGACTTTATTGGTTGTATTATGTAAACGATATTTCTTGTAGAGCTAGGTAGGAAAATATGTTTTTTATGTCTAGTATTTAGATATGTAACTAAAAGGTATGAGATGAAAAAGTCTATGTTTTTGCTGTTTTTTTGTGCATTTACAAATGTTCTGTATTCGCAAATTGTTTTGTATCCCAATTTTAATAAAAAGGATGTTCAATACCTTGATCTAACCAAATCTGATGTTTCATCTTCAGAAACTAAACTGTTTTTTAGATATACATCTCCAAGTACGTACCTCAACGGAGGTTGGGTTAGCATAAACAAAAACACCTTCATACAAGATAATCTTACGGGCAAAAAATACTATCTCCAGCGAGCTGAGAATATACCAATTAGTCCAGAAACTTATAACTTTAAGTCTGTAGGAGAAAAGCTAGAATTTATTTTATATTTTCCTCCTATCCCAGATACTGTTAGTACAATTGATATAATTGAAAGCGAGAATGATGAAGCGTTCAACTTTTATGGAGTGAATATTAAGTACATCTTCTCAAATAGTTCACAGTCCCAAGATAATGAGTTTTCTAAAATATCAAAATTTAATGAGATTATACATATTGACGCTTCTCCCAAACCTTCATTTGAGTCACTGTTGGCGAGCGTGAAAACGGCTGTGTTAGTTACAGAAAATAGATATACTCAGAATGGTTATTTGAACTATCTAAGAGAAATGGGATTTAATCCAATACTTTTTAATAAATTGGAAGAAGCGGTCGACCGTTATGGTTTTGATAAGAGTGCTCTCTTTGTTACTCCTTTACAATCCCAAGATGAATTATATTCATTTGTGTTCATACATTTGCCTACAGGATATCAGTGGACGTTTTCATCTACATTTACTTCTAACGATCTTCAAAAATACAACTATAACTTGACATCTGCGGCATATGAGATAATGAGAAGAGCATATGGTTCTAAAAAGCCTCCATACAATAGATACAATACTTTAAACTTAGCAAAATGGAAAACAGGATGGAAAAAATCATTGCTAATTGATGATTTTCAGAAAAATGGGATTAAGGATATTGAAGGAGTTTATGAAAGCACTAACAATTCTGAAGCTAAATATTGTGTGGCGGTAAAAAAGATAAAAGATTTGTATAGATTAATCTATATTTCTGGTGCCAATAACCAAGAAGATTGGGATGAAGGGGAGCTTAAAGCGACATTAATTCCTACAGCAACGCCATATCTATACAAGGCAAAATGGATAATGGCGAATAAAAAGGAGAATAGTGATTTTTATATATCTTTTGAACAAGGATTCATGAGTGTACTAGATAATAATAAGAGGAAAAGCATGTATGTTAAAATGTTCCCTTCTGCTTCTGATGATATAAATATTGATGGAGAGAATGTGGCTAAAGCTTCTGGAACAGGATTTGCTGTTTCAGGGAAAGGAATGGTTGTCACTAACTATCACGTTATTGAAAATGCAAATAAAATAAGAATATCGGGTATTAATGGGGATTTTTCAAAAAAATATGAAGCTGTAGTGGTTTTGTATGATAGAAATAATGATCTAGCAGTTTTAAAGATAAAAGATGATAAGTTTATCTCTCTTGGTAAGATTCCATATGTAATAAAGGCTGATGTTTCTAATGTTGGAACAGATATTTATGTTTTAGGTTATCCATTACGTTCTACAATGGGAGATGACGTAAAACTAACTACAGGGGTTATTAGTTCTAAATCGGGCTATCAAGGAGATGTTACAGCATACCAGATATCAGCTTCAGTTCAGCCAGGTAATAGTGGAGGCCCTTTATTTGACAAACAAGGAAGGATTATTGGTATTATCAATGCAAAGCATGCTAGAGCTGAGAATGCTTCATATGCAATAAAATCAACTTATTTAATGGATCTCATTAATTCATTAGATGTATCTCCAACTTTAAATAATACAAATACTTTAACCGGAAAAACATTAGTTAATCAGGTAAAAGATGCGAGTCGTTATGTCTATATTATTGAGGTTGAATAAATATATTTATATTTAGTACGTTTTCTGTAATCTGAGTAAGGGGCTGACTTAATTGTTATTCTATACAGATATAATACTTTTGTATTATAACTACTACTGTGTTTGATGATTTATCTTAGTACGCTACGTTGGTTTTTGCACTAAAATCTTTTTATTCATTCGGCGGTGCAACTTCAAGCATATAGATGGCATCGATTGCCCAAGTAGCTACACTATTCGTACTTACGGATGTGTCTTCATCTATTGGAGAAAGGACTTCTGGTGGTAGCACTTTTTTCATACGGAGGGGCTGCCAAGGATACTTTCCACTTTTAGGCATAAGTTCTTCCCATGCCTGCTTTTTCAGTTCGGGACTTGAGGTTTGATAAGCGGCGTAAGCTGTAAGCTTGGGAATAAGGAAGCGAGAGTGACTGATGTTCCATGCTTTCTTTGTGTAGTGCGCAGCATGATCTAACCAGACTTTGTTCCATTCGGAAAGATCTACCATTTCCATGAGTTCGTTCATTACCTCGAAACCACCCATGATAGTCATAAGATGGTTCGTGTTCTCCATCTTCGGATCACCTTCGTAACTGATGAACCCTGTTGCCGGATCGAAACCTAATGCTTTGGGGCCGGTGAATAGTCCGTTGGGCAGTTGGGCAATGCTCTTCATCCCAGCTATTATTTTGTCCCGATAGACTGTGTTCCCGGTACGTTCCCATTCCGTCATCCAGTTTCCTGCATAAGCCAGCCAGTCGGGTCCGATGCGTAGTCGCGCGGGGGCGGTACAAGGAAATTGCTCACGTGGTTGTGCCAATCTCATTGGATCCATTGTGTAAAGCTTTTGATCGGCATCTTTCACTTCCGTCATCAGGTCGCCACTGCGTTCATCGGTAGTGAGGTAATAGTAAAAACGATTCCATGCAGCCTGACTGATACGGGCTTCTTTGGCTCCGCAACCCCAATGGCTCACATTGTGCCGACTTCCCAGTCCTGCATTCTCTCCCAAATGATAAACATCAATTTCCGTGGTGTGGCGAGTCATGGCTTCGGCCATTCGCCAAATATCAGCACGCCCTGTGCGTAGGAAAGAGTACCAGAGCCACATGTTTGATCCCAATTCTGTATTATCCCAGGCAAAACCTCCAACGTCGTAAAGCCATTCGTGGCGTTCGGGGTCGTATGTATGCATCACGTCTCCATAGTTCCAGAAGCCATACCATTTGTGTTGTTCGATGGCTCGTTGATAATAATCGATAGTCGCATCTAGCTGATTCTCTACTTCTCTTCGCGTGGGCGAACTTCTATCCGGTAAACTCCAAATGCCGAAAGCATGTTGTCTTTGCAGGTATTCGGGAGTACAAATTAATTGTTTGGAAGAAGAAAGAACCGAGCTTAAAGCCGATAATTGAGCCTTTCCCGGATAGGCAGCTTGTGGAGAAAGCATCAACACGCTAGTACGGGCAATGCCGTAAGGAGTGCTCAACCCTTCTTGTACATCTTCGTAACTTTCGTTCAGTCCATGCGCCACATTGTCGTAGTGCCGCAAGTCCATCGCTTCTCCCTCAGGACTCCATAACCATACGGTGAGTGTGGCATTGTCTGTTCTCGCTCCTTTGATTTCTATAGAAGAAGGGTAAGATTCCCAAAAATTCTGTAAGCAGACGGCTAGTCCGCCGCTTACGTCTCCCACAAAACCTAAGCCACGAGAGCGAACTCCGGAGAAAGTACCTATCCAAGAATTGGTATCGTTGGCTCGTTTGCGGATGCTGAATGCATCGGGACTAAGTTGCGAAAGCCTGTACTCATCCCACGAAGCCCAATGGTCGATAAGATCTTGATTGATGGCATCAAATTCCTGATATTCAGGAATTCGTTTTCCTTCCATTTGCTGTGAATAGATGTTCCTGTTTTCTTTCGATGATATTGCTCGCCTTCCTGTAAGCGGTTGAACAGGCTCGCTCCATAATCCCTCTCCACTTCCTGAAAAGGCAACATGTCGGTTATACAAAGCTTCCCGCAAAGGTACATTGAACGTTAACCCTACTCCTTTGATAAAATCTTTTTGCTGATCACCGTCATACACAATGCTATGTACCAGTTTAATTTCTTCACTGCCTGCATAAAAATAGAGACGTACGATGAAAGGCAACCATTCTCGTTCCGTGTTTTTGTGCACGCCTTCTATCTTCAACACCACACGTACATTGCCTTGGCGTTCAATAGTCATGCTCTTAATCTCACTTCGGTAGTTGGTGTAAGTCACCGACTCGTTATCGCCTTGCTTCACTCCTTTGCTTTCCGTTCGGCACACCAATTGAGCCGAGCCGGCAATACG
This sequence comes from uncultured Bacteroides sp., assembly GCF_963666545.1. Lineage (NCBI taxonomy): Bacteria > Pseudomonadati > Bacteroidota > Bacteroidia > Bacteroidales > Bacteroidaceae > Bacteroides > uncultured Bacteroides sp. The sequence continues at coordinate 2,232,554 of NZ_OY762899.1, read as the reverse complement.
AGTTTTGTTATAAATCAAACTATCAAAAAGAGATGTTCCTTTTTTAGAGAAGAAAGCCGATAGCGTACCGTTCTCTATAATAATATGATCGGCGGACTCTTTTATTTTTAGCTTACTTTGGCTGACTTGTGAATGCTTGCCATTATTAATATGTAGAGTTAACTTCTCCGATGTTGCGGGAACAACAGCGGCAAAACCTCCCCATTTGATAGACCCGTCCGGCCAGTAAGCTAGTTTCCAGTTATCCGTAGGAATCTCTTTCCCATCAGCAGAGCTAAACGTAAAGTTTTGTTTGGAAGAAATCATTCCTTTTGCAAACGGCACGCCAAAACTAACGGGTGTGTTGACAGAAGGAGTAGCACCAATCCATTGAAGAGGAATCGTTTGGCTTTCAGATGGATGAGCCACATAGTTAAAGTTGCTAATCCTTGCTCGTGACAATGTAGTGCGAAAGCCAAACCATCCCGAACGGTGCGGGCTGGGATCCCGATAGTCAACCAACCGTTCATTATCAATGTAGTAACAAACTTTATTGTCTATGCAGGTTATTTTGATGTGATACCATTTGTTCGGTTTCAACAGGTGTTCCTGGTCAGTGTATTCTTGTAGGACGGCAGGCAACTGATTCTCTTTCTCCGTTCGCTCATAGTTCCCATCGTAGCGACGAAAGCGGGTGGTTGAGTTGTGATTGCCTCCATAGCCCATGTAATACATCTGCAAGGAATAGCAATGTTTAAACACTCCATTTCTCCATTTTGCTCGTTTCCATATATCGTTGGGATAGAGCGGATCACTTGCCATCCAGAAACAATTCAGGTCGCTGAGGCGGTCGCCAGGCATTCCTTCATCTACAATGCAAGCGTTGTATTCAATCGTAACATTGCCGCTCATCTTTTCCTTTCTCCACAAAGTCAACCCTTTCGGGGCTAGCATTTCCAGTGTATCATTCCGAAAGGAAATCTTATAATCAGGTGATTCCGATTCCACTTGCCAATACTTTGCAAACTGTTTGCTGTTTAATCCAGACTCTGTTTTTTCTTGCGCTTGCAATGTGCACGATAGTATAAGAAAAAGAAATGTTGCGATGTTAGTAAAGAGTTTCATGGTATGATTGTTCTTGAGTTCTTAATGATATGTTTTTAGTGATTGAAAAGGAAAGTAATCTCATATTGAGGTATTACTTGAGCATGCTGTAGGATAGCCTCGTTGTCCTGCAATTTCTCTCGGATTCCTTTTTCGAAGTAAATCTTTAGATCTTTGCGGAAGGGTACAATCTGGAATAGTAAGTCTCCTTTTTTCTGATTCAGGCGGTTTAACGAGTAAGTCATGGGAAGTCCGGCAAAGTAATCATCAGCGATAAGCTTACCTTCTTGATAGAGAGAGCCGGTATCACCAGTATAATCTAGTTGCAAGAAGGTATTTGAAACATAAGATTTATTCGTTTGCTTAGGGAGCCTAATTTGCCAATACGAAGAACCTTCAACTGGTTTAAAGTTGACGAAGTATTGTGGGCCGGGGCATGTGAGTGGTACAGAGTCCAGACGATTATCCTCTGGCAATAGCTCGCAGTCAGATCGATGTTTATTCGGATCTTTCATCCCCTTAATTATCAATTGAATATCAACAGGAGGAAGTGAAACTTGATAATCACTACTCCATGCAGTTTGTTGATTTTTTAGCACGGCTTGTTTCTCTGTATTGTGGAGTTGCAAACCATCAGCCGGATAGATGGAAATGTTGAATACGGAATTACCTGTTTTGCGGATAGTGAGCTTGCCACTATCGGGTATCACTTCATCAGGTGAAATGCAGAGATACTCCAGCTGTCCGTTGTATATCTTCCAACTATTGCGAGCCTCTTGGTGTGTGATGAGTAAGATGTTTGTTTCCTTCCCGTTATCCATGAGGATATGTATCATCTTACTTTCGGAGGAAGAGAACCGGAGGATGAATTCTCCTTCTTTGGGTGATCGTATTTCTTCACCGATGGAAAGGCGTTTGATATGCTCAGCCTTTAAAGCTAGTTCGCTTTCATTTGGCGCATGAGAGAAGAACACATAAGTAGGTACTGGATTATTGAGCACACACAGTGGTTGCATAGTAGCGTATTTTAATAATGCCCCATTCAGATCCATGCGGAAAGGAAGAATCATCTGGGTGTTTTTGGTAACTGTTAGACCTTTACTAGGGAAGCATAGTGTATCGCCTTCGTTTGTTTTCAATTGGAAACGGACATCTTTAAGATCTTTCATCTCTAATTGACGTTGGTAATTGCTCACGAAAACAAAGCCGCTCTCTCCTGAAGAACGTACAGCCATACGTAAACTATCCTTGCAGCCCGGTGTGGAACAATTCTGTTCGCTGAAGTGAGAGTGCATGGTGGCAAGTCGGGCGCCGAAATCGTTTAGAAAATAATGCAGCACTTTAAAGTCCTTCAGGGATTCACGTACCTGCCCCCATTCTCCTAGCGGAGAATAGAAATCGTAACTAAGAACAGGATAGTCATTCGGGTATGTAGTAGCCTTCGATTCTTGCAAGGTAGAGTACTTTCCTATTTTATTAGAGCCTCCGTGGTACATATAATATCCTAGCAGATTGGCTCCCGAACCGGTTTTGGTATATGCTTGGGCCACCACGTCATCCGATGTAATGATTGGTCGTCTGTGATAGGTGATTTGATTGCCTCCACCCATTTCGGCTGTGGCATAAGGATAGCGATACCCTTCCATGCTAGTATCTTCTTGTTTTCCCAACAGGTCGTTGCCAATAAGCGGATCATTTCGTAGCGGACCAAATAAATAATTCTCTGATAAAGGTAATTGTGCTGTACTCTTGCTCCAAGGCGCCTCGGGATATCCACCCCATACAGGTATTAATTCGTTTTGTTTGGTATTCGATCCCGGCCATCCGGTAGCAGTATAATAAGGTGTATCTATACCGGCTTCCACGGCTAATTTCTTTAGATTCATGATATGAGCATAACCTTTCTCATTGTTGAAGCGATATTCATTTTCTATTTGCGTGCCGATGATAGGTCCATTGTCTTTGAAAAGTAAACCTTGCACTTGCTTGCCTATCTCTTTGAAGAAGCTTTCTACATATTTTAGATAAATAGGATTGTCTTTGCGGGTACCTCCTTGCAGTTGTTGAACCCAGTCGGGAAAGCCTCCGTATCTTACCTCTCCGTGGCACCAAGGGCCGATACGCAGAAAGAGATACATATTGTGTTTACGGCAGAGTTGAGCAAAGGCTCTCAGATTTCTGTCGCCTGTCCAGTTAAAGATACCTTGTTGCTCTTCATGATAATTCCAGAATACATAGGTAGCAATGATGTCAATGCCGGAAGCTTTCATCTTTAGAATAGCCTCTTCCCACTCACGTTCGGGCAAGCGTACATAATGTATTTCCCCCATCACAGGGAACCATGGCTTACCGTTTTTAATAAAGAAAAGGCTATTTGCGTTTAGAGAATCTCCGGTGGGAGTGGCATTGCTTCCTAACTTAAGATAACCGTAAGTAGGTAAAGCCATTCTTTTAGATAAATCAATGGTATAGGTAATTCCGGTAGCTTTTGCTGATGTAGCAATTATCAATCCTATTAGTAAGGTGCAAAATGCAATTTGTTTCAGGTAGTTCTTCATAATGAGTATCTTAGTGTAGCGTTTTGGACTTATCATTTGTTGAATCAAAAATAGATAAAAGTTGGCTGATAGCAAGTTGATAGTACCTCTTCTGCACTCTTTTACATGCAATTGTACGCACTTATAGGCTGCAATCTCCTTAAAAAAGCTAATTTTGTTCACCAAACAAATCTCATTGATCGTATGAAAAACTCTTTTTCCTTTCTTACAAGATAGATTTATGAAGCATTTATATTGTTTTTGTTTGATGACGCTCATTTGTTGTTATAGCTTCTCTATAACAGCGGCAGAGAATTTTGCTTTTGTTCCTTCCGGAAACAGGCTTGCTGTGTATATGAACGATGACGAAAAGAATGCTCCCGAGTCTGCTCTTCAAATGTTTTGTGACGATTATACGTCTGTCTTTGGAGTTACTCCTTCACTTACCGATACGGCAGAAAGTGCCGATGTGTTGATCGGCACTTTAGGACATGCTGGGTGTGAACAATGGATTAAATCACTGAGCATCGTTACTGAAGGGTTGAAAGGTAAATGGGAAGCATTTCGTATACAGGTTGTTAAGCGAGGAGACCGAAATCTGTTGGTCGTATTGGGGAGTGATGAGAGAGGTACTGCTTATGGTATACTCGAACTGTCTCGGATGATAGGGATTTCTCCTTGGAGTTGGTGGGCAGATGTTACGCCAAACAAGAAGGAGCAGATACTCCTTCCATCCACTTATGTCAATGAGCAAAAGCCGTCTGTGCAATACCGCGGAATATTTATTAATGATGAAGATTGGGGGTTGGTACCCTGGAGCCATCATAAAATAGAGCAAACATCAGTTAAGGGAGAAATTGGCCCAAAGACTTACGAAAGGGTGTTTCAACTTTTATTGCGCTTAAGGGCAAACACTATCTGGCCGGCTATGCACGAGTGTACCAAACCATTTTATACGGTGGTTGGCAACAAAGAGATGGCGGATAAATACGGCATCGTGATTGGAACTTCTCACTGTGAACAGTTGATGAGAAGCAATGCCGGAGAATGGGATAAAAGTAAATATGGTGACTATAATTACCTGACGAATAAAGAAAGAGTACAGGCGTATTGGAAAGAAAGGCTGCAAGAAGTGGGCTCCTATCAGAACTTTTATACGGTTGGTATGCGTGGGGTGCATGATGGAAAGATGGAAGGGGCAAAAACGCTCGATGAGCAGACTGCGCTGACTACGGAAGTATTGAATGATCAACGAAAATTGCTCGCAACTTATGTTTCTCCAATGATAACGTCTGTTCCGCAAGCCATCGTTCTGTATAAAGAGGTACTGGATGTCTATAATAACGGCCTTAAAGTTCCTGATGATGTGACGCTCGTTTGGTGTGATGATAACTATGGATATATCACTCGTCTCAGCAATGAGGAAGAACAAAAGAGAAAAGGGGGAGCTGGGGTTTATTATCACATCTCCTATTGGGGGCGTCCACACGATTATCTATGGCTGTGCACTACATCACCTGCACAGATATATACTGAGATGAAGCGTGCTTGGGATCATGGTTCCCGAAAGTTGTGGATACTGAATGTAGGCGACATAAAGCCGGCAGAGTATGAAACGGAGTTCTTTATGGATATGGCTTGGAATATGGATGCTGTCAATTCGCAAACGCTGAACGAACATCTGCAAACGTGGCTTTCTCGCGAGTTTGGCGAAGAGCTGAAAGTCTCTTTGAGCCGTCTAAGGCAAGAATACTATCGCTTGGCCACTATTCGTAAACCGGAGTTCATGGGTTGGAGCCGGGTGGAAGAGCATGCTGCAATAAAAGGAGGTAAAACTCCGGTGCGTGATACAGAGTTTAATCCTTTTATGTTTGGCGACGAGGTTCAGAGACGGATAGATGATTATACCCGTTTATCAGAGAAAGTCCGTGCTCTGGTAAAAGAGATCTCTCCTCAGCGTCGTGATGCTTACTTTCAATTGATGGAATATCCTATATGTGCTTCTGCAGCGATGAATAATAAGTTACTTTATGCGCAGAAGGCAAGACTTTTAGCACGTTTTGGTTTGCCGGTGGCAAATGAATATACCCGGTTGAGTAATGAAGCGTATGGAGAATTGGTAGAATTAACTCGTCATTACAATAAAGAGATAGCGGACGGGAAATGGGATGGAATGATGGATATGCATCCTCGTAATTTACCTGTTTATGCTAAAAGTTTGTTGCCTGATTCAATTTTCTTGCGCAAGGAAAAGCCTGCTGTAGTCTGGTTTGAAGGAGATTCTCTTCCTGCAAAACCTTCTTCAACGATTACATTGCCCACTTTCATGAAAGGGAATAACAGCAATCGTTTTATTTCTTTGTATAGTTATGGAACGAAGAAAGCCTTCTGGCAAATAGAGAAGAAACCTTCATGGCTTTCTGTGAAAGAAATGTCTACGGGTAAGGCTTTCGAACAACACCTTTTGATCGGGATAGATTGGACAAAAGTTAAGGGAGATGCCTCGACTTCATGTATCTTAATAGTGGACGGCAAGAAGTATCCGATAAAGGTGTTGATACTGACTAAGAAGAGATTGCCTAAAGCCGAATATGATGGCAGAGTAGCATGGAATGCTGCGGACTATGATGAGGCTTCCTCATTGAAAGATTTACGATGTACTCCCGGATTGGGCTACAGTCAGAAGAGTGTCTTTCTTCCCAAAGGAGGAATATTGAGCTATTGTGTGGAAACTGTCAGTACTGGAGAATGCTGTATGAGAGTGGGATTAATACCGAATCATCCGGTGAATGGAGATTCATTACGTTATCAAATAACTGTCGATGAGGGACAATCTCAGATTGTATCTTATAAGACAGTAGGACGTTCTGAGGCATGGAAGGGAAATGTGCTACGCAACTTGTCGCTGGATGTCACTTCTCACCAGTTATCTGAACCGGGAAAGCACACTATTTGTATAAAAGCGCTTGATAGTGGGGTTATCCTTGATCAGATGATGTTAGATTTTGAACCCCAACGATCCTTTTATGAGATCCCTGTAGAAGCAAAGAATGATAATAACTAAAATATTCAATGATGAAAAGAAAATGTATCTGGATAATGTTGCTTTGTCTTATGGTAGGTGGGATGCTGTTTGCTCAACCTGCTTATGATTTTTCGAAGTTAAAGAGAGAAAAACTAGGACGCGGAGTTGTGGCTTTGCGTGAATCCCCCTCTACTGTGTTTGTTTCATGGAGGTATCTTTCCTCTGATCCTATGGGTACGGCTTTTCAGGTGTATAGAGATGGGAAGCTGCTAACGAAGAAACCGATAACAGAAGGTACTTTTTATCGAGATAATTACAGCGAAGCAAGTAAAGCTGTCTATACCGTTCAAGCTGTGGTGCAACATGGAAAAGCTGTTCAATCAGAGGGAACCTACACACTTGCTGCCAATGCTCCAATCGGATATCTTAATATTCCTCTGGATAAACCGGCAGACGGGGTTACTCCATCGGGAGAGAAATTTACTTATTCGCCCAATGATGCTAGTATTGGTGATGTGGATGGCGATGGTGAATATGAGATTATATTGAAATGGGACCCTTCTAATGCACATGATAATTCGCATAACGGATACACCGGCTCTGTCCTGTTTGATTGTTATCGCTTGGACGGTACGCGTTTATGGCGTATCGATATGGGACGAAACATCCGTGCAGGGGCTCACTATACACAGTTCATGGTGTTCGATCTTGATGGAGATAACCGGGCTGAAGTGGTGATGAAAACATCTGATGGAACAATCGATGGTAAAGGGAAAATAATAGGAGATGCGAATGCTGATTATCGGGCGGAAAACGGAAGGATACTTTCTGGAAATGAATTCCTGACTGTCTTTAGTGGGGCAACCGGTGAAGCTCTTTATACTACAAACTATGTACCCGAACGTGGCGATTTGATGGGCTGGGGAGATGATCATGCGAACAGAAGTGATCGTTACTTGGCTTGTGTGGCCTACTTGGATGGTGTGCATCCGAGTGTGGTGATGTGTCGGGGATACTATACTCGTACGGTTTTGGCTGCTTTCGATTGGAACGGAAAAGAATTGAAACAACGGTGGGTATTCGATAGTAATCAGCCGGAATGGAGCAAGTATGCCGGACAAGGTAATCATAATCTTCGTGTTGGGGATGTGGATGGCGACGGTTGCGATGAAATTATGTATGGTGCATGCGCCATAGACAACGATGGCAGGGGACTTTATTCTACCGGTATGGGACATGGGGATGCAATGCACATGACTCAATTTGATCCTTCAAGTCCTAAACTTCAAGTATGGGATTGCCATGAAAACAAACGCGATGGTTCTTCTTTCCGTGATGCTGCTACCGGAGAGGTGTTGTGGCAAGTAAAGAGTTCTACGGATGTGGGTCGTGCTATGGCTGCTGATATCGATCCAACGAATCCCGGAGTTGAGATGTGGTCAATCGATTCCGGCGGGTTACGTAACATAAAAGGGGAAGTGATTAATCCTGAAATTCGTTCTTTGTCCATCAATATGGCTGTTTGGTGGGATGGTGATCTGTTGCGTGAGCTTTTAAATAAGAATGTGGTGAGCAAGTATGACTGGAAGACAGGGAAGTGCAGTCCGCTTGCTGTTTTTGAAGGAAGTACTTCAAATAACGGAACGAAATCTACCCCTTGCCTGCAGGGAGATATTATAGGTGATTGGCGCGAGGAGGTGCTGCTTCGTTCGGAAGACAACTCGGCTTTGCGACTTTATATCTCCACCATTCCTACTGCTTATCGATTCCATACGTTCCTTGAAGATCCTATTTACCGTATAAGCATTGCTACGCAGAATGTGGCTTATAATCAACCTACACAGCCGGGCTTTTATTTTGGTCCTGATTTGAAGAATACTACGTTCCGTGGGTTTCAATTCAAGTAAAAAGCATTGTTAATATATGAATTTAGTGAAATGACTATGATAAAGAAATTATTGATTGTGAGTGGAATTCTTTTTTTTATAGGAACTATTCCTGTTCAAGCTCAAAAAAAGAAAGAGGTGGCAAACGATATGAATACACCTCTTCATTTGTTGCAACCTGATTATAAAGTACCTTATGGTATGCTCTCGGTGAAAGAGATTAAAACGGATATGGACAGGGTGCTGCAATATCTTGATAAATCGACTCCGGATCGGGTGATTAATAAAAACACCGGAAAGCAAATAACTGATTACAAGCAGATGGATGCTAATTCTGTCTTGGATAAAGGATTGTTTCGGTTAGCTAGTTATGAATGGGGAGTGACTTATGCCGCTATGCTTGCTGCTGGTCAAAGTACGGGCGATAAGGCATATACAGATTATACCATGAATCGTTTTCGTTTTTTAGCAGAAGTTGCACCAGACTTTAAGCGTCTGATGAATGACTATGGAGTGATTGATCCGCAGATGAAACAGCTACTCACTCCGCATGCGTTGGACGATGCGGGGGCTATGTGTGCTGCGATGATTAAAGCACAATTGGCAGATAAACAAATAGACTTGCGTCCGATGATTGATAATTACATGAACTACATCATGTATAAAGAGTATCGCTTGAGTGACGGAACTTTTGCCCGCAATCGTCCGCAACAAAACACGGTATGGCTCGACGACATGTTTATGGCTGTGCCGGCCATTGCTCAAATGGGTAAGCTTACAGGCGAGATGAAATACTACAATGAAGCAGTGAAGCAAATATTGCAGTTCTCTAAACGCATGTTTGTACCTGAGAAAGGACTTTATCGTCACGGTTGGGTTGAAGGGATGACGGATCATCCGGCTTTTCATTGGGGTAGAGCTAATGGATGGGCTATCTTGACTATGACAGAGGTGTTGGATGTATTGCCCGAAAATCATCCGGGATATGAAGAAGTATTGAGGCAATTCCGTGCTCATATCAAAGGATTGGCGGCTTGTCAGAGTGGCGAAGGTTTTTGGCATCAATTACTTGATCGGAATGATTCATATTTGGAGACTTCGGCAACAGCTATTTATGTCTATTGCTTTGCGCATGCTATCAATAAAGGTTGGATTGATCCTGTGGCTTATGGTCCGGTGGCACAATTGGGTTGGCATGCTGTCTCTACAAAAATAAATGCAAAAGGGGAGGTCGAAGGTACTTGCGTGGGTACGGGTATGGCTTTTGATCCCGCTTATTATTACTATCGTCCGGTAAATGTATATGCTGCTCATGGTTATGGACCTGTGATTTGGGCGGGTGCAGAGATGATTAACTTGCTGAAGCAGCAACATCCTAAGATGAATGATAGTGCCGTGCAATATTATTCTACCGAACAAGCAGCGAGCGAACCTATTTTTAGCGTATCGGAAAATAGATGGAATCAAGTGGTTTCGGGCAGTAGTCGTAAAGCGGAGAATGCTCCGGTTGTTTTTCTTATCGGTGATTCTACTGTAAAGAATGGTAAAGGCGAAGGTGATGGAGATATGTGGGGATGGGGAGATTTCTTTGATTCTTTCTTTGATAGAAGTCGAATCTCAGTAGAAAACCATGCCTTGGGAGGTCGTAGTAGTCGCACATTTTTCACGGAAGGGTTGTGGGATAAAGTGTTACCCGGGATAAAAAAAGGAGATTACCTTTTTGTTCAATTTGGTCACAACGATGGGGGTCCATTGAATACAGGTAGGGCGCGTGCTTCATTGAAAGGGATCGGAGAAGAATCCGAGACAGTAATAATGGAACGCACGGGTGGCCCTGAAGAGGTGTTTACTTTCGGTCATTATTTGCGCATGTATGTTCGTCAGGCTAAGGCGCATGGCGCAAAAGTTATTCTTTTGTCGCCAACCCCTGGAAACAGATGGACCGAAGGACGGATGAATCGTTTTACTGAGACTTATACGGCTTGGGCAGCCGAAGTAGCACACAAGGAAGGTGTTCCCTTTATCGACTTAAATGATATTTCTGCTACGAAGTTTGAGACAATGGGAGCGGATAAGACCAATGGATATTACAAGGATGGGGTACACACTACGTATGATGGCGCCATCTTAAACTGTAAGTCGGTTATCGCAGGGCTCATGAAGCTGACCGATTGTGATTTAAATCAATATGTGGATAAATCGGCTATTGGCAAGGAATATAAATCTGCCGACAAGCCACTGTTTCGTGATCCGATATTTGATGGTGCTGCCGATCCTACTCTTATCTGGAATAAGCAAGAACAACGTTGGTTTATGTTCTACACTAACCGCCGGGCAAATGCGAAAGAAACCAAAGGAGTAGATTGGGTGCATGGTACTCCGATTGGAATAGCAGAATCTACCGATGGCGGTGCTACCTGGAAGTATCGTTGTGATGCGAAGATAACTTATGGTGGTAAAGATTATACCTATTGGGCACCCGATGTAATAGGAGAAGGTGGCAAATATCACATGTTTCTGACGATTGTGCCCGGAACGTTTACTGACTGGGGGCATGAGCGGGAAATTATTCATCTTACCAGTACTAACCTGATAGATTGGGTATTCCAATCGAAGGTTCAATTGGCATCTGACAAAGTGATTGATGCCGGTTTGGTGAAGGCGCCCAACGGCCTTTGGAGAATGTATTATAACAATGAACGTGATAACAAATCTATCTATTACTCCGAAAGCAGGGATCTGGTAAACTGGCAAAATTATGGTAAAGTCATTGGTGACCGTCGTGGAGAGGGGCCTAAGGTTTTTCAATGGATGGGAAAATACTTTATGATCGTTGATAACTGGGATGGTTTGGGTGTTTACTCTTCTGGTGACATGGAAAACTGGACTCGGCAATCCAAGAATATACTCCAGGGCGGAGGGAATGGACCCGATGATGAAACACAAGGGCAGCATGCAGATGTAATTGTTAACAATGGGAGAGCTTATATCTTCTATTTCACCCATCCGGGACGCATAGGAGCTGCGGCCAAAACAGACACTCTTGATACACGTCGCTCTACCTTGCAGGTAGCGGAACTGAAATACAATAACGGAGAAATTTCTTGTGACAGAGACAAACTTGTGTACATGAATCTAAAATAAATAACAAAGAAAGGAAAAACACACCATGAAAAGAGAAGCTTTTAAAATGTACCTGAAACAGGGGTGCGAAGTAGAGTATGAGAAAAGGCACAGCGCCATTTGGCCGGAGTTAAAGAAGATGTTGTCCGATAGTGGAGTTTGTGATTACTCTATCTATTGGGACAAAGAGACAAACATCTTATTTGCTTATCAGAAAGTGAAGGGTGATGAGTCTTCCCAAGATATGGGACATGACCCGATTGTGCAAAAATGGTGGGATTATATGGCCGACATTATGGAGACCAATCCCGATAACTCTCCCGTAACCATCCCGTTGAAGGAAGTTTTTAGGATGGACTGATCTTTTTAGATCTTATTCTTTCAAAAAAACCTATTACGAGGCAAAAGTCAGAGTTCTTTCTGTTACTTTTGTCTCGTAATTGTAATCCTTAATTTGAAGAACATGAGACATTTTCTGATCGCTCTTCTTTTCTCTTTATTCTTTCTTCAGGAAGGTTTTGCTTCCATTGAAATTCGCTCCAAGCAGATAACCATTGCTGATGGGCTGCCTAATAATTCAGTTCGTTATTTTCTGCAAGACAGCAAAGGATTTATGTGGCTGGGTACGCTAAATGGCCTTAGCCGTTATGATGGAAACTCTTTTCTTACCTTTTATCCTTCTGCTGATAAACCGCTTTCTTTGCAAGACCGACGGGTATTTGATATAGCTGAAGACAAAAATGGCTTTCTGTGGACTTCTTTTTCTTCAGAGCAATTTAGTTGTTATGACTTGAAGAAGGCTTGTTTTGTTGATTTTACCGGGTGCGGGGAACTTCGGCAAAAGTATTCTAAGAAATTGATCGCTCAGAATGGAGATGTTTGGCTGTGGCATGAAGGAAATGGATGCAGAAAGATCTCTTATACGAAAGATAAAGGGTTTACATCCGTTGCATACAAGCAGATGAACGGAAAGATTCCTGATGATGATGTGACTTTTGTTGCCGAGGGAGAAGCGGGAGTTATCTGGATTGGCGCAAAGGGAGGCCTAACACGGGTTAGCGGTGAAACATCTACTATTGTAGACCGGAAAGAAAATTTTTATCAATCGGCTTCCTTTAAAGGAAGTAGCTATTTTCTGACAACAGACAATCAAATTTTTGTTTTTGATCAGGTATCCTCTAAATTGCGCAGGGTTGCTTTCTCAAACTTACCGGAAGTGTCGGTTACCGGCTGCTTTTTATTGAAAAATAGCTGGATCATACTTACATCTGAAGGTGTATATGACTATAATTTTAGGAACAAAGTGATGCTTCCAGCTCCTACTTTGTTTGGTGAGGATTTGAAGTCGGCTTTTGTTTCAACGGATAACAAGAAAAATCTCTGGATATACAATCATACGGGCACGGTGTGGTATGTAAACGCTCGTACTGCAAAGCAAAAACAGTTCCGTCTTATCCCTTCGGAAAAGATGGGATACATTGATTTTGAACGTTATCACATCGTGCACGATTCAAGGAATATAATCTGGATCTCGACTTATGGCAACGGACTTTTTGCTTATAACATTGCAAAAGACGAATTGAGCCATTTTACTGCAGGAATGAGTGGCTTGAGTCACATTGGATCTGATTTTCTATTGAATATCACAGAAGATCGTTCGGGCGAAGTTTGGGTTAGCTCTGAGTTTTCGGGCATTTCACGAATCTCTGTAATCAATGAGGGCTCTTATCGCTTTTTTCCTGAAGATAACTCACTACTTGATCGTTCAAATACGATTCGAATGGTGTCTAAACTTGGTGAAGGAGAAATTTGGATGGGGACACGTAAAGGCGGATTATACATCTATGATCCGCAGTTGACCTTAAAATATGTAAAGAGAGATTTCCACTCAAATATCTATGCTGTTAAGAAGGATAAAGAGGGTAAGGTTTGGATGGGAACTCGTGGAGATGGTCTTTGTATTGATGGGGTGTGGTATAAACATGGAGAATCTGATCCGCACTCTATTGCGAATGATAACATTTTCTGTATTTATCGAGATAATAAAGACAGAATGTGGGTAGGCACTTTTGGTGGCGGACTAGAGTTGGCTGTAAAGACTGATCGTGGGTATAAGTTCTATCATTACCTGAATAGCGCTTATGGACAGAAGCAGATTCGGGTAATCAGTGAAGATAAGAATGGAATGATGTGGGTAGGAACAAGTGACGGTGTCTATGTGTTTGATCCGGATACTCTTACTACGAATCCCAGTCGATACTATTTATACAATTATACGAACGGAAAGTTAAAGAGTAATGAAGTTCGCTGCCTGCTCTCTGATAGCAAAGGACGAATATGGATTGGAACATCGGGCGCAGGTTTTAGCATTTGTAGGCCGCAGCACAACTATGCATCACTGACGTTTGAGCATTACACCACCCATAACGGACTATCGAATGATATCGTACAATCAATGGCTGAAGATAGGAATGGTTATGTTTGGTTGGCTACCGAATATGGTATATCAAAGTTTGCGTTAGAGAAGAAAACGTTCGAGAATTATTTCTTCTCAGCCTATCCTCAAGGGAATGTATATACAGAGAACTCTGGTTGCGTTTGCGACAATGGCAATATTCTTTTTGGTTCTAACTACGGCTTTCTCGTTTTCGATCCCGCTGTAGTGAGGAAATATACATTCTCTTTTCCGGTAGTGTTTACCAATCTTAATGTGAACGGAATGAATATCATGCCTGATGAGACTGATTCTCCGCTTTCATTATCGATGCCTTATTCGGATGAAATTCATCTCAAGGCCAATCAAAACTCGTTTGTAATTGATTTCTCCTCATTCAACTATGCTGATGCGGGGCAAACAAAGTATTCGTATCGCTTGCTGAACTACGATAAAGATTGGAGTATTCCTTCTTCTTTGAATTTTGCTGCTTACAAGATGCTTCCTTATGGAGAGTATGAACTGCAGGTCAAAGCATGCAATAGTTCGGGGGTATGGAATGAGAATATAGCGACGTTGAAGATAATTATTAGTCCCCCCTTTTATCTTTCTTTTTGGGCTTTCATTATCTATGTGCTGCTTATTCTGGGTGGCGGATATTTTGCTTTCAGGATAGCCCGCAATTTTAATCGGTTACACAATAAGATACAGATAGAGAAGCAACTTACGGATTATAAGTTGGTGTTCTTTACCAATATATCGCACGAATTCCGTACTCCGTTGACTCTTATCCAGGGAGCGTTAGAGCGCATTCAACGTCTAAATGTAACTTCAAAAGAATTGGTGCATCCGCTGCAAACGATGGAAAAGAGTACGAATAGAATGTTGAGACTGATTGACCAATTGCTCGAATTCCGTAAGATGCAGAATAATAAATTGGCCTTGTCATTAGAAGAAACGGATGTCATTGCGATGCTGTATGAGATTTTCTTGAGTTTTGGAGATACGGCTGAATCAAAGAACATGGATTTCCAATTTATACCTTCGGTTAGTAAATATAAGATGTATATTGATAAAGGCAAATTGGATAAGATGGTTTATAATATATTGTCGAATGCGTTTAAATATACCCCACAGGGTGGGAAGATACGCTTGATTGTGAATGTTGAGTCGGAGAAAGATGTACTCGCAATTCGTGTGAGCGATACAGGGGTTGGAATTCCAAAAGAAAAACGGAATGAACTCTTTAATCGCTTCATGCAAAGTAATTTTTCAGGAAACAGTGTTGGCATCGGTTTGCATCTGACGCATGAATTGGTACAAGTGCATAAAGGCAGTATCTCTTATGAAGAAAATGAAGGAGGAGGTTCTGTGTTTACGGTCAATTTGCCATTAGACGTTAAAGCGTATGAGGATAAGGATTTTCTGATTCCGAACAATGTGCTCATGCGTGAGCAGAATGATATTCTTCCAACGGAACATTTGGAAGAATCGGATGTGCTGATTGCGGCTGCTACTGTGCCTCTTAATCAACAAAAGATTTTGGTGATTGAAGATGATAATGATGTGCGTCGGTATTTGAAAGAAGAACTTGGTGCTTACTTCGAAGTGGTGGTGGCTGATAATGGAACAACGGGTTTCGAGATGGCCCGAACTTCGGAACCGAGTTTGATTGTTTGTGATGTGTTGATGCCCGGGATGAATGGATTTGAGGTGACTCGAAAGCTTAAATCGGATTTTGATACAAGCCATATTCCGGTAATTCTGCTGACTGCTTTGAGCTTGCCCGAGAATCACTTGGAGGGTATAGAGAGTGGTGCGGATGCCTATCTCTCCAAACCATTTAGCATAAAACTGCTGTTGGCACGTATTATTAAATTGTTGGAACAGCGAGAAAAGCTGAAAGTGAAATTCTCCGAAGAACCAGGCATTATGCGTTCGGCAATATGTGCTTCGGAACGGGATAAAGAGTTTGTAGATGAACTGCACCAATTGTTGGAGAAGAATATCGGTAATGCGAATTTTTCAGTGGACGAGTTTGCCTCAATTATGGGAATTGGGCGTACTGTGTTTTATAAGAAAGTAAAAGGGGTGACAGGATACTCTCCGAATGAATATATTCGTATTATTCGTATGAAGAAAGCGGCAGAGCTTTTGTTGACCGGCAAACTAACAGTGTCGGAGGTGTCATACAAAGTGGGTATTGATGATCCGTTTTATTTTAGCAAATGTTTTAAAACGCAGTTTGGAGTAGCTCCTTCCGTATATCAGAAGGGTAAATAAACAGAGTAAACGATGAATAAGATGATAACAAGTCAGTTAATGCACCCTCAAAGTATTGTAGTGGTAGGGGCGTCAAATAATATGCATAAACCCGGTGGGGCAATTTTAAGGAACCTTATTCAGGGAGGATATAAAGGTGAGCTGAGGGCTGTGAACCCTAAAGAGGCGAAGGTGCAGGGAGTACGTTCTTTTGCTTCTGTGGTCGATGTGCCGAATACGGATTTGGCTATTCTGGCTATTTCAGCTTCTATGTGTCCGGGTGCAGTAGAAATACTTGCCGCCGAAAAGCAAACGCGGGCATTTATCATTCTTTCGGCCGGATTTGGAGAAGAGACGCAAGAGGGTGCTCTGTTGGAGAATCGCATTCTGGAGATCGTGAATAAATATGGTGCTTCGCTCATTGGGCCGAACTGCATTGGTGTGCTTAACACTTGGCATCACAGTGTTTTTACGCAACCGATACCCAATTTGAATCCAAAAGGAGTCGACCTGATCTCTAGTTCCGGAGCTACGGCGGTATTTATTATGGAATCGGCTGTAGTGAAGGGACTTCAGTTTAATTCTGTCTGGTCGGTAGGTAATGCCAAGCAGATTGGAGTAGAGGATGTGTTGCAATACTTAGACGAAACATTTGATGCAGAAAAGGATTCTCGCATCAAACTCATTTATATAGAAAGCATTAAAGATCCGGACAGGCTGTTGCTTCATGCTTCTTCGTTGATAGGAAAGGGTTGCCGCATTGCAGCCATAAAAGCGGGAAGCTCGGAGAGTGGCAGTCGCGCTGCTTCTTCACATACGGGAGCTATTGCAAGTCCCGATTCTGCTGTGGAGGCTTTGTTTCGTAAAGCAGGTATTGTGCGTTGTTACTCTCGTGAGGAGCTCACTACTGTGGGCTGTGTGTTTACTCTTCCTGAACTTAAAGGGAAGAACTTTGCGATTGTGACTCATGCCGGAGGTCCCGGTGTAATGTTGACGGATGCTCTCTCGAAAGGCGGCTTGAATGTGCCAAAACTTGAGGGGCCGATGGTGGATGAACTTAAGAGCAAGCTTCTTCCGGGTGCATCTGTTGCTAACCCTATAGACGTCTTGGCTACAGGAACACCGCAACATCTTGAAATTGCAATAGACTATTGCGAAAATAAATTTGAGAATATAGATGCGATCATGGCTATCTTCGGAACACCGGGATTGGTGACGATGTTTGAGATGTATGATATGTTGCATCAGAAGATGTTGCATTGCAAGAAACCGGTTTTCCCCGTGTTACCCTCTATTCATACAGCAGGGAAAGAAGTAGAAGAGTTCCTGCAGAAGGGGCATGTGAACTTTGCTGATGAGGTAACGCTTGGCACAGCCCTGTCGCGTATTATGAATGTGCCAAAGCCTGCCGCCAATAAGGCTGAACTATATGGCGTAGATGTACCCGCTATTCGTCGGATCATTGATTCTATACCCTCAGATGGATATATTGAGCCGCATTATGTTCAGGCTCTGTTGCGTGCGGCCGGCATCTCCATTGTCGACGAATTTGTGTCTAATCAGAAGCAAGAAGTGCTCAGTTTTGCTCGCCGTTGTGGATTTCCGATTGTGGTGAAGGTGGTTGGGCCTGTTCATAAGTCGGATGTAGGAGGAGTGGCGCTGAATGTGAAGAGCGAAGAGTATTTGGCTTTGGAATTTGATCGAATGATGAGTATTCCGGATGCCAAAGCTGTGATGGTGCAACCAATGTTGAAAGGAACAGAACTGTTTATTGGAGCTAAATACGAAGAGAAATTCGGTCATGTCGTTCTTTGCGGGTTGGGTGGCATCTTTGTGGAGGTGCTGAAAGACGTATCTTCCGGTCTGGCGCCTCTCTCATACGAAGAAGCTTATTCAATGATTCATTCTCTGCGTGCCTATAAGATTATTCAGGGAACCCGTGGACAGAAAGGAGTGAATGAAGATAAATTTGCCGAAATAATCGTGCGTTTATCTACTTTGCTACGTTTTGCCACCGAGATAAAAGAAATGGATATCAATCCGCTTCTTGCTACGGAGAAGAATGTAGTGGCTGTAGATGCCCGTATAAGGATTGAGAAGGCAAATTTAGGTTAATTCGTAGTAAAACAAGTAATTTTAATATTAATCAGATATGACTTATACTTTTGAGAAACATTTACATAATTACGCCTGCTGGACAGCTGCTCGGGCAGTGCAACGTAATTTCACCAATACTTCTAACATTATCAGGGCAATTGAGGCGTCAGATTTGATGAAATTTGATAGTCTCAAGGTAAATCGTTGCGAAGACTATGATGCGTTTCATCGTATCTGTTGTAATCAGCTAATCGACAATTTTAAAAAGGATTGCAATATAGTTGCCACCTATGGTCGTGTAGCTAAGATCGTGGCTATTTATCTGAAAACGGCTATCATTATTCGATATTCTGGTGAAGGTAAACTGGTAGATGTAATACATCCACCAATCGACAGAATACTGCTCACCAATCTGCGGAAAAATTTCAAAGAAGTAATACCGGATAAAATAAACTGGACAGAACTTGATGAAAATAACTATTTCGACCTGATAGCCAAGCTCAGAACGTTACCATTTGAAAAATTCTGGCAATTAGAAGAGTTTTGGAGTGCCGCAGATGAGGAAACACACTCCGTTTTAACCACTAAGATTTTTTAAGGTCTTAAAGCCAAACATGGGTTTGCAATCTAGGAAAAACTTTCCGGATCGCAAAGTCCAAAAAGAAGATATAAGTGTAGCAAGAACCATTCGCCGGGAGTCAAGCTACCTCCAAAACTCCTATTAACTTGCAGGATTGCATAAAACGTTTAGATGCATTCCTGCAAGTTAATGGATATGATGTCCTCAAAGATTTTGCCTCAGGGTTAATGCTTCTTCATTAATTAATATAAATGAAACATTCTATCCATAAGTTTCCATTTTTCAGATGATGTAGCTTTGGGATCGGATATTTGGAAAACGGACATGTATTCTTCCCATTCTGCCTGACGGGGTAAGGTTGCAAGTTTCTTCATCGCCGACTCCCATTCAAAATCAAGCGGTGTTTCAACGATCATAAACAACCGGGTACCTAATATGTATATTTCCATTTCAAGGATTCCCACTTGTCTGATTCCTTCTCTTATTTCGGACCAATGTTGGGCCCTGCTGTGTCTCTTGATGTATTCTTCAATCAGTTCGGGAGAATCTTTTAAATCAATAGTCTGACAATATCGTTTTACGGGTTCATGGTATTCTTGAACCCGGTATCCTGCTTCTTTTGTGTTCATCATAATAGAATAGTGTTCTGATTTAGTTATTTATTTTTAAGACCAACGCTATATCGTTCGGCTTTTGTTTTGGGAGGATAATGTTTAGTCCGCTATTATCACGGGTGAATGAAACTTTTCCGCTTCCTAATAACTCTACTTTCTTTATTTCTTTTTCATAATTAGTGGAGTCTGTAGCCAATGACTTAATCACAATTTTACCATCTTCAGGCCATCCCATAACGATGGCATATAATGTTTTTCCTTTCTGAGTAAAGCGAATATCTTTCGAAGTGTATTTGCTTTTTCCTTCATTAAAACCTTGAGCTTGCATTGGATTTAATTTTTCGGCATCGGGACCTTCTCCAAAGATTGTCCAAGGTCTTGTATCAAATATACATTCTTTATTTACATCCATCCATCTCCCTATTCCTTCTAAAACAGCGACTTCCTTTTCATCAATACTTCCATCTCCGCGCACAGGAATATTGAGCAAAAGATTACCGTTTTTACTGACTATATCTGCAAGCATTTGTATTACCGATTTGGCTGATTTGTATCTATTATTGTCGTAAACGGAACGATTATAATGCCAATCTCCGATACAGGTACATGTCTGCCAAGGCCTTTGCTGTATCTTGTCAGGCGCACCTCGTTCAACATCCCAAACCAAGCACTCTTTTTGCTCTTCAGTTAGAATCTTTCCAAAGATGACAGCGTCTAATTTCCCCTTTCTTTTTATGTCGCTATTGTAGAAATGAGTAGCAATTCGGAGCCCTACATCACTAACAGGCCATAGTGGAAGGGCTGTGTCATCAAAATAGAGTAAATCGGGTTTGTACTTATTGATCATATCGACAGTTCTGCCGTAAAAATTATCGCAATACTCTTTGTTGGGCACCGATACACCATTTCCCCAGTTCCATTGAGAATGGATTGTACCTGCATTTTCGCTCCCTTTACTTAATGCATGATTTTGTGCGTATAATTCCTGAGGATCTAACCCTTCCCACCATTTTCCTTTTCCATCTTCTTTTGTGAGTTTTCCATCATAAGGAATGCCGGCGTAAGATCCTTGCTTGTCTGCTCCTTGAGAGGTTTCATACCACGTCCAGGCATGAGAGGCATGGATACTGACGCCGAATGGTAGTTTGTTGTGCTTGGCTGCTTTGGCCCAGCCTTCGAGAATGTCTTTTTTAGGGCCTATTTTACTTGAGTTCCATCTATGATATTTACTATCCCATAGATCGAAATTATCATGGTGGTTACCCATGGCAAAAAAATACTGTGCGCCTGCCCGTTTATAGAGTTTGACTAATTTTTCTGGATCCCATTTTTCGGCTTTCCAATCATTTATAATGTCTTTGAATCCAAACTTAGAAGGATGTCCATAGTTCTTAATGAACCAGTTGTAGTTGGAACTGCCTTCCGTATACATCGAACGGGCAAACCAATCTCCTTGTTCGGGTTGGCATTGCGGTCCCCAGTGAGCCCATATTCCAAATTTGGCATTGCGGTACCATTCGGGTACTTGATATTGTGCTAAGGATTCCCATGTTGCTTCAAACTTGCCCGTTTGCATAGGTTCTGAAGCGGAGGTGGTTAACTGTTCTCTTTCTTGAGCAACGCTGATTTGCCCGAATGAGGTCATAAATAAGGCTACAAATAATAATTTTCTCATAAGTAATGTTTTGGTGTTTTCCTATCTACAAAGTTAGCAGATATGTATTCATAACTATTATACTATCTCGATACATAATAGCACAATATCGTTATTTGTGATTTTATGAAATTCATCGATGATTGTTAACTCATTATGAATGAGTATTGCATGGGTCAAAGGAACTTCTGCTATTTCGATAAAGAATGATGTTATTTCAAGGTTTTCAGAGTAATTAGTGTAATTCTCGAAATTATTAGTTTATCTTCGCTTAAATAGAAACGAAAAACACCAATGGTTAAAGAGAAAGAATACTTGAATTTCACTTTGCTAAATATTGGGCATGCTATTCATAATGCCGATTGGAACTGGAGTAAGGTAAGTAGTCCGTTTACAAGACTTTATTGGGTGGAAGATGGTGCTGCTAAAATTATACTACCTAGGGTTCACTGAATAATATCAATCAACTGATTATTAGATAAATAGCGATTATTTTTTTCTCTATTTGACTAAAAAAAGTTATCTTTGAGTGTTAAATGATAGCGCAATGAAGTATAAATCACAAGGCATTCAACTTAGTATTGATGCTTTCAAATCCTCTTTGGAAGGCTTGAATAAGGCTAACCGTTGGGTAAAATTGGGAGACACTCTTCCTTGGAGTGAAATAGAGCGTTTGTACGCTGTACAGCTTAACAATGGCAAACGTGGAGCCGGGAACAAACCGGCCCGTATGATTATCGGTGCTTTAATCATCAAGCATAAGATGAATCTCTCCGACGAGGAAACGATACTTGCCATTCAGGAAAATCCTTATATGCAATATTTTGTAGGCTTATCCGAGTTTACCGATCAACCGATCTTTGATTCCAGCTTGTTTGTGACCATCCGCAAACGCTTGGGTACGACTGATTTTAATGACATGAGCGTTTCTCTTCTGGAGCTCCAGCTCCAACTAGAGAAGTCAAGATCGGCAGGCAAGAAGAGCGATTCCGAGGACGAGGGCGGCGGACAAGTAGATGTGGATGATCAGGATCCTACCTTTGTCGATAACCAGGGCAGAGTGCATGCGGGTTCTTTAAAGATGGACGCTACCTGTTCTGACGCGGAAGTTCGTTACCCTACCGACATTGACCTGTTACATGATGGCTGCAAGGTCATCAACCGCTACATTGACAAACTGTGCAAAGGCTTTTCTTTGATTCATCCGGTGACTTATTATAAAGAAGCCCATGCCGCTTTTCATCAGGTGATCAAACATAGAAAGAAGAGCAAAAAGATGATTCATCGCGCTAAATCCCTTTTATTGACCTATTTGATTAGAGATATCCGTAGTTTTACTCAGTTGATAGCCATAAACGGAACGCAACTGTTTTACAGCCTTAAACGATACGAACAAAGGACTGTGAAGGCAATCATTACCATGTTCCATCAGCAAGATGAGATGTTCAAATCAGGTGTCAAATCTTGTGCTAATCGCATCATTAGCATCTTCCAGCCCCATATACGTCCCATTGTCCGGGGAAAGTCAAAATCACCCACTGAATTCGGGGCAAAGATTGGCGCCTGCGTTGTCAAGGGGTATGCCTTTGTGGATCATCACAGTTGGGATGCATATAACGAAGCTTCCGACCTGGAGAAACATATAGAACTTTACCGGCTACGCTTTGGATTTCTTCCGGCAAAAATCTATGCGGATAAGATTTACATGAACAGGGCCAACCGCTCACTAATGAAAGAACTGGAGATTCAGGCCATGGGCAAGCCTCTTGGCAGACCTCCAAAGGAGCAACAGACCAAGGAATATCAAAGCAAGATGGCGGGGGCGGCAGGCCAACGAAACCAAATAGAGGCTACATTCGGAACAGCAAAACGCATTTATCGGGCTAACAACATCAGAGCTAAGTTGCCCGATACGGGCAACTCATGGACTGCGATGTGCTATTTTGTGAAAAATGTGATGAAGTTCCTCAGAGAACTTCTTCGTGCTCTGTTTTTTGTGATGAATATATTGGCAAATCCAGACAGAATTATGGAGAAAGTTATTCTGTTGCCTAGATTAGCCAATTATTAAAGTTTAAAGAGGTGATTTATTCAGCGAACCCTACCTAACGGAATTTATGATCTAACGCCTAATCATCTATATTTGATTCCATCTTTTACTCTGCATAGCTACGTTTGTGACGGATATTTTTCATTGTATTATATCCAGTTGGAGGTGATCTAATGCTTTAGGCTATGAGAGTTGTTGCCTTATTCAATGAATAAAGTAGCTGCTCTTATTTACCTCAATATTTTTTCTGTTATTGAAAAGAGGATGATGATTTAGTCGCTTATCCAGCCCAGTTCTCCCGGTCGAGGTTGCGATAGCCAATCGCTTCGGCAAGATGCGAGGGCAAGATCTTTTCGCTTCCTTCTAAATCGGCAATGGTACGGGATACTTTTAAGATTCTGTCGTATGCCCGGGCAGATAGGTTCAGGCGATTCATGGCTTGCTTTAAGAGGTTAAGTCCTTTCTCATCTAGTTGGGCATACATGGCTAAGAGCCTGCTTGTCATTTGTGCATTGCTATGAACGCCCGGATAGGAAAGAAAACGTTCTTCTTGTATCTTTCTTGCTTTAATAACCCTTTCTCGTATGGTACTGCTGGCTTCTCCTTGGCGGGCATCGGACATTTTATCGAAAGGAACAGGTACGATTTCTATCTGTATGTCAATGCGGTCGAGTAGCGGTCCGGAGATTTTATTGAGATATTTCTGAACCTGTCCCGGGCTACAAACACAAGCTTTTGTGGGGTGGTTGTAATATCCGCAAGGACACGGATTCATAGAAGCGACGAGCATGAAGCTGGCGGGGTATTCAATGCTGCATCGGGATCGGGAGATGGTAATCTTTCTGTCTTCAAGTGGTTGACGCAGTACTTCGAGTACGCTTCGGTTGAATTCCGGTAACTCGTCTAAAAAGAGTACGCCGTTGTGAGCCAGACTAATTTCTCCGGGTTGCGGGAAGCTGCCTCCGCCCACCATGGCTACTTGAGAGATGGTGTGATGTGGATCGCGAAAAGGACGTTTGGAGATAAGTGAGGAGTTGCGGCTAAGTTTACCGGCCACGGAATGGATTTTGGTGGTTTCCAGACTTTCGTTAAGCGAAAGAGGAGGTAGAATGGATGGTAATCGCTTACTCATCATTGATTTGCCACTTCCGGGAGCTCCTATCATAATAATGTTGTGTCCTCCTGCAGCGGCTACTTCAAGCGCTCGTTTCACATTTTCCTGTCCTTTTACCTCGCAGAAGTCAGAGTCAAAGATGGTTTGTTGTGCATAAAACTCTTCTCGCGTGTCGACAGTTATTGGTTCTAAGTTCTGTTCGCCATTAAAGAATTCAATAACTTCCTTGATATTACTGACACCAAACACCTTCAGGTTATTTACCACTGCTGCCTCGCGAGCATTTTGCAGAGGAACGATGATGCCTTCCAGTTTTTCTTCTCTTGCTTTTATGGCAATGGGTAGAGCCCCTTTGATGGGTTGAATGCTCCCGTCAAGACTAAGTTCGCCCATTATTACGTACTGAGAAAGTTTGTCGCAGGCGATGGTTTCACTTGCGGCAAGCATGCCGATGGCTAATGGTAAATCGTAGGCAGAACCTTCTTTGCGGATATCGGCCGGGGCCATGTTGATCACAATATTGCTCGTGGGCATTTTGTGTCCGGTTACCTGCAGAGCGGAGATGATGCGTTGATGGCTCTCTTTAACTGCTGAGTCGGGTAGGCCGACAAGATAGAACATGCAACCTCGTGAACAGTTGACTTCGATAGTGATGACGGTGGCTTCTATGCCTTGAACGGCTGCACCGAATAATTTGACAAGCATTAGCTAGTAGTTTCGTTGGATTTTTATGTGTAACAAAGGGAACGTATTATTTGACGATCTCTTGTAGCTTTCTTTTTAATGCTTCACATTTTTGTTCCCTTGCTACAATCTTGCCATCAGGGGCAATAAGATAGTAGTTTGGTAAGCTTTGTATGGAGTATTGTTTGATTACGGGTGATTCCCATCCGGAGAAGTCGCAAAGTTGTTGCCAGTTAAGCGTGTCATTTTTCACGGTTTGTTTCCAGCTTTGCTTGTCAATATCCAGTGAGATGCCGAGCATGGTGAAGTTGGCTTTCTTGCCATAAACTTGGTGAATCTTTCGTAGTTCCCGGTTCTCCTTCTTGCATGAGTCGCTCCATGATGCCCAGAAGTTTAGCAGTATGTATTTACCTTTAATGTCAGAAAGAGAAACTCTTTTTCCGCTTACATTATTGATGCTAAAGAATGGAGCTGGTTTGCCGATACCTACATTTTCATATTGCTCTATATATTTGCTCAATTGATCGATGTAAGGATCGTCTTGTAGTTGCCCATTCATTAGGGCGATGAGTTGCTTTATCTTGCTAAAGTCAGGAGTTGCTTTCTGGACAAAATATTTTTTGAGTAAATAGATGCTAACTAAAGAGGTGTGGTGCTGACGAATAAATTCTTCGACTTTGTTTTCTAGCATTTTTTCCGATAGCTTTCCTTTACTATTTATCGACTGCTGAAAGTTTGTGATTTCTTCATTGAAGCGATTCCCATTGACTTCAAGAAGGTTTAGATGTTTTCTATCTCCTTTGATTTCAATTTTGTCGCCCTTTGCTAAAAAGAGGGGGCATTCAGTTTGGGAGTTGAGAAATAGCATGGCAGAGGTGAGAGTATCTATGGAGAGAGTGTGGGAAAACTTATCTTCTTTTACATAGATCGTATCCATTAGGTCGGATAATTCGTTTGTGCCATAAAGATAAATGGTGTCGTTTCCCAGTCCTTTAATTTCACCGCTGATATTAACTTTACCTGAATGCGAATTACATCCGAATAAGCAAAGAGATGCAATAAATAAAAGGCAAATCCTATTCATTCTTTTTTTTGCGAATGTAATGCTTTTGTGGATAATAAAAAAGAGTTGCCTGCCATTTGTGTGGCAAGCAACTCTTTTTTATTGATTTTTTGTAGTTAACTTCTTATTTGATAACGCTCAAAAAAGTAGCGTCAGTGAAGTATTTAGCAAACTCGAGGTCCGTTGACGCTTTCTTAGCTAATGAAGCATCTTTCTTGATTGCGCTCTTAAGACTGCTTGTTAGCATAGATGCATTGTTTGTTCTTGCACCTAAGATAGCCATTAAGTAGTCTGTGTAAGCATCAGGATTTTCAACACCGGCAAGAGTGTTCTTAGCTTTATTATAATCTTTAGCTAAGATCTGAGCCAAAGCAGCACTGTTTGTCTTTGCACCACCAAAAGAGTTTACTGCTCTTTCGTATTGGCCTTGTGCAACGTACAAGTTACCCATTGATTCGCTTAATTCCTTAGCACCGGCAGCTTTACCGAAGTAAGATTCAGCAGCAGTTTTGTCGCCTTTAGCCAAAGCAACAAGACCAAGATTCATATTTACTTCAGGAGTAGCTTTTATGCTAGCAGCTTTTTTAAAGAATGATTCAGCTTTTGCAAGGTCACCAGCTTGATAAGCGATATTACCAAGGTTGTTGTATGCACGATAGTCGTTAGGGAATTGTTTCGTTGCTTTAGTGAAGATCTCTTCTTTCTTAGCGTTGTCTTTTGTAAGAGTTGAAGCATAAAGAAGTTCTTCAACGTTCAATTGACTAGCGTCAGTGCCAGCTAATTTAGCAATTTCTTCATCAGACTTGCCAATGATTTCATAATTCAAAGTCAAACGTGAACGTCTCAATTGAGGAAGAATGTCATCAGCCAAGTTCTTGTAAACAGAAGAGATGTTTTTGATTTCTCTTTCTCTTTGTTCAGGATCTTGATACATTGAAAGAACGCGGAGAATCAATTCTTTATCTTGGATGTTTGATTTAGAAACTAATTCTTGGAATCCGTCCCAATCTTCAGCAGTGTATTTGGAGTCAACAGTAGTGTTTACTTTTCCTTTTTTAAGTTCTTTATTTAAGTACTTAGCGGTGTTAGCTTCACGCTTTTCTGCTAAACCAGTGTTCAGGTCCATTCCACCATCAGGAGATGCGTAAGCAGAAATTTCGATGTTACTGATTTTTTTGTTCTCAGCAGCATTTATGTCTGCAACTTGCTTATTGAAATCTTTAATGCCTAAAGATTTTAATTCGCTCGCACGTAAGTTAGCTTGTTGGATAAGGAACATGATGTTCGCTTGGTGAGCATCTTTGATAATACGTTGGAAAGCATCGTCACCATTAGCAAGGTTGGCGCTGCCTAGAGTGTTACCAAGAAGTTCTGAAGTTGAGATTACACCATCTGCTACTTTAACAGGAGGGATAGCAATTGTTTTCTTGCCAATCTTTGCATTAAACTCAAGGTATAATTCAGATTTAGCCATTTCAGGAACGTAATCAAACGATGTCTTCATCGTAAAACTGCCACCTGTTTTATAAGAAATAGCTTGGTCGTTTCCTTCCACTTTCTCTCCTTGGAATACTGCAGGCTGTCCTTTTACTTGACCTCCTTCCCATTTCAAAACGGGAGTTACTTCTACTACAGCTTTCTTGTTAAAATACTTTTCAGGAAATTTTCCGTTAATAGTTACGGGAACTTTACCAGCTACTGCTTCCAGTACTTGGGGGGTCGTAGTGAAATAGTCAGATGACAATTCACCCATCTTTTTGCTACACGATGAAAGTGCAACAATCATAGCCATAAGTAACGGCAAATACAACTTCTTAATCATTCTAGATATAAATTAAATGTTTCTAATTGAAATTTTGTCTATTCATCGGCTTTCACGGCACATGCTAGAAAGATACGCAAAGATATTAAATCTTACGTGTTTCGGCAATCATAGTATTATTTTTATTATAATTTAATATAATCTATGTAGAAAAAGCACTCATTTTGATCTTTATTATTTATGAACAAAGAATGATCTCCTATAGTTTAGATTGTTACTGCTTTTCTTTTCTATACTTGATATTACGTGGATGGTGCTCTATTATTTCGCTTCTTAACATGTCCCGGTCAATATGGGTGTATATTTCTGTTGTTGCAATGGATTCATGGCCTAACATACTCTGTATAGCCCTTAGATTGGCACCTCCCTCGAGTAAGTGGGTGGCAAATGAGTGTCTGAAAGTATGTGGGCTGATTATCTTCGTTATACCTGCTATTTGAGCAAGTTCTTTTATGATGTGGAAAATCATAATTCTGGATAGTCCGGTTCCTCTTTTACTCAAGAACACAAAATCTTCAGATCCTTTTTTTATATTTTGTTTATTTCTATCAATGAAATAGAGCCTTATCTCTTTAACCGCTTTTTGAGAAATAGGCACAAGGCGTTGCTTACTGCCTTTTCCTTCTACTTTGATAAATTCCTCTTCTAAATAAAGGTTGGATATTTTTAATGAAGTTAACTCGGATACCCGTAATCCGCAACTATAAAGAGTTTCCAGTATTGCCCGGTTTCGCTGTCCTTCGTTTTTGCTGAGATCAATAGAGGAGATTATGGCATCGATTTCTTCTATAGTTAATACTTCAGGCAGCTTGAAACCGACTTGTGGCCCTTCAATTAATTCGGAGGGATCTACTTCGATGTAGTCTTCTAATATTAAGAAACGAAAGAAAGATTTAATGCCCGAAATGATCCGAGCTTGTGAGCGGGCATGGATGCCAATGTCATGCAAGCTGGCAATGAATTGCTCGAGGTCGTTGATGGTAGCTTGTAAGACGTCAATGTTCTCTGATAATAAAAAGCCCATGAGCTTTTCCAGGTCAGTGTTGTACGCCTCTAGTGTGTTTGGCGACAAGGACTTCTCTAATTTTAGATACTGCTGATATTTTTTGATTATTGCTTTCTCGTTCTTGTGTTTTTCTTCATCTAATATCATTTCTTTTTTCTACCTTTGCATTTTGAAATATTGTTCTTGGCAACAAAGGTATTAAAAACATTAAGATTGTGTTATGAGGATACAAATTATTAACGGCCCCAATATCAATCTATTAGGCAAACGTGAACCTTCTATTTATGGAAGTGTTACTTTTGAGGACTATTTGGTTGAACTTCGGGCAAAGTATGACAATGTGGAGATATCCTATTATCAGTCTAACGTAGAGGGAGAACTGATAAACAAGATACAGGAAGTCGGATTCGATGTGGATGGAATCATTTTGAATGCCGGAGCATATACACATACATCCATAGCCTTACAAGACGCTATCCGTTCTGTTACGGCGCCGGTTGTCGAGGTACATATTTCGAATGTACATGCAAGGGAGGCTTTTCGTCATGTTTCGATGATAGCTTGTGCATGCAAAGGTGTTATTTGCGGTTTTGGACTGAACTCTTATCGGTTGGCCCTTGAGACTTTAACAGAGAAATAAATTTAAGTATTACATTTTTTGAAAGGAATTTATGAAAAAGCATACTAAAATAGTTGCATCTATTTCAGATCGTCGTTGTGATGTTGATTTTCTTACGCAATTGTATGAAGCGGGAATGAACGTTGTTCGCCTGAATACTGCTCATGCTGATAAGGCTGGCATTGAGAGTGTTATCAATAATGTGAGAATGGTATCGAACAAGATTGCTATCTTGATGGATACGAAAGGCCCGGAGGTAAGAACGACTGCTTGTGCCGAACCGATAGCTTATAGTATAGGTGAGAAAGTGAAGATTGTAGGTGATCCTCTTCGTGAAACTACTCGAGAATGTATTGCTGTTTCTTATCCTGGCTTTATAAAAGATGTTTGTGTGGGAGGAGATGTGCTGATTGATGATGGAGACTTGGCACTTCGTGTCTTGGAACAAACCGACGAGTGTTTGTTTTGCGAAGTTCAAAATGATGCAACTCTGGGAAGCCGCAAGAGTGTGAATGTACCCGGAGTACGCATTAATCTGCCTTCTCTGACTGAGAAAGACAGAAATAATATTCTTTTTGCAATAGAGAAAGATATCGATTTCATTGCTCATTCTTTTGTTCGCAATAAACAAGATGTGCTTGATATTCAACATATTCTTGATGAGCACCATAGTGAAATCAAAATCATTGCTAAAATAGAAAATCAAGAAGGCGTTGATAATATCGATGAAATTTTGGAAGTAGCTTATGGCGTTATGGTGGCTCGTGGGGATTTAGGAATAGAAGTTCCGCAGGAAAAAATACCGGGTATTCAACGCACCTTAATACGTAAATGTGTTTTAGCCAAGAAACCTGTGATTGTGGCCACTCAGATGTTGCATACGATGATAAACAATCCTCGCCCGACCCGTGCTGAGGTAACTGATATTGCTAACGCTATTTATTACCGTACGGATGCTTTAATGTTGAGTGGAGAGACTGCTTACGGAAAATATCCGGTGGAGGCTGTGAAAACAATGGCTAAGATAGCAGAACAAGCTGAAAAGGATAAAATGGAAGAAAATGACATTCGCATTCCATTGATTTCTGATAATATTGATGTGACGTCTTTTTTGGCTAAACAGGCTGTTAAAGCAACTTCAAAAATGAATATTCGTGCTATTATTACGGATAGTTACACGGGACGTACTGCTCTTAATCTGGCTGCTTTTCGTGGTAAATATCCTGTTTTGGCTATGTGCTATAAAGAAAAGACGATGCGCTTACTAGCGTTGTCGTATGGCGTTTTACCTATCTATTTGGAAGAGAAAGTGAATGCACAAGCTTATTTTTTCTCAGCTCTTGAATTGTTGCTGAAAGAAGGACGTCTTGCCGAAAGTGACATGGTGGCTTATCTTAGTGGCAGTTTTGGTGAAGGTGGTGGCACTTCTTTCTTAGAAATCAATAAAGTAAAGACAGTCTTGTCAAAAGCTAAAGATTATTTGATTCCTTCATTTGTTGAAAGATAATGTTAAACTCGGACGCATCGTTAGAAGCGTATATATTGCAACATATAGATCAGGAAAGTGACTATTTAAAGGCACTCTATCGTGATACGCATGTCAAACTATTGCGTCCCCGTATGGCTTCCGGACATTTGCAAGGACGGATGCTGAAGATGTTTGTTGAAATGATCCGTCCTCGTCAAATCCTTGAAATAGGTACTTATAGCGGTTATTCGGGACTTTGTCTGGCTGAGGGGTTGGGCGAAGGAGGTGTTTTACACA
Organism: uncultured Bacteroides sp.; assembly: GCF_963666545.1. Taxonomy (NCBI): domain Bacteria; kingdom Pseudomonadati; phylum Bacteroidota; class Bacteroidia; order Bacteroidales; family Bacteroidaceae; genus Bacteroides; species uncultured Bacteroides sp. The sequence goes on along the minus strand of NZ_OY762899.1, from coordinate 2,201,136 downwards.
CGTTTGAAATTAACGATGAACAGGAAGATTTTACACGCCCATGGTTTGAGAATTCGGCTTATGCGGATAAAATAAAGTTCTATATAGGAGATGCTCTTGAACTTGTTCCTAAATTGGGAATGACTTTCGATCTGGCTTTCTTGGATGGAGATAAACGAAAGTATATAGAGTATTACGAAATGACTTTATCTCATTTATTATCTGGTGGATACATTATTGCTGATAATACATTGTGGGATGGGCATGTGCTGGAAGAATCTCATCCAAATGATTACCAGACTATAGGTATCAAGGCTTTTAATGAATATGTAGGGAAAGATATGCGAGTGGAAAAAGTGATCCTTCCTTTACGTGACGGTCTGACAATCATACGAAAGAAGGCTTGAGGGCCGAAAAATGAACGATTAATAAATAAATGATAAGATGGAAACAACCAGACAGAATAAAATATCACGTCTTTTGCAAAAGGAATTAAGTGAGATATTCTTGCTACAAACAAAAGCAATGCCCGGTATTTTAGTATCGGTAAGTATCGTACGTATTAGTCCGGATATGAGCATTGCCCGTGTCTATCTTAGTGTTTTCCCTTCTGAGAAAAGTGATGAATTGGTGAAGAATGTGAATGAAAACATGAAATCCATTCGTTATGAACTTGGTACACGTGTGCGTCATCAGTTGCGTATTATTCCTGAACTAAAATTCTTTGTTGACGATTCACTTGATTATATCGAGAAAATAGATTCATTATTAAAGTGAACTTTCCTTTTTACATAGCCAAACGTTACCTTTTCTCAAAGAAGAAGCATAACGCTATTAATATCATCTCTGGCATCTCTGTTTGTGGAGTGGCGCTTGCTACATTGGCTTTAGTATGCACTCTTTCAGTGTTTAACGGTTTTCAGGATATGGTGGCCAGTTTCTTTACGGCTTTTGATCCTGAACTGAAAATAACAGTTAGCGAAGGAAAGGTATTTGATTCTCAAGATAAACGTATTCAGCAACTTCGAGCAATGCCTGAGGTTGCTGTTTTTACAGAGACGCTTGAAGAAAACGCCATGGTGCAGTATAAGGATCGTCAGGTGATGGCTGTTATTAAGGGGGTGCAAGACAATTTTGAAGAACTGACTACAATAGATAGCATCTTATATGGCACAGGTGATTTTATCCTGCACGATTCTATTGTTGAGTATGGTGTTATGGGTATTGAACTGGTTTCTTCTTTAGGCACAGGAATACAGTTTGTTGATCCATTGCAAGTGTACTCTCCCAAGCGAAACATGAAGATAAATATGGCTAACCCGGCATCCTCTTTCAATATGGAATATCTCTATTCTCCGGGAGTTGTCTTTGTAGTGAACCAGCAAAAATACGATAGCCGATATATCTTAACTTCTCTTGCATTTGCCCGTCGCTTGTTTGATTATGATTCTGAAGTCTCTGCTATTGAGTTGAAATTGAAGCCGGGATCTAATGTTTCATCTGTTAAACAAAAGATGGAAAAAGTCCTTGGGAAAACATTTGTTGTGCAAGATCGCTATCAACAGCAGGCTGATGTCTTTCGTATTATGGAAATAGAGAAACTAATCTCTTATATTTTTCTTACTTTTATTTTGATGATAGCATGTTTCAATGTTATCGGTTCTTTATCTATGCTTATTCTTGATAAGAAAGAGGATGTTCTTACGCTGCGCTATCTCGGTGCAGATGACCGTCTTATCTCTCGCATATTCCTTTTTGAAGGACGGCTGATTTCTGTCTTTGGTGCTTTTACGGGAATTATCTTGGGACTTGTTCTTTGCTTTGTGCAACAACGTTTTGGCATTATTTCCCTTGGGGGGGCAAATGGTAGTTTCGTGGTTGATGCTTATCCTGTTAGCGTACATTTTAGCGACGTCGTTCTTATTTTCATCACTGTGATTGCTGTGGGCTTTCTTTCTGTGTGGTATCCGGTTCGTTATCTGAGCAAACGGTTACTAAAGAAATAGAATCTATATAGACTAAAATAACTTCTTCCACTTTCTTTTTGTTACAAATATAGGTTTTGAGGATATTTATAGATGAAAGCTACTCCTCTGTCGATTCTGCTTTTGTATCTTTCCTGTTGCGTTTATCTTTGGGACATACTAATTATAAGCGTTATGAATAGATTATTTAAAACAGGATTGGTAGCCTTATTTTCTTGCCTAGTTTGGACAGGGATGGCTCAGCAACAAGTGGACACAAAGCTACCTCATGAAGTACCTTCACCTGCAAAAATTGCTAAGAAGATGACTGACGAGATGAGTAAAGAACTGCAATTGAATGAAAAGCAGTATGCGAAGATTTATAAATTAAACCTGAAGGAACAGAAGGAACGATTTAAGGCACAGCAATCATCAGCCGCTTCGAACAGTGAGCGCCCTCCAATGGGAGGCAGACCTTCTTTTGATGGATCAGAGAATGAACGGCCTCCAATGCCTAGTGGAGAGCGCCCTGAAATGGGCATGAGGCCAGGAGGAGGTTCGGCAATGAATGAGGATGCTGCAGAGGCCTTACATAAAGCCGAAGTAAAAAAGGAGAAGAAGATTCAAAAGATCTTAACTGGTGAGCAGTATGCGAAGTGGGGTGAGATGCAGAAGAAAATGAAGAAGGGAATGAAGCCTGAAATGCCTAAAGATCATAAACATGAAGCTTCTGATAAGAAATCATAAGAGGATGAGTGATGAGAACTAATGTCCTATTTCAGGATAGGTTTTTATCATTGCCTCACGCTCAATTAAAATTATCACGTCTTTTTTTTCTCTAAATAGTTTGCTGGTATCCATTTCAAGATGCTGTTTATTAGTCTGGGTAACTAGTCAGAGCATTTTAAGAATGAAGTGGAACATGGTTAGTGAACGCTACAATTTTTTATTCTGATTTAATAAATGTAGTTAAAAGAAAAGTCTTCCTTGATAATACCAAGGAAGACTTTTTAATGAGATAAATTCTTGTTTATGAAGAACTCTTAGCAGCTACTTCTTTCCTAAATTAAGGTTCTTTCTGTATTGCAAGAGTAATAGTATGATTCCTATAAGTAGCAATACCAATCCACCATAAGCAATAGATTCCGTTATGTGAATACTTTTTGGGTCGAAGCTCATCTCTATCGTATGTTTTCCGGCCGGAACGTTCATTGCTCTGAGGATGTAGTTCGTGCGCGCTATCTCTGCCGGTTTACCATCAATAGTTGCTAGCCATCCCGGATAATAAATTTCGGAGAAAACGACGATACCGTCTTTGGAAGAAGATGTTTCGTAAACCAAATGGTTCGGTTTGTAGCTCGTGAGGCGTACAGCAGAAAGAGAGTCTTTATAGCTGTTGGTTATTCCTTTCAGCTTATCTTTGAAACTTGCATCCACTATAGCTGTTTCCGTTGGAAGAACAGAATCGATCGCTTCAATTTCTTCGTTGGCGTTATTTACATAACGGACATTATTTACAAACCAAGCATTCCCATAGGCGTATGGGTTTTCAATAGGAGCTACTTTGCCTTGTGCTGAGGGGAAGATAAAATATTTCGTGTTTAGCATATTCAGCACCTTGAAAGAATCTCCATTTACACTATCCATCTTTCCTTGTGCCGTTGCTATCTCGTTATAGGCTGCCTGCATCTCTTTTGTAATGTGATGATCGATCATTTCTTGGTAGCGACGAAGCTTAGCCGCATGATATCCTCCTACACTTTTGTGCCAATAAGCAGTATTGTTTTCATTGAAAGTATTGGTTGCAAAGTTTAATACCCGATAATCGAGTGTGCTATCTTGTAGAATCAATTGGTCGGCTTGTGTTTTGCTGAAAGCTTCCGTCTCTTGATTGGCCGAAACAAATTGTCCATCGTTCAAATATCGTTTGTTGACCATCCACATATCTCCCAAACAGAGCACTGTTATGGCGGCAACAACCCATGTTGCTTTAAGTTTGCGAGCATTGTAAGCCAAAAGCAGGGCAGTGCCGATGATGATGATAAAGAAACTGCGCCATGCGTCGGAAGTGATTAGGTAAACGCGCATCTCTTCAAGATTGCTAAGTAAGGGAGATAGTTGATCTCCGGGAATAGCTTGTTGCAGAGCTTTCAATTCTTGTGAAGGAATAAATGTGGAGAAGAATAAGCGAGGTGCAAGGGCAAACAACAGAGCGAATCCACCTGTCAGGCCAAAGCTTATGTATAAGTACTTCAACTTTTCTTTCAATATCTGTGGCTTATCGAAAATCTCTTTCAGGGTCAGTATTGCCAGTAAAGGAATGGTAAATTCTGCAATGACAAGAGCCGAGGAGACAGCACGAAACTTATTGTACATCGGTATATAGTCGATGAAGAAATCCGTAAATCCCATAAAGTTTCTTCCCCATGCAAGCAAAATGGACAGGAGGGTTGCTCCCGCAAGTGCCCATTTCATAGGGCCCTCGACTATAAAGAGGCCGAGGATAAAAAGCATGAGCACAAAAGCCCCCACATAAACGGGACCGGATGTTCCGGGTTGATCACCGAAATATTGGGTGAGTTGTGAATAAATGCCGCTATACATCGGATTGGCTTTCTCCATTACTTTTTCATTCTGCGACAAAGGCACGGATGCGCCTCCTTTGATGTTTGGAACCAACAGAGAGAACGTTTCACCTATACCGTAGCTCCATTGGGTGATGTAGTCACGATCAAGTCCGCTACTTGTCTGTTTTGCAGCATCGCCTTCTGCTTTCAGTTCACTTTTGCCACGCATGGTTTCTTTGCTATACTCATACGTATGATACAGATTGGATAAGTTGGCCGATACACCAATAAGTGCGGCAATAACCAATACACCACTAGCTTTGAAGAAGTGCGGTAGTTCCTTTTTGCGCCAAGCTTCTTCGAAGAATGCTCCTACAATAAGGAGTATGGCGAAGAGGAAATAATAACTCATCTGTACATGGTTCGACAAGATTTGCAGGGCTAAAAATAGAGCCGTTATGACTCCTCCGAGCAGATACTGTTTTCGATAGGCGAGTACGATACCTGCTATTGTGGGTGGAATATAGGCCAGCGTAATAAACTTCCAGATATGTCCTGCAGAGATGAGAATGAAGAAATAAGATGAAAAAGCCCATATGATACCTCCTAATCCTGCGAGCCAAGCCGATACACCAAGTGCTCTTAAAAGGATATAAAATCCGAGCATCATGACAAACGTTAGCCACACATAGTTGGGCAGAAACAGATGATATGTTTTCTCCGCTACTCTCAGAGTTTCGGTAGAATCATAGCTGGGAGAGATCTGATAGGTTGGCATTCCGCCAAAAATAGAATTAGTCCAACGCGTACGCTCATCGGTTTGGTCGTGATACTCTTTAGCCTCTTGTCCGGCACCTGCGCCGGCAGCCGTATCGTGCTGAAACAGAATGCGATCCTCTGTCACAGCAGGGAAAAAGTAGACAAATGAGATGGCGATAAAAGAAAGAATGACGATGAGGTCGGGAAGGAACTTTTTCATTTTCGATCAGATTATGAATGAATATCTTTTAATGATCAATTGACAATCGGACTCTTATGACGTTTTGATCGTCGAGTTCGATTGTCAATCGTTAGTAGGAATTAATACCTGTAGTGATCTGCCTTGTAAGGCCCATCAACAGAAACCCCAATGTAAGCAGCTTGTTCTGTCGTTAGTTTCGTCAGTTTCACACCGATTTTCTCTAAGTGTAAGCGGGCTACTTCTTCATCCAAATGCTTAGGCAGGCGATAAACCTCTATTTCGTATTTCTTGTTGAATAGCTCCATTTGCGCCAAGGTCTGGTTGGTGAACGAGTTACTCATAACGAATGAAGGGTGCCCTGTAGCACATCCAAGGTTCACCAAGCGACCATCTGCCAACAAAATGATGCTGTGTCCGTCGGGGAAGAAATAACGATCTACTTGTGCTTTGATGTTCACACACTTAATGCCTTGATAGCGTTTCAATGCCTCAACCTGAATTTCATTGTCGAAATGACCAATGTTGCAAACAATAGCTTGATCTTTCATCTTCTCCATGTGGTCGATGCGAATGATATCAATATTACCGGTCGTCGTCACAAAGATATTTCCCTGGCTGCAGGCCTCTTCCATGGTCACTACTTCGAATCCTTCCATGGCTGCTTGCAAAGCACAGATGGGATCTACTTCGGTAACCAACACGCGAGCGCCGTATGAGCGCATAGAATGAGAACAGCCCTTACCAACATCGCCATAACCACAAACAACCACTACTTTGCCGGCAATCATCACGTCTGTGGCACGTTTAATGCCATCAGCCAACGACTCGCGACAGCCATAGAGATTATCGAACTTAGATTTAGTAACCGAGTCGTTTACATTGAAAGCAGGGAACAGAAGTTTTCCTTCTTCCTTCATCTGATATAAACGGTGCACACCTGTTGTGGTCTCTTCGGATACGCCACGCATTTCGGCGGCAACACGATGCCAACGGTCTTTATCTTGCGCCAACACTTTCTTCAAGATGGCGTTTAGTTCTATTTCATCTTCCGCATGCACTTCCTTATCAAGTACGGCAGCATCGTTTTCAGCTTCGTAACCTACGTGTATCATCATGGTAGCATCTCCACCATCGTCAACAATCACATTAGGACCTTTTCCTTCTGCAAAGTTCAGCGCTTGAAGCGTGCACCACCAATATTCTGTTAGTGTTTCACCTTTCCATGCAAACACCGGAACGCCGGATGCAGCGATGGCTGCTGCTGCATGATCCTGAGTAGAGTAAATGTTACAAGAACACCAACGCACATCGGCACCAAGATTTACAAGTGTTTCAATCAGCACAGCCGTCTGAATGGTCATGTGCAAAGAGCCCATGATGCGAGCTCCTTTTAGCGGTTTAGATTCTCCATACTTTTCGCGAAGAGCCATAAGGCCGGGCATTTCTTGTTCTGCCAGATCGATTTCCTTGCGACCAAAGTCGGCAAGAGTAATATCTGCCACTTTATAGGGCAGGGTAGAGAATAATTCTGAGGACATATTATACTTTGTTTAATAATAACTGCTACAAAGATAGAATATTCTGAATAGCGGTACAAAAGGAGCCCTCCTTTTTTATAAATAATAACTTCATGTGTCGCTTCGGAAAGCTATTACTCCCTGATATTTAAGAAAAATGTAATAAGGATATTGCGGTTAGTAGTGCTACTAATCTATACAGGAGTGTATATCACCGCTAGAATTTTGGCAGCTTGTCCTTCGAAAGCATGTACGTGGTGCGGAATGATGGAGTCGTAATAAATGCTATCTCCTTCTTCAAGGATATAAGCTGTGTCTCCGTAGCTGATTTCCATAATTCCTTGCATCACGATGATAAACTCTTCTCCTTCGTGTGAAGAGAGGATAAAATCGCTATCCTTTGTAGGAGCCACATCTATCATAAAGGGTTCCATGTGTCGGTCGGCTTTCGATCTGGATAGCGAACGATATTCCATGTGCCTGCGTGACTGTATGGCGTTGTTCGAGAAGCTGATTGTCTCTTTGACTTCCTGTTTGCGACATACAATAGGTCCCGTCTCGTCCTGATCGTCAAGAAGAGTCCCTAGTCTGACACCAAGTACACGAGCTATTTTGATGAGTGGAGCTAGCGACGGAATATCAATGTTGTTTTCTATGCGCTCTATTTGTTCAATAGCCAGATTTGAGCGCTGAGCCAACTCTTCCATCGTGATCGATTTGTTTTCACGGAGTGCTTTTATCTTTTCTCCGACAATTTTGGTTGTATCCATATTGATTGCATTTTCCATGTCAAAGGTTTTTTTTGGTTTGACTAGTGGCAAAAATAGTAAAATAATTGGTGCAGAACAATTTTAGACAAACAAAATGGAACTATTTTTGACTAAGAGATCAATTACTCTAGCAATTGGCTGAGCCACAGGCATTTCGGATCTACCTTTTTGTTTGAGTTTAGAGCAACCGTCATTAGGGAATTATGCAACCGTCAGTTGAGGCGAATGCAACCGTCACTTTGTGCTTGTGCAACCGTCATCAAAGCAAGTAGTTGAATAAGTACCCCGAAATGATGATGAATAGTGTGACTGTGCCAAAAAAGATGGCGATTAATTTCCAAGTCATCACCTTCTTAAGCAAGGTTGCTTCGGGCAGTGAAAGTCCTACTACGCCCATCATAAAGGCTAATGCGGTGCCAATTGGAATTCCTTTGGCCACAAAAACTTCAATAACCGGAACAATACCTGCCGCATTAGCATACATCGGTACAGCCAATATTACAGAAAGAGGAACTGCGTACCAATTGTCTTTTGACATATATTGCTGGAAGAACCCTTCAGGAACGTATCCATGCATCAAAGCGCCGATGCCGATGCCAATAATGATATAGAGTAAAACGCTTCTTACTATTCCCCAAGCCTCTTTGATTATTGTTGGCATTCTCTTTATGAACGGAGTTTTTTCTCCCTCCCAATGTAAAGATTCCATATTAGCATTGGCTTGAATTTGTTTGATCCAATCACTTAAGTACTTCTCAAGTTTTAGTCTGCCTAGAACCAAACCTCCAATCATACCTAATAGTATTCCGCTGATAACATAAACAAGGGTTATTTTTACTCCGAATGTACCCAAGAACATTGCTACTGCAACCTCGTTAACCAATGGAGAAGTAATGAGGAATGCAAATGTGACTCCTAAAGGAATTCCTCCTTTAACAAAGCCTATAAATAGAGGTATGGAGGAGCAAGAACAAAAGGGAGTGATTGCCCCGAAAAGTGAAGCTAAGAAATATTGTAATCCATACATCTTGTGAGTTGTCAAGTAATTTCTCAAACGATCTATGGGGAAATAGGCATTTACTATTCCCATGAGAGTACTAATCAAGAACAATAAAATAAGAATCTTTATTGTGTCATAGAAGAAAAAATTAATGGCCATACCTAAGTGGCTTGCTGCGTCTAATCCAAAGATTGTATAAACAAGCCAATCTGCAAATGTTTGTATCATAATTGATTCCTCTATAATATATAATAAGTTATGCCGTAATAAATGCCGACCAGTATGAATAAAATGGCTACAACAATTCGGAATCTTTTCTCGAATGTCTTCATTTGATTATAGAATTTACCAAGTCCGGCCACGCTATAAGCCAATATCCACGCTACGACGATGACCGGCAATCCTGTTGCAAGGGCAAAGACGAGTGGGAGCAAATATCCCCCGTCGGCAGCCGCTGACATGGGAATAAGCATTCCAAAATAGAAAACTCCGCTGGTGGGGCAGAATGCAAGTGCAAACAAAATACCCAATAACAATGCGCCCCAATTCCCTTTTTTCTTTAAGCCACTTCCGCTTCCGGAAAATCCGAATTTGGGAAGATTCAACTTATTGCCTATAAGCATAAATACCCCGATAAGGATCAATGCCGGTGATATCAATAGCTCGCCATACTTACTAATTGATTTTTGTATGGCAAACATGCTCGAGCCTTCTTTTAGGATGGATATAAGAATAATGCCCAAAACAGTATAGGTGATAGCACGGCCTAGAGTGTAGAGTATGCCATTCCAAAATATTTTGTGTTTGTTCTCAATATCCTTGCTGATGTATCCCACAGCTGTAATGTTAGTAGCGAGCGGGCAAGGGCTTACAGCGGTGAGTAACCCAAGGATGAATGCTGTCAGCATTGGGATGTCGCTGCTGTCTAGTATTGATTGTAGAAAATCCATTGCAGATTATTTTAATAGTTCGTCGATTTTCTTCTTTAGTCCTTTTTTGAAAGTGTCAGGTGAATTTCTTGAGTAAGCGAAGGCGAACTCTGTCATGTTGTTTTTGCTTTCTTTTCCACCTTTCCATTTGTTGACAAACAAAGATGACCATGTAACCTCGTAACGGTCGGCTATTTTTTCGCCTGCTTTTTCCGAAATATCTACGACTGTAAATACGACCTCACCTTTTTTGATCTTATCAGCATAATATGCGTTCACGGCTTCTTTCGCATTTTTTTCAATGCTCATGCAGGTTGGGCAGCGCTGTTTCCCGTGGAAGTATAAGATTTCTACTCGATCTTTGGATCCGGTGTTTGATTTCTCTGATGTTTTTGGACCTTTTCCGCAAGCAGTAATGCTGATCATTATTGCGATGGCAGCAAATAATAGTTGTTTCATCTTCAAATTATTTATTTAGTTAATAACTCTTTTACTTCAGACACTGAAAGTTTCTTTCCGCTCGAAACGACTTTCTCGTTAATCACAAGTGCGGGCAATTGCATCACGTTGTACTCCATGATTTTCATCAAATCCTCTTCTTTTACAATGTTAGCCTGAATGCCTAATTCACTGGCAGCAGCTTCTACTGTTGCATACAAAGCTTTGCAGCTAGAACATCCGGTTCCTAAAACTTTAATTTCCATCTTGCTATTTTTATTAATGATTAGTTGTTCGCAAAACTACAAACAATATTTATGCAAACAAATAAGATTGCTTGTTTTTTCTTTCATCAAGTAATCTTTAATAGATTTTAAAGAAGATATATGTCGATTTTTATGCGTTCACAACTTTGTAACCCATCCACATTAGAATGGTTCTACATGTGGTTAAAATAAATTAATTACAGACAGAGAACTTAGCGAACAGCATCAATAATAGCTACCTTTGCGAACGTATTTTAACAACACCCTACTTCTGTTTGGATGAAACGAGTCAGTATAAAGTTTTTTAGAATATTTTTTCCGCTCTTATTCATTGTATATGTAGGGAGCATTTCCTTGTTTATACACTCGCATGTGATTAATGGCGTAACAATCGTCCATTCACATTTCTATAAGATGGCTGATGGGAAACCCCAAGGGCATCATCATTCTCAATCTGAGGTCCAATTTATCCATAATCTTTCTACTATACTGATAGCCAATCCGATACTTTTCTCATTCATCTTAGCATTATTTCTTCATAAACCGATAATTCTCTTAACTCGTCCCCCCCAAAAAAACTATAACTGTTTTGCCAAGGGGTATATCTCACTACGTGCTCCTCCTACTTTTATTTAAATAGGAAGATTCCGTTTTCTTCAAACCAAATCAGTCAAAGAGGCTGATGTAAGCTTGTTGTGTTTCATCATTATCGAATTCTGGTGAAGCGGTTTCTTTGTCTATTGTGATTGGGCAGTGCTACTATTATGGTTGAGTACTGTCGCAAAAATGAATGTCTTATCTTATTATATAGAAGTAACAAATGAGTAGATTGATTATTATATTGATCTGCATTAGCTGTGTGTTTACCTCAGCAAAAGCAGATTCTCCGGAATTGAGAGCATCGGATGCTAACATCGTTGGCCATGTGGTTGACAAGAAGACGCAAGAACACTTATCGTATATAAATATTGTTCTCAGAGGAACAACTCTTGGGACGTCGACTGACCAGACCGGTCATTACTTTCTGCGGAATTTGCCTGAGGGTAATTTCGTGGTGGAAGTAAAAGCGATAGGTTATAAGACGATCCAGAAACCTGTGTCACTAAAAAAAGGGAAAACTCTTGAATTGAATTTTGAAATAGAAGAAGACCTTGTGTCACTAGAAGGCGTGGTGGTGACTGCGAATAGAAATGAAACGTATCGTCGCTTGGCACCTGCTTTGGTGCATGTGCTTGACTCTAAATTGTTTGAATCGACCAATGCGGCTTGTCTGTCGCAAGCCTTATCTTTTCAACCGGGTGTACGGGTGGAGAACGATTGCCAGAACTGTGGGTTTAATCAAGTGCGTATCAACGGACTCGACGGGCACTATTCTCAGATTTTAATGGACTCTCGACCAATCTTTACTTCGCTTACCGGAGTATACGGTTTGGAACAAATTCCGGCCAATATGATAGAACGTGTAGAGGTGATTCGTGGTGGTGGATCAGCATTGTTTGGCTCTTCTGCCATTGGCGGCGTAGTTAATGTGATTACTAAAGACCCGACACGCAATAGCGCTGAATTATCTCACACGCTGACTTCCATTGGTAATAGTGATTTTGATAATAACACGACAATGAATGCTTCATTGGTTTCAGCAAGTGGAAAGGCCGGGGTTTATGTCTTCGGGCAAAGTCGTTCCCGATCCGGATACGATCATAATGGAGATGGCTTCACTGAATTGCCGGAATTGAAAAATAAAACGGTTGGTGCAAGAGCCTTTCTGAAAACAGGTACTTATTCTAAGTTGACATTCGAGTATCATGGAATCAACGAGTTTCGTCGAGGAGGTAACTCGTTAAATCTTCCGGCGCATGAGGCCGACATTACCGAACAGACGGAACATAATATTAATGGCGGTGGGGTTAGCTTTGATCTATTTTCAAAAGAGAATACCGATCACTTCAATATCTACACTTCTCTTCAAAATACTGACCGGAAAAGTTATTATGGAAGTAACCAAGATGCTAACGCTTATGGCACTACGACCGATTTGGCTGTTGTGTCCGGAGCACAATATGCTCATAGTTGGGATAAACTGTGGTTTATGCCTGCCGAATTTACCGGAGGAGCTGAATTTAGCTATGATGGGATGGAAGATATTTCTGTTGGTTATGATCATTACTTGAACCAAACGGTGCGAATCTGGAGTGGCTTTGTGCAAAATGAATGGAAGACAGATCGTTGGGGCTTCTTAATTGGAGCAAGAGCTGATAAACATAATATGATAGACCATGTTATCTTGAGTCCGCGAGCTACGCTAAGATTCAATCCCAATAAAAACATTAATTTCCGTTTGAACTATTCAACAGGTTTTCGTGCTCCACAAGCTTTTGATGAAGACTTACATATCGCTGTGGTCAATGGAGAGCGACAAGTGATCCGATTGGTAGATGGTTTGAAGGAAGAGAAATCGAATAGCCTCAGTGTCTCTGCCGATATGTACCATACTTTTGGATCTGTGCAGACGAATCTTTTAGTCGAAGGTTTCTATACTGATTTGAGAGATGTGTTTGCATTAAGAAAACTCGAAGAATTAGACGATAAAGGCAATGCGGTGAAAGAACGCTATAACGGTTCGGGAGCCAAAGTGATGGGGATTAATCTTGAAGGACGTGCTATCTTTACTTCGTCGTTTCAGCTACAAGGAGGGGTTACATTGCAACAAAGTCATTATAAAAATTCTGAACAATGGAGTGAAGATGCGTCAGTAAAAGCTGAAACGAAAATGTTTCGTACGCCAAATGCGTACGGATACCTTACTGCTACGGTGAATCCGATGAAAGATCTGAAAGCTTCTTTGTCCGGCACATATACGGGAACAATGCTTGTTCAGCATGCTGCCGGCTCGGGCGTGGCTCAAGATGTGGCTGTAACAACTCCCGATTTCTTCGATTTGAATTTGAAATTGGCGTATGATATTGCAGTCGTTGATGGAGTGAAATTCCAATTGAACGGGGGGATCCAGAATATATTTGATGCTTACCAATCGGATTTTGATAAAGGAAAAGATCGGGACTCCGGATATATTTACGGTCCATCCATGCCTAGAAGCTTCTTCTTAGGAGGTAAGTTCAGCTTCTGATGTTGCTAGTTGACCAAAGTTTTAACGTATAATTCATACCAAGAACATGGGGATGTTGCCATGCATAACATCCCCATGTTGCATTATACAACATCCGCATGTTGTTAGAGGATAAGAGCTATCTTCCAGGGCTGACGCATTATATATTTTACTTAAAAGGTTTAATATATTCATTTTTTATTTACCATTTTTTATCTATAAAATAAGCTTATAATTGTTTATTATGTTGTTTTTAATTTGTATCTTTATAAATAAAAAGAGAGATAAACTAACGACAAAATGAGTATAATTAAGCTTTGTGAAAAAATAACAGACATGCGTGTCGACAGAAAAAGAGAGCATTCGGTAGAAGTGATTGTGTATATCGCTATGGCCGCAGTTATTTGCGGAGCAGAGAGTTGGTATGAAATAGAAGAATTCGGGCGCTCCCGGAAAGTTTTTTTCGCCGACCGTATACCGTCCTTGAACCGCATTCCCTCTCATGATACTTTCAACCGTTTCTTCAGCAGTCTTTCTCCTGAGTATTTTGAAGGTGTTTTTCGGTGCTGGATGTCAGAACTGTGCCACAAGTATGAAGGTGTAGTGGCTATTGACGGAAAGACTATCTGCGGTGCTAGTAAATGCAGCCGCTCCAACCCTGATGGAGAGAAAGGCTTCAAACTTCATATGGTCAGTGCCTGGGCGGCAGCAAACGGAATCACACTGGGTCAGGTTAAGGTTAGTCAAAAGAGCAATGAGATCACGGCAATCCCCGAACTTTTAAACGCATTGGATTTGGAAAATTGCATAGTGACCATTGATGCCATGGGATGCCAGACCGAGATAGCCAAAAAGATAATAGAAAGGAAAGCCGATTATGTGTTGAACGTGAAGGATAACCACAAGAATTTACACAAGAGCTTGGAATCATGGTTTGATGACATGGATGCAAAAAGGGTAGACGTGAATAAGGAATATTATGCGCGGCGGTATGCCAAGTTCAGGACAGAAGAGACAGGGCATGGTCGCAAGGAAATAAGAGAATGTTTTGTCTATAACAACCGTACAATGGGACTCATCTTTCCCCAATGGGTCGGCATAAAGTCTGTAGTCAGAGTTACTTCAGAACGGACAATTCTTAAGACAGGCAAGACATCCGTGGAAAAAAGATATTATATAACCTCTCTTGGATTGGATGCTGAGAAAATAGCAGGTGCCGTGCGTGCGCATTGGTCTGTGGAAAATTGCCTGCATTGGCAGTTGGACGTCTCTTTTGGAGAAGACATGGGAAGAAAAACCGGGAATGCTGCCCAGAACTTTTCTTTGATGAATAAGATTGCTCTTATGTTATTAAAGAAAAGCCCCAGAAAAGGCAGCATTAAAGGTAAAAGAAAGGCTGCTGGATGGGATACACAATTCCTTTGTGAACTTTTATTGCCACAGAATTTTTAATGCGTCAGCCCTGAGCTATCTTCAAAAGGGGAAATAAGGTAGCAGCAGAACTTGGTTTGAGGATGTAAGGAAGATGAGGCTTTCTCTTTAATGTTGGTGTCAGTAAACCGTGAAGGTGTAACTTTGGAGCAAAAAAAACCACCCTTAAAATTGAGGATGGTTTTTTTTGCTTTTTGTCTAGAGGTAATTGCTTACTTTCTAAGACCAAGAGTTTTGATGATAGCACGATATCTTGTGATATCTTTGTCCATCAGGTAGTTTAGCAATCTGCGACGCTTTGCTACCAACATTGTTAAAGCTCTTTCTGTACTATAATCTTTTCTGTTGAGCTTCATGTGCTCAGTCAGGTGAGAAATACGGTATGAAAACAAAGCTATCTGGGCCTCAGTTGAGCCAGTATCAGAGTTAGACTTTCCGTACTTTCCAAAGATTTCTGCTTTTTTAGCTGGATCTAAATACATAATTCTTAGTTTGATTAGATATATAAAAATTCTTTGAGCGGCAAAGATAGATATTATTTTTGGCTTCACAATGATTTATAATCCAATTTTCGTACCTTTGCAGCCAAATAATAGGTATTATATGCAAAATATTAGAAACATTGCAATTATTGCCCATGTCGATCATGGGAAAACAACACTTGTTGATAAAATGCTTTTGGCAGGACATTTGTTCCGTGATAATCAGGCGAGTGGTGAATTAATTCTGGATAACAATGATTTGGAGCGCGAAAGAGGGATAACAATTCTTTCTAAGAATGTTTCCATCAATTATGGCGGGACTAAAATTAATATTATCGATACTCCGGGTCACAGCGACTTTGGTGGAGAGGTAGAACGTGTGTTAAACATGGCTGATGGTTGCATTTTGCTTGTTGATGCCTTTGAAGGTCCGATGCCTCAAACACGCTTTGTGCTACAGAAAGCGATACAGATAGGTTTGAAGCCTATTGTTGTTATTAATAAGGTAGATAAGCCAAACTGCCGTCCCGATGAAGTGCATGAAATGGTCTTCGACCTCATGTTTAGTTTGGATGCTACTGAAGAGCAACTTGATTTCGCAACTATATATGGTTCAGCAAAGAATGGCTGGATGAGTGTTGATTGGAAAGAACCTACTGATAATATTATTCCTTTGCTTGATTGCATCATTGAGAATATTCCTGCTCCTGAACACATTGAGGGAACACCACAAATGCTGATAACTTCGCTTGATTATTCTTCATATACCGGACGTATCGCTGTGGGCCGTGTGCATCGCGGAGTACTGAAAGAAGGAATGAATGTTTCTTTAGCAAAAAGAGATGGTCGCTTCGTGAAGTCTAAAATAAAAGAAGTTCACGTGTTCGAAGGTCTTGGAAGAGCCAAGATTACCGAGGTTTCTTCGGGTGATATTTGTGCATTGGTTGGTATCGAAGGTTTCGATATTGGTGATACGATCTGTGATTTTGAAAATCCGGAGGCATTGCCGCCTATTGCTATTGATGAACCTACAATGAGCATGTTGTTCAGTATCAACGATTCTCCTTTCTATGGTAGAGATGGTAAGTATGTAACTTCCCGTCACATTAACGATCGTTTGATGAAAGAGCTGGATAAGAATTTGGCTTTGCGTGTGCATAAAAGTGAAGAAGATGGTAAATGGCTTGTTTATGGACGTGGTGTACTTCACTTGTCCGTACTGATAGAAACGATGCGTCGTGAGGGATACGAGTTGCAAGTTGGTCAACCACAAGTTCTTTATAAAACCATTGATGGTAAGAAAAATGAGCCGATTGAAGAATTAACGATCAATGTTCCTGAGGAATACTCAAGTAGGATTATTGATATGGTTACTCGTCGTAAAGGTGAAATGGTGCTTATGGAAAATACCGGTGAACGTATTAATCTCGAATTTAATATGCCTTCACGTGGTATCATCGGACTTCGTACCAATGTACTTACGGCTTCTGCAGGTGAGGCTATCATGGCACACCGTTTTAAAGAATATCAACCATACAAGGGTGAGATTGAAAGACGTTCTAATGGTTCTATCGTTGCGATGGAAGCAGGTAATGCTTTTGCTTACGCTCTTGATAAATTGCAGGATCGCGGCCGCTTCTTTATTTTTCCTCAAGAAGATGTGTATGCCGGTCAGGTAGTTGGTGAGCATGCAAAAGAAAGCGACTTGGTGGTTAATGTAACTAAATCTAAGAAGTTGACTAATACGCGTGCTTCCGGTACTGATGATAAAGCTCGCATTATTCCTCCTGTTCAGTTCTCTTTGGAAGAGGCTCTGGAATATATTAAAGAGGATGAATATGTAGAGGTTACTCCTAAAGCTATGCGTATGCGTAAGGTTATTCTTGATGAGAATGAACGTAAGCGCTCAAATAGATAATATCATACTCGCTTAAACAGAGTATTTTAGTATAAAAAAGTTCGGTAAGAGAAATCTTATCGAACTTTTTTATTTATAGATATGCGTCAACAGAAAAGGCGACTCCCCTGAGGGAATCGCCTTTTTATATAATCTAATTTGTATATTTAGATTAGAGTTGAGGACCGGCAACAACCAAAGCTTTTCCAGCTTCGTTGCCAGTGAACTTGCTGAAGTTCTTGATGAAACGAGCTGCAAGATCTTTTGCTTTTTCGTCCCATTGAGCTGCATCAGCATAAGTGTCACGTGGGTCAAGGATCTTAGTATCAACACCTGGAAGTTCTGTAGGAACAACAAAGCTGAAATAGGGGATTGATTTGGTAGGAGCTTTATCGATAGAACCGTCAAGGATGGCATCAATGATACCACGAGTATCTTTGATAGAGATACGTTTGCCGCTACCATTCCAACCAGTATTAACCAAGTATGCTTTAGCACCTGATTTATCCATTTTCTTCACTAATTCTTCAGCATATTTAGTTGGGTGCAATGATAAGAATGCAGCACCAAAGCAAGCGGAGAATGTAGGAGTTGGTTCAGTGATACCACGTTCTGTTCCAGCCAATTTAGCGGTGAAACCAGAAAGGAAGTAATATTTAGTTTGTTCAGCGTTCAAGATAGATACCGGAGGCAATACACCAAATGCATCAGCAGAAAGGAAGATAACTTTCTTTGCAGCCGGAGCTTTAGAAATTGGCTTAACGATGTTGGTGATGTGATCGATAGGATAAGAAACACGAGTATTTTCAGTCGCACTCTTGTCATTGAAATCAATCTTACCGCTAGCGTCAACAATTACGTTCTCAAGAAGAGCATCACGTCTGATAGCAGCATAGATATCTGGTTCAGCTTCAGCGCTTAGGTTGATAACTTTTGCGTAGCAACCACCTTCAAAGTTGAATACACCTTCTTCATCCCATCCATGTTCGTCATCGCCAATCAAGAGACGTTTTGGATCAGTAGACAAAGTAGTCTTACCTGTTCCTGACAAACCAAAGAAGATAGCAGTGTTTTCGTTGTTAAGATCAGTGTTTGCAGAGCAATGCATAGAAGCCATACCAGCTAATGGCAAACGGTAGTTCATGTAAGAGAACATACCCTTCTTCATCTCACCACCATACCAAGTGTTGATGATAACCTGCATTTTTTCTGTCAAGTTGAAGACAACAGCTGTTTCAGAGTTCAAACCAAGTTCTTTGAAGTTTTCAACTTTTGCTTTTGAGGCATTAAGTACTACGAAATCGGGTTCGCCATAGTTAGCTAATTCAGCTTCGCTAGGACGGATGAACATGTTCTTTACGAAATGTGCTTGCCAAGCCACTTCCATGATGAAGCGTACTTTAATGCGAGAGCTTTCGTTTGCGCCACAGAATGTATCTACTACAAAAAGTTTTTTGTTAGAAAGTTCTTTCTGTGCCAATGCTTTAACTGTATTCCAGCATTTAGCATCAACAGGCTTGTTGTCGTTTTTGTATTCTTCAGATGTCCACCAAACTGTATTTTTGGTTGTTTCATCCATAACGAAGAATTTATCTTTAGGAGAACGACCAGTGTAAACGCCCGTCATAACATTTACTGCACCTAGCTCAGTAACTTGTCCTTTTTCAAAGCCTTGAAGACTTTCTTTGGTCTCTTCAGCGAACAATGTTTCGTAAGACGGGTTGTGCAGAACTTCTACCGCACCGTTAATACCGTACTTGCTTAAATCTAAATTTGCCATTTTCTTTTGAATTAGTTAAATTGGTATTGTATTTATCTCGATTCTATAAGTTCTTTAACTTTGGGGCTGTACAAAAAGAGGAGTAGGTTTTTTAAAGTCTCTTCCTTGTAAACCGACTACAAAAGTAATACTTTATTTGAAAACCAAAGGGATATTAAAGAAATTTTTCTTTAATTGAATTCGTTTTATATATAGATAACAAAATCTGTAATTTGAATGTTGCAGATTGGAAATATATACTTTACTTTGCAGCGTATAAATACTGAATAAATAAAGTGAAACAGATATGAAGATAATTAATTTCAGCGAGACAAACTCAATATTAAACCAGTATGTGGCGGAGATAAGAAATGTGGAGGTGCAAAATGACCGTTTGCGTTTTCGTCGTAACATTCAGCGAATAGGCGAGATAATGGCTTATGAACTAAGTAAGTCATTTGCTTATTCTGCTAAAGATGTGCAAACACCATTGGGCATTGCTTCGGTTAATACTGCTGACAACAAACTGGTTCTTAGTACAATACTGCGTGCCGGACTTCCTTTTCATCAGGGTTTCCTCAGTTACTTTGACGACGCTGAAAATGCATTTGTATCTGCTTATCGCAAATATAAAGATACGCTTAAATTTGACATTCATATAGAATATATTGCTTCTCCTCGCATTGATGGAAAAACGTTAATCATCACCGATCCGATGCTTGCTACCGGTGGATCGATGGAGTTGAGTTATCAGGCGATGCTCACCAAGGGGCATCCGGCCGAAATACATGTTGTTTCGGTAATAGCCAGTCAACAGGCTGTAAATCATATTGCCAGCGTATTTCCTCAGGACATTACAACTATCTGGTGCGCGGCGATTGATCCGGAGATCAATGATCATTCGTATATTGTACCCGGTTTGGGTGATGCGGGCGATTTGGCTTATGGGGAAAAAGAGTAAGCTGCGATAACATTATAAGATATTGCGATAACTTATAATGTTATGGGGCATTACATATATTGTTATGACGCACAGGAAGTAATGACCTTTTTCTTTTAGAAGGAGTTGCATTTCTTAGATAAAAGAAAATCTCCTTGTTTAACGCTAACTTATAATTAAGAGTAGCTTAAACAAGGAGATTTTATGTTTGTATGCAACTAGAGGCGGAAGGTTTATTTAACTTCCCAAATCTCGCCTTGCATTAATAAGTCTTCCAGTGAGTGATCTTTTTTCTTAGCACGAACTTCTTCAATTTGTGCATGTACGCATTCGTCATAACTGGGACTTTCTACATCGCGAATGACTCCGAGGGCTATTGGAAAGTCGGGGCCTTCCATCAATGCCAACTTCATTTGCAGTGTACTGTCTTCGCAGTGGGCATCATGTACAAGAAGATCTTTCTCGGTAATGCCATTCTCGCCTATCTTCACGATTTTTATTCCGAAGCCTTCTTGCATCAGTCCGTATTCATTGTTTTCACCAAAAATCATTGGTTGACCTTGTTTCAGATAGATTGCATTCTTTGCACGGTCGGCTTTTGTCGCTACGGTCGATTGAGAACCGTCGTTGAAGATAACGCAATTCTGCAATACTTCTACCACAGAAGTTCCTTTGTGTTTGGCCGAGGCAACAAGCACTTCTATCGATGGAGCACCGTCAATATCCACACAACGTCCGAAGAAGTGTCCGCGTGCACCAAATGTCAGCTCCACCGGACGGAAGGGGTCTTCTATTGTTCCGTAAGGAGATGACTTGGACACAAAACCACGGGGAGACGTGGGTGAGTATTGCCCTTTGGTTAACCCATATATTTGGTTGTTGAGCAATACGATATTGATGTTCACATTACGACGTAATACATGTATGAAGTGGTTTCCTCCAATGGCCAGAGCATCTCCATCACCTGATATTTGCCATACGCTCAGTTCGGGGTTGGCAACTTTTACTCCTGTAGCAATGGCAGCGGCACGCCCATGTATGGTATGAAATCCATAAGTGTTCATGTAGTAAGGCAGGCGTGAAGAACAACCGATACCCGAAATCACTGCAATGTTGTGAGGGGCAATACCTAGTTCAGCCATTGCCTTATGGAGCGAATTAAGTAAAGCATGGTCACCACATCCGGGGCACCAGCGTACGTATTGATCGCTCTTGAAATCTTTCGCTGCAAATTCTAGTTCACTCATCTTACTTTTCCTCCAAAATTTTAGTGAATTCTTCTACAAGTCTTAATACATTGAATGGTTGTCCTTTTACCCTATTAAATTGGTAAACATTTAAGCCGGGAACTTTGGAACGAAGAATAGTGGCAAATTGACCCATGTTCTGCTCGGCAACCACTACTTTTTTATATTTCTTCAAGATCTCAGTCGTATTCTTTGGCAGAGGGCTGATATACTGAAAATGTGCCAAAGCTACTTTTTTCCCTTGAGATTGCATAACCTCTAGCGCAGAGTACAGGTGGCCGTAAGTGCCGCCCCAACCTACGATCAAGAGTTCGGCATCCTTGTCACCCAAGACTTCTTGTTCGGGGATGCAGTTGGCAATATAGTTTATTTTCTCTTGGCGGGTGATCGTCATCTTTTGATGGTTGTCCGCATCGGTAGAGATCGCACTTGTATCGTAATCTTTCTCGAGTCCTCCCAATCTGTGTTGGAAACCTTCTTTGCCGGGGATAGCCCAATAGCGAACCAATGATTCGAGGTCACGTTGATAAGGCTTCCAGCCTTCCTGCATTTCGGGAGTAACGTAAGGCGGCTTGATGGCGGGATAATCTTTCATTGAAGGGATTTTCCAAGCAGCAGAACCGTTGGCTATGTATCCATCGGTAAGCAGGATAACCGGAGTCATGTGTTCCAATGCTATTTTGGCGGCCATGAAAGCAGAATCAAAACAGTTCGTAGGCGATGTGGCGGCAATAACAACCAGCGGGCTTTCACCATTACGTCCATATACGGCTTGCAGCAAGTCGGTTTGTTCGCTCTTTGTTGGCAGACCGGTAGAGGGTCCCCCACGCTGCACATTGATAATGACTAGCGGTAGTTCGGCAATAACAGCAAGGTTGATTGCTTCACTTTTCAAGCAAATTCCCGGTCCGGAAGTAGAAGTTGCTGCAAGGCAACCTGCAAAAGAGGCTCCGATGGCACTGCAACAGCCTGATATTTCATCTTCACATTGCACGGTAATTACTCCAAGTTCTTTCAATTTAGACAAATTGTGCAAGATGTCTGTGGCGGGAGTAATGGGATAGGAACCTAGAAAGAGAGGAAGTCCTGCTTTTTCGGCTGCGGCAACCAACCCGTAGGATGTTGCCAGATTTCCATTCACATCAGTATAAAAGCCTTTTTCTCTTTGCTCTTTGGATTCTACACGATAGGTAGAAACTGTTGCATGAGTGTTGTGCCCATAGTTATATCCATCGGTCAACACTTTTATATTTGCTTCTGCAATAGATGGTTTCTTTGAAAATTTATTTTGGAGCATGTGCATGGCATGTTCCAAAGGGCGGTTAAACAGCCAGCATACCAATCCCAGAGCAAACATGTTTTTGCTACGCAATGCAGCTTTGTTGTCCAGTCCGCTTTCTTTAAGACTATCCTTGCACATAGATGAAATTGGAGCATCTATCACTTGGTTGTGAATATTGAGTTCTGTAAAAGGATCATTCGTAGTATAGAGAGCCTTTTCAAGATCTTTCTTGGTAAACGAGTCCGAATCGATGATAATCACTGATTGTGGAGTCGTAAATTGTATATTTGTTTTTAGTGCAGCCGGATTCATAGCAACTAGCACATCGCACTTGTCGCCGGAGGTGAATACTTTTTTTGCACCAATATGTACTTGAAAACCAGATACTCCGCTTAGTGTTCCTTGCGGGGCACGAATTTCTGCCGGATAATCAGGAAATGTAGAAATGTCATTTCCTAATACGGCTGATAGGTTAGAGAAGATGTTGCCGGCCAATTGCATTCCATCGCCGGAGTCGCCGGAGAAGCGAACAACTACCCTCTCCAAGTCTTTAACCTTCATTTCGTCTGCCATAACTTTATTCATTATTTATTTTAGGGTTATATTCTGTAGCCTTCACACTGACATAGAACTTCT
The DNA here is from genome assembly GCF_963666545.1 of uncultured Bacteroides sp. Classification (NCBI taxonomy): domain Bacteria; kingdom Pseudomonadati; phylum Bacteroidota; class Bacteroidia; order Bacteroidales; family Bacteroidaceae; genus Bacteroides; species uncultured Bacteroides sp. The sequence goes on along the minus strand of NZ_OY762899.1, from coordinate 2,177,965 downwards.
CAAAACGACCTTGTAAAGTTGCGCAAAGTTCGGAAAGTTAAATGACTTAGCAAAATCTTTTCAAGCTATTCTGATACTTCGTGTTAAATCGGCTCAATATTCTATCATTCTTATTCATTGGCGTTGGCAAAACTTTCAATTTTTACCTATAAAGCAGGTCGGTAAAGAAGCATATTGATAGTGGATGTTGACCTATTCTTCAAAACATTCTGTATCTCTGCCTTGTCAAATCAGTAAAATGGCTTATCTTTGCACCCGAAATATGACGGCCTTGTAGTTCAACGGATAGAATAGAAGTTTCCTAAACTTTAGATAGGGGTTCGATTCCCCTCGAGGCTACTGTTTTAAAAGCTAATCATCAGTAAATAAGATGATTAGCTTTTTTATTTCTGTGATTTGCACGACATTTGCACAACATAACCCTCCCCCTTTTTGAATCATTATGTATGGAGAAAGGGTGTTTAGATGAACTGCTTAATTTGTCAGAGAGGGCAGGCAATATTATAAAGCTTCGCAAATTTAGTTCTCCACACACGTATATGACTAATAAAATACCTTTCTGAGTTTTCTATAAAAAGTAATATACTTGGAACAAATACAATTATTAAGAATTATCTATCTTTGGGGAAAATCAAATGTACTATGGGAAAATGGATAAGAGAGAATGTGAGCTTGTTGTTGCTCATTGGTGTCTGCGTTGTTGTATATACTATCATCCTATTGCTGAGTAATTTATTATCGGATAAGCCAAATGAATTTGGAGGTAGTGCTGGTGTTGCAAGTGGGTTATTCTCAGCTGTGGCTTTTGCTGGAGTAGTGTATGCTATCTTCCTACAGAAGAAAGAATTGGAACTTCAACGAGATGAGCTAAAGCAAACCCGTGAAGAATTGGAGGGACAAAAGCATGAGTTTGAACAGCAGAACGAGACTTTAAAACGTCAACGGTTTGAAAGTACTTTTTTTAATATGCTTAGTCTGCAACAAACAATTATTCAAAATTTACAGTATACCCAGCCTACAATGACACAAGGTCTGATAGCTGCTGTCAAAGATCCAAGTACTATTTCTGAAAAGCTCTATAATGGGAGAGAAGTATTTGGCTTTTTTTATGCTGAAGTTAATACGATATTTACCGTTAATGGTAAGCAAAAATCTTATCAAGGAGGCCTAAAACAAGCAATAAGTAATTTTAATTATACGATTTATAGCCAGACCAATTTAGCTCCATATTTTGATTATTATTTTAGGCATTTATATCGTATCATCAAATTTGTAGACGAATCTCCATTGCTTCTAAATTCATTTGAAGATCGCTATCAATATACAAGTATGGTAAGAGCACAACTATCCAGATATGAGCTTATATGGCTTTTTTATAATTGTTTATCAAGTAATGGAATAGACAAGTTTAAGCCATTAATAGAAAAGTATGCTCTGTTGAAGAATATGCGCTTTGAATTACTAGTTGAAGAGGATCACAGAAATTTGTATGCTCAATCAGCATACGAAAAGACGTTGCCAAAAGATACATGTATTACTTCTTGAATGTGTTTATTCCAATGTTGCTGAATTGATTATGCTCTTCTTGGGTTTTTCTCCTCTCTTCTATCTTGCAGAACGTAGGCAATCATCTCAATAGTATCTTTGCGCATATGTGCGTGCACTAACACTTAAGATAATTACGAATATTGCCATAACAGTTTCTCTCTGCGCTCAAACATAACTTTGTGCATGCGTGTACGCACGCTAAGACTTGATATATTTTTATCCTTGCCGTAACCTTGCCGTTATTTTCTTATAGTGCACACCTATGCGCACACGCTAAAGCCTCAGATAACTCGGGTATTACTTTCTATGTACTTCAATCACTTTGCCCAAATGGTAAACTATCATCCAGAAAGCGTATAAATTGCCTCGGATCATGTGAGGCTCGAAAGAATATCCAATAACTTCTACTATTGCGGTATTACGTTCTTTTGCGTAACCAACTGTCAGTGCCAGATACTTATACTCTCTAGGCATGAATGGGAAATTTCCGTTATTATAATCATCAATGAAATAATCTTGCTCCACCTCTGTAACTTCTGGGTTTAATACGTACTTACCGTTTCTGTCTTTCAGTAAGTACCGGTTGGCGGTGATACCTTCTTTGATCTCTCGATACTCAGTCCTTTTTGTACCGGCAATAATTTCATCAAAATAAGCCTGTTTGATAATCAGGTAAAGTGTCTCTTTCTTCATAATTGCGTCTGTTAGTTCGTTGATATATGAAATTTGCCCGGTATGCTTGAAACCGGGCTTACTATCTCTACTGCCTACGTCGTTTTATCCACCTAACGATTCAATAATACTATCTGCATTGCGTAATGTCGTGAGAAAGTCTTTTGCCTCTGAGTCGGTCAAATTATCGCTTATCCAGTTATCTATTATAGAAGCGGCAATTCTTTGTACGGCTGCTCTTTCTCTGTTAGTATCTTCTTTGCAGTATTGAAAACGTTCAATTCAATCTTTAGCTTGCTGTGATACTTCTACGTTTATTCTTTCCATAATTAATAAAATTTATGGCCGATCAAGAAAACCGATGTCGGTCTGGTTACGCTTAAATACTTTTAGTCACGCTTATTAAAGACCAGTTGATACCTTGTTGTAGTTATCGCCTCAAATGCTGGTAGAGCTGATTTTTGAATAAGTTCCATTCTTTCAGATTCAAAAAGAATTCGGGCTTTCTTTATGCTAATAATCAATCTTTCTTCTGTTGAAAGGAATCCGTCACACTCTTCTAACATAAAGGTTTCAAACGATTTCATTAATGCTTTTACATACGGGTTATTCATATCAACTATGACCTGCTTCTTATTCATGATTTATATTTTTATGACGGGGCAACTTATAATTACCCCATCGGGTTAATTATCCTATTTTGATGAAATTTGCTATTTTGAAGCTTCTGTAAGAGGCTTTTTCATTATCATAATATGTGATGAGGCTCTCATTCTTCTTGCGCTCTGTGTTCTTTGTCTCAGGTACCAAACCATCTTTCAAAGTACCCCATGCAGTACGAATAGTCCCATCTAGTTTTTGATAGTAGAACTTGACTATACCTTTCTTTAATGCAGCTTTCAGTTTCAGGACTTGCCATGCTTGCTTCATAGCATCAGCCATTGAGAAACCATACACCTTAACAAGCATCCAACTTTGATTCATTAATTCTCTCATTTGATTTTTAAAATTCGTTGCCATAATCTTAGTATTTTATGTGTTAGTACTTATATCCGAAATAATTTTCCCAATAATCAATCTCAGCCTCAAAAGAAGCAATACAACTTGCTTTGTCCTCTTCGTACTTTGCTAATACCTCACCTTCAGTCATTGAAAGTACTTGCTCGTATTCTTTGCACATTTGGTATAAGAGTTCTTTATTCATGATTCGTATATTGCTTATTATGTAAGTCGTTATATTTACATTGCAAATATAAGGTTGTAAGTTATATTATCAAAATGTACAGCAAGCAATTATTAGGTGTAGTGTGATATTTAACGCTTTTTTATAATGTATGTAATTATAATATCATATATTTGCGCTATAATCTAAAACGTTATAATATGGACTTAAGAATAAAAGAAGTATTAAAAGAGAAAAAGATGACAGTTGTCTTTCTTGCAAGTAGTGTCGGTATGGCTCAACCGTCCATGAGTAATATTGCAAATGGTAAAACAACGCCTAGTCTTGAAACATTGGAAAAGATAGCCAATGCCTTGGGTGTTCCCGTAACAGAACTCTTTGAACAGCCTAAACATGATACGGCTCAACTTACGTGCCCTCATTGTGGAAAAAGTATTAATATTAAAATGGGGTAGCCATGAATGTATTGATACCATTTGTCATTCTTATATTAGGATTAGTTTGGAATTGGCATGCCAATAAGCTGCAAAAAATTGAAGAAACAAAGAACTTTAGATATGTCATATTTTCATGGATACTTTCAGCCCATAGCTCCTTGGAGAAACAGTATAATGGGCTTTATAAATTATCAAAAGCCATAAGGCTTTCAGAAGACATTAACCCTGAAAGATTTGAGTATTTAGCATTATCATATAATAAGTTAAGCTCTATAAGTTTGGAAATATATATATACATATTTGTTATTAATAGTATTGATAACAATAAAAATATTGAAAAGCAGAAAGATAATGTATACAAATTAATAAACTCATTGGAATACTTAACCCAAATACCATCTCATATTAAAGAAAAATATGAAGACTATTGTAAATCATATAGAAATATTATAGAACGTTGTAATGATTGTTATCTAAAGTTGATAAGTTTAATAAAAGACGTAGATTCTCATAGGGCTGAATATGAAAGCGATGAAATTGAATTATGTAATTTTATTATTAATGCCGTAAAAAATTATATTTCAGAATGTGAAAAAAGAGTTAGCAGCGGAAAAGTGAAAACATTAATATTTAAAACTCTCGTTAGACCAATTGAAAAAGAGATACCTGATCGTCCATCTCTGTATTTTAATGAAGTTAAAGATGTCATAATGAGATACAATGCTTTAAAAAGGCAATGGGACATAGATCAGGAAGGTTTTAGCCAGATATTCAAAGAGTATGCAGGCGCCATGAAGAATGTTGATGACAAAATGGAAACTATAAAGTATTATTTAGAAAAGGAGACTAAAGTCAAAAATATTTTTCATATATAGAACTATTGGGAAATAATATTTCCATCGTTCTATTTTTTATACTTATGTAATTGGATTTCTATAGTTATTTTAGTGTCTAGGAGGCGTAAGTATATACCCTTAAATTAATAGAAGTAAAGTTGCACTGTTTTTTTTGAACATCTAAATTGTGTGCTTGTTGTTACTATACTAGCTGATTATCATTCTAATGTATTGTTAATGAATGATATCTTCCATTTAGTGGTGATACTCGAAGCTTTTCTACAAAAAAAATGTAACTTTGTAACCGATAGATAATTTGTTTATATGATCAAGAATGATAAAGATATAGTTATTGTATGTAATTCTTTGCAAGGAATAGCACGTATGCAGAATCAAGATGACATTTGGTTTATGTGTACCTCTACGTATAGTATTTTCATTTTATTTGATGGGGTTAGTTCACTAAATAGAAGTATTGATTATATTCAATATTGCAAGAGGTTTTTAGATATAAATTATCATTCATATCTAAATTCAGATATTAAATTAGATGAATTGATTTATGATATGCATTTGTCATCTTTGGCTTCTTCTATAGATGGGAAAACTACATGTAGTGTTTTGTTGCTTCATTTTGACTCAAATAAAGCTTTTATTGTTAACGTTGGAGACTCTAGGATTTATTCTTTCTCAAATTCATTTTTGGAGCCATTGACAGTGGATGATAATTTACCAGGAAATAATCGTGTGCTAACTAGATATATAGGTCTAGAGGAGTTGATGTTAAATGATATAATGCAAAAAGAAGTTGATATGCAACAAAACTTTTTAATATGTTCTGATGGTTTTTATACCCTTATGGAAGAAAATATAAAAAAGTATTTTATGATTTTTCAATATAAGCGTAACAAGAACATTATAAATGCCATCAATAGGTTACAAACAAATAAAAACAATGATGATTCAACGTATATAATGATAAAACAAAATGGGCTTTAATACAGAACAAGAATTGGTAAATCTATTTAAAATTTCTTTTTCCAGCAAATTTACCATTGCAAATAAAAGAGTTTTGGAGGAAGTTAGCTTAGGTTTTGGTATTGCCGATTTAGTTGTCGCAGAACTTAAAGATTCTGCAAGTATAGCCAAAAGAGAGAGGTTGACTTCTATTGATATAAATGTATATCAGATTGTGAAAAATAAGAAAAGAGTCTCTTTGGATATAATAACAACCATAACAGGTGGCAAACGACAGGATATTACTAAGTCATTGGAAAAACTTATTGAATGTAGCTATGTAGAGAGAATCGATTCTTGTTATGTCTTCAGCAATAAATATGAGTTATCATTTAAAAAAAACATAGCATTTGAAGCAAAGCTCAGGAATTGGAAAAAAGCATTGATGCAAGCATATAGGTATAAATGGTTCGCCGATTATTCATATGTTATTTTAGATGAAGCTCATTCTAAAGTTGCTATAGAAAATCTACCTCTATTCGAGAAATTGAATGTTGGGCTATTAACTATATCAATAGATGGGGTGGTAAAGAAATATCATCATCCTAAAAAACAAAAACCACTTGATCCTACTATGCAAATGTTATTATCAGAGGTTGTGATGTATCAATAACGTTTTTTTTGACTGTCATACATGGTATAGAACTCGCCAGGTTTCATTTGAATTATTTTCAGTAAATACATTAACCAGATGTTTAGATGATAATTTCTGCCTTCACTTTGTAGTACGACATAATTATCGTCTAAAATTTGATAATTCTCTATAGCTTCCTGGATTAAAAATAGAACATATATTATTCTATCTTTTATATTAGCGATTTTAGATATTTTTTTTAACAGTGATGAGATTGATAGAAGGTAGTTTTTATTCACATCTGGTTTGTGTATATTCCAAACGTAATTTTTGTTCAGTATCACATCGGAAAATATATTTTGCTCGTTTTCTATAATATCTAGCATTCCGTTAGCACGAATATTTATTAGATCTTTTGCACGTACCATATTGAGAAGCTTCTCAGAAAAATAATATCCCTGAGAAGCTCCTCCTGAAGTGTCTTCTGTAAATCTTTTTATAGAGAAATTTCTTAGGTTTTCATATGTTCCGATTGTTATATAATCAATGTCTGTTTGGGCTAGAAAAAAGATAGCATCCCAATTGGCATATCCATATATAGTTTTAAATCCTTGATATTTTAGGACTCTGAGGACTTGGGATAGATTGGCTATAAGTTTTATGTCATTAGAAATTTTATGACCTTGTTCTGGCTTGTTTTCACAAACGACGAAATAGCCATCAAAAATAATGCTCATATCTGTTAGCTCCAATAGTAGATTTTCTACATTATCTTGATTACGAATAATATCATAAGCTAAGGGTAGGGTCATAAAGTATTCAATTCCCTCTTTTTTGTGATTCTTGACGTATTGATTAATTACTTTTATAGTGGAAGTGATTCCTGCGACATAATTATCCTCATAAAAGTGTGGAATTATGATTTTTTTAAACCCTAATGATATTTGATATTCAATAGCTTCTTCTATACATTTGTTAATTCGTATATTAGTTGCTTCTTCATCATCATCGGAAAATCTTGCAGGATGAAAATCGAAATCAGATAGTTTACCTTTTGACAAAGACGCACTGTTTTTTTGACCATAAAACTGAAGGTCTAGCATTGATTTATCTAATACCGGTGCAACTCTTTTGTTATCTACAAACTTGCTTCCAAAAGAAAATGCTGTGATAAGAAATTCATCGCCGATGCTCTGTTGAGTAAAGGTTTCAATATTCCAGTTAGGATTATGCCCCAAAATTTGTACTATTTTCATATGTTTAGTGATTTTATAAATTGTTCAACTGTTCTTGGCCGCTCTGCAACACTATATTTTAAGACTATATTTAAAAATATATTCATTTCTTCGTTATGTACATCGTAAATTTTTTGTGGCTGCGTAAAGCTTTCAGCTATAGCATATCTCGATTTCCCAAATGGCAAAGTATGTGTGTATAAATAATATGCAATAATTCCCAAGCAAAAGAAATCCGTACGATATGAAATTTGTTCTTTTTTGAAAAAGTATTGTTCTGGGCTCCCAAAACTCCAAGTAAAAGGTTGAAAACCTGTTGGAGTTATCGTTTCGTCGTCTAAGTCCCTAGCGATTCCAAAGTCTAATACAACTGGGTGACCATCATTTCTAATAATGATATTTTGCGGCTTTAGGTCTCTATGAACACATCGATTGTTCCATACAGGAGTTAAAATATAAGCGATATCAGCAATTAGTTGGCGTATTTTCTCGGAATTGTTTATATATTGTGAGGATATGAGACTTAAATCATTTCCGTCAATAAACTCTTCAATGACAACAAGCTCATCCCCGTATTTCTGCGCTCTGATAACATTAGGTATTCCACGATTATCTTTAAAGCGCTCATAGATATTTAGTTCTCTTACTATCCTTTCGTCTGCCGTAGGTATGATCTTAAGAGCAAAAATAGAGCCATCTATCTCTACAATGTATACTTGCTTCTGGCCAGACTTTGGCTTTTCTTCAATTATTTGATGTATATTAAAAGTTCTAATAAATTCTTCAGCTAATTTTGTAGTTCTCATAGTATTATGCTTATAGCCACAAAAATAGAAAATATAAAAATAATAAATTCAATAATACAAATAAAAATTTGATAAAGCATAAAAACGATTTTACGTTTTATTTTCTCTGCTTAAATCACTGAAAACTATTAAATAATAGGAATATGTTGGGCGAACTTACGTTGCTGTAACTACTAAAATAAATCGCAATTACTTATATGCATACTAGAATACGTAAATTTAATGTTTTTAACTATAAGCTTAACCGCAATATTTGATTAAATAAATGGCGTAAAGAGTTGTCCTCTTAATGGACAATTCCATGTCTCAAGTTATTCTTAAAGCCATCTATTGCTTATCTTTAATGTAATCGAGATTTTTTTTATAATTTAAATTCTTCATTAAACGTTTTTTCCGCCCTCTTTACTCTTTCGGGCGATATCTAACGAATTTCCAACGGATCAAGCGTGTAACCTATAACTATTCACTTGCTTTTTTATATAAACATATCTACAAAGTATAATCCTTTTTGAGAAAATCCGGTAGTTCCACATCAGGAATCTCAAACTCCGGCATATTTTCAATAAAAGACATGTCATCATCACGTGAGGCTGCCTCTTTTTCTAATTTTTCACGCTGACTTTCAATATATTCATAAGCCTTCTGGGTGTGTTTATCAGGCCTCTTCTTTCCCTGTGCTCTGGCAAGCGCCCAAAGTGCTTTATTCTGTGCTGATCTTTCCTTTCGGGTATATTTCCATCGCTTGGAACGGTAAGCATCATAAAGCATTATTCGAAGCGACTCTGTATTCTCTTTTGTCAGGGTGATGGTACATCCATTCATCTCGATAACAACATTATCTGATTGCTCCTGTGTGATCCGAATTCCTTCTTGTTCTACAATAGTTGATCTCATATCTAATTTTTTATATTGTTAGTATTTGGATAGGTCATCCGAAGCGGATCTACCCAAACTTATTATTCTTATCAAAGCTCTAATAATTATGCTTATTTCTAATCATGTTTTTGTCTAAGCGATTTTCCGTATAAAGATGATGACTTGTTCATCTTCGGGAAAAAGAGGCCTAAATCAGACTAGATTCATTTCTAGCATTCATGTACTTTTGAATTTTCTTTTGTGCAAACTTTCCTTCTCGAATACACCAAGCAGAGACACCAAATTGTGAAGATCTGGGATATGATTCATAAACTTTCCCTGTTCCATCTTTGCATAGGTTTGACCGGAATACTTCGAAATACACAGTTTCTTCCCTCGTTGTTCTTCGGTAACAATACATTCGGTTACTCTCGTTTTTGGATACCAGTTCAAATGTGTCTCCGTACTTTTTAAATTTGTCCTTCAATGGTGAAGGCTTTATAGTTCTTAATCTGCTCATATTCTTATCATGTTTTTGTATTAGCCACTTTATCTTCAACGGTGAACATCTTATCACCCCGCAAAAGAAAGCCGCTTAAATCGCATTTATTAAGTTTATTCTATTGGCGTTACTATCTGATCTCTCGGCAACACCTCACACTTAAATCCAAGTTTCTTTAGCTCTTTCATCCGATATTCCTGCAAGGGCCTTGGCTTTTCACCCGGTCTTTTGACTTCTACAAACGAAGCTTTGCCATCTTTCAGTAGGAGCAAATCCGGGATACCGTTTTTGTTGGTAAGGATAAGCTTCACTACGTAATAGCCTTGGGCCTCCAAGCGTTTTATGATTCTGGCCTGTATCTTACTTTCCAGTTCTGCCATAGTACGAAAGGGTAAATGATTCTTTACCGTGAACAGCTTCAAGTATCTTACTTTCTATTCCACAATCAGAGCAAAGGAAATACACCTCTGCTAGGGTAGTGCGCTCTTTTGAAACCAAGCGGTTACGGCCTTGCTCGTATGATAGATAGCTAAATTCCATATTGAAGAAAATGAGTGCATCGGCCGTATCTAATCGTACCCCTTCACGAGCTCGGCGTACTTGTGAAATAAAAACTTTATCCGTTGAGGCTTGGAACTCTTCCGGGCTGTCGGTCCAGTTAGGAAAAACAGCCTGTAGCAATTCCGCTTCGGACTGGTACACGTAAAAGAGGGCGATTTTCTTTCCTGCGAACTCCCTACGTACAAATTCGGCTTTGCTTTTGTCAAATACTAAATGAGTCCCATTTTCGGTAATCACCGTCCCTGATGATAATTGGTGTAGCTTCGTGAGTAACTTGGCTGGAGAATCGCCCAAAATAGCCTCTCCGCTAATTTCTGTCACCAAGTTGTTGCGTAAATCATGAATAAGCTTTTTGGTGTGCTCATTCATTGGAATGGAAAGTACATGTTCGTTAATGTCAACCTCGAATCCTGCCTGAGCTTGGGAATAGGAGATAAACAGCTTTTTTGCATCATCATCTATTTTCTCTCTATTCGCATGAGAATAGTCATTAATCAAATACCCGTTCACTTTTTTTTGAGTCACATGGATATAGCCTGCCTTTGCCCATTTATAAAAAGTCTTATAGGCTTTCCACGGAGAAGAATCACACACCCAGAATTGATGATACAATTGAGAATAACTTTCCGGTGAAGGTGTAGCGGAAAGATATAGAACGGGGAGGCCTTTGCATAGCTCTTTAACTTCTTGTGTTCTTTTGCTTGGTTTGGGATATGCGCCTAAAGAATGAGCCTCATCAAGAATAACAAGATCATACTTTCCTTTTGCCTTGTGGCAGCTTTCGTAGTTAATTACATCCATATCAAAATGAGGCTTTAAAGCTTGAAAGTCCGCTTTAACGCTTGGTACGGCTTTTAATTTCGTAATGAACAGCACTTTCTTTGCGTTGAATGAATCGGCTGTAGATAGTGCGGTTATTGTTTTTCCAGTTCGGCACTCCATTGAAAGGTAACAGATCCCAAAAGCCGATAATTTTTGGATGGCCTGTGAAGCTATATTGTTTTGATAATCTCTTAATTTCATCTTTGCGTTTCTAAAGGTTAATATGAATTTGGTTAATAACTCCTATTTTCGTTGCATACTCTATAATTTCACCGATCGTCATGCCATTCTTTGCGTGACGTTCCCTTAGAAGCATGTCTGCAACGTCCCAATTGTCCGGCAAACCTTCACATGTCCGACTTACAGTCGCATCTACGCCATTACTTCGCAGAATTGCTGCTTTTTCGCCCCATTTTGGGAACATCCCACTGTCGGGGTACAAGATTACCTTTTTGCCAATCAAGGGGTTGAAAATGTTTTTTTCCGTCCATTTGCACCCATTGCAACCGCCCGTCGCTATCCAAGTTACATCCGGCATCAAAACAGAGCAGATAAGAGCCGACTTTTCACTTTCAACGATTCCCACCCGTGAAGCGTTTTTGATCAGATGGCAGCCGAAGAAAGTTTGCTGCAAATTCGCCTCGTAATTCTTTAGCAATGTTTTGCCTGCAAACCAAATCTTATCCATTGGCCGGATATCAGGTGTGTACTTCTGCATTTTGTCACTCCATACTTCTGCCCGGTCCTGCTTCTTCATCCGTTTGCCGGTGACAGGATTGTAAGCCATGACCTTTATTTGGCACAATCGGCCTTGTTCGTCTATCTGTGGGAAGATGGTGGCCAACCCGTTGTTATTGCTCCAATGTCGGGATGTGCCCACACGGTAGAGATCAAAAGCAAAAGCGGCCTCAGCTTCTCCGAACTCTTTGGCCATGAAACGAAATAGATTGTTCTTGCTTCTGTAGGCATCCTGTTTGAGCAATGATACAGGCAGAAACGACACGGGGACAGTTTTAGTCGGCTGAGGCTGCTTCCATGTGGAGAAATCAATAGGTTGCTTATTCGGGTACTGCTTGAAATAGTCACTCGGTGTGAGATGATACCCGCATCGTTCCCGGTTGCATCTGCCAACTTCCGGGGCAATAGGCTTTTCTTTGGCATCAACATAAAAAGTAAATTCTCCCTTGTGTCCGCATGAGGGACAGGTGTGCCGGGTACTCATTCCGGCGTATTTTTGTAAGTGATATATTGGTTCGTTCATATCTAAAAAAGTTGGTGTAAATCACCTGTTTTTTTAGTGAGTGTAAAATACACTATAAGACAGGTGTATATTGGGTGTAAATTCAGTGCAAATACGGTGCATTTGGTGTAAGTGTATGGGGCTATATATATAGATAGCCCCGTACACCTGCGTACATTACTCCACCTAAAAAGGTAAATATGAAGGCTTATCATCTATCGTTGGAAGGTGATACATGCCTACCTCATTTTTGATGATTAGTTTCTTTTCAGTAGCAGCAGAAACCTTTTTCTTTGCAGCATCAATCTTTATATTGGCCACTTCCATAATCTTACTACACAAATCAGAATAAGAAATCGTATTCGGTAACTTTGGCATTGAATCGGATATAATCTGTTTCAGCTTATCCACTTTTGATTGTTTCCCCATGTATTCAGCTTCGACGGGCAATCCTTCTACAATTGTGAAAGCAAACTCAGCGGGCCGCATATCTCTTGTTTTGACCCATTTACAAATGGTTGTATCTCCTTCCGCTTCTGCGTAGATGGCAGTTTCGCATTTTCGTAGAGCCTCTGCACCAAGATGTCCACGTGCTTTCTCGCTACCTACATTGGCGTGGATAACGGTAAGTATATGGCAATCGTATTCTTTGGTGAAGGCAAGCAAATCATTGATTACAGCTGTAGACTGCTCCGAATTATTCGGGTCTGCAATAAGATCACTTAGTCCGTCTAGTACTACAAAGTCAGGATGATACAGCTTCAGGCACGCTACGAAAATATTATGTCTCATGAGGGGCTGATATTCACGCAACATGTGAATAATAATATTTTCTGAGTTCCTGTTTGTGGGTAAGCCTGCGATGCGGTGAAGTCTTCGCCCTATTTTTGCCACGTGGCCGGCTGCCTGTTCGGTGTCAACCCAAAGAAGTTTTCCCGTCCCGTTGGGGTTATCCAAGCCCATACAACCATTATCGTTCAGGAATGCGCCTGATATTCCAGAGCAAAGAAAACTCTTTCTTGAACCAGGCAATCCAATGACGAACGAGAAGTTGCCTCTTGTGCATACAGGTAAATCTCCTTTTGACACTAGCATTTGCGGATCGGGAATATTGAGAGATAAATCTAGTCTGCTACTCTTGATCGCTTCCATGATAGCAGGCTCAGCAATCATTACAGGCTCTTCAAACTCGGTCATAATCTTCTCGGTGACTTCACTCATCATTGCCTCCTTTCTCGGCCAACCAATAGAGCTTGCACCCGTCGGGTAAGCGACAATCAACAATGTTCATTCGTTCTTTGTGCCGCAGAATAGATATTATTTTTCGACTGTCATTTCCTCTTGTCAACTCGTTCAGTTGTCGGGCGGTGTATTTGCCGCCATCCAAGAAAAGTTTACGTATCTGTTGGATGATTTGCCGGGAAAGAGTATCTTTGTTGGCATCAATAGAATAGTTGGGATTGGATGTTCTTTTCATAAGGCATCCTTTCTTATTTATTAAGAATAGCGTCAATCTCTGATTGCTTATACAATCTTTTTCCACCAACTTCAATTGGCACTAGATATCGTGTTTTTGACCATCTCCATAACGTGGAACGGTCAACATGCAGTTGCTTGCCTGCATTGTCAGGGGTTACGTAATTTTCTTTCTTTTTGGCGCTAATGGATGCCTCTAACTCTTTTTTTGTAGAGCTGATTAGATGATCTGCAAATTGTAGTAAGTCATTTGTGCCAACTGTGATTGATATGTTTGCACCACTTTGGATGATTTCTTGAATGCTCATAACTTTTGTTTTATAGTCCATCTTTCCCCAATAGGTAGCTACTGCTATTGGTTGTTTGACAAAAACAAAGTTATAGTGTTATAAAACAGGGAGCAATAAATTAAATTGGTATGATTTGGCATGCCAAAATATACCAAATATTGTGCAAAAAAAAGGGGATAAACGCAACATTTACCCCCAGCTGAAAGATAATCTCTTTCTTTATTGCTTTAGTTCTTTTATCACGATCTCCATCTTCTCGAAGAGATGTTTTCCCTTCTCGTTATTTGTCTTTTCGTAACCTTCTATCAAACGGATTCCATTTCTAATGGCATTATATTCTCCAATGACACCAAATTCATCTTTGAATATTTTGTGCAATGTTTTTGTATCGGTAATGATATATCCTGCCTTTTCTAATGCCTTTATAACAATGGCAACATCATTGCCTTTCTTTCCACGTAGCAAACAGGATAGTTTGGATTTTAATGTCGCTTTATTGCAATTGACTAAACATTCATCTATTGTTGTTATAACTGTCCTGTGATCAGATTTGAATACTTCGCTTAGAAATACTTGTTTCTCTTTTTCCTCACTGATTTTTATATAAATGTTAGTCTGTATATTTTCTATTTTATCGCACCATTCGGAGGCATCTTTATTTTTTTCTTTGTATTTTTCTCTCATAGGGCCAATAACAGATTCATAAAGAGTACTTTCATCAAAATAGCCATCGTCATCTGTTATTAAGTACTCGTATTGTGATAAATCATCGCTACTGATATCTATGCGTTTCTTCTCTTGCTCAACAAAGTCCCAGATTTCATCATCGTTTGGTTCATATTCTAGTTGATAATTCATTAACGAAGCAATGCTGTTGAGAATGTAATCGCATTTGTCGTAGATGAAAGAGAGTGCCTTGATTTTATCTTCAATAGAAAGTGTATCGCAAAATCTGATGTGATTTTGAAGTGCTTTCACGAGAGATTCTATTTCAAATTCTTTGAATAAAATATCTTGCTCATTGAATCTTTTTACTAAATCTTCTATTTGTCCCATATTATTCTATCATATTTACGAGTTCTTTTTTTATTTCATCATCAATCTCCCTATATCGGGCAAAAGCTTTGCTACCCTCTTTATGCCCAGACAATGAACCCACTAAATTCGGATCTTTCACTTTTTTATAAAGATTGCCAACAAATGTACGTCTGGCCATGTGTGATGAAGCTATCTCATTGATGGGCCGTTTTTCTTCTTTTCCCGTGGTTGGATTGAGTATGGTAACAGAGCGGGTTACTTCACATAGGCGAAGTATGCTTTTGATGTCATCATTATATTTTTGTGGACTGATGAAAGGAAATAAACGTCCTTTACGGTCAATGTTCCTATATTTTGCGACTAATACTTTTGCTCTTTCATTTAGTGGTACACGAACGATTTCAGGGCGTTCATCTTTTGTTTTGTGAGGAATGTACTCTATAGCTTCATTTATGATATTGCTGTCTTTTAGCTTAAGTAAATCAGAGACACGGCACCCTACAAGGCATTGGAAAATGAAAATATCTCTTTGTGTAGCTAATTGTGCATGTGCCGATAAATCGTAGTCTGCGATTAGGTTTCGTTCATCCAGAGTTAAATAGAAAGGAGTACCGTACTTCTCTGATCCAATCTTATATCTAGCCATTGGTCTATTGCTTGTGAATTCTTGCTGAAGGCACCAATTAAAGAACGCACGTAGTTTTTTCATCATAAGAACTACTGTGTTGTTCCCTCTTGGTTGTAACTTCTGAGATTTGTGCCCTGTTTCCTTGATAATGCTGAATTGTTCAAAGAAGCTAGGGTACTCTTTAGAAAGCAGGTACTCATTTCGAATGTAGCTTTCTAAATCTTCTATAGTCTCACTTGTTATGCTATCTAGTGATAGCTTAAAGTTCTTGCTTGTGAATTTTGCAGCAAAGGCCTCATATCTATGCAGTATTCGTATTAGGACACGATAATCCCTCTCTCTAACATCTGACAGATCCTTTTTTTCTAAGTATAAAGCGAGCAATGAGAAAAAATCAGTTGCTATTTTCTGGAACTTTTCAGGATGTATCTTTTCATCAATTAATTGCTCTAGCTGATCGCTCGTTATGCTAGGGATGGTGGAATATATGGATAGTATCAGTTTCTTTCTTTCTGCTATTGCTGTATTAAGCTTTATCCGTTCTTCTGTGTTAATAACGCACTTGGCTTTATATTGCTCTTTGTTCTCATCCCAGAGATTAGATAAGGCAACTATCTCAGACTTGTGAAATAGCTGCACTTTGCGTCCATCAGATAGTCTAAATCTGATATTGGATTCTTTATTTTTCTTTCCAGTCCTAATAAAAGCCTTTATTGTTGCCATGACTTCCAATAATATTGGTTGTGCAAATATAGCATTTTTGCACAACATAGACGAAAAAACGCACAACATAATAAAATATAATGCAATACTTTTTTAGCCATAATATCTTGTGGTAGCCTGTTTTGCTCGTTTTTGTGTTTTGTAGTATTTTAATTTATGTATTCCCCTCGAGGCTACTACTCAACTTGTTTGTCGGTTGATTTTCATTAATATTCCCACTCGGATTGCAAATTATTGCCATCCGGGTGGTTTTTTTAGCAGTCTTCGTTCCTATTGCATCATAAAAAAAGGCTCTTCCTAATTTTCAGGGAAGAGCCTTTTCTATGATAAGATATAATTCTATTACTCAGTTTCTAGTGCTTTGTGCTTTTTGCTTATCATATGATAAGCAATAGGAGAAGCAATGAACAGAGAAGATAATGTGCCGATAATAACACCCAGAATCATCGCAAAACAGAAGCTACGAATAGAGTCACCTCCTAAGATGAATATACAAACTAACACAATTAAAGTACATAGTGATGTGTTAATGGTACGTCCCAAGGTGGTGTTTAAAGAATCGTTGAATAATTCTTTGCTTTTGTGCTTCGGATATAGGTGGAAAAACTCGCGTACACGGTCGAATATTACCACTTTATCATTGATAGAATAACCGATAACTGTTAGAATAGCACCTATAAAAGTCTGGTCTATCTCCAGAGAGAACGGAACAACTCCCCATAATAGAGAGTAGGCGCCGATAATCATAAGGGTATCGCAAGTTAGTGCTACAACAGAACCTATACTATAAGCAATGTTGCGGAAACGAAGCAAAATATATAAGCCAATAGCAAGCAATGATAAGACAACTGACCAAATAGCCGAAGTCTTGATATCATCTGCGATGCTTGGACCTACTTTTTGTGAGCTAATAATGCTTCCACCTGTATGGTTATCATGGTCAATGAAAGTTTCTAAAGTGATATTATTAGTTAATATCGGTTTTAAAGCTTCATATAAATAGCTTTCTATTTCAGAGTCTACAGAATTTGAGTCGTCTCCTATACGGTAATTAGTGCTGATACGAACTGTTTTCTTATCGGTACCAATTGAGATAACACTTACTGTTGCATCACCAAATTTACTTGCGATAAGGTCTCGTACCTGTTCCGGCTCTACTGGTTTCTCGAACTGAACCTTATAGTTGCGTCCTCCGGTAAAGTCGATGCTCTGACTGAGCCCGCGGATGGAGAAAGATCCAATACAAATTAAAACGATTGCACCTACAATGATGAGCGATTTCTTATTCGTGTTCATGAAATCAAAGTGCGAGTTGACAAACAGCTTTCTCGAGATTTTAGAAGAAAAAGTGAGGTTAAGGAGTTTGTCTTTGCTCATATAATGTTCGTACACTAAACGAGTCATGAATACAGCAGTAAAGAAAGAAATCATAATACCTATGATTAGGGTTGTGGCAAATCCACGGATAGGGCCTGTTCCAAAATTGAAGAGGATCACACCTGTGATAATAGATGTCAAGTTAGAGTCGAAGATAGCTGAAAAGGCATTTGAATAACCATCAGACAATGCTTGTTTAACTCCTTTGCCATTTCTTAGTTCTTCTTTCGTTCGTTCATAGATCAACACGTTGGCATCAACTGCTATACCCAGTGACAACACCATACCGGCAATACCCGACATAGTTAGTGCAGCTTGGAAGGATGACAAGATTCCCATTGTAAAGAAGAAGTTGAATAGTAGTGCACCGTTGGCAATCATACCGGGTATGAAGCCGTAAATAGCACACATGAAGGCCATGAGTAGAACTAATGCTACAATGAAAGAGAAGATACCTGCATTGATAGACTCTTGCCCCAAAGTAGGGCCAATGATGTCTTCTTGCACAATGTGTGCAGGTGCGGGCATTTTACCGGATTTCAGTACGTTAGCTAAGTCCTTTGCTTGTTCCGGAGTGAAGTGTCCTGTAATTTGTGAACGACCACCTGTGATCTCGGAATTTACGTTTGGTGCGGAATATACATATCCATCCAATACAATCGCAATAGACTTGCCAATGTTTTGTTTGGTCATTAATGCCCATCTTCTAGCTCCGTCAGCATTCATTTCCATGCTAACAGCAGGTTTGTTCCATTGGTCGAATTCATCTTTTGCATCATTTACAACATCACCTTCGAGCGGAGCTTTGCCGTTGCGTTCAGTTGATTTGATTGCATAAAGCTCGAATGTTTGCGCTTTGGGATCAAAATCAGCAGCAGAAACACCCCATTTCAGACGAAGTTCTTTAGGGAACTCCTCCTGTATTTGTTTCATTGCTATGTATTTGTTGATTTCTGCCGTATCTCTATGGTTGGCATAGCCTACAATGGGACCTTGTCCGCTTGTGTTGAATTGGAGAATCGCAGCAAGCGGATGCTCTTTCTTTATTTGTGCTATATTTGCAACTTCCGCCGTTTTTTCTGTTTCACCTTTTAAAGCAGCAGCAAGGCTATCAGCAGCGCTCTTTGCTTTAGAGGGTATGGCGGCAGCTGTTGTTGCAACCTTTGGTGTAGCTGAAGTAGAATCAACGCTAGTTGAATCTGTAGGGAGTGTTTCGTTATTTAAAATACTACGCAATTTTGAATCGGCAGATTGTAGGTAAGGAATAACCTCTTTTGAATCATACGTTTCCCAGAATTCCAAATTGGCAGAACCTTGTAGCAACTTTCTTACGCGGTCTGGTTCTTTGATACCCGGAAGTTCAACCATGATGCGTCCCATTTTATCTTCCAAACTTTGGATGTTAGGTTGCACTACGCCAAAACGGTCAATACGTGTACGAAGTACATTATATGAATTTGCTACAGCAGCTTTGACCTCTTCTCTAAGTACTTTTTCAACTTCAGAATCTGATGATTTCTGAGTTATCTTGTCTTTTAATTGCTGAGTCGCAAATAATTCGGAAAGTTTGGCTCCCGGCGCAAATTTATGATATTCCTTTACGAATGAAGTGATGAAATCATCTTGGCTGGTTGATTGAAGTTTGTTAGCACTGGCTAAAGCTTTGTTGAAAGCTTCGTCCGGCTTGTTATCGGCCAATGTTTTAATCACATCGGATACTGAAACTTCCAGGATAACGTTCATTCCTCCCTTTAAGTCGAGTCCTAAACTTATTTCCATCTCACGACACTGTTTCAGCGTGTAGTTACCCAGCCATACTTTCTCGTTTGACAGAGAATCCAAGTAGTTTTGTTCCATCTTTGCATCACCTTTCGCGTACTCTTCCGCCTTGTTAATGTAGTAGCGAGTGACGAAGGAGAAAGAGAGATAGAACACACATACTAGCGTGAGTAATACCGCAAAAACTTTAACAAATCCTTTGTTTTGCATTTTACTTTTAAATTATATGTTTACTTTTATATTAATTTCTGTTGCATACAAGGCTGCAAATATAGCTTTTTTTTCACATTAAGGTATAATTACGCTTAAATATTTGGTACTTAGCTTCCATTTTATACTTTACTTGGTTCTATCTACTATCCACTTTTTCTAATTTGTTAGGACTTTTTCGTGAGCTTATTTCTCTTGTTTGTTATTTCACAAAAAGAGAATTCTTCAAAATTGCTCTAGATATTTCTTCTATGTGTTCACAAGGTTTGTAAGCAGGCTTCTCAAACATTGACAAGGAGACTTTCGTGAGCTCATTCTTGTCAAGAGAAGAATTACGCTTAATTAACCGAATAAGGATGTTTTGAAAACATAACGGAGTTTGGAGGGTAACAACAAGGGAAATTTTCTTTTTCACTAGGAGTTATGGCGATAACAAATAAGCAAATTGATGAAGAGAAACCGTCTTTCGGAGTGAAAGAAACCGGCAAATTGCTCAACTGAACCGTTCTTTTACCCATTCTGCACGGTTTAGTTGGTCCAAAAGAACCGTGCAGAAATAAAAAACGGGGGAAGTTGTTGCTTCCCCCGTTTACCGTAGTTTAATCTCAAACTACTTTATGATTACACTCACAAAAGTAATACATTTACTTGGCAAAGTCAAGTGTTTTGTAGAATATAAATTTGCTTCGTGTTCTATTTCTATTGAGTAGACCTAAACGTCTTATTTCATTCCTCGGTTTTTTAACATCGCATCCAGCTTAGGTTCAGCTCCGCGGAATTTTTTATATAAGACCATCGGATCTTCACTGTTTCCTTTTTCGAGTACATTGCTGCGGAAAAGAGAGGCAGTGTGTTGATCGAATATCCCGTGTTCCTTGAATGCTTCAAAAGCGTCAGAGTCTAATACATTTGCCCATAAATAACTGTAATATCCTGCGGCATAGCCACCAATGATATGATTGAAATAGGTTGTACGATAACGAGGAGCAATTTCGGGGATTAAATTCAACTTATTCATCGCTTCTTTTTCATAGGCCAATACATCCAAATCTTTTGTATCAGTCAGATTGTGAAGGTTCATGTCGAGAATGGCTGCGGCAAGAAGCTCTGTAGTCATAAACCCTTGGTTAAAGGTTTTTTGTCGGAGTAGTTTATTGATTAGGCTATCGGGCATGCTTTCTCCTGTTTGATAGTGCTTGGCATACATTTTCAACACTTCTGGTTCTGTGGCCCAATGTTCCATTACTTGTGACGGAAGTTCCACGAAATCGCGGACTACATTGGTTCCTGAAATTCCGGCGTAGTTGCATTTAGTTAATAATCCATGAAGAGCGTGTCCGAACTCATGAAACAAGGTTTCAACTTCGTCGAGGGTAAGCAGTGAAGGGGTATCGCCTATAGGCTTGGTGAAACTACCTACATTACAAACCAACGGACGTATATTACCTTGTTGTTCCCGATAATTGCTCATCCATGCACCTCCGCTTTTACCTGCGCGCGGGAAATAATCTACGTAGAAAACGCCCAAATGTGATCCATTAGCGTCTTTCACTTCAAACACTTCTACATCCGGATGGTAAACAGGTATATTTTTCAGTGGAGTTAATGTGATGCCATAAAGCTTGTTGGCAACGGCAAAGGCACCTTCACGCACATTTTCAAGTTTAAAGTAGGGCTTTATCTCTTCTTCGTCAAGGTTGTATTTCTCCTTACGTAGTTTCTCTGTGTAAAACCACCAATCCCATGCTGCTAATTTCTGGTTTTTTCCATCTTTGTCCATCAATGTTTGCAACTCTGCAGCTTCCGCTTTTGCTTTCGGTAGTGAATAGCTCCAAAGGTTATTGAGGAATGACATTACAGTGGTCGATTTTTTGGCCATTGTGTTATCAAGCACAAAGTTTGAGTAACAATCAAATCCGAGAAGTTTTGCTTTCTCTAAACGGAGAGTGACTATTTGTGTGATGATCTTCTTGTTATCATTCTTATCGTTGTTGTTTCCCCGATTGATGTACGCATTGTACATCTTCTCACGCAATGCTCTGTTCTCTGCATATTGCAAGAAAGGAAGGCGACTTGCGTTATGAAGGGTGAAAAGCCATTGTCCTTCTTTTCCGGCAGCTTTGGCTTCTTCGGCGGCACTTTGGCAGAACCATTCCGGTAGGCCGGCAAGGTCTTCTTTCTTATCGACAAAAAGCTTAAAGGCATTGTTTTCATTTAAAACATTATTGCTAAAAGTGATTCCAAGTGTCGAAAGCTCTTTATTGACATCCCTTAGACGGGCTTGTTTTTCCGCATCCAGATTGGCACCTGAGCGTACAAAACTTTTATAAGTTTCATCTAATAAACGTTCCTGTTCGGTGGTCAGTTTTAGTGATTTCTTCTGCTTATAGATTGAATCTATCTTCTTAAAGAGTTCTTTATTTAAGTAGATATTGTCGCTATGCTCGGATAGGACAGGCGCTATTTTCATCGAAAGTTGTGTTAACTCGTCCGTTGTCTCGGCATCTGTCATATTAAAGAAAATAGCACTCACTCGAGATAAAATAGGATCGCTATTGTCCAGCGCTACTATTGTGTTCTGAAAAGTAGGTGTTTTTTTATTCTCAATGATTTTACGGATGTTTTCGTTTTGCTCTTCAATGCCTTTATGAAAGGCGGGTTCGTAGTGTTCTAGCTTTATTTTATCGAAAGCAGGAACTCCGAACTCGGTTTTGAAGTCAGTAAAGAAAGGGTTTCCGTCTGCCTTAATAGTGCCAGAGTAGGTCATAAAACATGTTGCTAAAATGAATACTGTTTTCTTAATTGTCATAGTCTATGATTTTTGATAGTTATCGTTTGGATATATAACACCAGATAGGATAGTGGTCCGAATCTTTGATAGAACGATCTACAGTGCAATTATATGCTTTCATATTTTTGCTGGTTAAGATGTTGTCTATACGGAAAAAGAACTTATTCTGGTTATAGGATATGCCTAGTCCCGCTCCTGATTCGGTGAAAGCGTCATCCATATTTCGGGCTATGATTCTGTGAGTATATGAAATGGGAGTATCGTTAAAATCCCCACATACGATGATATATTGATGTTTCGAGGAGTTTATTTCTTTTTCAATTTTTCGTGCCTGTGGTGCCCGAATGGCAGATGCTTCGGCCAATTTGGAGATCAACTGACGAGCACCGTTTTTCACTTTCTCTGCTTCCGGTGCTTTCAGCATGTCTTCGTATATCACTTTGTCTTGTTTCGTTAGCTTGTTAGACTCTAAGTGATTGTTGATCAGGGTAACTGTATCATTGTCAATCTTCAACTCGTAGGTAGCCGATCCGTTGTATGCACTTTCGTACTTTAATACTTTTGAAGAAAGAATCGGAAATTTTGAATAGCAAGCTATTTTGTTCGCACTTCCTTTCATTCCTACGTTTTGGATGTCTTTATAGGGGTATGCTTTTAGCGTTTCGTCAATCCTTTTTTGAGTGACGTATCTTTTGTCTGTTGTCGATGCATACTCTTGCATGCATACGATGTCGGCCTTGCTGCTTTTGATGTACTCGAGTATGGGATTTTTGCCGTCTTCCAAGTTCAAATTGTTGAAGGCCATCACGTTGTAGGACAAAATTTTAAAGCTCTTCTCGGGAACCGTTTCAGTATGGAAGTTAATAGGGATATAGGTTCTTATTTGTGGGTAACAAAAAAGAAAGCCAATCAAAGGTAGTAAGGTGAATTTGTATTGAACAATGAGCCAGAAGAGGAAAAAACAACTATTGATCAGGAGAAATACCGGAAATAGAAGCCCTATGCATGATTGTATCGGATGTACATCCGGACTAACATGCGGGCTGTAGGCTGTCAATAGCAATAACACTACAAAGACTGCGTTAACGGCCAGAATCAGGTAGGTGACTACTCTGCCAAAATGTTTCATTCTTTATCTTTTACTTGCATCAAACAGGCTTTTCTTTTCTTCTGTGCTAAGGCTCTCGTATCCGGACTTTTTGAGTTTATCTAATATTCGATCTACTTCTTCCGACTGCGCTTTCTTTTTCGCATTATAATCGTAGTCTCTTGGATCATGGTTGTAGTGTACCTTCATTTTTGGTTTACGCTGCCAGGTCTTTTTGCTGAATAGGCTTAAAATCAGATCTAATAGTTTGTTGATCCATGAGGTAGCATCGATGCCACGCTTTAATCCGGCTGCAAAACACAAACCGGCTAATGCTCCGCCCAAGTGGGCAATATGTCCACCGGCATTCTCCGAAGTAATAAAGAGTAGATCGCTTAGCACAACAATTAGTGCGACGTATTTTAAACGTATAGCACCAAATAAGAGTAATTGGATTCGATAATTCGGTTCACGGTAAGCTGTTGCCACAACAATGGCCAATACAGAAGCTGATGCGCCGACCATTGTAGAAACGCCTACGGATGGGGCAAAATAGGGGAAGACATTATAAGAAAGGATATAAAAGAGCCCACCACAAATACCTCCCAATACATAAAGGCCACGTAGATGCTTCGCCGAGAAAAAATAGAGAAAGAGTGATCCAAACCAGTAGAGCCAAAGCATGTTGAATAGTATATGCAAGAAGCCTGCATGCATAAACATGTACGTGATTATAGACCATGGCTGGCTGGCTAGACGAGTAATGGAAGCTGGCAGTGCAAGAAATTCCCAAAAACCGTCAGCACTTCTGTTAAACAATTGCAGCAAAACAGAGAGTAGTGTGACAATAAGGAATACAGCACTATTTATATAAATAAGCTGAATGAATATATTCCCCCTGCGGAATGCCTTTTTGATGTCAGAAATGATGTATGCCATTGTTCTTTTTTTTCCAATACATGATTAGGATAAACCCGAAGATCATTCCTCCCAAGTGCGCAAAGTGTGCCACGTTGTCGTTGGGATTGTTAGCAAAACCTGAGTATAACTCTATTAGCGCATATCCCATTACAAAGTATTTCGCTTTGATGGGCAGGGGCAAGGGGAAGATGAAGAGCTGTTGGTTTGGAAATGTCATTCCGAAAGCGAGCAGAATAGCATAAACAGATCCTGAAGCACCTACGGTTGTCATCATATTCAAATATTCGCTCATTGGAATAATTGCCGTACCTGTATTGACACTGTCATAGGCCGATAGTTGCGTTTCATACTGAATGAGTTGCACTACCTCCTGAATAATACCTGCCCCGACTCCACATAAGATATAGTAAAGTAAAAAGCGTTTTGGGCCCCATGCTTGTTCCAAAATACGTCCGAACATCCAAACTGCAAACATATTAAAGAAGAGGTGGGTGAAGCCTCCATGCATGAACATGTATGAGAAGAGTTGAACTGCGTTGAAGTTCTCGGCCATGAAGAAGTGAAGTCCCAAGTAATCGGCTAAATCAATGCCGTAGCTGCTGGCAACAATTCCTCCGAAGAAAAACAATACATTGATTATTATTAGGTTTTTTGTTATTGTAGGCATCATATAATATAAGTCTTTTTATAGCTAAAACATAGCGAATGGGCACAAAAATACGAATAAATTCTGTTCTAAAGCAGAAAAAGGCCTCTGTATTTGTTCTTTTTATGTGATCTGCGTGTTTTTTTCATGTTTTTATTTGATAATTTAATTTGTTACTCTATATTTGTGAGGTGTTTAGGATTATCTTTTGTGTAATATATATTAATTAATCATTCACGTATTATGAATAAGGCTGAACTTATTAGCGCTATTGCTGCTGAATCTGGCTTGAGCAAAGCAGATTCCAAGAAAGCTCTTGATGCTTTCGTTTCAACTGTTTCTAAGACTTTAAAGTCTGGCGACAAAGTTTCTTTAATTGGCTTCGGAACATTCTCTGTTAGCGAAAGAAGTGCAAGAACAGGTATTAATCCGTCAACAAAAGCATCAATTGCTATTCCTGCGAAGAAAGTAGCTAAATTTAAAGCTGGTGCAGAATTATCAGACGCTATCAAATAAGCGTTGTGTCGAAAGAAATGAAAAGGGGGCGTATTTACGTCTCCTTTTTTTGTTTATCTTTGCGGCAGAAATAACTTGGATATGAATATAGAAAATAAACTTGTGTTGTCCGTTATTAACGGTTTAAAGGCTCTGTATGGGCAAGATGTTCCGGTTTCGCAAGTGCAATTGCAGAAAACGAAGAAAGAATTTGAAGGTCATCTCACCTTAGTGGTATTTCCCTTTTTAAGAATGTCTCAGAAAGGACCCGAGCAAACTGCTAATGAAATTGGAGAGTACTTAAAAATGAATGAGTCGGCTGTGGAGTCTTTCAATGTCATCAAAGGATTCTTAAATCTAACTATTGAATCAGCCGAATGGATTGAATTACTTAATTCAATTCATGCTGACAAGGAGTATGGTTTTGTGAGTGCTGATGAGAATTCTCCTTTAGTAATGATTGAATATTCATCTCCTAACACTAATAAACCACTTCATTTGGGGCATGTGCGCAATAACCTTTTGGGTAATGCTTTAGCTAATATAGTGAAGGCCAATGGTAATAAAGTTGTTAAAACTAACATTGTAAACGACCGCGGAATACATATTTGCAAGTCAATGTTGGCTTGGGCTAAATACGGTAATGGTGAGACACCTGAGTCTTCCGGGAAAAAGGGTGATCATTTGGTGGGTGATTATTATGTCTTGTTTGATAAGCACTATAAAGCGGAAATAGCCCAACTGATGGCGCAAGGAATGAACAAAGAGGAGGCGGAAGCAGCTTCTCCGTTGATGAATGAAGCTCGTGAGATGCTTTTAAAGTGGGAATCTGGTGATTCAGAAGTCCGTGCTTTATGGTCTATGATGAATGATTGGGTTTACGCCGGATTCGATGAAACCTATCGTAAAATGGGCGTTACTTTTGATAAGATATATTACGAATCGAAGACTTACTTGGAAGGAAAAGAGAAAGTGCTGGAAGGCTTGGGCAAAGGTTCTTTTTATAGAAAAGAAGACGGCTCAGTCTGGGCTGACTTAACTTCTGACGGGCTTGACCATAAACTCTTGCTCCGGGCTGATGGCACTTCTGTGTATATGACTCAAGATATTGGTACTGCTAAGATCCGTTTTGCTGATTACCCAATCAATAAGATGATTTACGTGGTAGGAAATGAACAGAACTATCATTTTCAAGTGTTGTCTATCTTACTTGATAAATTGGGCTTTGAGTGGGGAAAAGGATTGGTTCATTTCTCTTATGGTATGGTAGAACTGCCTGAGGGAAAAATGAAATCTCGTGAGGGCACGGTTGTCGATGCTGACGATCTGATAGAGGAAATGGTGAATACAGCGAAAGAAACCTCCGCTGAACTTGGCAAATTGGAAGGATGTACGGGAGAAGAGGCTAATAATATTGCCCGTATTGTTGGGCTAGGGGCCTTGAAATATTTCATATTAAAGGTTGATGCTCGTAAGAATATGACCTTTAACCCCAAAGAATCCATTGATTTTAATGGTAATACCGGCCCTTTTATTCAATATACGTATGCCCGCATTCAGTCTATACTTCGTAAAGCGGCTGAAACAGGTATTGTTATTCCCGATGTGTTTTCTGAAAAAATTGCATTGAGTGAGAAAGAAAAGGGATTAGTTCAGATGGTTGCTGACTTTGCTGCGATTGTGAAGCAGGCAGGCGATGACTATAGTCCTTCAATTATAGCTAATTATGTATATGATCTGGTGAAAGAGTATAATCAATTTTATCATGATTACAGTATTTTGAGGGAAGAGAACGAAGCGGTGAAAATTTTCCGCATTGTGTTGTCGTCCAACATAGCTAAAGTAATCAAACTAAGTATGGGATTGCTTGGTATTGAGGTACCCGATAGAATGTAATACTCTCCTTGATTAGATGCAAAAAGGCCGTAAGCGTTATTTGTTTACGGCCTTTTTGCTGTTTATATCTGTCTATTATTCTTTGACTGTTACTTTCTTCTTAGCAGTGGACTTCTTGGAAGAAGTTTCTTTATCCTTTGCTACTGTTTCTTTCTTTGTGTCAGTCGCCTTTTTCTTTGCCTTAGTAGTCGCTGCTGCTTTTGCTTTAGTCTTTGTTGTCGCTTTTTTCTTGGTGGCAACAGCTTTTTCTTTCGGTTCGGCTGTTGTTGATTCAGGTGTAGACTTCGCTTTTGATTTCGTTGCAGACTTCTTCTTTTTATCAGAAGGACCTTCACCTTTCTCTATTTGTTGTTTGATGAGACTTAAGCAGGTTTCAAGGTCAAGATCTTGAGGAATTACATCCTTAGGTATCTTATAGTTGGATTTTTTATAGGCAATATAAGGGCCATATCTTCCGTTTAGAACTTCCAATTCACTTTCCTCATCGAATTTCTTTATTATTCTTTGAGCTTCTGTAATTCTCTTTGCTTTTATAAGTTCAATTGCTTCTTCTAGGATGACTTCCATTGGATCCATTCCTTTGGGTAGTGAAATGAACTTTGAGTCATGGCGAATATATGGGCCAAAACGGCCTACACTCGTAGTTACTGTCTTTTCTTCAAAGTCGCCAAGTGTTCGGGGCAGTTTGAATAAATCGAGTGCTTCTTCAAGCGTAATGGTCTCTATAGACATTCCCTTTTTGAGTTGAGAGAATCGTGGCTTTTCTTCTTCTTCTGTGGCACCTATTTGTACTACAGGTCCATATCTTCCGATTTTCACAGAGATTTGTTTTCCTGTTCCGGGTTCTTCTCCCAAAATACGTTCACCTACTTTATGTTCTGTTTTAGTAGCCAGTGTTAGTTCAACTGATGAATGAAAACCTTCATAGAAATTCTTCATAATCTCAGTCCACTTCTTTTCTCCTTCGGCCACTTCATCAAACTCTTTTTCCACGTTGGCGGTGAAATTGTAGTCTAAAATATCCGGGAAATACTCTGTAAGAAAGTCATTAACAACGATACCCATATCTGTAGGGAACAGCTTGGATTTCTCGTTTCCTGTTATTTCTGTGTGGATAGTATCTTCTATTTTCCCGTCGTTAAGCGATAAAATATTGTACTGACGTTCTTCACCTTCTTTATCGCTTTTCTCAACGTAGCCACGTTTTTGAATGGTTGAGATGGTAGGGGCGTAAGTTGATGGACGTCCAATGCCCAGTTCTTCGAGCTTACGTACCAAGCTGGCTTCCGTGTAGCGTGCGGGTCTTTGTGTGAAGCGTTCTGTTGCCAATATATCTTGTTGCTCAAGCTTTTGTCCTTTATTCAAAGGCGGAAGCAGACGACTTTCGTCTTCCTGCTCATTATCGTCATCGTATGATTCTTTATAAACTCGGAGGAAACCATCAAATTGGAGAACCTCTCCTGTTGCTGTAAATCGGTCATCGGAGTTGCTTGCGCCAATAATTGCTGTGGTCTTTTTAAGTTCAGCATCAGCCATTTGCGAAGCGATCGTGCGCTTCCAGATTAAGCTATATAGTTTTTTCTCTTGTGCGGAACCATCAACGGATTGCTTCTCCATCTCTGTTGGGCGGATGGCCTCATGCGCTTCTTGCGCTCCTTTGGTTTTTGTTGCAAAATGGCGGGCTTTAACGTATTCGCGGCCCATAATATGCGTAATCGCTTCTTTGCTGGCTGTAGTAGCGAAGTCTGATAGATTAACTGAGTCGGTACGCATGTAGGTTATAAGTCCCGATTCATATAACTTCTGCGCTACCATCATTGTTTGTGCTACGGTGAATCCTAATTTGCGGGCAGCTTCTTGTTGTAGCGTTGATGTTGTGAATGGAGCTGCCGGACTTTTTTTAAGTGGGCGAGTGCTTATCTCTTCGATAGTAAACGTAGCCGATTTACACTTTTCCAAGAATTTATAGGCCTCTTCTTTGGTCTTCAAACGGTGTGTTAACTCCGCTTTCATTTCAACTAGCTTCCCGTCTGTGTCCGGTACCAGGAATGTAGCTGTAATACGATAAGAAGCTTCTGTTTTAAAAGTTTGAATTTCGCGCTCACGTTCTACTACTAAACGTACTGTAACGGATTGTACGCGGCCAGCTGATAATGAGGGCTTGATCTTCCTCCACAATATCGGCGAGAGTTCGAAGCCTACAATGCGATCAAGAATGCGGCGTGCTTGTTGTGCGTTAACCAAGTCGATGTTAATGCTACGAGGCTCTTGGATTGCTCTTAGTATAGCTGTTTTGGTAATTTCATGAAAAACGATTCGTTTGGCATTTTCCGGGTTTAACCCGAGTACCTCGTAGAGGTGCCATGAGATAGCTTCCCCTTCACGGTCCTCATCGGAAGCGAGCCATATCATCTTTGCGTTCTTTGATTCTTTCTTTAATTCCTCAACTAGTTTTTTCTTCTCAGTTGGAATTTCATATTTGGGTTCAAAGTCGTTTTCGACATCGATACTAAATTCTTTTTTCTTCAGATCTCGTATGTGGCCGTAGCTTGAGAGAACTTTAAAATCTTCTCCAAGAAACTTCTCAATCGTTTTTGCTTTTGCCGGCGATTCGACAATGACAAGGTTTTTCTGCATGCTTTTTTCTTTAAGAGTGGACTAACGTCTTCGTATTTGCCCGCAAAAGTAGAAAAAACATCTATTCCCACCTTATAATATATAGAGAATCTATTCTTTTTTGCAAAAAAAACTCTTTTTTTATCGGAAATAGTTAGAATCGGAAGCTTAATCCTCCAACATAATTTAATTCTTCAGTAGGATAAGAATAATAGTATTGGTACTTCTTGTTCAACAAATTTTCGGCTCGTGCATAAATAAATATTTTTGGAGAAATAGTGTAAGTAAGGCCTAATTTCAGATTGCTGATAGAAGGCATTCTATACTGCGCTGTCGTTGAAGAAGTGTAATCGGCTAATTCAGTAGAGGCCAACCGAACATATTGATACCCTAAGTTTAGTTTCAATCTGGGAAGAACCTGAGCATTGGCGTCTAATTCAAAATCAAAAAGAGGTTTTTGAATCAGTAGGTTCTTAATCGTTTTCTGCCAAGAGTAAGCATTGCTTGATACTGAAAATTGATATAAATCTTTGTATTGATAGCTCACTTTTAAACCCGAGAACAAACTCTTAGTCTTTCCTTGAGAAAAAGAAATACCACGTTCATGGTCATATAGAGGTGATAAATCATCGGATACAATTTTATATCCTCCGTGCACATTGAACCAGAGCCCAATTAATGGGCTAGCCTTGAATCCTACAACTGTATTTAATTGTTCATATGAATCGGGCATGCGTACTTCAGGGTTGCTGTAGGGATGTAGCTGTTCCATCTTTCTGAAGTCATTAATGATTTTGCCACCTTTGGCTTCAGCATAGAGAATATATGAATCCGAGAAAATATAATTAGCAACGAAATCGGGTGCCATACGCACGCTCTTTTCATAGTTGAATGCCAGATCAAAGTGTGCTCCTGCTTTTAGGTACCAATTATTATCTTTTAGTTCGTAATATGAGTTTAATTGCAGGGAAGTATAATCTTTAAATTGTGAAGAATAGGATATATTATCCATTTGGGCAGAAACAGTAACCTTTTGTTGATCACTGATGGCTCCCGTAACACTCGCCTTTGTTCGGATAATATTTTCATTGGCGGAAGCTCCGGAAATAGAATGTTTTTTGTTGAATGTCAGTAGATTGGTTTCAGCGCTAAACTGAAAGGGGAGGGCTTCATCCATTGATTTTACACCAAAGTGTACCTCAACCGAATTATATCTCTGTTTGTCGCTATTCCCGAAGTCCATAAGATTGCTGCCATAGTTGAAGTTATCTTGCTGCCATTGGCCGGATATATTCATGTCGAGTTTGCTGAATTGGTGCAGATAGTCAACTCCTGCTCGACTTCTGTAGAAACGGGCGTCCCATTTATTTGCTTCTTGTCCGATGGGATCGATCTTTGGCTTTGTAAGTTCGCCATTCATTCCATCCATCGCTCCGAACACAGTGAGCTTATCTCTTTTCGAAAGGTTGAAAAGATAGCTTATTCTGGCATCTAAATTGCCATAATTCCCATATCCTAATCGGGCATACCCTTGTTTAGCCAACTCTTGTTCTTCTTTCTCTGAATAAAACTTCATGGCGGTAAAAGGGAATGAATTTGCCGGAAACAGGGTGTTGTCATACTCCACATTCTTTTTGCTGATGGTTGGCTGCTCAACCTTTGGCAGCACGTTTATTTTGGAAACATCGATAATGTCCGGGCTATATTGTTGCTCCACAACGACAGTGCGGTTCATTGTGGTATCCTTGTGTTGAGTCTGCGCTTCCGCTAAATTTGCAATAAACAGTGCGCTAGCCAATAATACAAAGCTACTCAACTTTGTGTGTATTCTATTTTTTGATCTTTTCATAAGTCCTTACTTAATTAAGTTTCTGTAACCGCGTTTCAATCATATTCTTAATATTATCCTCTGCATGATAGTTTTGCTGTAAGCTCAGCAAATACTGCCGCGCATCCAACTTCTTATTCATTGCCACGTACACATCTGATAGAAGAATAAAGGTACGCGCAAGCCAATAGGCATGGGGAGTGCTCTGTTCAATGAAATCTAACGCTTCTTTTTCGGCGGCACTATATTCTTTTGCCTCATATAAGTTTTGAGCAACAAGATATTTCGCTTCAGCTCCGTAAGCATTACGGGTATCTTTGGCTAAAACCCTGAGATCTGCCATGGCATTTTTCTCTGCTCGTTGATTTAAATAAGCTTTAGCTCTATAATAGAGGGCTTCGTTGGTTAGCTCAGGGCTCAGTTTCGTTTCTGAAAGAAGTTCAGAGGCAGTGTGTATTGTTTCTGCATCGTTCTTCGT
Source organism: uncultured Bacteroides sp. (assembly GCF_963666545.1). NCBI lineage: Bacteria > Pseudomonadati > Bacteroidota > Bacteroidia > Bacteroidales > Bacteroidaceae > Bacteroides > uncultured Bacteroides sp. Next base: position 2,145,398 of record NZ_OY762899.1, on the reverse strand, counting down.
CAGATGAGCAGAGCGTAAGATGCCGGTCTGGGCTAATATGCGATTTTCAGTTGTAGAAGCTTTTCCTCTTAATTGCTTGTATAGAGCGAGTGCCTCGTTAAATTTTTGTTGTTTGAATAGAACCTCTGCCCTCATAATAATCGTTTCTTCCGAGAAACGATTATCGGGGTACTCAAGTAGTTTTTCTGAATGCAGAAGTATCATATCGTCGTTTTTCTGTTCTCTGGCAATTAGGCAAAGATAGTAATGTGCGCTTTGTTTAAACGCTCCATCAGGAAAAGTTTGAAGATATTTATTAAGGCTTTCTTTGGCTTGTCCGATGTTACCTTTCATATAGACCTTCTCTGCAGCAGTATATGTTAGCGAATCTTGTTCGTTAATGTCGAGGTGGATGTTTCCTGGAAGAGAAGATACGAGCGATGAAAACTCATCAATGCGGTTCGTGTCTATGTAGATTGATTTTAAGTCGCGAAGTGCGAGGCGAGCTTCTTCACTGCCTTGATATTGAGTAATTACATATTTGTAAGCTTCAATAGCCTGGTTATAGTCTTCGTCCTGATAGTATAACAAGCCGATCTCGGCTGCTGCTTTTCTACTTACCGGGCTCTCTGGATACTTATTGACTACTTCTTTAAAAGTACTGATGGCCTGTTTGCTGTTTTCCATCTGCACGTAGGCACGCCCTTTTTCATACAGAGCATTTATTGCATAAGGTGAAGAGGGATATTTTTCGGACAGTCTATTCAATAATGCTGTCTTTCCCACATAATCTTTTTGCAATCCAGACACTAAGGCTAATTGATAGTACGAATAATCGCCCGTAGCAGTTCCCATACTTTCAGCTAGTGAATAATATTGTTTAGCCTCATTAAAGTTTCGTGCATGAAAGTTGCAATCACCGATTCGGTTGTAGGCATCTGCCAAAGTTGGATTGCTTTTATTTTTTTCCATCTTTATATACTTAAGAAACCAACTTTCAGCTAGCGAATAATTCTTTTGCTGGAAAGCGGTATATCCCAAGTTGTAATGTGCCAACACATACATCTCGTTAGAAGGTTGCTGTGTTAATGATAAATAATCCGTAAAGTTTTGCGCAGCTTCTTGCCTGTTGTTCAAGCGATAGAATGTTTCTCCTCGCCAGTAGTAAGCATCAGCTTTCGTTTGGCGATTGTATTGTCCAATGGCTATCGATTGGTTGAAGTATGCGAGAGCTTGTTCAAACGAAGCATTAGCAAACATCTGTGTTCCTAGTTGGAACAAGATATTTTGTTTAGCTTCCATGATTCGTGTTCCCGGATTAGAGATGCGTTCAATTGATTTAAGAGCAGCATCGTAACTGCGGGTATTCATATATACTTCCACCAAATAGCCGCTTATTTTTTCAATATATTTAGAATTTGGGAATTCATTCAGGAACTTTTCAAAAACAGTTACTGACTCACCAAAGGCAGAAAAAGAGGTTTCGTGTATGCACAATGCATAGTTGTATGCTGCTTGCTCTTTCACTTTCATGTCAGCATTGGATGCTGCTGCTTGTTCAAAAGCCATGCGTGCTTTGCTCTTTTCGGCTAGCTGAAGGTAAGCGAGCCCCATGTGTAGATATGCATTTTGTGTTAGCGCATCATTTTCCATCACAACTTCTCCTAAGGTGGAAGCAGCTTTAGAATACACACTGGTGTGATAATACGATAAGCCTAGCATGTATAGCGCATCTCTTCGCGGAGCTGTTTCCGCATTCAAATAACCTTCAAAAGCATTGGTCGCTTTATGGTATTCTTCCGAATGATAGTACACCTCTCCTAAGATGCGGTGCATCTCGGCAGTGTATTGGCTTTGAGGGAAGCTGGAAAGATAATTTTGCGCTATATTCTCGGCTTCCGCATATTGTTTTTTAATGAGGTAGATCTCGGCGGCGTAATAGGGAGATAGCTTTTTGTATTTTTGGCTATCTTGTAATTTAAGGAAACCACTTAGTGCTTCGTCGTATCGCTGCTGAGTGTATCGTATGTATGCAATGTAGTAAATGCAATCTTCGGCGTATTTATTCGTTGTGTTTTTTAATGTCTCGAACCAAACGGCCGCTTCTTTGATATTGCCTGTTTTCAGATAACTGCTAGCCAAACGATAGGTCATCTCATCTCTCTCATCGTTGGCCAATAGATCGAGGCGTGAGGAATTAAATAATGCTAAGGCTTCATCGTATTTTTCTTCAAAGAAATAGGTTGAAGCAATAAGCGCATAAATGCGATTTGCATGAGGTGAATCAGGATACTTCTCCAAATGCTCCCTTAGCAAGGCTGTACTGTTGCGGTCTTGTAGCTCGTAGGAAGAACAAGCCAGCATATATTCGGCTTCTTGGCTAACTGGCGAAGTTGGTTGCTGCTTTAAAAAATGCTGAAGAGAAAGAGCGGCAGCAGCATAGTTCTCTTCTATAAAGAGTTCTTTTCCTTCATTATATAGGCGAGAAGGCGACGGTATTTCTCCATTGGTTTGAGCTAAAACATAGCTTGGCACGGAACAAATAAATACGCATATAATCTGTAAGATCTTCTTTTTCATAATTATACATTTTTACAAAAATACTCGTTTTTGCCGATAATAGGGCAGATAAAGTGTAGTTTGACAGTCTTTAACTAGAATTTAGAGCTAATAGAAGTTTTGAAGTATGAAAGATTGTTGTTCTATCACTCAGTTAAAAATCCTGTTCAGCCAAGAAGGCAATCAATCCTTTACGAACGGAATCCAAACCAAATTTTTCCGGTTTTATCTCACTTAGAGGGACGAAGAAAGAGTCGGCAACATCGTCCATCGCTTTGAGATGTCTGGTGTCTTCAACTTTGCATAATAAGAAAGCATCGAGGGTGTGTACCGGAAATCCCGAATAGATATATATATTAGGTAGAGAAAACAGATAGGTTGCTTTCTGAACCGTTAATCCGGTCTCTTCAAGAATTTCGCGAATAACAGCTTCTTCTAATGTTTCATGCATATCCACAAAGCCACCCGGAAGGTCAAGGGTACCTTTGGCGGGTTCTTTAGCTCGTTCGCAAACGAGTAATTCTTTTTTTTCATTTAGTATGAAAGCTACAGTGGCGGAAGAAGGATTAAAGTAGTACACAAATTCACAGTTCATGCACTTCTTTGATTTTTCATTATTTACCAGGAATTGAGATGAACCGCATTTGGGGCAGTATTGAAATTGAGAAAGAGGATGTTCCATCATTTTAGGTTTTTGTATGGGCAAAGTTAGCAAAAAACTCTATTGTTTTGTTGAAACTCCTTTTGCTTGTCTAATTAATCTCTCTATATTCGTATAAGAATTCCAATAAATGAAACTATGATAAGGTGGATTAGCTCCTTCTTTGCTCTTTTCTTTCCTCGATGCTGCGTTGTTTGCGAGAGTCCACTTTTTGAAGGTGAAGAGATGCTGTGTATAAAATGTAATATGGATATGCCGCGTACCAATTATCATCGTATGCCCGGAAACCCCGCAGAACGTTTATTCTGGGGGAGAATACCAATTGAACGCGCTACTTCTTTTTTCTTTTATTCTAAAGGAAGTGATTTCAGAAATATTTTGTATAGTCTTAAATATAAAGGAAACAAAGAGTTGGGTGAGGTTATGGGGCGTCTTATGGCCAGAGAATTGTTAGGTTGCGACTTTTTTGAAGGAGTAGATGTGGTCATCCCGGTACCTTTGCATCCGGATAAACTGGCCAAGAGGGGATATAACCAAAGTGAATGGATTGCCCGAGGAGTATCTGCTATCACAGGTATTTCGATGGATACGACCTCTGTTGTTAGAAAAAGAAATACAGAAACTCAGACGCGTAAATCAACTTTTGAACGGTGGGAAAATGTTGATGGTATTTTTGAACTGCTTAACTCTGAGCTTTTTGCAGGGAAACATATTCTGATTATTGATGATGTTTTAACTACCGGAGCGACGACTGTGGCCTGTGCTTCTCCATTTGGAAAAATAGCCGGAGTACGGATCAGTGTGTTGACATTGGCTATAGCGCGATAAAAGGAATAGAGTGAAAACAAAAAAAGGTTTGCCGCGATGACAAACCTTTTTAGCTCTTCGAGTAGGACTTGAACCTACGACCCTCTGATTAACAGTCAGATGCTCTAACCAACTGAGCTATCGAAGAATGTGCAATTGAGAGTTTTTAGCTCTTCGAGTAGGACTTGAACCTACGACCCTCTGATTAACAGTCAGATGCTCTAACCGACTGAGCTATCGAAGAATGTTTTCTCAATTGCGATGCAAAAGTAATAGGATATTTTGAAATATGCAATATCTTTGCAAAAAAAAGATTGAAATGGACAAAATAATAGGATTGGGCAACGCCCTTGTAGACGTACTTGCAACCCTCAATGATGATGCAATTCTTGCTGAAATGGAATTACCTAAAGGCAGTATGCAGCTTATAGATGATTTAAAACTAAAGATTATTAATGAACGCTTTAGCCAGATGGATACACATTTAGCTACTGGTGGTTCTACCGGTAATGCTATTCTCGGATTGGCCTGCCTGGGAGCAGGAACGGGCTTTATAGGCAAAGTGGGAGACGATACGTATGGTCGGTTTTACAAGGATAATTTGCAGAGAAATGGCATTGAAGGGAAGTTGTTGACTTGCGATCTTCCTTCGGGTGTTGCTTCTACTTTCATCTCTCCAGATGGAGAACGTACTTTCGGTACCTATCTTGGTGCTGCTTCTACGTTGACTGCCGAAGATCTTTCATTGGACATGTTCAAAGGTTATACTTATTTTCTTATTGAAGGATATCTGGTACAAGATCATGATATGATTTTGCGTGCCATTGAATTAGCTAAAGAAGCTGGTCTGCAAGTTTGTTTGGACATGGCTAGTTATAATATCGTTGAAAGTGATCTTGACTTCTTTTCTTTATTAGTCAATCGTTATGTCGATATCTTATTCGCTAATGAAGAAGAGGCAAAAGCTTTCACAGGCAAAGAACCAAAAGAAGCTTTAGATATGATGGCCAAAATGTGCAGTATTGCTATTGTGAAGGTTGGAGCGGATGGATCATATATTCGTAAAGGAACTGAAGAAATTAAAGTTAAAGCTTTACCTATTAAGAAGGTGATTGACACAACGGGTGCAGGTGATTATTTTGCTGCAGGTTTTTTGTATGGACTTACTTGTGGTTATTCACTTGAAAAATGTGCTAAAATAGGTTCTATTCTCTCTGGAAATGTTATTCAGGTGATAGGAACAACCATTCCGAAGAAGCAATGGGATGAAATAAAGTTAAATATTAACGAGATATTGTAGATATTGAACTGTTTACTTGTTAATTAGTCCAGTCGTAAATCAACACATTAATTATTATGAGAAGATTCCTAAATAAGCGGAATGGTATTGTAGCAATAGCTGTTTTAACAATAGTGGCTTTCTTTAGTTTCAAGAGTGGAGATAGCCGCAACTTCCAATTGGCCAAAAACCTTGAAATATTCAATGCCATAGTGAAGGAACTTGATATGTTCTATGTAGATACGATTGATCCAAACAAAACACTTCGTGAAGGCATTGACGGTATGTTGATGTCTCTCGATCCTTATACTAATTACTTTCCGGAAGAAGATCAGAGTGAGTTAGAGCAGATGATTAATGGTTCTTACGGAGGAATTGGTTCTATGATAACATACGACCAGAAACGCAAGCGGTCGATTATAGCAGAACCATACGAAGGAATGCCTGCGGCTCTTGTAGGACTCAAAGTTGGTGACGTCTTAATGGATATCGATGGCAAAGATTTGACAGGGAAGAACAATGATGAAGTTAGTGCTATGCTTCGGGGACAAGTGGGTACAAGTTTTGTACTTAAAGTTGAACGTCCCGGAATGAAAAAGCCACTATCATTTACAATCGTTCGTAAATCAATTCAATTGCCCACAGTGCCATATTATGGAGTCGTAGGCAATAAGATTGGCTATATCAACCTGAATAGTTTCTCGGGCAATCCCTCTAAAGAATTTAAACAGGCATTCTTAGATTTGAAGAAGAACAAGGGCATAACATCACTTATCATTGATTTGCGCGGTAATGGTGGAGGTTTACTCGATGAGGCAGTTGAGATTGCGAACTTCTTTCTTCCTCGTGGCAAAACGATTGTGACAACGAAAGGAAAGATCAAACAAGCCAGCAGTACATATAAAACTTTGCGTGAACCTCTAGATACGGAAATTCCTATTGCTGTAATGGTGAATAGTGGAACTGCTTCTTCTTCAGAGATACTTGCAGGTTCTTTGCAAGACCTTGATCGTGCTGTGATTATCGGCAATCGTACTTTCGGTAAGGGTTTGGTTCAGGTTCCTCGTTCGTTGCCTTATGGCGGTACGCTTAAAATAACAACTTCGAAGTATTATATACCAAGTGGACGGTGTGTGCAAGCTATTGACTATAAAAATAGAAATGAAGATGGTAGCGTAGGGCGTATACCGGATAGCTTAACGACTGTATTTCATACTGCCGATGGACGAGAAGTTCGTGATGGCGGAGGTGTGAGTCCTGATATAACTGTAGAACAGCAGAAGTTGCCTAATATATTGTTCTATTTGATCAATGATAATCTCATCTTTAACTATGCTACAAACTATTGCTTGAAACATGTTACGGTTGTTTCTCCTGAGAAGTTTGCTTTGACGGATGCTGATTATGCTGATTTTAAAACTCTGGTGAAATCTTCTGATTTTAAGTATGATCAGCAAAGTGAGAAAATTCTTAAGACGCTCAAAGAAGCTGCTTCGTTTGAAGGCTATATGGATGGTGCTTCTGAGGAATTCAAGGCACTAGAGAAAAAGTTGACCCATAATCTTGATCGCGACTTAGATTATTTTTCAAAGGACATTAAGAATATGATTTCGATTGAGATTATCAAGCGTTATTATTTCCAACGAGGAAGTATCATACAGCAGTTGAAGGATGATGATGATTTGCAACAAGCAATTAAAGTATTAAGCAATTCTGAAAAATACCGAGGAATCTTAGCACCGGGTAAGAAATAGTATTCATAAATTCATTCTACCATGAAAAAGTTGATTTTCTTATTGCCTTTTCTCTTGCTAAGCGCTTATGCATTAGCACAAGGAGAATACGAAAAGAAAGTGTTTGTGTCGTCAGCGGGTGATTCATTGAATTATAGATTGCTTCGCCCCGAAGGGGAAAAATCCGGAAAGAAATATCCATTGGTGTTGTTTCTGCATGGTGCCGGCGAACGCGGTGATGATAATGAGAAACAACTGACGCATGGTAGCCGGATGTTTCAAAATCCTGTAAACAGGGAGAAGTATCCTAGTTTTGTCTTGTGTCCTCAGTGTCCGTTGTCCGGCTATTGGGGCTACCCTTCTCGACCGACATCCTTTCAGCCTTCGGAAATGCCGAGCTCACCGGAACTAACGCCTATGCTTCGTGATGTGAAAGAACTACTTGACAGCTATCTTGCTATGCCGGAGGTTGATAAAGGTAGGATTTATATTATTGGTCTTTCAATGGGAGGGATGGGTACTTATGATTTTGTCAGTCGTTTCCCTGATTTGTTTGCTGCTGCTATTCCAATTTGTGGCACGATAAATCCGGATCGGCTTAAAAAAGTAAAGAAGACCAGTTTCCGTATCTTCCATGGAGATAGTGACGATGTGGTGCCTGTAGAAGGTTCTCGTGAGGCTTATAAAGCCTTGAAAGCTTCTGGAGCAACCGTTGAGTATATTGAGTTCCCGGGATGCAACCATGGTAGTTGGGATCCTGCATTCAATTATCCGGGGTTCATGGACTGGCTTTTTCAGCAAAAGAAAAAATAGAAGGGTCTCCAATTGATTACCCCATTGGGAGATTGATTCCGGTCTTTTCAAGTGAACCTGAAAGATATAAAGAAAGCCAACTAATTCAAAATGATAAATTAGTTGGCTTTCTTTGTATTCAGAGGAATGTTGCTAAAACAAGGAATCTCTTTTCTTTAGGCTCATCAATTGATTACACACCGGCTAGCTTTTTCTGGAATACTATAAAAATTGCTAGTTGTTGGTCAACTTCAAGCTAAAGGCATGGATCAGGTGAATCAATCTTTTCTTTCCTTTCCTTATAAACTTTCCTCTTCCGAATAATAGTCTCCATTTGCTTTAATCAAGGCTATGAGTTTGTCTACCGCTTCTGCTTCCGGAATGTTTTTTTCTATACACTCTTTACGCTTATATAGGCTGATTTTTCCTCTGCCTGCACCTACGTATCCGTAATCAGCATCAGCCATCTCTCCCGGACCATTTACAATACATCCCATGATGCCTATTTTTAGTCCTTTCAAATGCGATGTGGCTGCTTTTACACGAGCAATGGTGCTCTGCAGGCTGAAAAGTGTGCGTCCACATCCCGGGCAAGATATATATTCCGTTTTACTTGTACGCACACGCCCTGCTTGTAGAATACCGAAAGCTGTTGCATCTACTGTAGCATGACTAAGGTTACCTTGGTTATACAAGAAAATGCCATCGCAGAGGCCATCCAGAATCAAGGCACCCATATCTGCTGCTGCTTTTACTTGCAAATCTTCAGCTTGGTTTTCGGAATAGTGCTGAAAAATAACGACTGGATTTTGAACTCCTTCAACCATTAATTGGTGGACTGATGCTCTATGCTCGCCCACTCTGTTAGGATGGTTGCTTTGTGAGAGCAACACGATTTCAGGATGAACTTTCAAACAAGCAATGACTTCATCTGTCAATGCCATGTAGGGCATAAACAGAAATTTAAGTTCCGCAGGGCAACTGCCAATAGCCAATAGCTGTGTATGGTTGAAAGCTGGCCAACAGTTCTTTCCGGCTTTTTCGAATGAAGCTTTTTCAGCTTCCCACACGTCTGCATCGAGTATATAGTCAGGTCCTTCTTCTAATTGAGCAGGTAATTCTCTTGCGGCATAGATGTAATCGGGAATGAACTGAGGGTTCGTTTCGAATGTATTGTCCATCCGATCAGATATAACTACCGGAACGTTCTCTCCACCGATATTCTTAACTTCAGTCGTTTGCCTGCGTACAGGAGCGAGGTAATTAAACTCTTTTGCTTCTAGACCTGGTATATAAGGATGCTTAATGCGTTGAGTAACATAGTCAACCAATTTCTTGGCTACAGGAATTTCTGCTTCAGGTTCTTCGCTTAGCGAAACTCTTACGGTGTCTCCGTATCCATCTGCTAGCAAAGCTCCAATGCCTAGTGCTGATTTTATACGCCCATCTTCTCCATCTCCGGCCTCGGTTACTCCCAGATGAAGTGGAAATTCCATTCCTTCTTTCTTCATGACTTCCACGAGTAGCCTTACTGTTCTCACCATCACTACTGTGTTGGATGCTTTTATGGAGATAGCCACGTTCATGAAGTTTTCGGCAACGCAAATGCGAAGAAATTCCATACACGATTCGACCATCCCCTCAGGTGTGTCTCCGTAGCGAGTCATGATGCGGTCCGATAAGGAACCGTGATTCACTCCAATGCGAATAGCTGTATTATTTTCCTTACATATAGTAAGGAACGTGACAAGGCGCTCACGAATCTTCGCTAACTCCTGCGCATATTCCTCATCGGTGTAATTCACTTGCTTGAAAGTACGCGGGGCATCCAGATAGTTACCCGGATTGATGCGTACTTTTTCAGCATATAATGCCGCCACGTCAGCAACTTTGGGAGTGAAGTGAATATCTGCTACGAGTGGATTCATGTATCCTTGAGCTCTCAAAGCTACATTGATGTTCTTGAGGTTTTCAGCCTCTTTCACTCCTTGCGTGGTCAGACGGACATAGTCACCTCCGGCATCTATGATTCTCTTTACTTGTTCCACGCAAGCTTCTGTGTCTTGAGTGGATGTATTGGTCATCGACTGGATGCGGATAGGGTTTTTTCCACCCAAAGCTATGGCACCAATGTTAACCTCAGACGTTTCCCTTCGGGAATAGTTGAATAGATCCATTTAATTTGTTTTAAACTCGTACTTCACCTCCTTCAACTCTTCGTTGGCCTTAACAATTTTCTTTTTAAGTCCTTCTTTATAAGCAATGAATTTGGCTTCTAATTCTTTATCTTCCAGAGATAACATCTGGATGGCAAGAATTGCAGCATTGAGTGCACCGTTTATTCCTACAGTTGCCACGGGAATTCCCGGAGGCATCTGTACGATGGCCAGCAGTGCGTCGATGCCATCGAGTGTAGATTTTATTGGGACACCGATTACCGGTAACGGTGTGGATGCTGCAATAACTCCCGGTAAATGGGCGGCCATACCGGCAGCAGCGATAATCACTTTAATTCCTTTTGAATGCGCATTTTTGGCGAATGCCTCTACAGCTTCCGGTGTGCGGTGAGCCGAGAGTGCATTCATCTCAAATGGTACATGCAAATCGTTTAGTAATTGAGCCGCTTTCTCCATAACGGGGAGATCAGATGTGCTACCCATGATTATACTAACAATTGGCGTCATACTATTGGTTTATTCGTTTACCGTTTTTTTGTATTCTTTATAGTCTAGCAGAGAATCAAAATCAGCATCGGCAGCCGGTTTTATTTTTATAATCCAGCCTGCGCCGTATGGATCTTGGTTTACTAACTCTGGCTTTTCTTCCAATGTTTCATTTTGTTCCACGACTTCTCCTGCTACAGGTAGAAAAAGATCAGAGATTGTTTTTACAACTTCGATGGTACCGAACACTTCTCCTGCTTCAAGTTTTTCTCCTACGCTGGGAACATCGACAAAAACGATGTCGCCTAATTGCTCTTGTGCATAATCAGTGATACCTATATAAGCCACGTCGCCATCCAGGCGAATCCATTCATGTTCTTTGGTGTACTTTAATTCTTCAGGAAACTTCATAACTAGTAAAATTTAAAGGTTCATACTATTAAAATAAGAAAATTCTAAATAAAATATTGGTTACGGGGTGCAGCACCAATAGCGTACAAATGAAGCCAACGCCAAATCCGGTTAGTACTTCACTCAGTGTGTGATGTTGCAAAATGATTCGGGCAGTCCCCAGCGTGCCCGCTATGAGTAAAAAGAGACACAGCCACCATACAGGGTTATAGCTGAATAATTCACTGAAAGAGATTAATCCTGCTACAATACCACCCATGCCAATCATGTGCTCACTAAGCTTCCATTTTAGATTGACTATGGTGCTAATGCCCATGGCCAACAGACTTGCCAGAATAATTCCCGACATGTACCACGGAATGTTTAGTTTACGCATCATCAATAGGCAGAATACGTAAGAAAGGATCGTCAGTATGTAGGGTACATAACGTTTTTTGCGGTCAGTCAGATCTTTTGCTTCGAAGCCATTGATTTTCCGGAATAAGAAGATAGTCAGTGTAGGCATCAATATTGTGAAGCAATAAACAACCCCTAGAACGATCAATTTGTAAGTGAGCGGCATGATGCGCAAATACGAAAATAAGAGCAGGATAAGAAATGCCACAAAAGGAATAGAAAACGGAGTAAAGACGGCCGATATAATTTTGGCCGTCCTGATCAACGTTCTATCTGCAATGATATGCTCTTCCATATATTTTTTATTGTTAAGTTCTTCAAGCTATTTTAAGTCTATTTTATCTTCTTAGTCTTGCTACAGGTATGTTTAACTGCTGACGATATTTAGCTACCGTTCTTCGGGCAATAGGATATCCTTTTTCTTTCAGTATATCAGCCAATTCGTCATCCGTAAGCGGCTTTTTCTTGTTTTCATTGTCAATGCATTCCTTTAATATCTTTCGGATTTCGCGAACAGACATCTCTTCACCATCTTCAGTGGTATAGCCGTCGCTAAAAAAGAATTTGAGGGAGTATACACCGTAATTGGTTTGCACATATTTACTATTACTCACTCTTGATATCGTGGAAATGTCAAGTCTCGTGCGCTCAGCCACATCTTTTAATATCATGGGGCGGAGCAGCGATTCGTCTCCTTCAAGAAAGAACGGACGTTGCAAGTCAATGATTGCTTGCATGGTAGTTTGCAGCGTGTTTTGGCGTTGTTTCACAGCATCAATGAATCCTTGTGCCGAATCCATCTTTTGCTTGAGAAACATCATTGCTTCTTTCGATTCCTTTGTCTGATTAGCTCTGTTTTTTGTATGTTCTTCAACCATCTCCGTGAAGTCCCTACTCATCCGTAACTCGGGCATATTCCGATTGTTCATGCTAAGGATGATGGTTCCGTCATCATAAGTTTCAACGGTGAAGTCCGGTATGATTTGCTGCATATTCCGTCCGATCACTTCACCAAGAGAGCTGCCCGGTCGAGGGTTCAATTTGGTTATCTCTGCGATCGTTTCTTCAAACTCCTTCTCACTCAACCCGAGCTTCTGCATAATCTTATCCCAATGCTTGCGCGTAAATTCCTCGTAGCATTTTTCGATAATGTCCAGTTCAGTTTGTCGTAGTGGTGAAGGTTCTTTTCGAAGGATTTGTATGGCCAGACACTCTTGCAAGTTACGGGCACCTAACCCTGCCGGATCAAAATCCTGAATAATTTTCAGCACCTCTTCAAGTTCCTCTTCACAAGTATTCACTCCGGCATAGATGGCCAGTTCGTCATTGATACTTTCCAAAGATTTCCGAAGTAGCCCGTCGTCATCAAGTGAGCCGATGATGTATTCAGCCAATTCCTGTTCGTGCTCGGTCAGATTTCGTTCACCCAGTTGTTCTCTCAATATTTCGTAAAAAGAGGTTGCGTCCGAGAAAGGGATTTCTTCGGCTTGCTCACCTTTCGAACGGTTATTTTCTTGTAATTTGTAGTCGGGGATGTCATCTTCGCTCAGATAGTCGCTTAATGAATCATATTCATTGGCGTCGCTTTCACCCTCCTGAGCATCCGTAGCAGCCAGATCATCGGCCGCCGTTTCCTCTTTGCCTTCTTCCAAAGCGGGGTTTTCAAGCAACTCAGCACGCACACGATCTTCCAACTCCACTGCAGGAAGTTCCAATAATTTCACAACCAGAATCTGTTGAGGAGAAAGAGTCTGAGTTTGTTGCTGTACTTGCGACTGCGTCTGACGGGAACCTTGTGCCATATTGCTTTCTTTATCTAACGTTATCTCGCTACAAAAGTAATTATTTTAATTGATATTCGTAAATAGACAAATATCAATTATCAATAAAAAGGGTTATCTTTGTTGGACTAACTTAAAAACAGAACATTATGTTTTCTAAAGAAACCTATATGCAGCGAAGAGCACTGCTGAAAAAGACGGTAGGCTCTGGAATATTGTTATTTTTGGGCAATGATGAACATGGCTTGAATTATGCTGATAACGCATTTCGTTATCGTCAAGACTCTACTTTTCTTTACTATTTCGGACTTTCCTTTTCCGGACTTTCTGCCATTATCGACATTGATGAAGACAAAGACATCATCTTTGGTGATGAATTGACCATCGATCATATTGTATGGATGGGTACTCAGCCTACGCTGAGGGAAAAAAGCGAACTCGTGGGCGTGACACATACCATGCCTTCCAATACGATTGTAGACTATTTGCATAAGGCGGCACAAAAGGGTCAGACGATTCATTATCTACTTCCTTACCGAGCCGAACATAGCTTGAAATTACTTGCACTGTTGGGCATCTCTGTTGGACATGAAGAGGTTTCTCTTGATTTCATTCGTGCCATTATCAAGCAACGTAGTTATAAATCTGCAGAAGAGATTGTTGAAATAGAAAAGGCTTGTGATATTACTGCCGATATGCACATTGCTGCCATGAAGGCCGTTCGTCCCGGGATGAAGGAGTATGAAGTAGCGGCAACATTGGAAGCTGTTGCAGCTGCGGCAGGCGCCGATCTGTCGTTCCCTACTATTGCTACCATCAACGGTCAGACGTTGCACAATCACTATCACGGCAACACGGTGAAGCCGGGTGATTTGTTTCTTGTTGATGCTGGTGCTGAAACTTCTATGGGATATGCCGGTGATATGTCTTCTACCATTCCTGCTGATAAAACATTTACTTTGCGTCAGAAAGAAATCTATGATCTTCAGGTAGCCATGCATCTCGAATCGGTGAAAGCTTTGAAACCGGGTATTCCTTTTGTTGATGTATATGATCTTTCGGCCCGTGTCATGGTAGAGGGGATGAAGCAACTTGGTTTGATGAAAGGTAATGCCGACGATGCTGTACGTGAAGGAGCTCATGCTTTGTTCTATCCTCATGGATTGGGACACATGATGGGGCTTGATGTGCATGATATGGAAAACCTTGGAGAAGTTTGGGTAGGCTATGATGGTAAACCAAAGAGCACGCTGTTTGGTCGTAAATCACTTCGTCTTGCCCGTCCGCTTGAGACAGGTTTTGTGCATACCATTGAACCGGGCATTTACTTTATTCCCGAACTTATTGATTTATGGAAAGGAGAAAAGAAATTCGCCGATTTCATTAACTACGATGCTGTTGAGGCTTACAAGAACTTTGGAGGTATTCGTAACGAGGAAGATTATTTAATTACCGAAACCGGTGCTCGCCGCTTGGGTAAGAAGATTCCTCTGACTACAGATGAGGTGGAAGCTCTAAGATAATTAGAATCGAGCATGAAACAAGAAAATAAAGCAATCGTCTGTGCCGGTGTAGCTGTGCTAAGCTGGTCGACGGTTGCTTCTGCTTTTAAGATAGCACTGTCACATCTTACCTCTTTTGAACTACTACTAATAGCTTCGTGTACTGCTCTATTGATATTTACCTGTACCCTTTTTCTACAGAAGAAGTGGAGTTTGGTGCGTTCCTTAAGAAGGAAGCAATGGGGGCGATTTGTATGGATGGGCTTACTAAATCCGGTGCTGTATTATTTAGTGTTGTTTCGGGCGTATGATTTACTTCCTGCCCAGATAGCTCAGCCGATCAACTATACTTGGCCCATCGTGCTGTTGGTGTTGCTCTCTTTGTTTGCCGGGCAACCTATACCTAAGAAGAAATATATTGGCATGTTTCTTTCTCTTGCTGGAGTTGCGCTTATCTCATTCGGTTCCGGTAGTTTGGGCGGAGCACCTATTTCACTAGCAGGTGTGCTTCTTGCTGTATTAACATCCTTTCTATGGGCTTCTTATTGGATCGTGACCAATAAAAAAAATGATGTAGATGGAACCGTTGCCTTATTTGCCGGTTTTCTTTTTGGTACTTTGTATCTCATCATCGGAGCTTGTGTGGTAGGGATCGACATTCATTCTCTTCCCGGTCTTTTATCGGGCATGTATGTGGGCGCTTTTGAAATTGGCATTCCTTTTGTCTGTTTTGGCTATGCCATACGGAAAACAAGTAATCCCGCATTGATCAATCAGATGTGCTATCTCTCCCCGTTTCTTTCTCTCTTTCTCATTCATGCAGTGCTGGGAGAGCAAATAGTTTATTCTACTTATATCGGTTTACTTTTGATTGTTTCGGGGATTGTTTTCAATGCTCGGCAGAAGTAGTCTTCCCATTTTGTTTCCTAGTGATAAAACTGAAGTTTCCTCGTATCGAAACTAATGGTTTAACGGCTTGAAACTATTAGTTTCAAGCCGTTAAACCATTAGTTTTATGCTATGAAAAACTAATGAAACTAGTATTTTGACTATAAAAGAAAAGGGTATTACAAACTAAAGCTGTAATACCCTTCTTCTTTTATGATCTTGTGAATCTCTTACTTCAACTCAATACCTTTGTTATACAAGGTAATGTTTAGCAATGTAGCATATTTGCTGTATTGCTCCGGAGAAAGCGTGTTTTTCATCAACTTCAAGTTACCGTAAACTGCAGTTTTAAGCAATTCGTCTTGTTTCTTGTTTGAGTTAGATGCTTTTTCCATTTTTTCAGTGAAATAATCAGAGATGTTAGCAACTTCTTCTGTCTGAGCAGAAGTCAGTTTCAAATATTGACTCAACTTATTTACGTTGATGTTACCTTCCCATTTTGCAGTCGTAGGTTGATTCCCTGCTGCAAATGTACTAGCAGCCAGGCAGAGGGCTGCCACTAATGTTAATCCTAATCTTTTCATAATACCTACTTTTAATTTGTTATACCTAAAAACTTTAAAAACTAATACCTTTGAAAACTTATCTAAGCGCTTAGCTTTTCTTTTTACCTCTGCAAAGATAGAAATATGTTATATAACATAATAATCTAATCAAAGAAACTTTTGCTAAAAGTATCATTATTTGATGTACATCAATTATATGCACGTAAAAAGAAGGTTTTTAGGATTTGTATGGTATCAAAATGAGGTTTTATGCTTTTATATGTTATCAATATGACTTAGTCTGTCTATCTAAGTTATGCCTTTAGCTTCTTTATATACCAATATTGTAGAGTTGGTTCTTTTTAGATTCCTAATCCGTCAATGTATGAACCCTCAATGGCTTTTTGCTGAATAATTCTTGAATTTGGAGCAACATCTTGTGTTATCCAAACATTCCCGCCTATCACACTATCATGGCCTATCGTAACTCTTCCCAGTATTGAGGAATTAGAGTAAATAGTAACGTTGTCCTCAAGTATTGGGTGGCGGGGTGTATCAGTCCGATTGCTTAAGTTGTCAAGTATAAAACTTTTCGATCCTAATGTGACACCTTGGTATAGTCGGACATGGTTACCTATAATTGTAGTCTGTCCTATTACTACTCCTGTTCCATGATCAATGCTAAAATATTCACCGATCTGTGCTGCGGGGTGTATATCAATGCCTGTTGCTGAATGTGCTAGTTCTGAGATGATTCTTGGCAGGATTGGAACCCCTTGTTTCAACAACTCATGCGCAACACGATGGTGTAGTAGTGCGGTGATTGTAGGGTAACAGAAGATAACCTCACCATAACTTTGAGTTGCTGGGTTACCATCAAGTATTGCTTTTACATCTTTTGATAAAAGTCGTTTCAATTCAGGGATTGCATTGATGAAAGTTACAGTGAGATTTGACGCTTCTTGATTTTTATTGCTAATATTGGCACTTATCTCCGGATCAAAAGAGAGTCCACAGTGTATTTGCTCTTTTAGCAAAGAGTATATTCTTTCAAGATATACACCTATATGGAAAGGTAGAGTGTGGCTTCTTATCGTTCTATCTCCAGAATATCCGGGAAAAATCACTCCCCTCACGAGAAACATAATCTCCTCTATCTTCTTACTTGAAGGCAAAGGGTGTTCATACTGAGGGATATATTTATAGTCATCGACTAACTGATTAGATAAGATAGCTACATTTTCTTGTATTGCTTTTAATGCATCCAGGTTTGTCATAAGTGGAGATGTTAGGGTGTTATAAACTACATAATCATTCTCTCTCTAATACTTAAAACTGCTACCGCCAAGAAATTCCCTGAGCAATGACGTGGGAGGAATTTCTTTGTCTTGAACAGGCGTAAAATATTTAATGAATTTGAGCAGGCGATATGCTTCACAGTATTCGGGGCTATTACGTGGCACATCTGTAAGAATGGGCTCAGCATGGCGACGCAGAACGGCAAATTCAAAAAGTAATGCCGAATTGAACATTACATCTGCATTCTCTTGGTAAGGGAATATCCATTTATCTTCTCCTGCACGAACGCTTGGCCAACGCGAAATGGTTTCTTGTGCTGAGTAGCCTCTATAGTTGAAGTCACGTATGATGCGACGCAGCATTCTGTTGTCTGTTGTCGGGATCCAATTATGATCATCCAAAGAGATAGTGGTTAGCGCAGAGACGTATATCTTGAACTTATTGGCACTGTTGATGTGATTTGTCAATTCCGGGTTGAGGGCATGAATGCCTTCCAGAATCAAGATGGTGTGGCTCTCTATTTTAAGTTTGTCGCCGTTGTACTCTTTTCTGCCCAATGCGAAATTGAATCGGGGAAGATTCACTTCCTCTCCACGTAGAAGTGCCTCTAACTGTCGATTGAATAGTTCGAGATCGAGCGCATAGAGCGATTCGTAATCGTAATTCCCGTTTTCATCAAGCGGTGTTTGTTCCCGGTCAACAAAATAATTATCCAACGAAAGAGGATATGGCTTTAAGCCGTTAGTCATCAATTGTATGGAAAGCCTTTTGCTGAAAGTCGTTTTCCCCGATGATGAAGGGCCGGCTATGAGCACAAGTTTTACTCTGTCTCCATTTCCTCCTCGATGATATATCGTCTCGGCTATCTGTGCAATCTTTTTTTCTTGAAGAGCTTCGGCTACATTAATAAGGTCTGTTGCATACCCCTGTTCGCAGGCCATATTAAAATCTCCGGCATTGCTCAGTCCCATAATGTTGCTCCATTGAATATACTCTTTAAATACGTCGAGCATTTTCTCTTGCTTAATCACATCTTCCAAAACATACGGGTTACTTCTCGTCGGAATGCGGAGCAGCAAGCCATCATAATATTTCACTAAGTCGAACAATTTGACGTAGCCTGTACGTGGAACCAAATTGCCGTAATAATAGTCAATGGTATCTTCTAAAGTATAATAATAAGTATATAAGGAACCTGATGATTCGAGGAGTTTCACTTTGTCGTCCATCCCCCGTTCATTAAAAATGCGCACGGCTTCGGCGGTGTGACACTCTGTACGGTGAAAAGGAATGTTTGCATCCACAATCTCATGCATGCGTTTCTTTATTAGTGACACATCCTCAAGTGTGACGGGGCGGCCGATTGATAGGTTGCAGAAATATCCTTTTGATACAGGGTGTTCAACAAATAGTTTTGCATTGGGAAAAAGATCGGTAACTGCTTTAAAGAGAATGAAGCAGAGTGAACGCGCATACGTACGCATTCCTGAAGAATCTCTTATATCCAGAAACTCTACGTCTTTATTATTGTATACTCTAAAGGTTAACCCTTCGGAGCGATTATTTACTTTGGCGCTGACAACAGGATAAGGAAAATTGAGCTCTAAGCCATTATAAATATCCAAAAGTGAACTTCCGATAGGGAATCCTTTATAAGTGTTGTTATTCTTGCAATATATTTGTACCATCTGTATTACTGCTTTTAAATGAAGTGATTAAGATAGCTAAATATATTACATTATTATGTAGGAGGCAAACAATCATCAAATGAATTAAAGATGGAGTATTCTTTTTAGTCTTTTTTAAAGTTCACGGCTCCTATCTCCGGCTTATTTATTCATCCAGAGGCTCAAAGTCTTCTTTCCCTACTCCGCAAAGAGGGCAAATCCAATCTTCAGGAATATCTTCGAATGCTGTACCCGGGTCTATTCCGCTCTCTGGATCTCCAGTTTCGGGATCATAAATGTAGTCGCATGCTGTGCAAATGTACTTCATAGAGGTTTTCATTATTTGAGTTATTGTTTTTAAAACAACATCGGCTTTTGTTTTGTTTCATCTTCATTTAGGTTTATGAGTCGATAGCTGATAAAAAGCTTAATCGGTCTTTTTTTAAATTATATGTTGTATTTTTGTGCCTTTAATAATTGATATATTTATATGACTGCAACAAATGACGCTTATTATCATTCCGGTCTGAGCGAGGATGAAGTGAAAATAAACAGGGAAAAGTATGGTGACAATCTTCTGACGCCGCCCAAGCGTGCTTCTTTGTGGAAACTCTATCTGGAAAAATTTGAAGACCCTGTTGTTCGGGTACTACTTATAGCTGCGGTATTTTCTTTACTCATTTCTATCATTGAAAATGAATATGCCGAGACGATTGGTATTATATGTGCCATTTTTCTGGCTACCGGCATTGGTTTCTTTTTCGAATATGATGCCAATAAGAAATTTGATCTGCTGAATGCTGTTAATGAGGAGACACTTGTTAAGGTGATACGTAGTGGAAAGGTGCGAGAGATTCCTCGTAAGGATGTAGTTGTTGGTGACATTATTATATTAGAGACCGGCGAAGAAATTCCGGCGGATGGTGAATTGATTGAAGCTATCTCTTTGCAAATCAACGAGTCCAACCTTACCGGAGAGCCTATGATAAATAAAACGATTGTTGAGGCTGATTTTGATGATGAAGCGACTTATGCTTCGAATAAGGTGATGAGAGGTACTACGGTAGTAGACGGTCATGGAACAATGAAAGTGCTTTGTGTGGGTGACGCTACAGAGATAGGTCAGGTTGCTCGCCAGAGTACAGAACAAAGCGGAGAACCAACCCCTTTAAATATTCAGCTTACTAAGTTGGCCAATCTGATAGGCAAGGTTGGCTTTTCTATAGCGATTGCAACTTTTGTTGTTTTTGTTTCAAAGGACTTATTTCATTATTTGAGTGCGAATGAGGTGAGCGGCTGGCAGCAGTATATGGTCATAGCACAGATTGTGCTGAAATATTTTATGATGGCGGTTACCCTGATTGTGGTGGCTGTACCCGAGGGTTTGCCTATGAGCGTGACGCTGAGTCTGGCGCTCAATATGCGCCGTATGCTGGCAACGAATAATCTTGTGCGTAAAATGCATGCATGCGAAACAATGGGAGCTATCACGGTTATCTGTACGGACAAAACAGGGACGTTAACCCAAAACCTGATGCAAGTGCACGAACCTAATTTTTATGGATTAAAGAATGGAGGTGAGTTGGCTGATAACCTTATAAGTAAATTGGTTATTGAGGGAATTAGCGTGAACTCGACCGCTTTCTTAGAAGAATTGGGAGTCGGAGAAAAGCCCAAAGGAGTGGGAAACCCCACGGAAGTAGCACTGCTACTTTGGCTGAATGGTCTCCAACAAAACTATCTTGAAATAAGGGAAAAAGGACATGTGATCGATCAATTGACTTTTTCTACCGAGCGAAAGTTTATGGCAACATTGGCCCAATCTTCACTCATTGGTAAAAAAGTCCTTTATATAAAAGGTGCACCGGAGATAGTCTTAGGCAAGTGTAAAGAGGTGGTGCTTGACAGCGGAAACGTGAGTGTGGCTGAATATCGCTCTACTGTGGAAGCTCAATTGCTGAGCTACCAAAATATGGCTATGCGTACGTTGGGCTTTGCCTATAAAATAGTGGACGAGAGTGAAACGGGAGATTGTGTTTCTCTTGTGGCAGCCAACGATCTTAACTTTCTGGGTGTTGTGGCTATTTCCGATCCAATCCGCCCGGATGTGCCTGCTGCGGTAGCCAAATGCCAGTCGGCAGGTATCGACATCAAGATTGTAACGGGTGACACTCCCGGAACAGCAACCGAAATAGCACGTCAAATAGGTCTTTGGACTGCTGAAGATACAGAACGCAATCGCATAACAGGGGTTGCCTTTGGTGAATTGAGTGACGAAGAAGCATTGGATCGTGTGATGGGATTGAAGATCATGTCGCGTGCACGTCCTACAGATAAACAACGTCTTGTTCAACTTTTGCAGCAAAAAGGGGCTGTTGTGGCTGTTACGGGAGATGGAACCAATGATGCACCCGCCTTAAATCATGCTCAGGTAGGACTTTCGATGGGAACAGGTACTTCTGTGGCTAAAGAAGCAAGCGACATTACGTTACTTGATGACTCCTTTAATAGTATAGGGACTGCTGTGATGTGGGGACGCTCGCTTTATAAAAATATTCAGCGTTTCATCGTCTTTCAGCTTACGATCAATGTGGTAGCTTTGCTCATTGTTCTGCTGGGATCATTTGTTGGAACGGAACTGCCGCTGACGGTAACGCAAATGTTGTGGGTGAATCTGATTATGGATACATTTGCTGCTCTTGCGCTTGCTTCTATTCCGCCAAGTGAGAGTGTGATGAAAGAGAAGCCCCGACGCAGCGATGATTTTATTATCACTAAACCAATGCGATACAATATTCTGAGCGTTGGTTTGGTTTTTCTAATCGTGCTGATGGGTATGATTTATTATTTTACGGATACTAACGGTGTGATGACGGTGCATCAATTGACTGTCTTCTTCACTTTCTTTGTGATGTTACAGTTCTGGAATTTGTTTAATGCTCGAGTTTTTGGGACAACCGATTCTGCTTTCAAAGGACTAAGTAAATCGTACGGCATGGAGTTGGTGGTATTGGCTATCCTTGGCGGACAGTTTTGCATCGTACAATTTGGTGGAGAAGTATTCCGTACCGAGCCTCTTAATTGGGGTACATGGATTGCGATTATTGCTTCCTCATCCCTTGTGTTATGGGTGGGAGAGGTAATTCGTTTGGTTCGTCGACTAATTAAATAAGAAAAGATGAAAAGAGAAGGTATTAAAAATCTCATAATTGATTTTGGCGGTGTGTTGATAGACCTTGATCGTCAACGTTGTATTGATAACTTCAAAAAAATAGGTTTTCAGAAGGTTGATGAATTTATTGACCCTTATCGGCAACAAGGTTTTTTTATGGAGTTTGAGAAGGGATTGATCACTGCTTCTGATTTCCGTAATGCTATAAGAGAACAAGCTGACAAGTTGATTACTGACGAGCAAATTGATACTGCCTGGAATACATTTCTGGTTGGTATCCCGACCTCTAAACTTGATCTTTTGCTCAAATTACGTGAACATTATGTGGTGTATCTGCTAAGTAATACCAATGAGATACACTGGAGATGGGCTTGTGAGAATTCTTTTTCTTATAAAGATTTTGAAGTGGAGGATTATTTTGAGAAAATGTTTATTTCGTTTGAGTTGCATGAAGCTAAACCGGAGGTGGAGATATTCAAAATATTACTTGAAGATACCGGTATCGCTCCTGAAGAAACTCTTTTTATTGATGATGCATCGGCCAACTGTCTCACTGCGGAGTCATTAGGTATTACAACTTATACTCCTAAAGCGCAAGAGGATTGGAGTCATCTTTTTAAATAATAATTTTTGTAATGCAGATTATTCGTAACATACCGGATACTTTACCGGAACCATGTGCGGCAACCATTGGCTTTTTTGATGGTGTGCACATGGGGCATCGATTTCTTATTAATCAGGTCAAAGAAGTTGCTTTGTCTAAAGGCTTACGCTCTGCATTGATCACTTTTCCTGAACATCCTCGCAAAGTGATGAACTCTGATTATCGTCCGGAACTACTAACTACTAGTACTGAAAAGATTACTCTTTTAGAAGGTACTGAGGTAGATGATTGCATTATGCTTGATTTTACGACTGAAATAGCCCGATTGACTGCGCGCGAATTTATGAAGAACGTTCTTAAGGAATGCTATAATGTGCAAAGCTTGGTCATCGGTTATGATCACCGTTTCGGCCATAACAGAAGCGAAGGCTTTGAAGATTATTTTCTCTATGGGAAGAGTATAGGTATGGAAGTTGTCCTTGCTGAGGCTTGCCTGCTCGATCAAATAAATGTAAGCTCTTCGGTGATTCGTACTTATCTGCAAAGGGGAGAGGTTGATCTGGCAGCACGCTGCTTAGGATATGAATATTCGATAGAAGGGGTTGTTATAGGAGGATATAAAGTCGGCCGCAAGATCGGATTTCCGACAGCTAACCTTCGTATTGAAGACCCAGATAAGTTAGTGCCAGCTGATGGGGTATATGCTGTCCGTGTAGATGTTGAAGGACATATTTACACAGGGATGTTGAATATTGGCTATCGACCTACTCTCGACAATGGACTCAGTCGTAGTATTGAGGTACATATCCTTCATTTTAATTCTGATATTTATGATCGTACTATCCGTCTATCCTTTGTGCAACGTGTTCGTTCAGAAATGAGATTCTCTGGGCTAGATGAATTAGTGGCTCAGCTCCGTAAAGATGCCATCACGGTTGAAGCCATCTTAGGATAATTTTATATCTTATTTTTTCTTTTCTGCATTGCTTATGCTCTGCTTCTACAATGTCGTATCTATTCGTTTTATTGTCTTTACGCCCATTGTTTGAAGCGATTATGCATCTTTATATTCTTATTTATATTGAAAAGCATTCTTTATTTACTGTTTTTCGATAAATTATTTGTTGATATCAGAAATAATATTTTTCTTTGCATATCGAAAAACGATAATTTATTATTGAATTACAAAATATAAAAGTTGTTGGTCTTATGAAAAAATCATTTTTAAGTATTACAATGCTAGTTGTTTCCATCTCAATGGTCGTTATGTTTATTTGTGGAACTGCCGTTTATGCACATGCTCCTCAAAAAAACGTTCAGAATAAAACTGTATCTTTGCAACATTAATAGTATAACATGAAAACAGCTATAAAACTTGTGCTGATTTATTTGGGTTGCCAGATATTAGCAGCATTGTTAGTGATGATTCCTTCTGTTATGATCAGCTTAATAAAAGATGGAAAGGCACAGAGCACCGGTAGCCTGGTTCTTGCTCTTTCAATGTTTGTGGGCTTTTTATTGATGGCCTTTTATTTATATAAGGCTGGCTATATAAGTAGGTCAAAAGTAACGTGGTCGCCTGTATCTGTGAGTTATCTTTTTTGTTCTATAATGATTGTTGTTTCGAGTATTATTGTGATCGATTTTTTGATGTCTGCAATGCCCTCTCTGCCCAATTGGTTGGAAGATTCATTTAATCTTTTACAATCTGGTTGGTTTGGTATTGTCTGTATTGCGATATTAGGACCGATTTTGGAAGAACTACTCTTTAGAGGAGGAATCACTAAAGTACTATTAAAAAAATATACTCCCACAAAAGCGATTATTCTCTCTGCGCTGATCTTTGGAATCTTTCACTTGAATCCTGTTCAGATGGTGGGAGCAGGATTGATGGGGCTCTTGTTGGCTTGGGTTTATTATAAGACAGCAAGTCTGATTCCATGTATTTTGATGCATATTGTTAATAATAGTTTGTCGGTTTATCTTAGTTTTAAATATCCAGATGTAGATTATATACGAGATATAGTGGGGGATAATTATTCTATTGTGGTTGCTGTCGCTGTTGTGTTGTTCGTTATCACTTATCTGGTGATGAGAAAAACATCAGTTGCTTATGATTGGAAGAAAGAAGAGAATGCTGATATTAATTAGAGAAATATATAAATTATGAAACGAAGATTGAATATACTTTGTCTATTGGTGCTTTTGGTGTTAAGTTATTCTGTGTTTGAATCGTTATATGAATTCGGCAGAGGATTTTCTACCGGTATAAAAATTGCTATGGATACTCGTGGGAAAAAGATGGAGAGCCCAGCTGTAAACATGAAGGTGATTGCTTTGATGCCTAAAGACTTCTCCAATTTTTCCGATTCTGTTTATAATGAAAAGACTCATTCCTATGTTCCTGCATTGTATAGCCAGTTGGTTGTTAGTGTGAAGACTAAGCCAGCCGTATGGAGTATGTTAGGTGTGGGACTTTCTTCACTCTTTGAGGTGCTTTCTATCGTGCTTTCTATTTTCATTTTTGTGAAGTTGGTTATTTCTATCAATAAATCTGATATATTTAATTGGAAAAACGTGCGTCGTCTTCGTTGGTTGGGTGGAACATTGATTTTCAGTTTCATCTGTTCGGCTATTTCTATCTGCATCAATAGTTTTGAGCTGTTTTCTTTGCTTTCAATACCCGGTTATTCGTTGCATTTATCAGAACTCTTGTCTATCTTGACATTGGTGCTAGGCATTGTTTCGCTCATTGTGGGTGAGATTTTTGCGATAGGCTTGCGATTGAAAGAGGAACAAGATTTAACGATTTAAGAAAGAAGGAGAATTATGTCTATAATAGTGAACTTAGATATTATGATGGCTCGAAGAAAAATTTCTTTGGGGGAATTGGCTGAGAAAGTCGATATTACACCAGCGAACCTCTCTATCTTGAAAACAGGGAAGGCGAAAGCTGTTCGCTTTTCTACTCTTGAGGCAATCTGTAAGGTCTTAGATTGTCAGCCTGGGGATATACTGGAATTTAAAGATGAGGAAGAGTAAAAGAGCAAGGAATACGCAATAAACGAATTAGCTGGTTTCTATATGTGAGAAGTAAGCCAAGCAAAAGAAGGAAAGTTATTACTTTCCTTCTTTTGCTTTAAATGCCAGTGCGTACATTCGCATTTGTTTTACCATAGATAATAATCCATTGCTGCGGGTAGGCGATAAATGTTCTCGCAGCCCTATTTTATCAATAAAGTAAAGATCGGTATTTAGTATTTCATCAGCAGTATGTCCTGAGACGATCTTTATTAGTAACGCGATAATTCCTTTTACTATCAGTGCGTCACTTTCTGCCTTAAAAATGAGTTTCCCTTCTACTTCTTCTGCTTGTAGCCAAACGCGGCTTTGGCAACCTTCAATGAGGTTTTGTTCCGTTTTATATTTTTCGTTCAGTGGCGCTTGTTCATTGCCTAAATCAATGAGCAATTGATAGCGATCCATCCAGTCACTGAGATCATTGAATTCTGCAATGATCTCGTCTTGTAATTCGTTTATAGACATTCTATTTATTATTTTTCGTTGTAGATTACTTCTAATACAGTTTGGCCAACAGCCTTTAGAGTTGATTTATCAATGACATCCATTGAATCATTTAATGTATGCCAGAAAGAGCCAAAACCTCCGTCTTTTTGGTCGCTAGGTATAATGTCAATACTTGGGATTCGTGCAATCGTGTTGACAAACAAATGATCGTCGGTTACTGCTCCACCATCTTCATTAATGAAATAGTTGCCATAGCCTAAGCTATTAGCTTTTCCCCAAACTTTTTTGACCACATCTTTGGCATATTTGTTTGAGTAACTTTCTTTGTAGAAGGTAGCACTTCTGCCTCCAACCATGTCAAATAAGATTCCAAATCGGGCATTGTAGCCTTGCACGTGTGGGTTTCTAGCCCAATATTGAGTGCCTAAGCACCAATATTCTTCTTTATGTTCTCCTTTATAAAATTCAGGAGCACCATAATCTTCTGCATCGAAAAAGATAATATCAATACCTAATTCGGGTTGTTTTTGATTGATGAGACGTGCAATTTCTAATAATGCTCCAACGCCGCTGGCACCATCGTTCGCTCCAAGAATAGGAGTGTGATGATTCTTTTCGTCAGGATCATTGTCTGCCCAGGGACGAGTATCCCAATGTGCAAAAAGGAGTATGCGCTTTTTGTTTTCAGGGTTGTAAGAGCCGATAATATTGCGGGCTTTAAGGATTTTACCGTCATAGCCAATTAAGTCAGCATATTGATTGGTGACGGTGGCTCCAAAGTCGGCTAATTTTTTTGCCAGATAGTTTCCACAAGCTACGTGTTCGGAAGTATTAGGCACCCGTGGTCCAAAGTCAACTTGAGCTTTGACATACTGGTAAGCACTATCGGCGTCAAACTCGGGCGCTTTTACTTGTTGCTCAGTGCTTTCTGTTGCTCCAGCCGACTTATTGTTGCTTCCACAAGATATCGTTGTGAAAACGAGTAAACTCATTAGAGAAAACATATAATAACTCTTCATTGGTTCTGTTTTTATTTCGGTTCCAAAATTACGATTTTATTTTTGACTACCCCTCTTTCTTTGGCATTTAGAATTTAAGTTCTACCAATTTTTTGTTAACAGTAAATTCTACTTCTGCCCCATTTATTAGAGGTAGGTTATTCGTGACATGCCCTACGGGAAAGTTGAAGCATATTGGGTAATTGTATTCTTTTAGTAGGTCGGACAGAGCCTCATACAAACTTTTGCCCAAGGAGTTATCTTCGTTGTATTCGGTAAATTGTCCGATGATGAGGCCTGATAACTTCTCAAGAACACCGCCTAGCTTTAGATTATACATCATCCGCTCTATCGCATGCGGACGTTCGCTCACATCTTCAATAAATAGAATACTGCCTTCGGCCGGAATGTCAAAAATGGTTCCTCGCAATCCATAGAAGACGGACATATTACCTCCTCGTAAGATGCCTCGCACTTTTCCTGTTTGGTTTAGTTTGTGAGGTTCACACGTGTATTGCGGTAGTTCTCCCCATAAGATGTTTTTTAAGTGAAGTGTGCAAGGGTCGTTTTCGGGCTCAACGCTAAGATGGTGTGCCATGGGGGAATGCAGTGAGGCAAATCCATTCGCTTGAAAGAGGTTGTGTAGAACAGTTATATCACTAAATCCCATCAACCACTTAGGGCGTTTGCGGAATAGGCTAAAGTCTATTTTATCAATAAAATGTATAGCTCCATATCCTCCTCTGCTGCATAGGATTGCTTTTATATCTTCGGCATCCATTGCCGACTGGAAATCTTCGAGCCGTTGCTTTATTGTTCCGGCATATAGCCCAAAGGAACTTTCGGAATGTTTGCCAAGAACTGGTTTCAGTCCCCAAGAGTCAAGTCTCTTTTGTGCACCGATTAAAAGATTCTTGTCTATTTTGCTTGAAGGAGACACAATGGCCACTTTATCGCCTTTTTGTAGATATGGAGGTAAGATGAGGCTACTCATGATACATAGTTTTATGATTGATGCAAAAGTACACAAAAAAACATTATTTTATCGTTTGAATTGCATCTCTGTAGTGAAACAATTATAATATGTCAGAATGCAATGTTTTTTACCCTCGTTTTTATTTGAGAATGATCTATTATCCAATGATTTTTCTGATATTTGCTAAAAATCGAACTTTATGAAACCAATTCAGAACTTTAGTCAGTTAACGGCTCACCTGAAAACGCTTAATCGGAGAAAGCGAGTTGCCGTGGTTTGCGCCAACGATCCTAATACTGAGTATGCGATAGTACGTGCAATAGAGGAAGGATTTGCGGAGTTTCTACTTATAGGAGATTCAACAGTATTAACAAAATACCCTGCGTTGGCAAAATATCCTGAATATATAGAAGTAATGCATGTTGAAGATCCTGATGAGGCATCCATTGTGGCGGTTAAGGTTGTCCGCGAAAAACAGGCAGACATACTCATGAAAGGAATCATCAATACCGATAATCTGCTGCGTGCTATTTTGGATAAGGACAAAGGTCTGCTACCGGCAGGAAAAGTGTTGACTCATCTGGCTGTTATGCAGATTCCATCTTATCATAAGTTACTTTTCTTTTCGGATGCAGCTGTGATCCCCAGACCCACTTTGCAGCAACGGATTGAGATGATCTGGTATGCCATACATATATGTCATGATTTTGGCATCAACCAACCGCGTATTGCATTAATACATTGTACAGAGAAAGTAAGTGCTAAATTTCCTCACTCCCTTGATTATGTTAACATTGTAGAATTGGCAGATGCAGGAGAGTTTGGAGATGTTATTATCGATGGTCCATTGGATGTACTAACTTCCTGTGAGCGTGAAAGTGGGGATATCAAAGGCATTTATTCTCCTATTGAAGGACAAGCTGATGTACTTATTTTCCCTAATATAGAGTCTGGTAATACATTTTATAAATCAGTTAGCTTGTTTGCCAAAGCTGAAATGGCAGGTGTACTTCAAGGTCCTGTTTGCCCAGTCGTATTACCTTCGCGAAGTGACTCCGGCTTGTCTAAATATAACAGCCTCGCCATGGCATGTCTCATTTGTAAAGAAACAATAGAATGAAAATATTAGCGATTAATCCTGGCTCCACTTCTACAAAGATAGCAGTTTATAAAGATGGTGTTTCTATATTAATTTGTAATATCCGTCATAGTGTAGAGGAACTTAGTGGTTTTTCTCGCATTATTGATCAGTTTGAATTTCGTAAGTCGCTTGTTATGCAGGCATTGGAAACAAACCATATTCCTTTTCAGTTTGATGCTGTTATTGGTCGTGGTGGTTTGGTGAAACCTCTTCAAGGAGGGGTGTATGAAGTGAACGAAGCAATGAAGCATGATACGCTTTATGCTATGCGCTCTCATGCATGTAATCTTGGTGGGCTGATTGCGTCTGATTTGGCCTCACGGATAGCCGGTTGCCGTGCTTTCATTGCTGATCCAGGTGTTGTGGACGAGTTGGACGATATCGCTCGTATTACAGGATCACCACTACTGCCTCGTGTGTCTATTTTTCATGCATTAAATCATAAAGCTGTTGCAAGGCGTTATGCAAAAGAGTGTGGCACTGTTTATGAAAACCTTAACCTTATTATCTGCCATTTAGGAGGAGGTATTTCCGTTGCTGCTCATCGTTCCGGTAAGGCGGTAGATGTTAATAATGCACTCGATGGTGACGGTCCTTTTTCACCTGAACGAGCCGGAACACTTCCGGCTGGTCAGCTAATAGATCTTTGTTATACCGGAAAGTTTACGAGTGAAGAACTGAAAAAACGAATTTCCGGTCGGGCAGGATTAGCTGCTCACTTAGGTACTACAGATGTACCCTCTGTTATTCAATCAATAGAGAATGGTGACTCTAAGGCCGAATTGGTGATGGATGCAATGATTTATAATATTGCAAAAAGCATTGGCGCAGCGAGTGTGGTCCTCTATGGTAAGGTGGATGCTATTCTGCTGACCGGTGGAATGGCTCATTCTGACTATGTGATTTCCCGAATAAAAGAACGCACCTCATTCTTGGCTCCGATCATCGTTTATCCGGGTGAGGATGAAATGGAGGCTCTTGCAACTAGCGTATTAGGAGCTTTGACAGGAGAATTTCCTATTAAAGAATACAAGTAAATGCCTTATTTGTTTTTAATAGCCTCTCTTACAAAGGCCTAGCTCCTCTTTATTTATGCCCTGAATGTTCTTCTTTTGATGTTAAAAGAGTAAGTTTTAGATCAGAAAATTCATTCAAAAGAAATTTTCTCATATCTTTGCCGCTGTGTTAAGTTAATAAATTGATTAAGGTCGATTTTTGACTGTTTCGAATCGGAAAGTATGGGGGTACTTTCCGATTCTCTTTTATCCTCTTTTGGGAATAAAAAAAGCTTGGCTACCAAACGGTAACCAAGCTTTTTTATGTGTGAGAATCGTTGTTTATTTTTTCTCCGGACGTGGAAGTAAAACTTTTCTTGAAAGTTTAAATTTCCCAGTTTTAGGATCAATCTCTATCAATTTTACTTCTATTTCATCACCTTCTTTGATCCCGATTTCTTCTACCGTTTCAAGGCGTTTCCAATCCATCTCTGAAATGTGAAGTAAACCGTCTCTTCCCGGAAGGAATTCGACAAATGCACCGTATGGCATGATGGAGCGAACTTTGCCTTTGTATACTTCGCCTACTTCAGGCACTGATACAATGCCTTTGATAATGCGTATCGCACTTTCGATAGCCTGTTTGTTTGTACCGGCTATTTCAATTCTACCTATACCGTCAACTTCTTCAATTGTGATAGTAGCACCGGTCTCTTCCTGCATTCCTTGAATGATCTTTCCACCAGGACCTATTATTGCTCCGATGAATTCTTTCGGAATAGTTAGTGTCTCTATACGAGGTGCATGATCTTTCAGCTCAGCGTGTGGTTCCTGTATTGTTTCCAATATCTTTCCGAGGATGTGCATACGTCCTTCTTTTGCTTGGTTAAGAGCACGTTCCAAGATCTCAAATGATAAACCATCTACTTTGATATCCATCTGAGTAGCGGTAATACCATCTTTTGTTCCTGTTACTTTGAAGTCCATATCTCCGAGGTGATCTTCATCACCGAGAATGTCAGATAGTACGGCGTATTTTTCTTCTCCTGCGTTTTTGATTAACCCCATTGCAATACCTGATACGGGTTTCTTAATCTTAACTCCGGCGTCCATTAAAGCCAGTGTGCCGGCGCAAACAGTTGCCATAGAAGAAGAACCATTTGATTCAAGAATTTCTGAGACTACACGTACTACATAAGGGTAGTTGTCAGGAATCATTTTCTTAAGTGCTCTGTGAGCCAGATTTCCGTGTCCGATTTCACGACGGCCAACACCGCGTTGAGCTTTCGCTTCACCTGTAGAGAAAGGAGGGAAATTATAATGTAATAAGAAACGTTCTTTTCCATGAAACAACACGTCATCTATGGTTTTCTCGTCCATTTTGGTGCCAAGTGTCACGGAAGTAAGAGACTGCGTTTCTCCACGTGTGAAGATGGCAGATCCGTGAGGGCCAGGCAGATAACCAATTTCACTCCAGATAGGGCGAATTTCTGTTGTCTTGCGTCCATCGAGGCGTTTGCCTTCATCTAAAATACAGCGGCGCATAGCCTCTTTTTCCACATCGTGGTAGTATTTGTCAATGAGTGCGCCTTTTGCGGCTAATTCTTCTTCGCTAAATGTTGCTTTGAATTCGTTACGAATCGTTTTAAAGGCGTCTTCGCGTTCATGCTTATTTTTGTTGCCGGATTCTGCAATTGCATACGCTTTGGTATAACAAGCATCGTGAACGGCTTTACGAAGTTCTTCATCATTCACTTCATGGCAATATTCGCGTTTCACTATTTTGCCAACTTCCTCAGTTAGTTCCATTTGGGCTTTGCAATGAATTTTAATTGCTTCATGGGCAACTTTCATGGCTTCCAACAGTTCGGCTTCAGAAACTTCGCTCATCTCGCCTTCTACCATCATGATATTTTCATAGGTAGCGGCTACCATAATATCCATGTCTGCTTTTGCAAGTTGCTCGAAAGACGGGTTGATCACAAATTGGCCACCAATACGAGCTACGCGGACTTCTGAGATAGGACCGTTAAATGGAATGTCTGAAACGGCTAATGCAGCGGATGCCGCAAGTCCGGCTAGAGCGTCAGGCATGTCAACACCGTCAGCTGAAAAGAGGATGATATTTACATATACCTCTGCGTGATAATTGTCGGGGAATAAAGGACGAAGAGCGCGGTCAACAAGGCGACAAGTAAGGATTTCATTATCAGAAGCTCTTCCCTCTCTTTTTGTAAAACCGCCGGGGAAGCGGCCGAATGCAGCGTATTTTTCTTTATACTCTACCTGTAAAGGCATAAAATCTGTTCCGGGAACGGCATCTTTAGCGGCACAAACAGTAGCAAGCAGCATGGTATTTCCCATACGCAGCATGACGGAACCGTCAGCCTGTTTTGCCAATTTTCCCGTTTCGAGTGTGATGGTTCTGCCATCTCCCAACTCGATCGTTTTAACAATTGGGTTAATCATAAAAATTGTTTTATCTATATCTTTCTTTCAAAATTCGTGCAAATATATACATTTATCGCTCTAATATGTTGGAAATGAGATAAAAAGTTCCTTTTGGTTTGTTTTTTTTCATTATGGCGTGAAGAACCGTACAAAATGCTTTGACTAATCTTGAAAAGAAGTATATTTGCAGACTAAAATAACAAGCATAAATATGAAGAAAATATCTTTAGTAGTTCTTGCAGTACTGTTGCTTAGTTCTTGCAATACCGATCCTAAATTTAATGTGAAAGGAGAAGTCTCTGGTGCTGATGGGAAAATGCTTTATCTAGAAGCTTCCGGTCTTGAAGGAATTGTGCCTCTTGACTCGGTAAAGCTAAAGAACGATGGAGCTTTTAGTTTTAAACAGCTGCGTCCGGAATCTCCTGAATTTTATCGTTTGAGGATAGGCGAGAAGGTAATAAACCTTTCTGTTGACTCTATTGAAACTATTTCTATAAAAGCACCTTATGCGGACTTTTCTACTGCTTATTCAGTTGAAGGTTCTGATAATTGTAAGAAGATAAAAGAACTAACTCTTAAGCAGATTAAGTTGCAATCAGATATTGATGCTTTAGTTAAAGGACTACAATCTAATGCCATTGCAAATGATGTTTTTGAAGATAGTCTGTCGGTAGTTATGAAAAGATATAAAGACGATGTGAAAATCAATTATATATTCTCTGCTCCAAATACTACGGCGGCCTATTTTGCTTTATTCCAGAAGCTAAATGATTATTTGATTTTCGATCCGTTGAATAGTAAAGAAGATGTTAAGTGTTTTGCTGCTGTGGCTACCAGTCTTAATAACTTGTACCCACATGCTAACCGATCTAAAAACCTCTATAACATTGTTATAAAAGGGATGAAGAATACTCGTGCTCCCCGACAAAAAACCTTAGAGATTCCTCAGAATAAGATATTGGAAACAGGTGTGATTGATGTTGCGTTAAGAGATATAAAAGGGAATGTGCGCAGATTGACTGATCTGAAAGGGAAAGTTGTGCTACTGGATTTTACTATCTATCAGAGTGCTGTATCAGCTGCTCATAATTTCACCTTGCGCGATTTATATAATAAATATGCTTCTCAAGGTCTTGAGATTTATCAGGTTTCACTAGATGCTGACGAGCATTTCTGGAAATCTTCAGTAGATAATCTTCCTTGGATTTGTGTTCATGATGCGAACGGCATTTATTCTACTATAGCTAGTCTTTATAATGTGAAGCAAGTGCCAGCTTATTTTCTCGTGAATAAAAACAATGAATTAAGTGCGCGCGGCGAAAACCTCAAGGATTTAGATGCTTCGATTAAATCATTGCTCTAAGTTGTTATAAGTGAGAAGATTCTGTTAAATATGTTACATAGCATCTGTTTTTGCTTGACACGTATTGTTTAAAGTATTATATTTGCCAAAGAAAGATTTAAGAGAGGGTTCCAGCATTGCCATGTTGGAATTCTTTTTTGTTTTATATGACCGTTATAATAATTAA
The DNA here is from genome assembly GCF_963666545.1 of uncultured Bacteroides sp. Taxonomy (NCBI): domain Bacteria; kingdom Pseudomonadati; phylum Bacteroidota; class Bacteroidia; order Bacteroidales; family Bacteroidaceae; genus Bacteroides; species uncultured Bacteroides sp. Next base: position 2,111,042 of record NZ_OY762899.1, on the reverse strand, counting down.
GTAAGAAGGAGGAATGTCATGGCTTATATGTCTGAAGAAGGTTACAAGAAGCTAGTTGAAGAACTTAGAGTGTTGGAGACTGTTAATCGTCCTGAGATGTCGAGGCAGATAGCAGAAGCTAGAGACAAAGGTGATTTGTCTGAGAATGCAGAATACGATGCGGCTAAAGAAGCTCAGGGCATGTTGGAAATGAAGATCAACAAGTTAAAGATGATCGTTTCTGACGCTAAAATCATTGATGAATCTAAGTTGACCACAGACTCGGTGCAGATACTTAGTAAAGTTGAATTGAAAAATGTGAAAAACGACATGAAGATGGTTTATACTATTGTGTCGGAAAGTGAAGCGAACCTGAAGGAGGGTAAGCTATCTGTAAGTACCCCTATTGCTCAGGGGTTGCTTGGAAAGAAGGTTGGTGATGTTACTGAAATTCAAGTTCCACAAGGCAAAATTAGCCTTGAAATTATGAACATCTCCTTTTAAAGGAAAGTCTAAGGTTGAAGATCGTATGGTTTTCAGCCTTTTTTTATATAAGATCAAGAATTACTGTTTTATAGAAGAGAAATTTATGGCAACTATTTTTAGTCGGATTATAGCAGGTGAAATTCCATGCTACAAGGTGGCAGAAAATGATAAGTTTTTTGCATTCCTTGATATTAATCCTTTAGTTAAAGGGCATACACTTGTAATCCCTAAGCAAGAGATTGATTATATCTTTGACTTAACTGATGAAGATCTTGCTGCTATGCATGTTTTTGCAAAGCATGTGGCTCAGGCGATTGAAGTTGCAATACCTTGCAAACGGGTGGGCGTAGCAGTGATGGGACTTGAGGTTCCGCATGCTCATATTCATTTGATCCCCATTAACAAAGAATCGGATATGATCATTTCCAATCCTAAGCTAAAACTCCCCGAAGAAGAATTTACTGATATTGCTGCGTCAATAAGAGCCGCGTTGGTCGGTAAGAAATAAAGTTTAAGCACTTAATCCATCCTCCGAAAATAAGAAAGGGACTCTCAAAACGGAGTCCCTTTCTTATTTTCGGAGGATGGGAATGTTAGATATAATCTTCTCCCAGTTTTATTTGTGCATCATTTACATATTTTCTGATAGCGTGCTCTTCATCTTTTTTGCAAATAAGCAAGACATTGTCCGACTCAGCGATAAGATACCCTTCCAATCCTTCTATTACAGCGAGTTTTCCTTCAGGAAGGGCTATGATATTATCCTTGCCGTCATAGATGAGAGATTGGCATTTCAATACTACATTCTTGTCTATGTCCTTAGGTGATAGGTCGTATAGCGACCCCCATGTTCCTAAGTCCGACCAGCCAAAGTCTCCTAGAGAAACATATACATTATCCGCTTTTTCCATAATGCCAATATCTATAGATACGTTCGGACAAGCCGGGAAGTTTGCGTCGATAAAAGCTTTTTCATTAGGCGTTCCGTATGCACTATTTCCTTCGGCTAAGTTTTCTGCCAATTCAGGGATCAGCTCTTCTACTGCTTTTATGATTGTATTTACATTCCAGACAAACAGGCCGGAATTCCAATAAAATTCTCCACTTTCTACAAAAACCTTCGCTAACTCCAGTTCCGGTTTCTCAGTAAAGGTTTTGACTTTATGAAAATTCTCAGCTTCTTTTTCGGCTATTTGTATGTATCCGTATCCTGTTTCCGGCCTGTTGGGTTTAATCCCAAGGGTTAGGAGCTTATCCGAGTGGGATACAAAATGCAGCCCTTTTTCTATGGTATCAAGAAAATCTCCTTCTTTTAAGATAAGGTGGTCGGACGGAGCAACGACGATGTTTGCTTTAGGGTTTATTGCCCTGATATGATAAGCTGCCCATGCTATGCAAGGAGCAGTGTTTCTTCTTGTCGGTTCCAGTAATATTTGTTCCGGTTTTAGTCCTGGCAATTGTTCTTTTACCAAGTCAGCATATATGGCATTGGTTACAATTAGGATGTTTTCAGTCGGAATAATCTTATTGAATCTGTCGAATGTTTGCTGTAATAGCGAGCGGCCTGTTCCAAAAAAATCGAGAAACTGTTTAGGGAGCGTTTTGCGGCTAAAAGGCCAGAATCGGCTACCAATTCCACCGCCCATTATGACACAATAATTATCCTTGTTTGTCATGATATTGACTGTATTAAAAGTTTCCGCTAATGTACCGCTAATTTTATTAATTTGGAGAGTTCGTCATGGGTTTTATTGTTTATCTTTTATTTTTCTATGCATTCTCTTGCAGGTTTCAAAAAAAGAAGTACCTTTGCACCGCAATTAAGCCCAGATGGCGGAATCGGTAGACGCGCTGGTCTCAAACACCAGTGGATTCATTTCCATCCCGGTTCGACCCCGGGTCTGGGTACTTAGGAGCCCTGATAATCAGACGATTATTAGGGCTTTTTCTTTTCTGTAAGGCGTACTAAATATCTTTTGCAAATATTACTCAGTGCACAGTGTATCACCAAGATACTTTTTGCAGAAGTTATTTAGTTGTCGCAGATAGAAGATTTTCTTTTGCGTTAGGAGCATGCTGAAAGATAGGACTAACTATGTGACAATTATCCAATTCTTTACAGTCGCCGCAGGTGTTAAATCCTTTTTCATATACACATTTGCGAATTTTGCAATAATCGCTGCAATACGCAAATTTCGCTCCATCTGTACGACAACCCATACAATTTATGGTTGCTGCTGTAATTTCCGGTGCATTGTTCATTACACTCCACTTTTGGGCGGTTTTTTCTCTTAACTCATTGTCGTTTCCGACAGTGGCTATGCGGGCATCGCAACTTTCGCAATCCAATCCGCAACATGCAATTAATTGTTTCATCATTTGGCGCTGCTATTATTATTTATCTCTTGCTCTAAATAGATGGAATAAAACCCATCACTACTTTTTTCTACAGTCGCTGTTGTTTTCATTTTCTTTGCACTTTGTTTTGCTGCAGTCTTTGAAGAACTCGGCAAATAGATTTTGTGCCAATAACCAATTTTCGGCATTAATGCAATATTTTACTTTCGGAGGTTCTATTTCTCCCTGAATTAATCCCGCTTCTTTCAATTCTTTCAAATGTTGCGACACAGTAGCTTTTGCTATAGGCAATTCATCATGAATATCACCAAAGTAGCAACAATCTTGTGAAGCAAGAAAATATAAGATGGCAACCCGGGTCGGGTGTCCTAATGCTTTGGCAAAGCGTGCTATCTGTTCTTGTTTTGGCGTATTCTTTTTTTTATTCTCTTCCATTCTTGTTTTGTTAATTCGCAAATGTACGAACGTTGGTTCGTTATGCAATATATCAGAGCTTTTTTAACTCACTTTTGGCACGTAAACTTTTCAGCAGTATAAAAAATACTATCTTTGTGGCTGCAAAAATAGTCTGCTAATCCATGAATGTGATTCTTACATTGAAACGCCCCTTTGTTTGGTTACGACGCTTTCGTCATCGTTGTGGCTATGGCGTACACTCTCCTTTTGCTTTTAATCTGATCACCTATGTTATTTACGAAGATTCTCCTTATTATGCATACGAAGATTTGCTTCTGAAGGAGAAGGAAATGTCTCAAGAGAAAGGAAAAGATTGGGCTCGCGAATCGACTAAAATGAATCGGTTGTTATTCAGACTCGTTAATTGGGCACAGCCCCGAACGATTGTTGATGCCGGCACGCTTTCATCTTCTGCTCTTTATCTGCAAGCAGCTAAAGCGGATGCAAACTACATAGCCTCTTCTGATCTTTCGGAATTATTTCTCGAGAAAGACGTTCCAGTGGATTTTTTGTATCTGCATCATTCTAATAATTCTGTTTTTGTAGAAAAGGTGTTTGATGTTTGCGCTTCGCGTGTTCATGCGCACTCGATGTTCGTTGTTGAAGGAATAGGCTACTCTCGTAAGATGAAAACTGTTTGGAGGCGAATGCAGACGGATGAACGTACAGGCATTAGCTTTGATCTTTACGACTTTGGCATTATTTTTTTTGATAAAAAGAAGATAAAACAACATTATCTAATCAACTTTTAGACTTATACTAATGTTAATGATAAATCACTAATAACAGAGAAACATGAAGAAGAGTCTTGTATATACAAAAACCGGTGATAAAGGAACAACCGGGCTGATTGGAGGAACACGTGTGTCAAAAACGCATGCTCGCCTTGAGGCTTACGGAACGGTTGATGAATTGAATGCAAATTTAGGCTTGTTAGTAACCTATCTTACAGAGGAACGAGACCGCTTATTCGTTTCGGCTGTACAAGATAAATTGTTTTCGGTGGGCTCTCACCTAGCCACAGATCAAGAGAAGATGAAATTGCATGATGTGAGTATCATCACTCCTGATGATGTTGCTTTTATGGAAGCAGAGATTGATGCTGCGGACGAAATGTTGCCAACCTTGCGTTGGTTTGTTATCCCCGGAGGCTCTAGAGGATCTGCTATCAGTCATGTCTGTCGCACCGTGTGCAGACGGGCTGAGAGACGCATTTTAAGCCTTACAGAAGATTATGAAATAGATGCAAATCTGTTGGCTTACGTAAATAGACTTTCCGATTATTTATTCGTCTTATCACGTAAGATTAATTTTCTCGAAAAAAAAGAAGAAATATTTTGGAATAAATAGTTGTAAGTGAACTATTTTATTATACTTTTGCCGAAAAAAGTAGAGGATAGGCATTAATATTCACATTTTAAATATTTTAAAACTATGTATTGGACATTGGAATTAGCATCTAAATTGGAAGATGCTCCCTGGCCTGCTACCAAGGATGAACTTATCGATTATGCTATGCGCTCGGGTGCTCCTCTTGAAGTGATCGAAAATCTTCAAGAGATGGAAGATGAGGGTGAAATCTATGAGAGTATAGAAGATATCTGGCCTGATTATCCTAGTAAAGAAGATTTTTTCTTCAACGAGGAAGAGTATTAAACAAACACATAGACGAAAGAATATTAAAAAAGCTTGGCAGTTTACCTTTAAGGTGAATAGCCAAGCTTTTTTAGTTTCTTCAAATTCTCTCCTTTTCAGGCACTTCTCCGTTACTACTGCATACGAATCTTTTTTATCTTATATAGTTCCGTTGCCTCTATAGCCTTTCTATAAGTGCTTCTAGTTTATTCTCTATTTGTAAATAGTGTCTTATTCTTTAAAAACATCCCCATGTTGTATCTAAAAACATGGGGATGTTATATAAGTCAACATCCCCATGTTATAGTATAGAACATCCGGATGTTTTTAGTTATTAGATTTCTATTTCTTTTGCAAGGCATCCCTATTTTATGCGCTATTATTTTATTTTTATCGGCTATAAGCATGCATTTGTCGGGTTTACTATGATGTTTATCGATTTGCTATTGCATGTAATCTGTTGATTCTCTTATATTTGCAGGAAATAATAAAGAATAAAATAAAATAATAAAAATAAAGATGAACATGAAAACTTCTAGAAAAAATCACCACCAAAAACCTTCTGCTAAGTTTGCGGTGTTACTCATCATTGTAGGCTTTGTCTTTTTAGGTCTCAACTTAGGCTTTATTCCACAACCTTACAAAGCATTCCTGTTTTCTTGGCCAATGCTTTTGCTTGTAATAGGTGTAATGTCTTTGCTCAAGCGCCATTTTTGGTCAGGCCTAATTTTGTTTAGTACCGGAACATTCTTCCTCTTACCACGGATCCTTATGATATATCCCGATTTCTTGCCTTTACAGGCCGATGGGTTCGTACATACTTATTGGCCGGTTCTGCTGATTATTGCCGGACTTATTTCTCTTGTATATATGATATTGCCGCACTCTATGCATTGTAGATGTTGTGGTCAATTTGATGACAAATGCTATCAGGAAAATAAAAGGAGAGCAGATAAAGTTGGCGGAGCAGCGGAGGAATATGCCGAAGGGTACTTCAATAAGCAAAGTGTGTTTTCTAGTGGCAAATATATTGTTCTTGATCCTATCTTTAAAGGAGGGGAGATAAACACGGTGCTTGGGGAGACCATACTCGATTTGCGGAAAACAAGCTTGGCAGACGGAAATACGGTATTGAATTTGAATACGGTATTAGGTGGAGTTACCATTTACGTGCCTGCTCATTGGGTAGTAGATATTAAAATAGAATCAATCATGTACTCTTTCAAGGATGGACGTATAGATAGAGAACAACCGTCAGACGTGACGAAGCGCTTGACTATCGAAGGTGCTGGAGTCCTTGGAGGTGGAGAATTAAGAAATTAACGAATGAATACGACTTACTCATATTATACAATAAAAAAAGAAATTACTTACGTTATTTTGTGGATTGCTTTATCACTTTGTTGCTGGGGAGCAATGGCGCCATTAGTAGCTGTGCCTGCAGAAGTTTTACTGCTGGATTGTTCTTTGTTTTCTTTGTTGATCGTTGTTACGGGGTGGCTATGGGGGTGGAGCATGTTGTCCGAGAATACGGATGTGGGATTGATTATTGCTCCCCGAACGGTATTGAATTACGTCACATTGGGTATCTTTGTTCTTGCCTTGTGGGCAGGAGCCTATTTGCTACTCATCTACATGATGTTTACTCCAGCGCAGTTTGTACTGATGCTAACCCTCTTTCCATTACATTTGTTTATTGGGGCTTTAATACTTATAGCTTATGGAGGGCACGACTTTTCACTATCGCGTAAAGGAGACGAATCGGAACATCTCTCTTTTGATGAGGAAGAAGAGGAACAGCCCGCAAATGTGCCTAACGAAATGCTTGAACGCATAGCGGTGAAATCGGGACAAAAAATTCAAGTAATATTTGTAGAAGATATCTATTATTTGCAGGCCGATGGAGACTATGTGATTTTATTTACCGAAGGAGATAAGTATCTCAAAGAACAAACGATGAAATATTTTGTGGCTCATTTACCCGAAAACCAATTTGTGAGGGTACATAGATCTTGTATTATCAATATAGAGAAGGTCTTGCGCATTGAGCTGTATAAGAAACAACAACAGATGATTACCCTTAAAAATGGGCATCAGATAAAAGCAAGTACGGCTGGATATAAGGCCTTAAAGGAAGTATTGAAACTGTAAATGGATATTGAAAATGGAAGTAACAATGACAGAACAAGAGATTATAGTAGAATCTCTGATTCACATCGAATGGCATATTGACGAGAGGCTAGATGCTCAGGAATTATCTCAAGTAATGCACTATTCACCGCAACGGTTGAGTAAAATGTTTTATAAAGTAACCAAAATACGTCTTTCTAAATATATCCGTTTACGCAGACTGATGGAGGCTAAGCGAAGGTTTACTACTTATCAATCATTGCATGATGTGGCAAAATCTTTTAGTATTGAACCGGAAACCCTTATCCGATCCTTTCGTCGAGAATTTGGTAATAGCCTGTTTTCCCTTGAGGAATTTCCTTATCCTCAACCATTAGGGAAAGATTTGATAAAAGAGATAATGGTAACCTCTCGATAAACAAGTTTGTATCAAATGGTGTTTATTAAATATAAATACATATATTTGTCTCGAAATTCTAAAACAAAAGACTTATGAACAAATTATTTACTGCTTTAATGATAACCGTATGTTTAGCTATGGTTGTGCCTGTTCAGGCTCAAATTAAATTAGGAGTAAAGGGCGGTTTGAACTTGGCGTCAACCTCACTTTCTGATGCTTGGAAAGAGAAAGGAAATGCTGATAATTATACTGGTTTTTTTATAGGACCGATGGTTGACGTGACGATTCCAATTATAGGTATAGGTATAGATGGGGCATTGATGTATTCGCAAAAAGGAACGAAGTTCTCTTACGAAGATGGTGCTGTTTCTAAAAGTAAGACTTTTAAGCAACAAGGAATTGAGGTTCCAATCAACTTGAAGTATTCTGTTGGTTTGGGTAGTTTAGCCAGTTTGTATTTTGCTGCCGGTCCTAGCTTCTTCTTCAATATGAAGTCTGACGATAAACTAACTCTTAGTAGCGGAGAAGCGGCAATTGATTATGAGAAATCGGAAGTGGCTCTTAATTTAGGTGTTGGACTTAAACTGATTAATCATCTGCAACTAGGCGTGAACTATAACATGGGCTTGACGGATTCTGCTAAGGCGAGTGTTGATGGCGGTGCGTGGGGTAGCTTAAGTAGCGGGTCTTTCAAATCTAAAGTTTGGCAGGTTTCTGTCGCTTATCTTTTTTAAAGGTTGATTTTTCTATTCTAATATATAGAGGCTCTCCATTTTGCGGAGAGCCTTTTTTTGTATCTTTGTCCTCACGATGAAAAAATATATAGATGTCATCTTACCTTTGCCGCTTCCACGTAATTTCACCTATTCTCTTCCCGATGAAGGTGCAGAAGAGGTGAAAGCCGGTTGTCGGGTGGTGGTTCCTTTCGGACGAAAGAAGTATTATACGGCTATTGTCTGCAATGCGCATTATTGTGCTCCTACGGAATATGAAGTGAAAGAGGTTTCGGCAGTGCTTGATGCTTCTCCGATACTTTTGCCTAAGCAATTTAAGTTTTGGGAATGGCTGGCCGATTACTATTTGTGCACGCAGGGAGATGTTTATAAAGCTGCTTTACCTTCGGGCTTGAAGTTGGAGAGTGAGACTGTGGTGGAATATAATCCGGAGTTTGAAACAATGGATAGATTGACGGATAAGGAACAATGTATTGTTGATTTACTCGTAAAAGAAAAGGAGCAAAGCGTAACTAAACTGGAGAAGGATAGCGGTTTAAAGAATGTATTAGGTGTCGTGAAATCGTTGCTTGATAAGGGAGCTTTGTTCGTGAAAGAGGAGTTGCGGCGTAACTACAAACCGAAGACTGAGACTCGTGTTCGCCTCACGCCTGAGGCTGCTAACGAAGAAAGATTAAGAGAGTTATTTGATGAACTCTCTCGGGTTCCTAAGCAATTGGCGCTGCTGATGAAATACGTAGAGCTATCGAGTTTTATGGGAGAAAAGACTTTGAGAGAAGTCTCTAAAAAAGAGCTCTTGCAGCAGGCGAAGGTTTCAGTAACTGTTTTTGATGGATTGGTAAAGAAACATGTCTTTGACGTGTATGAGTATGAAATCGGTCGCTTGGATAAAAAACAACGTGGGGTAGTAGAACTAAATCCGTTAAATGAATTTCAGAATCGGGCGTATGAAGACATTTCAACTTGCTTTCAACAAAAAAACGTGTGTCTGCTGCATGGAGTGACTTCCAGTGGCAAAACAGAAGTATATATCCATCTCATTGCCGAAGCTATTCGTAAAGGGCAACAGGTGCTCTATTTATTGCCCGAGATAGCTTTGACCACTCAGATCACCGAACGCCTTAGGCGCGTGTTTGGCTCACGTTTGGGCATTTATCATTCCAAGTTTCCCGATGCGGAAAGAGTCGAGATTTGGCAGAAGCAACTAAGTGAGAATGATTATGATATTATATTGGGCGTGCGTTCTTCTATCTTCTTACCATTCAAAAATTTGGGATTGGTTATTGTAGATGAAGAACACGAAAATACGTATAAACAACAAGACCCGGCTCCTCGCTACAATGCTCGCAATGCAGCAATTGTGCTCGCCGCTATGTATGGAGCCAAAACCTTGTTGGGAACGGCTACCCCTTCTATCGAAACTTACCATAATGCAACGGCAGGTAAGTATGGCTTGGTAGAACTCAAAGAACGCTATAAAGAGATTCAACTACCTGAGATAATTCCGGTAGATATAAAAGAACTTCATCGTAAAAAGCGGATGTTGGGGCCTTTTTCTCCTCTTTTGTTAAGTTCTATAACTGAGGCTTTGGCTAAAAAGGAACAAGTGATCCTTTTTCAGAATCGACGTGGATTCGCACCAATGGTAGAGTGTCGTACTTGTGGATGGGTGCCGAAGTGTAAGAATTGTGATGTCAGCCTGACGTATCATAAAGGAATGAACCAGCTTACTTGTCATTACTGTGGATATACGTATCAGTTACCCCGTGCTTGTCCTGCTTGCGAAGGAGTTGAGTTGATGCATCGTGGTTTTGGAACAGAGAAAATAGAGGATGATATAAAAATACTTTTTCCCGCATCTTCAGTGGCTCGTATGGATATGGACACTACTCGTACGCGAACTGCTTATGAGAAGATTATCGCTGATTTTGAGGAAGGAAAGACGGATATTTTGATCGGCACACAGATGGTATCGAAAGGATTGGATTTTGATCATGTAAGTGTAGTGGGAATATTGAATGCAGACACAATGCTAAATTATCCTGATTTTCGTTCCTATGAAAGGGCTTTTCAACTCATGGCACAAGTGGCAGGACGCGCAGGACGGAAGCATAAGCGGGGCAAGGTGATACTTCAAACAAAGAGTATTGATCATCCTATCATAGAGCAGGTGATCGCCAACGATTATGAGCAGATGGTAGAAGGGCAATTGGCCGAACGTCAATTGTTCCAATATCCACCTTATTATCGATTGATCTATGTGTATATGAAGCATCGAAATGCCGATTTGTTAGAATTAATGGCAAATGCGATGGGTGAGAAGCTAAGAACAATGTTCGGCTCCCGGGTTTTAGGGCCCGATAAACCTCCTGTAGCGCGTATTCAAACACTATTTATTAAGAAAATCGTGCTAAAAATAGAGAATGATGTTGCCATGGGACGGGTGCGCGAGTGCTTGCTTCGCGCACAAAGTGAGATACTGCAAGATGAGCGTTTTAAATCGCTGATTATTTATTATGATGTAGACCCGATGTAATTATATGAAGAAAAAGATACTTTTTGTTTGTTTGGGGAATATATGCCGTTCACCGGCTGCCGAAGGAGTCATGCTCAGACTCTTAAAAGAGAAGAATTTTGAAGCTGAGTTTGAAATCGATTCTGCCGGGATATTGAACTATCATGCCGGAGAACTCCCTGATTCTCGCATGAGAGCACATGCTACTCGCAGAGGATACAATTTGCTGCATCGCTCCAGGCAGGTCCGTACGGAAGATTTCTATGATTTCGATTTGATCATCGGAATGGACGATCGGAACATGGATGATTTGCATGACCGTGCTCCATCTCCTCAAGAATGGACGAAGATTCATCGAATGACAGACTATTGCACCAAGTTTCAGACAGACCATGTTCCCGATCCTTATTACGGGGGGAGTGAAGGTTTTGAATACGTGCTTGATGTTTTAGAAGATGCTTGTTCGGGCCTGCTTACTTCTTTAACTCAGGATAGCTGATTCTGGTATGGTAGATTGTTTTTAGTTTTTCTTTGAATACTCCTTTAATGATTGAAATATCTTTGAACGTGATGGGGCATTCTTTGAAATATCCTTCGTCTACTTGCGAATCGATTATTTTTTCAACAAGGTTGCCAATACTTTCTTCTGTGTATTCGGGCAAGCTTCGTGAAGCGGCTTCTACACCATCTGCCATCATTAAAATAGCTGTTTCTTTTGAAAAAGGGTTAGGACCAGGGTAAGTGAATAATTCCTCGTCCGGCTCCTCATTAGGGTGCTCGTTTTTCCACGAGATGTAGAAAAATTTAGTCTTTCCCCTTCCGTGATGGGTTGTGATAAAATCTTTTATGGCTTTAGGAAGGTTGTTCTTTTCGGCTAATCGCACACCATCTGTGACGTGGCTAATCACGATTTGTGAGCTTTGCTCGTAGCTTAACTTTTCATGGGGGTTGATGCCGCTGGACTGGTTTTCGGTAAAGAATGCCGGATTTTCCATTTTTCCTATATCATGATACAAGGCACCGGTACGAACTAGCTGACTTTTTGCGTCAATGCGTATCGCTGCTTCTGCTGCCAGATTGGCCACTTGCAGAGAGTGCTGAAAAGTGCCAGGCACTGTTTCGGATAATTTGCGCAATAAGTGGTTGTTTATATTTGAAAGTTCGACCAAAGTTACGTTGGAAGTAAAGCTGAATACTTTTTCGAATAGAAAGAGTAACGGATAGGTGAATAGTAGCAAAATTCCGTTGATGACGAAGTATGTGTACATGCTTGTATTCAGCTTTGAAAGATCACTTTCTGTAATCAGTTCAAAAGAAAAATAGAGAGCAACGTATGTAAGGATCACTAGAACTGCTGTGCGAAATAGTTGAGAGCGTTGCGATAATTCGCGGAGGCTATAAATTGCGACCAATCCAGCTGTGAGTTGAAGTAGGATAAACTCATGAGGATAGCGCAACGTGATGGAACAAGCCAATATGGTAATGACATGAGTTATAAAGGCTGTTCGTGAGTCGAGGAATATGCGGGTGATGATGGGAAGCATGGCATAAGGAATCACATATACACTAAAGATGTTGTTTCTTATCATAAGTGCCGTAACGATGCAGTAAAAAATAATAAGAGAGAAAAGCACTGGAAGGCTACCTTTACGCTCGTAGTAATCTTTTCTGAACAGCTCAATATAAAGCATAAAGCACAGCATTAATATTCCGATGAATAAAATTTGCCCTGCGAGGATAACCTGTTTTTGCCCTATTGATTCACTTCGTTTGATTGACTCTTTCCGAAGAGAAGCAAGGATATTGTACATGTGCTCATCGATGATTTCACCACGATCAATGATTTTTTGTCCACTCTGCACAACTCCGTTTGCCCACGAATAGTCGCCTAAGATATCTTTTTGGGCTGTTTTCGTTCGTTGCTCGTCAAAAGATAAATTAGGTGATATATATTCATTGAGTGCACATTGACGTAGTATCTCCTTTTTGTAATGTACTGTATCGGCTGATAGAAGATATTCATAAGCTTTTTTCACAGTAAGCAGCTGGCTGGTCGAACGCTGGTTAGCCAATTTGCTATCTACGACCATAATGGAGGAGATGCTGTCTTTCTGTATTTTCTTTATGTCTTCGGTAGATACAATTCCCCTTTTATACAGTTCTTCTATTTCTTTCTCTATATGGCGGATATAGCTGACAGATGGGACTACTTTGTTTAAACGCAGTTTAGTATTCTCTTTCAATTTGTTTATTGCTTTTTTCTCTATCCCTTTATTTAGTTGATAATAAGGTTGGAAAGATGCAAGTATGCTATCCTGTTCACGCTTTACAACAGCATCGTCTTTATAAATAGGAAAGTCGAATGTAGCCATTAACTGACCATATTTCCATGGTTTATTGATGTCAAATTGATAGTTGAACTTCCCTTCTCGGGGTAGAAAATAGACAATAAGAGCCACTGTGCCCACAAATATGAGTGCCTTATATAGTAGATCTTTGTACGGGAAGCTCTTCTTAGTCTTTAAATAATTCATCTTCGTTGATTTTTTTGCGAAAAGTACGAAAAAAAACAGTAGTATCGAAAAAAAAAGCTTAATTTTGCTGCGATTTACCTATACAAAATTATTTATGTCAGAAAGAAAAGTGAGAGTCCGATTTGCTCCGAGCCCTACGGGAGCATTGCACATTGGGGGTGTGCGTACTGCTTTATATAATTACCTTTTTGCCCGCCAACATGGGGGGGATTTGATTTTTCGTATAGAAGATACAGACTCTAACAGGTTTGTTTCTGGTGCGGAAGAGTACATTTTGGAATCTTTTGATTGGCTCGGAATTAAATTTGATGAAGGAGTTAGTTTTGGAGGTAATTATGGTCCATACCGCCAGTCGGAGCGGCGAGATATCTATAAAAAGTATGTACATCTTTTATTGGAATCGGGAAAGGCTTATATTGCTTTTGATACACCGGATGAGTTGGAAGCTAAGCGTGCTGAAATAGCTAATTTCCAATATGATGCTTCTACCCGTATGGGAATGACTAATTCGCTGGTTTTACCAAAGGAAGAAGTAAATCGGTTTATTTCCGAGGGTAAACAGTATGTGGTACGTTTTAAAATAGAGCCTAATGAAGACATACATGTTCACGACCTTATTCGTGGAGAAGTGGTGATTAACTCTTCTATTTTAGATGATAAGGTGCTATATAAGTCAGCGGATGAATTGCCTACTTATCATTTAGCAAATATTGTAGATGATCATTTAATGGAAATCTCGCATGTTATCCGTGGGGAAGAGTGGTTGCCTTCTGCACCACTACATGTCTTGCTGTATCGAGCTTTCGGTTGGGAGGATACGATGCCTGCCTTTGCTCATCTTCCGCTGTTACTCAAACCTGAAGGAAATGGAAAATTGAGTAAACGCGATGGCGATCGTTTAGGCTTCCCTGTATTTCCGCTTCAGTGGAAAGATCCGAAGACCGAGGAGATTTCTTCCGGTTATCGTGAAGCAGGTTATCTTCCTGAAGCAGTAATTAATTTTCTGGCATTGCTTGGATGGAATCCGGGAAATGATCAGGAACTCATGTCAATGCAGGAACTGGTAGAGTTATTTGATTTGAACCGCTGTAGCAAGTCAGGAGCTAAATTTGATTATAAAAAAGCTGTTTGGTTTAACCATCAATATATTCAGCAGAAAGATAATAAGGAGATTGCACAATTATTTCTACCTATATTGAAAGAACATCATGTTGAGGCCTCTATTGAAAAAGTAGTGACAGTAGTTGGCATGATGAAAGAGCGTGTTAGCTTCGTTCAGGAACTGTGGGATGTATGCAACTTCTTTTTTGTTGCGCCTACAGAGTATGACGAGAAAACTGTTAAGAAACGCTGGAAAGAAGATTCTGCGAAGTGCATGACTGAATTGGCTGATGTCTTAGCTGGTATTGATGATTTCAGTATTGAGGGACAAGAAAAGATCGTGATGGACTGGATTGCAAAGAAGGAATATCATACGGGCAACATAATGAATGCTTTCCGCTTGGCATTGGTGGGTGAAGGTAAAGGACCACACATGTTTGATATCTCATGGGTTTTAGGCAAAGAAGAAACATTGTTGCGTATAAAGCGTGCAGTAGAAATATTGAAATAAGGACACTATGCTTTATGATCTCGCAATAGGCATTTATGACCTTTTGGTTCATATAATGGCTCCTTTTAGCCGTAAGCCCCGGAAGATGATGAAAGGGCATTGGGTGGTGTACGAACTTCTGAGGCAACAAATGGAAAAAGATGCTCAATATATCTGGTTTCATGCTGCTTCATTGGGTGAATTTGAACAAGGCCGTCCTCTGATAGAGAAGATAAGGATGAAATATCCTGAATATAAAATTCTACTCACTTTTTTTTCTCCATCAGGTTATGAGGTTCGTAAAAATTATCGTGGTGCGGATGTTGTTTGTTATCTGCCTTTCGATAAACCTCGTAATGTGAAGAAATTCCTGGATATTGTTAATCCTAGTATGGCGTTCTTTATTAAGTATGAGTTTTGGAAGAATTATCTTGATGAGTTAAATAAGCGACGGATCCCGGTTTATAGTGTCTCTTCTATCTTCCGTAAAGATCAGGTATTTTTTAAGTGGTATGGTGGAACGTATCGGCATGTCTTGACTGATTTTGATCACCTTTTTGTGCAAAATGAGACTTCAAAACGCTTCTTATCGCGTATTGGCATTACTAAAGTTACAGTGGTTGGCGATACTCGCTTTGATCGGGTACTTCAGATTCGGGAAGAAGCCAAAGAATTGCCTTTGATCTCTAAATTCAAGGGAGAATCATTTACGCTTGTGGCTGGTAGCTCATGGGGACCTGATGAAGATTTGTTTCTGGAGTATTTCAATAACCATCCGGAAATGAAACTGATCATTGCGCCACATGTGATCGACGAGAACCATTTAGTGGAGATCATTAGTAAACTTAAACGTCCGTATGTGCGCTATACGCGTGCTGATGAGAAGAATGTAGGAAAGGCGGATTGCTTAATTATTGATTGTTTTGGACTTTTATCTTCCATTTATCGATATGGAGAAATCGCTTATATTGGGGGAGGATTTGGTGTTGGCATTCATAATACGCTCGAAGCTGCCGTATATGGTATTCCTGTTGTTATTGGGCCTAAATATCAAAAATTTATGGAAGCACTTCAACTCGTTGATGCTAAAGGGGCTTTTTCTATAAAGGACTATGATGAACTAAAAGCTTTATTTGATAGATTACTTGGTGATGAGATGTTTTTGAGAGAATCAGGAACAAATGCAGGCTATTATGTAACCAGCAATGCTGGAGCAACGGATAAAATACTCTCAATGATCAACTTCTGAGTTTGCCATTAAAACTTATATTATTTTAATATCCCCGTTTTATCGAAGCTATAAAGCGATCGGTAAAACGGGGATTTATTTGGAAGAGTCTGCCTATTTGTACCAGTCTGAATACATCAGATAATTGTGGGCTATTTTTTGATTTAATTCTTTTGCTTGCTCAGGATCTACATTCTTAATGAATTTTGCAGGTACTCCTCCCCAGATGCTTCCGGGCTCAATAATTGTATTGCTCAACACGAGTGAACCGGCAGCAACAATTGCGCCTTCGCCAATTACGGCATGGTCTAAAAGGGTTGAACCCATACCTATTAATGCGTAATCTTTTATTTTAGCTCCATGAATGGTTACATTGTGTCCTACAGAGACGTAGTTGCCTATCTCAATAGTCGATTTTTGATATAACGTATGGAGGACACTTCCATCTTGTATGTTCACTCCATTGCCGATGCGTATAGAGTTTACGTCGCCTCTAAGTACTGTACTAAACCAAATGCTACAATCACGTCCCATTTTTACATCACCAATAATGGTGGCATTCTCTGCTAGAAAGCAATTGTCACCAAACTCAGGTGTAAATCCTCTTACTGATTTTATTAAAGCCATATTAATATAGTGTTTCTGAAATTTATTTGTTAGCTAAGCTGATAACTCTTCTGTTTTCTCCTTTAGCCATTCTTTTTCTTCATTATTCAAAGAAGGAGAAAGTTCTTTATACACAGTTTGATGATATTCATTGAGCCAATTCATTTCATCTTTTGTGAGAAGATCTTTCACAATACCTTTTTTACAGATAGGGCAAAGGGTGATTGTCTCAAATTTGAGATATTCTCCGAACATACCTTCTTGATCTTTACGTACTAGCAGAAGGTTTTCTGTGCGGACACCATGGCTTCCGCTTTTATATACTCCCGGTTCATTGGATATGACCATTCCAACTTGCAGGGTAACAGGATTTTCGTTCATTCGGATACTCTGCGGCCCTTCATGTACGTTAAGAAAATGACCTACTCCATGTCCGGTGCCATATAAATAATTCATTCCATGGCTCCATAGTGGCATACGAGCTAATACATCTAACTGTGCTCCGCGTGTGCCAACGGGAAATTTAGCCATGGACAGGGCGATATGCCCTTTTAATACTAGAGTGTAATCGAATGCCTCTTCTGTAGTTAATTCACCTAAGGCAATTGTGCGGGTGATGTCTGTAGTTCCGTCAAGATATTGAGCTCCCGAATCAAGCAATAGAAATCCTTTAGGATGAAGGGTTGTCTTACTCTCTTCTGAGGCGGAATAGTGAATGATGGCAGCATGTTCCTTATAGCCAGCGATCGTATCAAAACTTTCGCCCATATATAGCTCTTGCTGAGCGCGGAATTCGTGAAGTTTCTTGTCTATACTGATCTCTGTTTCCAATTCTGAAGGAACAGCTTCTTCTAACCATCTTAGAAATTTCACTAAGGCTACTCCGTCACGTCTCATAGCATTGTGAATGCCAATAATTTGTTTCTCGTCTTTTAGAGCTTTTAATAAGCTGAGAGGAGATTCTCCTTGTATTATTTGACATTCAGAATTGATTGATGAGTAGACTGAATAATTGCTCTTGTTTGGGTCTAATAGTATAGAATTTATTTTTAAAGTAGAGAGATAATTACTCACGTTGTTATAATCATAAATGGTAATAGAGTGGGTTTGCAAATAGGTTTCTACTGTTGGCGATAATTTATCAGGTGAAATAAAATAAATGATTTCTTCTTTCGTTACAAGTAGGTAGCTGACTATAACGGGAGTGCATTTTACATCACCACCTCTTAGATTAAGGCACCAAGCTATCTCGTCAAGTGCTGAGATGAAGAGTCCATCGACTTCTTTCTTTTTCATTTCTTCTCGTACGAGAGAAATTTTTTCTGTGCAGCTTTTCCCTGCATAAAACTCATCATGAATAAAGGCTTGCGACGTGGGCATAGAAGGTCGGTCCTCCCAGAGTTCTTCCATTGGATCTAAAGATGTACGGATCTTAAGATTCATTTTAGAAAAAGAATTCCGCATGTCAATGAGCTGATTTATCGAAAATAGCTTTCCATCTATCCCGACTATACTTCCTTCTTTAATATTATCGCATAGAAACTCTTTTATCGTTGGCGTTTCAGGCAACATTTCTTTATATAAGTCGATGCAAGTTCCATCAAGCTGTTCGGCTGCTTGCAAGAAATAACGAGAATCGGTCCATAACCCGGCTTTATTCAGAGTTACCACGATTGTTCCTGCAGAACCATTAAAACCTGAAATCCATTCTCTTGATTTCCAATGAGGGGATACGTATTCACTAAGGTGTGGATCAGCGCTAGGAATGATAAATGCTGCTAATTCTTGTTCCTTCAGTAATTCACGTAGACGAGCAATACGCTGATTGATTATATTCTTTGCCATTGTTGAAATCTTATAAATTTACTCTTTTTACAAAGATAATGAAT
Source organism: uncultured Bacteroides sp. (assembly GCF_963666545.1). Classification (NCBI taxonomy): domain Bacteria; kingdom Pseudomonadati; phylum Bacteroidota; class Bacteroidia; order Bacteroidales; family Bacteroidaceae; genus Bacteroides; species uncultured Bacteroides sp. Next base: position 2,092,501 of record NZ_OY762899.1, on the reverse strand, counting down.
TTAAATCTATCAGCAATGTTGCCCTTAAACTAAATAACTATATGTAGTTCTCTTAATTGAGTCTAATACGTGCTAATTTCTTGGAACTGAATCTATCGGTTTTTACAAATGGAATGAAAATAAACGATTAGGGAAAGGCTTCGCAGGATAATGATTCCATCTAATGAGGTTTATTATAAGGTTTTAGCTTCTTATTGTCTCGTTTTATATTGAGATTAAAGAGCTTCTTTTAGAAAAAAACGCTGAAAGTTTTGTGAATAAAGAAAGTATGTGTAATTTTGCGGCGCAAATAGACTGTGATTTTTTAAAACCATAACATATTAATAATAATAAAATGATTGTAGTACCTGTAAAAGAAGGCGAAAACATCGAAAAAGCGCTGAAGAAATTTAAGAGAAAATTCGAAAAAACCGGCATCGTAAAAGAATTAAGAAGAAGACAACAGTTTGATAAGCCATCTGTTACTAATAGACTTAAAAAAGAACATGCTGTTTACGTTCAAAAACTTCAGGAAGTAGAAGATTAATAAATCTTTATTTTCTTTGATCTATTGAATTTCTTTCTTATATTCGTTGCCTTATATTATAGATGAGGCAACAATATGTTAACAGAAAATGCATTCTTAGATTATCTTCGGTATGAGCGGAATTATTCTGATAAGACCATCTTAAATTATGGTTCAGATATATGCCAGTTCCGCCAGTTTATCCAAGAAGAAATGGAGACGTTTGAGTGGGCATCTGTGGATTCACAGATTGTCCGCAATTGGATTGTATCCTTAATGGACAAAGGATATACCTCTACATCTGTAAATCGTAAGTTAAGTTCTCTACGTTCGTTTTACAAGTTCCTTCTCAGAGGGAATGAACTTGAAATAGATCCTTTGCGTAAAATAGGGGGACCTAAAAATAAAAAAACGCTGCCTTCTTTTTTGAAAGAAAGTGAAATGAACCAGCTTTTAGATAAAACGGATTTTGGTAAAGGCTTTGTGGCGTTTCGAGATCGGCTAATCATAGAAATGTTTTATGCTACGGGTATTAGACTCTCAGAACTAATAGGCCTGAATAATGCGGATGTGGATATATTAGGCTGTCTGTTAAAGGTTACAGGAAAGAGAAACAAACAGCGCTTAGTTCCTTTTGGTGATGAGCTGAAAGAAGCTATACTCATTTATAGAGATATAAAAGAGGAGGAGGTGTCGACTTCCTCGGAGGCTTTTTTTGTTAGATTAAATGGCAAGCCGCTATATGCTGGTCTGGTCTATAATATAGTGAAACGAAACCTTTCAAAGGTAGTTACGCTAAAAAAAAGAAGTCCTCACGTGTTGAGGCATACTTTTGCCACTTCAATGTTAAACAATGAAGCTGAGCTGGGAGCCGTAAAAGAGCTTCTTGGACACAGTAGCCTGTCAGCTACTGAAATTTATACGCATACTACTTTTGAAGAGCTTAAAAAAGTGTATAAACAGGCCCATCCAAGGTCTTAAAAAAAAGGAGGTTATTATGGACGTTAAAATTCAATCAATTCATTTCGATGCTACGGAACAACTACAAGCTTTTATTCAAAAGAAAGCATCCAAATTGGAAAAGTTTCATGATGATATAAAAGCTGTTGAAGTTTTATTGAAGGTTGTAAAACCTGAAACAGCCATTAATAAGGAAGCTGGTATTAAGGTGATTGTTCCTAGTGGGGATTTATATGCAAATAAAATTTGTGACTCTTTTGAACAGGCTGTGGATGAAGCTCTAGAAGCTGTGGAGAAGCAATTGGTAAAACACAAAGAAAAGTTGAGGAATAAATAAAATATTCGCAAAAGTTTTGTGGAAAAGAAATAAATATCTAAATTTGCAGCCGTTTCGCTCGCAATAGAACGTTACGGTTGCATTTTTTTGATGTAAGATAAGATAAGAGCTGCCTCTTTAGCTCAGTTGGCCAGAGCACGTGATTTGTAATCTCGGGGTCGTTGGTTCGAATCCGACAAGAGGCTCAAAAAAATAAGGGCAAATACCAGAGTGGCCAAATGGGGCAGACTGTAAATCTGCTGTCTTTCGACTTCGGTGGTTCGAATCCATCTTTGCCCACATTTTTTATAGCAAGGTGCAAAGCTTTGGCAAGAATGCGGAAGTAGCTCAGTTGATAGAGCATTAGCCTTCCAAGCTGAGGGTCGCGGGTTTGAGTCCCGTCTTCCGCTCTTCTCCTTGCTGTTATAGCTCAGCGGTAGAGCACTTCCTTGGTAAGGAAGAGGTCCCGGGTTCAAATCCCGGTAACAGCTCATGATAAAAATGTAAGTGCTGATTATTAATTAAATAAATAACAAGTAAAGCTATGGCTAAAGAGAAATTTGAACGAACCAAACCGCATGTTAACATTGGTACCATCGGTCACGTAGACCACGGTAAAACCACTTTAACTGCTGCTATCACTACAGTGTTAGCTAAAAAAGGTCTTTCAGAATTGCGTTCTTTCGATTCTATCGATAACGCTCCTGAAGAAAAGGAAAGAGGTATTACTATTAATACTTCGCATGTTGAGTACCAAACAGCTAATCGCCACTATGCTCACGTAGACTGTCCGGGCCACGCTGACTATGTAAAAAACATGGTTACTGGTGCTGCTCAGATGGATGGTGCTATTATCGTAGTTGCTGCAACTGATGGTCCTATGCCTCAAACTCGTGAACACATTCTGTTGGCTCGTCAGGTAAATGTACCTAAATTGGTCGTTTTCATGAACAAATGTGACATGGTTGACGATGAAGAAATGTTGGAACTCGTTGAAATGGAAATGAGAGATCTTCTTTCATTCTATAATTTTGATGGTGACAATACTCCTATAATCCGTGGTTCTGCTCTTGGAGCATTAAATGGCGTAGAAAAGTGGGAAGAAAAAGTGATGGAATTGATGGATGCAGTTGATACTTGGATTCCACTACCTCCACGCGATATTGATAAGCCATTCTTGATGCCGGTTGAAGACGTGTTCTCTATTACAGGTCGTGGTACTGTAGCTACAGGTCGTATTGAAGCTGGTATTATTAAAGTTGGTGATGAAATCCAAATCTTGGGTTTAGGTGAAGATAAAAAATCAATTGTTACTGGTGTTGAAATGTTCCGTAAACTTCTTGATAGAGGTGAAGCTGGTGACAATGTTGGTTTATTGCTTCGTGGTGTTGATAAGAACGATATTAAACGTGGTATGGTACTTTGCCATCCAGGACAAATTAAACCTCACACTACTTTCAAAGCAGAGGTTTATATCTTGAAGAAAGAAGAAGGCGGTCGCCATACTCCTTTCCACAATAAATATCGCCCTCAATTCTATCTGCGTACAATGGACTGTACAGGTGAGATCACACTTCCGGAAGGAACTGAAATGGTAATGCCAGGTGATAATGTAACTATTACAGTAGAATTGATTTATCCTGTTGCTTTGAATGTAGGTCTTCGTTTTGCTATTCGTGAAGGTGGACGTACTGTCGGTGCTGGTCAAATCACTGAAATGTTGTAATTTAATATAGTCAGTTCTTGACGTAAGCCAAGAACTGATTTTGTATCCACGGGAGTAGCTCAGTTGGTAGAGCACCGGTCTCCAAAACCGGGTGTCGGGAGTTCGAGCCTCTCCTCCCGTGCTAATATTTTTGAAATGAAGAAAATAGTAGTTTATATCAAAGAATCTTACAACGAACTTGTACATAAAGTATCGTGGCCGACGTATTCTGAACTAACCAACAGTGCAGTAGTTGTTTTATACGCTTCCCTGCTTATTGCATTGGTGGTGTTTGCGATGGACTTCTGTTTCCAGACACTAATGGAAAAAGTTATTTATCCACATTAAAAAATAGAAGTAAAATGTCTGAGGTTGAAAAGAAATGGTACGTTTTGCGTGCTATAAGTGGGAAAGAATCCAAGGTTAAAGAATATCTTGAAGCTGATATAAAAAACAGCGATCTTGGTGAATATGTATCTCAGGTATTGATTCCAACTGAAAAGGTATATCAGGTGCGCAACGGAAAAAAAGTTGTGAAAGAAAGAAATTATCTACCTGGTTATGTTTTAGTGGAGGCTGCTTTGGTTGGTGAGGTCTCTCATCATCTTAGAAATACTCCTAATGTGATAGGCTTTTTAGGTGGTTCAGATAAACCGGTACCGCTTAGGCAGTCAGAGGTGAATCGTATACTTGGAACTGTCGATGAGCTTCAAGATGCGGGTGAGGAACTTACTATCCCTTATGTTGTTGGTGAAACTGTAAAAGTTACTTTTGGTCCTTTTAGCGGATTCAGTGGTATTATTGAAGAAGTTAATAGCGAGAAAAAGAAGCTAAAGGTCATGGTAAAGATATTTGGGCGGAAAACGCCGCTTGAATTGGGCTTTATGCAAGTTGAGAAGGAATAGTGCAGGTGTTACGCTGTAGTATTCTTCATTAATGTTTATATATAAATTAATAAAAAATGGCTAAAGAAGTTGCTGGAATAATCAAATTACAGATTAAAGGAGGCGCGGCAAATCCATCACCTCCCGTTGGGCCTGCATTAGGTTCTAAGGGAATCAATATTATGGAGTTTTGCAAGCAATTCAACGCCAGAACCCAGGACAAAGCAGGGAAAATATTGCCTGTACTTATTACTTACTATACAGATAAGTCTTTCGATTTTGTTATAAAGACTCCTCCTGTTGCCATTCAGTTACTTGAAGTGGCTAAGTTAAAGAGCGGTTCTGCTGAACCCAATCGTAAGAAGGTTGCCGAATTAACTTGGGAACAAATTCGAACGATTGCTCAGGACAAAATGGTTGATTTGAATTGCTTTACTGAAGAAGCATCCATGAAAATGGTTGCAGGTACAGCTAGGAGCATGGGTATCACTGTAAAAGGGGAATTCCCGGTTAATAATTAATAAACTTCAATTGTAATGGGTAAACTGACAAAAAACAAGAAGTTAGCTGCAGAGAAGATTGAATCAGGGAAAGCATACTCACTGAAGGAAGCTGCATCTTTGGTAAAAGAAATCTCTTTTACTAAGTTTGATGCTTCATTAGATATTGATGTACGTTTAGGTGTTGATCCACGTAAAGCTAATCAGATGGTGAGAGGAGTTGTTTCTCTTCCTCATGGTACTGGTAAAGATATTCGTGTTTTGGTACTTTGTACACCAGATGCTGAAGCTGCTGCAAAAGAAGCAGGTGCTGACTATGTTGGTCTTGATGAATATATTGAAAAGATCAAAGGTGGATGGACAGATATTGATGTAATCATTACTATGCCGTCTATCATGGGTAAAATTGGTGCGCTTGGACGTGTACTCGGCCCTCGTGGATTAATGCCTAATCCTAAGAGCGGTACTGTAACTATGGATGTTGCAAAAGCTGTGAAAGAAGTAAAACAAGGAAAGATTGACTTTAAAGTTGATAAAAGCGGTATTGTTCATACTTCAATTGGTAAAGTGTCATTTGATGTAGATAAAATTCGCGATAATGCAAAAGAATTTATCTCTGCATTGAATAAACTGAAACCAACAGCAGCTAAAGGTACATATATTAAGAGTATTTATCTTTCTAGTACTATGAGTGCGGGAATTAAGATAGATCCGAAATCAGTAGAGGAAATCTAATTAATGGAGGAACAATGAGAAAGGAAGATAAAAATACGATTATTGAACAAATAGCTGCTACAGTAAAAGAGTATAGTCATTTCTACTTGATTGACATGACTGCTATGAATGCTGCTAAAACTAGCGATTTGAGAAGAGCTTGTTACAAAACAGGCATCAAACTTATGGTTGTAAAGAATACTTTACTTCATAAGGCGCTTGGCACTTTGGACATAGATTATTCTCCTCTTTATAATTCTCTTAAGGGGTCTACGTCTGTGATGTTCTGTGATGCGGCTAATGTACCAGCTAAGTTGTTGAAAGACATCACTAAGGATGGTATACCTGGACTTAAGGCAGCATATGCTGAGGAAGGGTTCTATGTAGGAGCTGATCAATTAGATGCTTTAATCAGCATTAAGAGTAAAAACGAGGTTATTGCTGATGTTATTGCGTTGTTGCAATCACCTGCGAAAAATGTTGTTTCAGCTCTCCAATCAGGTGGTAACACCCTTCACGGAGTTCTCAAGACTCTTAGTGAAAAATAATTAATCCACACAATAAGTAATTAAACATTAAAATCATACAAAAAATGGCAGATTTGAAAGCTTTTGCAGAACAATTAGTTAACTTGACAGTAAAAGAAGTTAATGAACTTGCAACTATCCTTAAAGAAGAATATGGTATTGAACCTGCTGCTGCAGCTGTTGCAGTTGCTGCAGGACCTGCTGCTGCTGCGGTAGTAGAAGAAAAAACTTCTTTTGATGTAGTATTGAAAAATGCTGGTGCAGCTAAACTTCAAGTAGTGAAAGCAGTTAAGGAAGCTTGTGGCCTTGGCTTGAAAGAAGCGAAAGATATGGTAGATAGCGCTCCTAGCGTAGTAAAAGAAGGTTTGGCTAAAGACGAAGCAGAATCATTGAAAAAAACATTGGAAGAAGCTGGCGCTGAGGTTGAACTTAAATAACATTAGCCTGGAAATCAGGTAATTCGGTTAAGAATCCTTTTTAAAAGGATTCTTAACCTTTTTGTGTATATATTTAAAATTAAGTTCTACAAATTCATTGACAGATGTCTTCAAATACTGTAAATCAACGAGTTAATTTCGCTTCTATAAATAATCCGCTTGAATATCCGGATTTTTTGGAAGTACAATTGAAGTCATTCAAAGACTTTTTGCAATTAGATACCCCACCTGAAAAGCGTAAGAACGAGGGATTGTATAAAGTATTTGCTGAAAACTTCCCTATTGCTGATACAAGAAACAATTTTGTTCTTGAGTTCTTGGACTATTATATTGATCCGCCGCGTTATACTATTGATGATTGTATAGAGCGAGGGCTTACATATAGCGTTCCTTTGAAAGCTAAGCTCAAGTTGTATTGTACTGATCCTGATCATGAAGATTTTGATACGGTGATACAGGATGTATTCCTTGGCCCAATTCCTTACATGACGGAAAAGGCTACATTTGTTATAAATGGAGCAGAACGTGTTGTTGTATCACAGCTTCACCGTTCTCCAGGTGTATTCTTTGGCCAAAGTGTTCATGCTAATGGAACGAAGCTTTATTCAGCTCGTATAATACCTTTTAAGGGGTCATGGATTGAATTTGCTACTGACATTAACAATGTTATGTATGCTTATATTGATCGTAAGAAAAAACTGCCTGTAACCACTTTGTTGCGTGCTATAGGTTTCGAGAATGATAAGGATATTCTTGAAATCTTTAATCTTGCCGAAGATGTAAAAGTTAATAAGACAAACCTTAAAAAGGCAGTAGGACGGAAGTTAGCAGCTCGTGTATTGAAAACATGGATTGAAGACTTTGTTGATGAGGATACTGGAGAAGTAGTATCTATAGAACGAAATGAAGTTATTATTGATCGTGAAACAATCTTGCTACCTGAACATGTTGATGAGATTATTGAATCGGGTGTCCAGAGCATTCTTATACATAAAGAGGAACCTAATCAATCTGATTATTCAATTATTTATAATACGCTTCAAAAAGATCCAAGTAACTCAGAAAAAGAAGCAGTTCTTTATATTTATAGGCAATTAAGAAATGCTGATCCGGCTGATGATGCTAGTGCTCGAGAGGTTATAAATAATTTATTCTTCTCAGAAAAACGATATGATTTAGGAGAAGTTGGCCGTTACAGGATTAATAAGAAATTGAACCTATCCACTGATATGGATGTTAAGGTTCTTACCAAAGAAGACATTATTGAGATCATAAAATATCTCATTGAACTAATAAATTCGAAGGCGGATGTCGATGATATTGACCATTTGAGTAACCGTAGAGTTAGAACTGTTGGAGAACAACTTTCTAATCAGTTTGCTGTAGGATTGGCACGTATGTCACGTACTATTCGCGAGCGTATGAATGTGCGTGATAATGAGGTCTTTACTCCGATTGATTTGATAAATGCAAAGACCATTTCATCTGTGATAAATACGTTTTTTGGAACAAATGCGTTATCTCAATTTATGGATCAAACAAATCCATTGGCCGAGATTACTCACAAGAGACGTATGTCAGCTCTTGGGCCTGGCGGTCTTTCTCGTGAACGTGCCGGTTTTGAGGTGCGTGACGTTCATTATACACATTATGGTCGTTTATGTCCGATTGAAACTCCTGAAGGACCGAATATTGGGCTGATTTCTTCTTTATGCGTTTACGCTAAGATCAATGATCTAGGATTCATTGAGACTCCATATCGTAAAGTTGAAAATGGGAAAGTTGATATCGTACAGAATAGTATAACTTATTTTACGGCTGAAGAAGAAGAGGGTAAAATTATAGCTCAAGGAAATGCGTCTTTGGATGATCAAGGATGCTTCATCCAGAACAGAATAAAAGCCCGACAGGATGCAGACTATCCTGTTGTTGAACCAAATGAAGTGCAATTAATGGATGTGGCTCCTCAGCAAATTGCCTCAATTGCAGCTTCACTGATTCCTTTCCTAGAGCATGATGATGCGAACCGTGCATTGATGGGATCAAACATGATGCGTCAGGCAGTCCCATTGTTAAAAAGTGAGGCTCCTATTGTAGGCACAGGTATCGAGCATCAATTAGTGAAAGATTCTCGTACACAGATTGCGGCAGAGGGCGATGGTGTTGTTGATTACGTTGATGCAACGACAATTCGTATCTTATATGATAGAACTGCTGATGAAGATTTTGTTAGCTTTGAACCAGCTCTTAAAGAGTATCGGATTCCAAAGTTTAGGAAAACGAATCAGAATATGACTATTGATCTTAGACCTATTTGCGAAAAGGGGCAATGTGTTGTTAAGGGAGAGATTCTCACAGAAGGTTATTCTACTGAGAAAGGTGAATTGGCATTAGGAAAGAATCTTTTGGTGGCATATATGCCGTGGAAGGGTTATAATTATGAGGATGCTATTGTTCTTAATGAACGTGTAGTCAGAGAAGATTTGTTAACGTCTGTTCATGTCGAGGAATATTCTCTTGAAGTTAGAGAGACAAAACGTGGCATGGAAGAGTTAACTTCAGATATTCCAAACGTAAGTGAGGAAGCAACAAAAGATTTGGATGAAAATGGTATCGTTCGAATTGGAGCTCATATTCAGCCTGGTGATATATTGATTGGTAAGATAACTCCTAAAGGTGAGTCTGATCCTTCTCCTGAAGAAAAATTGCTTCGTGCTATTTTTGGGGATAAAGCTGGGGATGTTAAAGATGCATCATTGAAAGCTTCTCCTTCTTTGAAAGGTGTTGTTATTGATAAAAGGTTATTTTCCAGAGTTGTTAAGAATAGAAGTTCAAAATTGGCTGATAAGGCTTTGCTTCCAAAAATAGATGATGAATTTGAAGCGAAGGTTGCAGATCTAAAGTTGATACTGATTAAGAAAATGGTAGCTCTCACTGAGGGTAAAACATCTTTAGGAGTAAAAGATTATTTAGGAACTGAAGTTGTTGCTAAGGGTGCTAAATTTACGGCTTCAGATTTTGATGCATTAGATTATAATTCTATTCAACTCAGCAATTGGACATCTGAGTCTCGAACGAATGATTTGATTCGCGATTTGATTCTTAATTTCCTCAAGAAGTATAAAGAGTTGGATGCTGAATTGAAAAGAAAGAAATTCAGTATTACTATTGGTGATGAACTTCCTGCAGGAATTATCCAGATGGCTAAGGTTTATGTTGCTAAGAAACGTAAAATTGGAGTTGGAGATAAAATGGCTGGTCGCCATGGTAATAAAGGTATTGTATCTCGCGTTGTGCGCCAAGAAGATATGCCATTCTTAGAAGACGGAACTCCGGTTGATATTGTTTTGAATCCATTGGGTGTGCCTTCTCGTATGAATCTTGGGCAAATATTTGAGGCTGTACTTGGTTCTGCCGGTAAGAAATTGGGCCTTAAATTTGCTACTCCTATTTTTGATGGAGCATCTTTAGATGACATTACTAGTTGGACTGACAAAGCTGGTCTACCACGTTTTGGTAGAACTTATTTGTGTGATGGTGGAACTGGGGATAAATTTGATCAACCAGCTACTGTTGGTATAACATATATGTTGAAATTGGGACATATGGTTGAAGATAAGATGCATGCTCGTTCTATTGGACCATATTCATTGATTACTCAACAGCCTCTTGGAGGTAAAGCTCAATTCGGAGGTCAACGTTTTGGTGAGATGGAGGTTTGGGCTCTAGAGGCCTTTGGAGCTTCACACATTCTTCAAGAAATACTAACCATAAAATCGGATGATGTCGTGGGACGTTCTAAGGCTTATGAGGCTATTGTTAAGGGAGAACCTATGCCTCAACCTGGTATTCCTGAATCTTTGAATGTGCTTTTGCATGAGTTAAGAGGTTTGGGTCTCAGCATTAATCTAGAGTAATGAATTGTTGGTATATTATAAAAATATAATTATATGGCTTTTAGAAAAGAAAATAAGATAAAAACTAATTTCTCGAAAATATCAATAGGTTTGGCTTCTCCTGAAGAAATCCTTGAAAATTCGAGTGGTGAAGTGCTGAAGCCTGAAACCATAAACTATCGTACTTACAAACCTGAACGAGACGGTTTATTTTGTGAACGCATTTTTGGTCCAATTAAGGACTATGAATGTCATTGCGGAAAATATAAACGTATTCGTTATAAGGGTATTGTCTGTGATAGATGTGGAGTGGAAGTTACAGAGAAGAAAGTTCGTCGTGAACGTATGGGGCATATTCAATTAGTAGTACCTGTTGCCCATATTTGGTATTTTCGTTCGCTTCCCAATAAAATCGGTTATTTGTTAGGTCTGCCAACAAAAAAACTAGATTCAATAATTTATTATGAACGCTATGTCGTTATTCAGGCAGGTATAAAATCAGAAGATGGGATTACGGCATTTGACCTCCTCTCCGAGGAAGAATATCTGGATATTTTAGATACTCTTCCTAAGGAAAACCAATATTTAGATGACTCTGATCCCAATAAGTTTATTGCTAAAATGGGAGCAGAAGCGATCTATGACCTTTTGGCTCGTCTTGATTTGGATGCAATGTCGTATGACTTAAGACATCGTGCCGGAAATGATGCTTCTCAGCAGAGAAAAAATGAGGCATTAAAACGTCTTCAGGTTGTAGAGTCATTCCGTTCTTCAAGAGGACGGAATAAGCCGGAATGGATGATTGTGCGTATTGTACCGGTTATTCCTCCGGAACTTCGCCCGCTAGTTCCATTAGATGGTGGTCGTTTTGCGACTTCTGATTTAAATGACCTATATCGTCGTGTGATAATACGTAACAATCGTTTAAAGAGACTAATTGAAATTAAGGCTCCAGAGGTTATTCTGCGTAATGAGAAACGCATGCTTCAAGAGTCAGTAGACTCTTTATTTGATAACTCGCGTAAATCCAGCGCAGTGAAAACTGATGCTAATCGTCCGCTTAAGTCACTCTCAGATAGCCTGAAGGGTAAACAAGGTCGTTTTCGTCAGAATTTATTAGGTAAGCGCGTGGATTACTCTGCTCGTTCGGTAATTGTCGTAGGCCCTGAGCTAAAGATGCACGAATGTGGTATTCCTAAGTTGATGGCTGCAGAATTATATAAACCGTTTGTAATTCGTAAATTGATAGAAAGGGGTATTGTAAAAACGGTTAAATCTGCGAAAAAAATTGTTGACCGTAAAGAGCCTGTTATATGGGATATTTTGGAGCACGTAATGAAAGGACACCCTGTTCTGCTTAACCGTGCACCGACCTTACATAGACTTGGTATACAGGCTTTTCAACCTAAAATGATTGAAGGTAAAGCTATTCAACTGCATCCATTAGCTTGTACAGCTTTTAATGCTGACTTCGATGGCGACCAGATGGCAGTTCACTTACCATTAAGTAATGAAGCTGTGCTTGAAGCACAAATGTTAATGTTGGCTTCTCATAATATTCTAAACCCTGCAAATGGAGCTCCTATTACGGTTCCATCCCAGGACATGGTGTTGGGCTTATATTATATAACAAAATTGCGTAAGGGCGCTAAAGGTGAAGGCTTAATCTTCTATGGACCGGAGGAGGCCACTATCGCCTATAATGAAGGTAAAGTGGATATCCATGCGATCATAAAGGTAATAGTTAAGGACCTTGATGATAATGGAAATATTGTCGATGTTTTGCGTGAAACGTCCGTAGGTCGTGTTATTGTTAACGAAATTGTTCCTGCGGAAGTGGGTTATATAAATACAATCATTTCAAAGAAATCATTGCGTGAAATCATTGGTGATGTAATAAAGAAATGTGGAGTGGCCCGTACTGCTGATTTTCTTGATGGTATAAAGGACTTAGGTTATAGGATGGCTTTTAAAGGAGGCTTATCTTTTAACCTTGATGATATTATAATTCCTGAGGAGAAAGAGGTTTTGGTTCAGAGAGGATATGATGAGGTTGAGCAAGTAATCAGTAATTATAATATGGGTTTCATTACTAATAATGAACGTTATAATCAAGTTATTGATATTTGGACACACGTTAATTCTGAATTATCCAATATATTGATGAAGACTATATCTTCTGATGATCAAGGATTCAACTCTGTTTATATGATGCTTGATTCTGGTGCTCGTGGATCCAAAGAGCAGATTCGTCAGTTGTCAGGTATGCGTGGTTTGATGGCGAAACCTCAAAAAGCAGGTGCAGAGGGAGGACAAATTATTGAAAACCCTATTCTATCTAATTTTAAAGAGGGGCTTTCTGTATTGGAATATTTCATTTCTACTCACGGTGCGCGTAAGGGTTTAGCAGATACGGCTTTGAAAACAGCTGATGCGGGTTATCTTACTCGTCGTCTGGTAGATGTTTCACATGATGTGATCATTAATGAAGAAGACTGCGGTACGCTTCGAGGCTTGGTCTGCATGGACCTTAAAAATAATGATGATATTATAGCTACTTTATACGAACGTATTTTGGGTCGTGTTTCAGTGCATGATATTATTCATCCTACTACAGGGGAATTACTTGTTGTAGGTGGTGAGGAGATTACTGAAGAAATAGCTAAGAAAATTCAAGAGTCACCAATCGAAAGTGTAGAAATACGTTCGGTGTTGACTTGTGAGTCTAAGAAGGGCGTATGTGCTAAGTGTTATGGGCGTAATCTTGCAACGAATCGTATGGTCCAGAGGGGAGAGGCAGTAGGTGTTATTGCTGCTCAGTCTATTGGTGAGCCTGGTACACAGTTAACATTGCGTACTTTCCATGCTGGAGGTACTGCTGCGAATATTGCAGCCAATGCAAGTATTGTAGCTAAGAATAATTCTCGTTTAGAGTTTGAAGAATTACGTACGGTGGATGTTGTTGATGAAAGTGGTGAGGCCGCTAAAGTTGTTGTAGGGCGTTTGGCCGAAGTGCGTTTCATTGATGTAAATACCGGTATTGTACTTTCTACTCACAATGTTCCTTATGGTTCTAAGCTATATGCTGTAGATGGTGATGTTGCCGACAAAGGTAAGCTTATAGCAAAATGGGATCCATTTAATGCTGTAATTATAACTGAAGTTACAGGCAAGATTGAATTTGAAGGTGTTGTTGAAAATATAACATATAAGGTTGAATCTGATGAAGCTACAGGTTTGCGCGAGATTATTATTATTGAATCTAAGGATAAAACGAAAGTGCCTTCTGCTCATGTTTTAGATGAAAGTGGGAATTTAATTCGAACCTATAATTTACCGGTTGGTGGACATGTCGTTATAGAAAATGCTCAAAAAGTAAAGGCTGGTGAGGTAATTGTTAAAATCCCTAGGGCTGTTGGCAAGGCTGGTGATATCACAGGTGGGCTTCCTCGTGTTACTGAGTTGTTTGAAGCACGCAATCCATCGAATCCTGCAGTTGTGTCGGAAATAGATGGGGAGGTGACTATGGGCAAGATAAAACGTGGTAATCGGGAAATTGTGGTTACCTCTAAAACAGGCGAGGTGAAAAAATATCTTGTGGCTTTATCTAAGCAGATTTTGGTTCAGGAGAATGACTATGTACGTGCTGGCACACCTTTATCTGATGGGGCTACTACTCCTGCTGATATATTAGCCATAAAAGGTCCTACGGCAGTACAGGAGTATATTGTGAATGAGGTTCAAGATGTATATCGCCTTCAAGGGGTGAAAATTAATGATAAGCATTTTGAGATTATTGTTCGACAAATGATGCGTAAGGTTGAAATTAACGAGCCTGGTGATACGCGTTTCTTGGAGCAACAAATTATTGATAAGCTCGATTTCATGGAGGAAAATGATCGTATTTGGGGTAAGAAAGTTATTCTAAATTCTGGAGATTCTTCGAACCTGCAGGCTGGCCAAATTGTTACAGCTCGTAAATTGAGAGATGAAAATAGTATGCTGAAACGCCGCGATTTGAGACTGGTGGAAGTACGTGATGCTATTCCGGCAACCTCGACGCAGATTCTCCAAGGTATAACTCGTGCAGCTCTGCAAACGTCCAGTTTCATGTCTGCAGCTTCTTTCCAAGAGACTACTAAGGTTCTAAATGAAGCGGCAATCAATGGCAAAGTTGATAAGCTTGAGGGAATGAAAGAAAATGTGATTTGTGGGCATTTGATTCCTGCAGGTACTGGTCAACGTGAATTTGAAAAAATTATAGTTGGTTCAAAAGAGGAATATGACAGAATTTTAGCAAATAAAAAGACTGTTTTAGATTATAGCGAAGTTTAATCTTTGTTTAAGATTATAAGTATAAGAAAGCTATGCTTATTGTTTCCTCGTAAACAATCGGTTATAGCTTTCTTTGTTTTGGGGAAAGATGCCGTTGAGTCGATTATTAATATAGATCTACTCTGTATTAGGTATGTCTTTTTGGGTACTTATAATATACATCTATGAATGATCTTGAATTTGCTGCATTTACATAGATTAATCGTTTGCATGAGAGTATAATTAATATAGTAAAATATGGATGATCAAAAATATGAAGGCCAGTTGCAAATAGAATTGAGCGATGAAGTCGCTCAAGGTAAGTATATTAATTTAGCAATAGTTACTCATTCTAGTTCGGAATTCGTTCTTGATTTCATATGCGTTATGCCAGGCACTCCTAAGGCTAACGTGCAATCACGTATTATCGTGGCACCAGAACATGCAAAACGTTTGTTGCGTGCCTTAGAAGAGAATATAGTGAAGTATGAAAGAATTAATGGGAATATTTCTCTGCCAGAAGAGCCTGAATTGTTTGCTGCTACAAGTGTAAAAGGTGAAGCTTGAAAAGAAAAAAACGTTATGGGTTGAATATTTCAAATATTATTTGTATTTTTGCAGCCCAAAATGTATAGTCACGAAATTAATATAACAAATATATAAATTAAAAACAATTAAGATGCCTACAATTCAGCAATTAGTAAGAAAAGGACGCTCTGTGTTGGTGGATAAGAGTAAATCTCCTGCCCTTGACTCGTGTCCTCAAAGACGTGGCGTTTGCGTGAGGGTTTATACAACCACTCCTAAAAAGCCAAACTCTGCAATGCGTAAAGTAGCTCGTGTACGTTTGACAAACCAGAAAGAAGTGAACTCTTACATACCTGGTGAAGGACATAACTTGCAAGAGCACTCAATAGTTCTAGTGCGCGGAGGACGTGTAAAAGACTTACCTGGTGTGCGTTATCATATAGTTCGTGGAACACTTGATACAGCTGGTGTTGCAGGGCGTACGCAAAGACGCTCTAAATACGGAACAAAACGTCCTAAGCCAGGGCAGCCAGCCGCTCCAGCTAAGAAAAAATAACTAGCAGTATATATTTAATTATTAAGTAATAACTTTCGTTTTTAGTTTGTTGGATAAGATATAAAGGTTGAGTAAATTTTCCAGTGGGAGGATTGAAGACGATATTTTGCAGCCAAAAACAAAAACATTATTTTTCAAACAAATGAGAAAAGCTAAACCAAAAAAACGTGTGATTCTTCCTGATCCCGTTTTCAATGATCAAAAAGTCTCGAAATTTGTAAATCATCTAATGTATGATGGTAAAAAGAACACTTCTTATGAGATCTTTTACGCTGCTTTAGAGGTTGTTAAGAATAAACTTCCTAATGAAGAAAAGTCAGCTTTGGAAATATGGAAGAAAGCCTTGGAAAACATTACTCCCCAAGTAGAAGTAAAATCTCGCCGGGTAGGTGGGGCAACATTCCAAGTTCCTACTGAAATTCGTCCCGATCGTAAAGAGTCTGTTTCTATGAAAAATTTGATTCTATATGCTCGTAAAAGAGGTGGAAAATCTATGGCCGATAAGCTTGCAGCTGAAATAATGGATGCATTTAATGAGCAAGGTGGTTCTTATAAGCGTAAAGAAGATATGCATAGAATGGCTGAAGCTAATCGTGCATTTGCTCATTTCAGATTCTAAATACTGCAAGAGAGGTTAATTCTATTAAAAACTTAAAGTAAGGGATTGTAAAAAAATGGCAAGACAAGATTTACATTTGACTCGTAATATTGGGATTATGGCTCATATTGATGCCGGTAAAACGACCACATCTGAGCGTATTCTGTTTTATACAGGGCTAACTCATAAAATCGGCGAGGTTCATGATGGTGCAGCAACGATGGATTGGATGGCTCAAGAACAAGAACGTGGCATCACTATTACGTCTGCTGCAACTACTACTCGATGGAAGTACGCAGGGGATGTTTATAAGATTAACTTAATTGATACTCCGGGGCACGTTGATTTTACTGCAGAGGTTGAGCGTTCGTTGCGCGTGCTTGATGGTGCAGTAGCTACTTACTGTGCAGTAGGAGGTGTGGAGCCCCAGTCAGAAACAGTTTGGAGACAAGCGGATAAATATAATGTACCACGTATTGGATATGTTAATAAAATGGACCGTTCTGGCGCTGACTTCTTTGAAGTTGTACGTCAAATGAAGACTGTTTTGGGAGCTAATCCGTGTCCTATTGTTGTCCCTATTGGTGCAGAAGAATCTTTTAAAGGTCTTGTTGATCTTATTAAGATGAAGGCTATATATTGGCATGATGAGACAATGGGTGCTGACTATTCTGTAGAGGAGATACCTGCTAATCTACTTGATGAATGCACAGAATGGAGAGATAAGATGCTTGAAAAAGTAGCTGAATATGACGATGCATTGATGGAGAAATATTTCGACGATCCTTCTACTATTACTGAAGAAGAAGTTTTGAGAGCACTTCGTAATGCAACTGTTCAAATGGCTATTGTTCCAATGCTTTGTGGCTCATCTTTTAAAAATAAAGGTGTCCAAACATTGTTGGATTATGTATGTGCTTTCTTACCCTCGCCTTTAGATACAGAGAATGTTATTGGTACAAACCCTGATACAGGTGCTGAAGAGGATCGTAAGCCTAGCGAAGACGACAAAACGTCTGCTTTAGCTTTTAAAATAGCAACTGACCCTTATGTAGGACGTTTGACTTTTTTTCGTGTGTATTCAGGAAAGATCGAAGCAGGTTCCTATATTTATAATTCTCGTTCAGGGAAAAAGGAACGTGTATCTCGTTTATTTCAGATGCACTCTAATAAGCAAAATCCCGTGGAAGTTATTGCTGCCGGTGATATAGGTGCCGGTGTTGGCTTTAAAGATATTCACACTGGTGATACATTGTGCGATGAAAATGCGCCAATTATCTTAGAATCTATAGACTTTCCAGAAACAGTAATCGGCATTGCCATTGAGCCAAAAACTCAGAAAGATATGGATAAGCTGTCTAATGGCTTGGCTAAGTTGGCTGAAGAGGATCCGACGTTTACTGTTCATACAGATGAGCAGACAGGTCAAACTGTAATCTCAGGTATGGGCGAGTTGCATCTTGATATTATCATAGACCGCCTTAGAAGAGAATTTAAGGTTGAATGTAACCAAGGGCGTCCTCAGGTTAATTATAAGGAAGCAATTACTAAAACTGTTAATCTCCGTGAAGTCTATAAAAAACAATCGGGTGGTCGTGGTAAATTTGCTGATATTATAGTCAATATAGGCCCTGTTGATTCTGATTTTGTACAAGGCGGATTACAGTTTATTGATGAGGTGAAAGGTGGTAATATTCCTAAGGAATTTATACCCTCAGTTCAGAAGGGATTCCTGTCAGCTATGAAGAATGGTGTATTAGCTGGTTATTCATTAGATTCTTTAAAAGTATCATTGATAGATGGGTCTTTTCACCCTGTAGATTCAGACCAATTGTCTTTTGAAATTTGTGCGATGCAAGCATATAGAAACGCTTGTGCCAAAGCTGGTCCTGTTTTATTAGAACCAATGATGAAGTTAGAGGTCGTGACTCCAGAAGAGAATATGGGTGACGTAATCGGTGACTTAAATAAACGTCGCGGACAAGTAGAAGGAATGGAATCTAGTCGCTCTGGAGCAAGAATTGTTAAAGCATTGGTACCTTTGGCAGAAATGTTTGGTTATGTAACTACATTACGAACAATCTCTTCTGGTCGTGCTACGTCTTCTATGACGTATTCTCATCATGCTCAAGTTTCTTCTTCGATAGCTAAAACGGTTTTAGAGGAAGTTAAAGGACGTGCAGATTTACTTTAATGAGTATCTGGAGCAATTGATTAGTGAATGACTCTTAACCAGTTGTTCCAGATAATTTATAAATTTATTAATCTAATTATAATGAGTCAAAAAATCAGAATTAAGTTAAAATCTTACGATCATAACTTAGTCGACAAGTCGGCTGAGAAGATTGTAAAAACGGTGAAAAGTACAGGTGCTATTGTTAGCGGTCCTATACCTTTACCTACGCATAAGCGTATTTTTACAGTGAATCGTTCAACTTTTGTTAATAAGAAATCTAGAGAGCAATTTGAGCTTTCTTCTTATAAAAGATTGATCGATATTTATAGTTCAACAGCTAAAACAGTTGATGCTTTGATGAAGCTTGAATTGCCTAGTGGTGTTGAGGTTGAAATTAAAGTTTGATAATTAAAACAAAGTGAAATGCCAGGATTATTAGGAAAAAAAATCGGAATGACATCCGTGTTCAGTGCTGATGGTAAGAATGTACCATGCACTGTTATCGAAGCAGGTCCTTGTGTTGTTACGCAGGTAAAATCCCTTCAAAATGATGGGTATGAAGCCATGCAGGTAGGTTTCCAGGAAAAAAAAGAGAAACATACCACAAAGCCTTTGATGGGACACTTCAAAAAGGCTGGAGTAACTCCAAAGAGACACTTGGCCGAGTTCAAAGGCTTTGGAAGTGATATTAATTTAGGAGATTCTATTACTGTGAATCTTTTCAATGATGTCGAATTTGTAGATGTGATAGGAACTTCTAAAGGAAAAGGATTTCAAGGAGTTGTGAAAAGACATGGTTTCGGTGGTGTTGGTCAAGCAACTCACGGTCAGCATAATCGTGCCCGTAAGCCCGGTTCTATAGGTGCTTGTTCATATCCTGCTAAGGTTTTTAAGGGTATGCGTATGGGTGGTCAACTTGGAGGTGACAGAGTCACGGTTCAAAACTTGCAGATATTAAAAGTAATTGAGGAGCATAATCTTTTGTTGGTAAAGGGGTCTGTTCCAGGTTGCAAAGGTTCAATCGTAATAATTGAGAAATAATGGAAGTTAACGTATATAATATTAAAGGTGAAGACACTGGGAGAAAGGTTACGTTAAATGACTCTATCTTCGGTATTGAGCCTAACGATCATGCTATTTATTTGGACGTAAAACAATTTATGGCTAATCAGCGTCAGGGCACTCACAAGGCGAAAGAGAGAAGCGAAATAAGCGGCTCTACACGTAAAATCGGTCGTCAAAAAGGTGGTGGTGGTGCTCGCCGTGGAGATATGAACTCGCCGTTACTTATTGGTGGTGGTCGTGTTTTTGGACCTAGACCTAGAGATTATTTTTTTAAACTAAATAAAAAAGTAAAAGTTTTAGCTAGGAAATCGGCTTTGGCGTATAAAGCTAAAAGCAATGCAATTGTTGTTGTCGAAGATTTTAACTTGGATACTCCGAGGACAAAAGATTTTATTACAATAACAAAAAATCTTAAAGTTTCTGATAAAAAGCTACTTATGATTTTATTAGAAGCAAATAAAAACGTATATTTGTCGGCTCGTAACGTGATAGGCGCTAATGTTCAAGTGATTTCAGGATTAAATACTTACAAAGTATTGGATGCTGGAGTTGTCGTGTTTACTGAAAGTGCTCTTTCGGCTGTGGATAATATCTTAATTTAAAAAGGAGGCTTAAGTAATGGGAATTATTATTAAACCGTTGGTGACGGAAAAAATGACTGCAATGACAGACAAGCTAAATCGTTTTGGTTTTATTGTACGTCCGGAAGCCAATAAATTAGAGATTAAGAAAGAGGTTGAGGCTTTTTATAATGTTACGGTGATAAGTGTTAATACTATTAAGTATTCTGGCAAAAGCAAAAGCCGTTATACAAAAGCAGGTATTATCAATGGCAGAACTAACGCATATAAAAAAGCGATCGTGGCATTGAAAGAAGGAGATACTATTGATTTTTATAGCAATATTTAAGAAAAATGGCAGTACGTAAATTTAAGCCTACAACACCGGGGCAAAGACATAAAATTATTGGTACTTTTGAAGAAATTACTGCTCGGGTACCAGAGAAATCTCTTGTATATGGGAAGAAGTCTTCAGGTGGTCGCAATAGTGAAGGAAAAATGACTATGCGCTACATTGGTGGTGGCCAAAGGAAGGTTATTAGAATTGTTGATTTCAAGAGAAATAAAGACGGTGTACCAGCTGTAGTAAAGACGATTGAATATGATCCGAATCGTTCGGCTCGTATCGCTTTGCTTTTTTATGCAGATGGAGAAAAAAGATATATTATTGCTCCCAATGGGTTGCAAGTAGGTGTGACATTGATGTCAGGTGAAAATGCTGCGCCAGAAATTGGCAATGCGCTTCCTTTGCAGAATATCCCTGTAGGTACAGTGATTCATAATATTGAATTACGTCCTGGTCAGGGTGCTGCTTTCGTTCGCTCTGCGGGAAATTTTGCTCAATTAACTTCTAGAGAAGGTAAATATTGCGTTATCAAATTACCTTCAGGAGAAGTTAGGCAGATACTTAGTACGTGTAAAGCTACTGTTGGTAGTGTGGGCAATTCTGATCATGGATTGGAAAGCTCTGGAAAGGCTGGACGTTCAAGATGGCAGGGACGACGTCCACGTAACCGTGGTGTCGTGATGAATCCAGTGGATCACCCAATGGGTGGTGGAGAAGGACGTGCTTCAGGTGGGCATCCACGATCTCGCAAGGGATTGTATGCTAAGGGACTTAAAACTAGAGCTCCTAAGAAGCAATCTTCTAAGTATATTATTGAGAGAAGAAAAAAGTAATCTGATTAATTGAGTAAACTATGAGTCGTTCATTAAAAAAAGGTCCATATATTAATGTTAAGCTTGAAAAAAAAGTGCTTGTTATGAATGAAGCAGGTAAAAAGGCTGTCGTTAAAACCTGGGCTAGAGCTTCAATGATTTCACCTGATTTTGTAGGTCATACAGTTGCAGTTCACAATGGAAATAAATTTATTCCTGTTTATATTACCGAGAACATGGTCGGGCACAAGTTGGGCGAATTTTCTCCAACTCGTACTTTTAAAGGACATTCTGGTAATAAGAAAAAATGATGGGATTTACAGAAATAATAAAGTATTAAAATAAATGGGAGCAAGAAAAAAAATATCGGCAGATAAAAGAAAAGAAGCCCTTAAAGCCATGTATTTTGCTAAATTGCAAAATGTCCCAACCTCTCCCCGTAAAATGCGCCTTGTGGCAGACATGGTTCGTGGAATGGAGGTTAATAGAGCTCTTGGCGTTTTGAAGTTTTCATCAAAAGAAGCTGCTGCGAGAGTTGAGAAATTGTTGCGATCTGCGATTGCCAATTGGGAACAAAAGAATGAGCGCAAAGCAGAAAGTGGCGAATTGTTCGTTACTAAGATTTTTGTTGATTGCGGATCTACTTTAAAAAGAATGAGACCCGCTCCACAAGGTAGAGGATACAGAATTCGTAAACGTTCAAATCATGTGACTTTGTTCGTGGATTCTAAAAGTAATAATGAAGATCAAAATTAAGCTACATGGGACAAAAAGTTAATCCAATAAGTAACCGTTTAGGAATTATCAGAGGTTGGGATTCTAATTGGTATGGTGGAAATGATTATGGTGATTCATTGCTTGAAGATAGCAAAATTCGTAAATATCTGAATGCAAGATTGGCAAAAGCGAGTATGTCGCGAATTATCATTGAGCGTACCCTGAAGCTTGTTACTATTACTGTTTGTACAGCGCGTCCTGGTATTATTATTGGTAAAGGTGGACAGGAAGTTGATAAGTTGAAAGAGGAGTTGAAGAAAATTACCGATAAAGATATCCAAATTAATATTTTTGAGGTAAAGCGCCCTGAACTTGATGCGGTTATTGTTGCAAATAATATCGCTCGCCAAGTTGAAGGGAAAATAGCCTACCGTCGTGCAATAAAGATGTCTATAGCAAACACTATGCGCATGGGGGCGGAAGGTATTAAAGTGCAAATTTCAGGACGTTTGAATGGAGCTGAGATGGCTCGTTCTGAAATGTATAAAGAAGGAAGAACTCCGTTACACACTTTTAGAGCAGATATCGACTATTGTCATGCTGAAGCATTGACTAAAGTTGGTCTCCTTGGGATAAAAGTTTGGATTTGTCGAGGTGAGATTTTTGGCAAAAAGGATTTGGCGCCAAATTTTGCTCAAAGCAAAGACAATGCTCGTGGAAGCAATAATAATGGTGGAAAGAACTTCAAAAGAAAGAAAAATAATCGCTAAACGAATTTGAATTTTAGGAATTATGTTACAACCGAAAAAGACAAAATTCAGAAGACAACAGAAGGGGCGCATGAAGGGCATTGCCCAGAGAGGAAATCAGCTTGCTTTTGGTTCTTTTGGTATAAAGGCCCTCCAGAACAAGTGGATTACAGGTCGGCAAATTGAAGCGGCACGTATCGCTGTTACAAGATATATGCAGCGTCAAGGACAGATTTGGATTCGAATTTTCCCAGATAAACCGATTACCAAAAAGCCAGCAGAAGTGCGTATGGGTAAAGGTAAAGGTTCTCCAGAAGGATTTGTTGCTCCAATAACTCCGGGTAGAATTATAATTGAAGTTGAAGGAGTATCGTATGAGATCGCTAAGGAAGCTTTGCGCTTAGCTGCGCAGAAACTTCCTGTTACTACGAAGTTTATAGTTAGGCGTGATTACGATGTTCAAAATCAAAATGCGTAACGTATATGAAAATTTCGGAAATTAAAGAAATGTCTACTGGTGACTTAGTAGAAAGAGTAAATGCTGAAGTGGTTAATTATAACCAAGTAGTTTTAAATCATTCTATTTCTCCTTTGGATAATCCTGTTCAGATTAAATATTTACGTAGAACTATTGCGCGTATGAAATCTGAACTACGTCTAAGAGAACTTACTAATAAATGATGAGCTTGATGGAAGCAAGAAATTTAAGAAAAGAAAGAACAGGGGTTGTATTGAGCAACAAAATGGATAAAACCATTACCGTTGCTGCAAAGTTTAAGGAAAAGCACCCTATATATGGTAAATTCGTGAGTAAAACGAAGAAATACCATGCTCATGATGAAAAGAACGAATGTAATATTGGTGATACAGTATGCATTATGGAGACTCGTCCTTTGAGCAAGACTAAAAGGTGGAGATTGGTAGAAATAATTGAAAGAGCTAAGTAATTATGATACAAGCAGAATCCAGACTGACAGTATGTGACAATAGCGGAGCAAAGGAAGCTTTGTGCATTCGGGTTTTAGGTGGTACAGGGCGTCGTTATGCTTCTGTAGGGGATGTGATTGTTGTTTCTGTAAAGAACGTTATCCCTTCGAGTGATATAAAAAAAGGTGCAGTGTCAAAAGCTTTAATCGTGCGGACAAGAAAAGAAATTCGTCGTGTAGATGGATCTTATATACGTTTTGATGATAATGCTTGCGTATTACTTAATAATGCGGGTGAGATCCGCGGTAGTCGTATTTTTGGTCCTGTTGCAAGAGAACTTCGTGTTACAAACATGAAAGTAGTCTCACTTGCACCTGAAGTACTTTAATCTTGTAAAAGTTTTAAGTAATGAACAAATTACATATAAAGAAAGGCGATACAGTTTACGTGAATTCAGGTGAAGACAAAGGTAAAACTGGTCGAGTATTAAAGGTTCTTGTAAAAGAGGGGCGTGCAATTGTTGAGGGCATTAATATGGTTTCAAAAAGTATTAAGCCTAATGCCAAGAATCCTCAAGGTGGTATAGTTAAGCAGGAGGCTTCTATCCATTTATCAAACTTAAATTTGGTTGACCCTAAGACAGGTAAGGCAACGCGTATTGGGAGAAAAATAAGTTCTGATGGAACTTTAGTGCGTTATTCTAAAAAAACAGGAGAGGAGATTAAGTAAATGAGTAATACTGCTAGCCTAAAGAAAGAATATGCAGAGCGTATTGCTCCTGCATTGAAATCACAATTTGAGTATTCTTCAGCAATGCAAATTCCTGTACTTAAGAAGATTGTTATCAATCAGGGCTTAGGTATGGCTGTAGCTGATAAGAAAATAATAGAAGTTGCAATTAATGAAATGTCGACTATTACGGGTCAAAAAGCAGTTGCTACTATTTCTCGTAAAGATATTGCTAATTTTAAATTGCGTAAGAAAATGCCTATCGGTGTGATGGTCACTCTGCGTAGAGAGAGAATGTATGAGTTCTTGGAGAAATTAGTTCGTGTAGCACTGCCTCGTATTAGAGATTTTAAGGGAATAGAAAGCAAGTTTGATGGAAAGGGTAATTATACTCTTGGGATTCAAGAACAGATTATTTTTCCTGAAATTAATATAGATAGTATTACTAGAATTCTGGGTATGAATATTACCTTTGTGACTTCTGCTGAAACAGATGAAGAAGGATATGCTCTTCTGAAAGAATTTGGTTTACCGTTTAAAAACGCAAAAAAAGACTGATTGTTATGGCAAAAGAATCAATGAAGGCCCGTGAAGTTAAGCGTGCTAAACTAGTGGAAAAATATGCCGAGAAAAGAGCTCAGTTGAAGAAGGATGGCGATTTTGAGGCTTTGCAAGCCTTGCCAAAGAATTCTTCACCTGTGCGAATGCATAATCGTTGTAAATTGACGGGACGCCCCAAGGGTTATATTCGTCAGTTTGGAGTATCAAGAATTCAGTTTCGCGAAATGGCATCTAATGGGCTTATTCCAGGTGTGAAAAAAGCGAGCTGGTGATCATCTATTTTATTTAAATATTGTCAGGATAGTCCTGGTTAATTTAATTGTTTTTATTTATGACAGATCCAATTGCAGATTATTTGACGAGACTGAGGAATGCAATTAGTGCAAAGCACAGAATTGCAGAAGTTCCCGCTTCGAATTTAAAAAAAGAAATTACTAAAATTCTTTTTGAAAAAGGCTACATCCTTAATTATAAGTTTGTAGAAGATGGGCCACAAGGTACAATAAAAGTGGCTTTAAAATATGATTCAGTTAACAAGGTTAGCGCAATCAAAAAAATGGAAAGGATATCTTCTCCAGGTATGCGAAAGTATACTGGCTATAAAGATATGCCACGTGTAATTAATGGTTTGGGTATTGCTATAATATCTACTTCCAAAGGTGTAATGACAAACAAAGAAGCGGCTGATTTGAAAATAGGTGGTGAGGTTTTGTGTTATGTATATTAATTTAGGAGGAAATAAGCAATGTCAAGAATAGGAAAATTACCCATTAGTATACCGGCAGGAGTTGTTGTAACATTTAAAGATGATTTAGTTACAGTAAAGGGTCCCAAAGGTGAGTTAAGTCAATATATTAATCCACTTATTAGTGTGGATATTCAGAGTGGCCATATTGTTTTAAGTCGTCAAAGTGATGATAAGCAAGAACGCGCTTTTCACGGTTTGTATCGTTCATTAATTCATAATATGGTTGTAGGGGTATCTGAAGGATATAAAAAAGAACTTGAATTAGTTGGCGTTGGATATCGTGCTTCTAACAATGGAAATATTATTGATTTGGCGTTAGGCTATACTCATAATATTTTCATACAACTTCCACCAGAGGTAAAGGTTGAAACAAAAGCAGAGAGAAATAAAAATCCTCTTATTCTTTTGGAATCTTGTGATAAGCAACTGCTAGGTCAAGTTTGCTCAAAGATACGTTCTTTCCGTAAGCCTGAACCTTATAAGGGTAAAGGTATTAAATTTGTTGGAGAAGAGATTCGTAGAAAGTCAGGAAAATCGGCTGGTGCTAAGTAATTTATGTAAATTTGAGTATTATGACAACAAAAGTAGAAAGACGAATCAAAATTAAATATAGAGTGCGTAATAAGATATCTGGCTCAGCCGAACGTCCACGTATGAGTATATTTAGGAGTAATAAGCAGATATATGTCCAGATAATCGATGATCTATCTGGTGAAACTTTGGCCTCTGCCTCATCGCTAAGTTTAGACGGTAAGTTACCGAAGAAGGAACAAGCTGCAAAAGTAGGAGATTTGATTGCGAAAAAGGCACAGGAAGCTGGGATATTAGCTGTTGTATTTGATCGCAATGGTTATTTATATCATGGGAGAGTAAAAGAAGTAGCTGATGCAGCTCGTAACGGTGGACTTAAATTTTAATCATTATGTCAGGAATTAATAATAAAGTGAAAATTACTAATGATTTAGAGTTAAAGGATAGACTAGTTGCTATTAACCGTGTTACTAAAGTGACAAAGGGTGGTAGAACATTTAGCTTTTCTGCGATTGTGGTTGTTGGCAATGAAGAAGGCATTATTGGATGGGGGCTAGGCAAAGCTGGTGAAGTAACTGCGGCAATAGCTAAAGGTGTTGAATCTGCTAAGAAAAATTTGACTAAGATTCCATTGCTGAAAGGAACAGTACCTCATGAACAATTTGCTAAATTTGGTGGTGCTGAGGTATTTATTAAGCCAGCTTCTCATGGTACAGGTGTTGTGGCAGGTGGAGCGATGCGTGCTGTTCTTGAAAGTGTTGGTATTACTGATGTTTTAGCTAAATCAAAAGGATCTTCCAATCCTCATAATTTAGTTAAGGCTACTATTCTTGCATTAAGTGAAATGCGTGATGCGAGGATGGTTGCACAAAACAGAGGGATTAGTGTCGAAAAAGTATTTAGAGGATAAGGAGGATATATGTCATCTATAAAAATTAAACAAATTAAAAGTAGAATTGGTGCACCAATTGATCAAAAAAGAACTTTGGATGCATTAGGACTTCGCAAGCTAAACCGCGTTGTTGAGCATGAATGCACTCTTTCTATTTTAGGTATGGTAGATAAAGTTAAACATTTGGTTACTATTATTAAGTAATTATTTATTGAATACAAAATTAGTTACAATATGAATTTAAGTAATTTAAAACCTGCTGAGGGGGCTACTAAAACGCGAAAAAGAATTGGACGTGGTTCTGGTTCTGGTTTAGGCGGCACTTCAACAAGAGGTCATAAAGGGGCAAAATCTAGATCTGGGTATTCAAAAAAGATAGGCTTTGAAGGTGGGCAGATGCCTCTTCAACGTCGTGTTCCGAAATTTGGTTTCAAGAACATAAATAGAATAGAGTATAAAGCTATTAATTTAGATGCTGTCCAGAAGCTTGCAGAAGCAAAGAAAATGGATAAGCTTGTTCTTAATGACTTTATAGAAGCGGGGTTTATTTCGAATAATCAACTAGTCAAAATTTTAGGTAATGGTTCGTTGACTATTAAACTTCAAGTAGAAGCCCATGCTTTTTCTAAAACAGCTGTTACTGCTATTGAAGCTGCAGGTGGAAATGTAGTAAAACTCTGACTCAATGAGAAAAGCTATTGAAACATTAAAGAATATATGGAAGATAGAGGATCTAAGACAACGGATCCTCATCACCGTATTGTTTGTTGCAATTTACCGTTTTGGATCATATATTGTGCTTCCGGGAATAAATCCTGGGATGTTAACACAGTTGCATCAACAAACTAGTGAAGGCCTTTTGGCTTTATTGAACATGTTCTCTGGGGGAGCTTTTTCTAATGCTTCAATTTTTGCCTTAGGTATTATGCCCTATATCTCTGCTTCTATTGTGATCCAATTATTAGGAATTGCGGTTCCTTATTTTCAGAAATTACAGCGTGAGGGAGAGAGTGGCAGGAGAAAGATGAACCAATACACTCGTTATTTAACAATTGCTATATTGTTAGTACAAGCACCGTCATATCTGCTGAATCTTAAAATGCAGGCTGGCCCTTCTTTAAATGCTTCATTAGATTGGACTTTATTCATGTTCACTTCGACTATCATTTTGGCTGCCGGAAGCATGTTTATTCTTTGGCTTGGTGAAAGAATCACTGATAAGGGTATTGGTAATGGCATTTCATTCATTATTTTGGTTGGTATTATTGCACGCCTTCCCCAGTCTTTGTTCCAAGAATTAATTTCCCGTATGACAGATAAGACTGGAGGATTGATTATGTTTTTGATTGAAATCGTAATCCTTTTGGTGGTGATTGCAGCTGCTATTCTTTTAGTTCAGGGAACCCGAAAGGTTCCAGTACAATATGCTAAAAGAATTGTTGGAAACAAACAGTATGGAGGTGCGAGACAATATATCCCCTTAAAGGTAAATGCTGCAGGCGTTATGCCTATAATATTTGCTCAGGCAATTATGTTTATTCCTATAACTTTTATTGGTTTCTCTAATACGAATGCGGGAAATGGGTTTATACATGCTTTTACTGATCATACTAGTCTGTGGTATAATGTTGTTTTTGGAGTGATGATAGTATTATTTACCTATTTTTATACTGCAATAACTATTAATCCGACTCAAATGGCTGAAGATATGAAAAGAAATAATGGTTTTATTCCAGGGATAAAACCTGGCAAGAATACTGCTGAATATCTTGATGATATAATGTCTCGTATTACTTTGCCTGGTTCTTTCTTTCTTGCTTTGGTTGCAATAATGCCAGCTTTTGCAGGAGTCTTTGGTGTTAAGGCTGAGTTTGCTCAATTCTTCGGTGGCACGTCTTTGTTAATTCTTGTTGGTGTTGTTCTTGACACTTTACAACAGATAGAGAGCCATTTATTAATGCGCCATTATGATGGTTTATTAAAATCTGGTAGAATAAAGGGACGTACAGGTAGTGGGATTGCTGCATATTAACTGTGGGGAATGATATTTCTTAAAACCGACGATGAAATAGGACTTCTTCGCCAAAGTAATTTACTTGTGGGAAGGACTTTAGCTGAAGTTGCTAAGTTGATTAGGCCTGGAGTTACTACTTGGGAACTTGATAAGATTGCAGAAGAATATATAAGGGACAATGAAGCTATTCCAACTTTTAAAGGTTTTCCCAATCAATATGGTAATCCTTTTCCTTGTTCTATCTGTACTTCTGTTAATGAACAAGTAGTTCATGGCATTCCTTCTGTGAATGTCATCTTACAGGAGGGAGATATTATATCTGTTGACTGTGGGGCCTCTTTGAATGGCTTTTGTGGTGATTCAGCTTATACTTTTTGTGTAGGTGATGTTGATGCTGAGGTTAGAGAATTGTTGAAAGTTACTAAAGAAGCTCTGTATGTAGGCATTCAGAATGCGGTTCAAGGGAAAAGGATTGGTGATATTAGCTATTCAATTCAGCAACATTGTGAAGCTCATTCTTATGGTGTTGTTCGTGAATTTGTAGGGCATGGCATAGGAAGAGAGATGCATGAAGATCCACAAGTTCCTAATTATGGGAAAAGAGGTTATGGAACTTTATTAAAAAAAGGATTATGTATTGCTCTTGAACCTATGATAACTTTGGGTAACCGTCAGATTTTGCTTGAAGATGATGGATGGTCTGTTAGAACTAAAGATCGCAATTTTTCTGCTCATTTTGAGCATACTATTGCAATCACAGATGGTGAAGCCGAAATTCTGTCTACATTTGATTTTATTGATGAGGTTTTAGGAGATAAAGCAATATAATATTTATATATGGCAAAGCAATCTGCAATAGAGCAAGATGGAATTATAGTCGAGGCATTGTCTAATGCAATGTTTCGTGTTGAATTAGAGAATGGGCATGAGATTACGGCTCATATATCTGGCAAAATGAGAATGCATTATATTAAAATTTTGCCAGGAGATAAAGTAAGAGTAGAAATGTCTCCTTATGATTTGTCTAAAGGGAGAATTGTATTTAGATATAAATAATGTAAGATATGAAAGTTAGAGCATCATTAAAGAAACGTACGCCGGAATGTAAGATAGTAAGACGTAATGGCTGTTTGTATGTTATCAATAAGAAAAATCCTAAGTATAAACAACGTCAAGGATAATTTGTTATTTTTAGAAGAAAAATAATTTAGTATATGGCTATAAGAATAGTTGGTGTAGATTTACCTCAGAATAAAAGAGGTGAGATAGCGTTAACCTATGTATATGGAATAGGGCGCAGTAGTTCAGCGAAAATCCTAGAAAAAGCGGGTGTTGATAAAGATCTTAAAGTTAAAGACTGGACAGATGATCAAGCTG
This sequence comes from uncultured Bacteroides sp., assembly GCF_963666545.1. Lineage (NCBI taxonomy): Bacteria > Pseudomonadati > Bacteroidota > Bacteroidia > Bacteroidales > Bacteroidaceae > Bacteroides > uncultured Bacteroides sp. The sequence continues at coordinate 2,061,857 of NZ_OY762899.1, read as the reverse complement.
CAATGATTCGTGAGATTATCGGAGCAGGGTTTAAAGTAGAGGGTGATCTTCGCTCTGAAGTTCAATTGAATATTAAGCGATTGATGGACATTGGTTGCTATCGTGGTGTGCGTCATCGTATTGGCTTACCTGTTAGAGGTCAGAGTACGAAGAATAATGCACGTACTCGTAAGGGCCGGAAAAAAACTGTTGCTAATAAGAAAAAAGCTACTAAATAATAATTGTTGATATGGCAAAAAAAACAGTCGCAGCGAAAAAGAGAAATGTTAAAGTAGATGCTAATGGCCAGTTACATGTGCATTCATCTTTCAACAATATTATTGTTTCTCTTGCAAATAATGAAGGGCAGATAATTTCATGGTCATCTGCAGGTAAAATGGGGTTTAGAGGCTCTAAAAAGAATACTCCTTATGCAGCTCAAATGGCTGCGCAAGATTGTGCGAAAATAGCATTCGATCTTGGTCTTAGAAAAGTGAAGGCTTATGTAAAAGGTCCAGGTAATGGACGTGAGTCTGCAATTAGAACGATTCATGGCGCAGGGATAGAAGTTACAGAAATTGTTGATGTAACGCCATTGCCTCACAATGGATGTCGCCCTCCTAAAAGGCGTAGAGTTTAAACTTTATCTTTAAAATAATGCTTAATTTTGTTTTTAGATTGCATTAATTCTTCTCTGCAATTGCGGTAGCACAAATTAAGTTTATGATTATAACAAATTAAAAATAATAAAAAATGGCTAGATATACTGGACCAAAATCGAGAATAGCCCGTAAATTTGGTGAAGGAATTTTTGGAGCTGACAAGGTTTTATCAAAGAAAAATTATCCTCCTGGACAACATGGCAATTCTAGAAAGAGGAAGACGTCTGAGTATGGAATTCAACTTCGTGAGAAGCAAAAGGCAAAATATACTTACGGAGTTTTAGAAAAGCAATTTCGGAATTTGTTTGAGAAAGCTGAATCTGCAAAGGGTATTACTGGTGAGATTCTGCTTCAATTGCTTGAAGGACGCTTAGATAATGTTGTTTTTCGTTTAGGTATTGCTCCAACTCGCTCTGCTGCTCGTCAGCTTGTAAGCCATAGGCATATTACTGTTGATGGGATGGTTGTAAACATACCTTCATATGCAGTAAAACCTGGTCAAATTATAGGTGTTCGTGAGAGATCTAAATCGTTGGAAGTCATTGCTAATTCTCTCGCAGGATTCAATCATAGTAAATATGCTTGGTTAGAATGGGATACTACTTCAAAACTAGGTAAGTTATTGCATATTCCTGATCGTGCAGACATCCCAGAGAATATTAAAGAACAGTTGATCGTAGAGTTGTATTCTAAATAATAATTAATTTCATGGCGATATTAGCATTTCAAAAACCTGATAAAGTATTGATGTTGGAAGCGGATCCTAAATTCGGCAAATTCGAATTTCGTCCGTTGGAACCCGGTTTTGGTATTACTGTAGGTAATGCGTTGCGCCGTATTCTTCTTTCTTCATTAGAAGGTTTTGCTATCACTACTATTAAAATAGAAGGTGTGGAGCACGAATTTTCTAGTGTGTCTGGAGTGAAAGAAGATGTTACCAACATTATCTTGAGTCTTAAACAGGTGAGATTCAAGCAAGTTGTTGAAGAATTCGAGAGTGAGAAAGTAAGTATTACAGTTGAGAATTCAAATGAATTTAAAGCAGGTGACATAGGAAAGTATTTGACTGGATTTGAAGTGTTAAATCCTGAATTAGTTATTTGTCATTTAGATTCTAAAGCAACTATGCAGATTGATATTACTATTAACAAAGGCCGTGGTTATGTTCCTGCTGACGAAAATCGTGAGTATTGTACTGATGTTAATGTAATTCCAATTGATTCAATTTATACTCCTATACGTAATGTCAAATATTTGGTGGAAAATTTTCGTGTCGAACAAAAGACGGACTACGAAAAATTACTGCTTGAAATTACAACGGACGGTTCTATTCATCCAAAAGAAGCTTTGAAAGAAGCTGCAAAAATTCTGATTTATCATTTTATGCTATTTTCCGATGAAAAAATAACATTAGAAAATACAGATGTTGATGGCAATGAAGAATTTGATGAAGAAGTTTTACATATGCGTCAATTGTTGAAAACTAAACTTATCGATATGGATTTGTCTGTCCGTGCTCTCAATTGTTTGAAGGCTGCAGATGTAGAGACACTTGGAGATTTAGTTCAATTTAATAAGACGGACCTATTAAAATTCAGAAATTTTGGAAAGAAATCGCTTACTGAGCTTGATGATTTGCTGGAGAGTCTGAATCTTTCGTTTGGAACCGATATCTCAAAATACAAATTAGAAAAAGAATAATAAAAAATGAGACACAATAAAAAATTCAATCATTTAGGTCGTACTGCTTCTCATAGGTCTGCCATGTTATCTAATATGGCATGTTCTTTGATCAAGCACAAAAGAATCACTACGACTGTTGCCAAAGCTAAAGCTTTGAAGAAATTTGTAGAACCTTTGATTACTAAATCTAAAGATGATACTACAAATTCACGCCGTGTCGTTTTTAGCAATCTGCAAGATAAATTTGCTGTTACTGAGCTATTTAAAGAAATCTCAGTAAAGATAGCGGATCGCCCAGGTGGATATACGCGTATTATTAAAATTGGTAATCGTCTAGGGGATAATGCCGAAATGTGTTTTATCGAACTAGTTGATTACGATGATAATATGGCTAAGGAAAAGGCAACGAAGAAATCTACTCGTACTCGTCGTTCTAAGAGAGCAACTAATGAGGTTGAGGAGGCAGTAATTGAAAGTTCATCAGAAGCTCAAGCAATTGAAGGATCTAAGGAAATAAAGTGATGATTGAGCTATAGGAAAGGGCTTTATATACCTTCTTATTTCTTAATCTAATGTATTTCGGATTTTTTAAATCGAATAAACAAGAGGGTGGTTAGTTCTTAATCACCCTCTTGTTTTATTTTTTTTATGGTGAAAAATGCCAACCGTTCAAAATGGATCAGTAGTAAAATCATGTGTTGAGCATAAATATTTGTAAGCCTTAAACATAAAGAATGGAATATCCGATACTGCTCTTGCGATAGGCTGAAAGCTTTAACTTTGGTGTTAAGTGATTCAACAGAGGTATTCGTTGCTTTATTATTGAAGAAATTTGCACCTCTTGTTATACCCATATAATGTTGCACTATGACATTAAACGAATTGAAGTCTGCCTCCACTTTATTATACTATTTTGGCTAGGGAAATCTTTGTGGCAGTCTTTATCATGTTTTTAGAGAATATTATTCTCAATGAGTGCGATAGTTTATACGCCTTTTCAAATCGGATAGAGTGCAAATAAGATATAGCCTTCCTCCTTTTCCCGCTCAGTCCATTTATCAGCAGATTTAAAAAGTAAATGCCGACTCGGCTTCTGGTCAACAATAGTCTCTTACTGCTCCATCGGCAAAGAGGTCTCGTTTATACGGCTCACCTTTCCTTTAGCCTCTTCCATGGAGTTCATTTCTTCTCGTAATTACCTGTCAGCGATGTTGTATCCTCATTTTCTGTAGGAATCACAGACCAGCTTTTGGGTATAGCTATGGAACTTACCCCCCCAGCTAACAATAAGTTGGTAATTTTATGTTGGAAAACATAAAATAAGACTTTTGTTTGTTGATTATTCGCAAAAAGATAGTAATTTTGCGTTTTCTAATAGATAACCAACCCCTAACTAATAACATCATGGAATTAATAAAACTCTTTAAAGAAGGAGCTTGGAACAAAGAAATTAACGTCAAAGATTTCGTTAGTAACAACATCACGCCGTATGATGGAGATGCTTCCTTTCTACAAGGGCCTACCGAAAGAACAATGAAAGTATGGAACGTTTGCCTCAACGCCATTGAAGAAGAAAGAGCTAATAACGGTCTTCGTTCGCTTGATAATAAGACAGTATCTACGATCACTTCTCATAAAGCCGGGTACATCAATAAAGAAAGTGAATTAATTGTTGGTTTACAAACTGACGAATTGTTGAAGCGTGCTATCAAACCATTTGGCGGCATTAATGTGGTAGCTCGTGCATGCCATGAGAATGGTGTCGAGGTAGATGGCAATGTGAAAGATATTTTTACTCATTATCGCAAAACACACAATGATGGTGTGTTTGATGTATATACGGATGAAATTCGTTCATTTCGTTCACTTGGCTTCCTTACCGGATTGCCTGATAATTATGCTCGTGGACGTGTGATTGGCGATTATCGTCGATTGGCTCTTTATGGTACCAACCGTTTGATTCAGGCCAAACAAGAGGACTTGCATAATCTAACAGGTCCTATGACGGAACAACGCATTCGGTTACGCGAAGAAGTGGCCGAACAAATTAAGGCGCTGAAAGATATGAAGGTGATGGGCGAATATTACGGGTTGGATCTCAGTCGCCCAGCTCATTCGGCACAAGAGGCTGTGCAGTGGGTATATATGGCTTATTTGGCTGCTGTAAAAGAACAAGATGGTGCTGCGATGTCTTTGGGCAATGTTTCTTCATTTCTAGATATTTATCTGGAGTATGAATTGAGTAAAGGTATTATCGATGAGTCATTCGCTCAAGAACTTATTGATCAGTTTGTAATCAAACTACGTATGGTACGTCATTTGCGAATGCAGTCTTACAACGACATATTTGCAGGTGATCCAACTTGGGTAACTGAAGCTATTGGCGGACAATTTAATGACGGTCGTCATAAGGTAACGAAGACTTCATTCAGATTTTTGCAAACATTATACAACTTAGGAGCGTCTCCCGAGCCAAACATGACTGTACTTTGGTCACCTGCTTTGCCCGAAGGCTTCAAGACTTTCTGTGCAAAAGTGTCTATTGATACTTCATCTATTCAGTATGAAAACGATGACTTAATGCGTTCTGTGCGTCATTCCGATGACTATGGAATTGCTTGTTGTGTTTCTTTCCAAGATATAGGTCGTCAGATTCAGTTTTTCGGTGCGCGTGCTAATTTGGCTAAGGCATTGTTATTAGCTATTAACGGTGGGCGTTGCGAAAATACGGGGACACAAATGATAAAAGGTATTCCGGTGTTGACGAATGATACATTGAATTATGATGAAGTGATGGCCAACTATAAAGTGGTGCTTGCAGAAATAGCTCGCGTGTATAATGATGCAATGAACATCATTCACTATATGCATGATAAATACTATTATGAAAAGGCACAAATGGCTTTGATAGATACAAATCCGCGTATCAATCTAGCTTATGGTGCAGCAGGGCTTTCTATTGCAGCCGATTCACTCTCTGCTATTAAATTTGCAAAAGTGACAGCTCATCGTAACGATATAGGGTTGACTACGTCATTCGACATTGATGGTGAGTTCCCTTGTTATGGCAATGATGACGATCGTGTAGATGAATTAGCAGTCGGTTTGACGCATTTATTTAGTGAAGAACTTAGCAAGCTGCCGATTTATAAGAATGCTCGTCCTACATTGTCTATATTGACTATAACGTCAAATGTAATGTATGGCTCAAAAACGGGTGCGACACCCGATGGCCGCTTAAAGGGGGTACCATTTGCTCCGGGTGCCAATCCTATGCACGGACGCGATTCTAAAGGTGCAATAGCTTCACTGACCTCTGTTGCTAAAATAAGCTACGAAGATGCACAAGATGGGGTAAGCAATACGTTCTCCATCGTCCCGAAATCGCTTGGCGTTACGGAGGAAGATCGGGTGGATAACCTCGTGGGAATGATGGACGGATACTTTAGTAAGGGTGCGCACCATTTGAATGTGAACGTGCTGAACCGTGAAATGTTGGAAGATGCAATGGAACATCCGGAGAATTATCCGCAACTAACTATTCGTGTTTCAGGTTATGCGGTGCATTTTGTAAGTTTGAGCCGTGAGCATCAGTTGGAAGTTATTTCTCGTAGCTTTCATAACAAAATGTAAATAGATGATAAAAGTTCATTCATATGAATCAATGGGAACATTTGACGGGCCGGGCCTTCGGCTCGTCGTTTTCCTTCAGGGGTGTAATTTCCGTTGCTTGTATTGCGCTAATCCGGACACAATTGCAGTTGGCGGAGGAATAGCTACTGAGTCTGAAGAAATTGTGCGTATGGCTCTCAGTCAAAAAGCATTCTTCGGGAAAAAGGGAGGGATTACTTTTTCCGGTGGAGAACCTACGTTGCAAGCTAAAATGCTCATCCCAATTTTTCGTAAACTTAAAGAAGAGGGTATTCACACTTGTCTGGATAGTAATGGCAGTCTTTGGAATGAAGATGTAGAGGAGTTGTTTGGACTGACGGATTTGGTGTTGCTCGATGTAAAGCAGTTTAACGCTGTCCGGCATCAAGCCCTGACAGGGCACAGTAATGAACAAACGTTACGAACTGCTTCTTGGTTGGAAAATCAAGGCAAGCCTTTTTGGTTGCGTTATGTTTTGCTGCCGGGCTACAGTGATTTCGAAGAAGACATTATTAGTTTAGGCGAAGCTTTAGGAAGCTACCGGATGATTCAACGGGTAGAAATATTGCCTTATCATACGCTGGGTGTGCATAAGTATGAAGCTATGAAGCAAAAATATCTGCTGCAAGAGGTAAAAGAGAATACGCCTGAACAAATCGAACATGCCGCTGATTTATTCAAACGTTACTTTCCAACTGTATATGTTAATTAATAAACCTTATCTCCATTAATAGCTAAATCTAATTCCGGCCTGTATATTTAGATTAAAAGGAGTTTCTTTTCGAATTGTTTCCACGTCGGATCCATCGTCAAAGAAGTAAGCTACTCCGGGTTCTGCATAGATACCGATGCGTTTGCTTATATTAAGTTGTGCTCCTACGGCTCCCGATAATGACCATTGCAATGACTTCACGGTTAGTTTTTCAGATCCAATTTTTCCGTAGACGGATTTTTCTATTAATCCTCCACCTGTAAGATAAAGGATGAATCTATCTTTAGTCATGAAATCCCAGTTGGCCCGTAAAGGAACACCAATGTAGTGTAACTTCTGTTCTGTAGCCTTAGAATGTCCAGCCAATGTTACATCTGAAGAGAGTAACGTATACGTAATTCCCGTTTCCACAGAAAAATGATTGGGCAATTGTTTACGAACTGACAATCCAAAAGTAATCGGTTGATGGTGTTCTATATTGCTTATGCCATATTCCAAATAAGGTACACCTTCCTTAAATACTATTGTCTGATTATTGGGTACCTCCATCATTCCATCATTCATCGTTGCTAGGCTAAGCCTGCCTCCAGATATATTGCTAAAATTATCAGTGTTCGACAGGCCAGAAGCATTGGTCACAGAAGCTCCTATAGACCATTTTTTGCTTTTGCTTGAGGACGTGCTGGCTGGTAGATGGAGTTTCTCTCTTCCCGAAGGTTTCCTGAAATTTCTATTTTGTTTTTCAGTTGAGGAGGTTATTTCTTCTTTTAGATCTGTTTTTGTTGTTTCATGTTGCACGTTTTGATTATCTGTCATTTCATTCTGTTCCACGTTTTTTTCGGCGGCAAGAATTTGTTCTTCATCCTCTGTGTAACTTTTCCCTGCTAAAATTCTCTTTGGCTGAGTTTTTATGAGCTGCGCTATATGAATTGGTGTCACTTTGGTGTCAGGAATACTTGGCTCTAAGACCTGGGGAAGCACATCGGGCATTCCGGTCAGAGCTGGTGACGTTTGTTGGATTTCCTCAGCAATAGGAGTGTTGAGGAAATAGACACTTACCGATGTTGCAATAAGTAAGGCTACTGCAGCAGCTATCCACCAATGATAGGAGGACATGCGTCGTTCACTGGAGGGTGGGAGCAAATCCTTCTCCAACCGTCTCCAGCCATCGGTTGGATAAGGTTCGGAATAATCCTTAAGAGACTCCCGCAGCTTCTTTGTCCATAATTCGTTATCTTGTTTCACCATATTATACGGATTCGCTAACTATTCTTATTCATGTATTCTTTAATCCTCTTCGCTAATACTTGTTTTGCGCGAAATAGTTGAGATGCTGACGACTTTTCGTTGATACCCATTAATGATGCAATCTCTTTATGTGATTTTTCTTCAAACATATAGAGATTGAATACTGTGCGATAGCCTGGTGGAAGTTCGGCTATAAACTCCATTAGCTTTTTCTTCGGTATGGCTTCAACCTCAGAAGCTTCCGGTTGCTCACTAATTTCAGGTATTTCATCAATATTCAAAGCCAAACTCATCACATCGTTTCTACGCAAAAATTGCAAAGCAGTGTTTACCATTACTCTATCTATCCAAGCTTTCAAAGAGCCTTCGCCACGCCATGAAAATTTATCGAAAGAGCTGTATATCTTTATGAATCCATCGTGCATTACGTCTTGCGCTGCATCTCTATCGCCTACGTATCGCAGGCAGATACCTAACAATCGGCTTGCATAACGTTCATAAAGTTCTTTGCGGGCAGAGTTTTCTCCTCGCCTGCAATGTTCAGCCAGCTCAAATTCTTCCATTCTTTCAGACACGTCTTTACCTTATATAAATGCAATAAAACCAAAAATACTGCATATAGCATATTAACTATTGTTTCTTGGCGCTTTTTAACAAAAGTTAATGCAATGTTTCCCGTATTCCTGCATTTTTTGAATACACATAAATTAAAGTGTATAACATTAAACTCCTGAATGACTTATGAAACGACTTAAATTTGCTATCTTGATTCTATGTTTGGCTTTGGTACCATTTCTCCAGTCTTGCTTGGACGATGACAATGATGGATCTTCATTGGCTATTGCTACTATAAAAGTAATAGAGGGCCGAAATTACTATTTTGCTATTGATGGTGGAGAGAAAATGCTCCCCGGAGATACCACTAATATTCGTAACTATAAGGTAAAAGACGGGCAGCGAGCGTTTGTCTATTTCAATCTATTGGACGATAAGGTACAAGGATATGATTATAATGCCAGAATAGAATATATTGAGAATATTCTGACTAAGGGAATCATTCCTATGACAGCAGCTACAGCCGATAGTATTGGTGATGACCGCATTACTGCTACTGAAATTTGGATTGCGGGAGGGTATTTGAATATCGAATTTCAAATATTGGGAACGAGCTATCCTAAAAAGCTGCATATGGTAAATTTAGTTCAGAATCAAATAGGCAATGAGAATGCAGAAGAGGGATATATCAGTCTTGAATTTCGTCACAATGCCTATGATGACAGCCCTGATAGGTTAGGTGTTGGTTTTGTTTCTTTTAAAATAGGGAGCCTCACTTTGAATGCAGAGAAAGGATTGAAGATACGAGTGAACACTATTTATGGTGGAGTGAAATATTATAAAATAGACTTCCCTACATCTACGACGAATTTGAAAGTAGTACGACAACCGGAAACCTCTAAATTTATTTAATGAGAGAATCTATTGATTTTTTATGCAAAGCCTTATTCGTATAAAGAAAGGGTAAATAGTATTAGAACTATTCTTTGCTATTTACCCTTTTATTATTATTCTAAAAAACTCATTCTATACAAGGTGCTGAATGGCTTGTAAACTAAGCATTTCTTTAGGTACGGCGGTTTGTATCTCATTTTTTAGAACTTGCAGCAGGTTGTGCCTGATAAAATTTTTATTTGTGACGAGTACGATCTGTCTAGTGGGACGTGGAACGGCAAATGGACGAACCAGCTCTTTTTGTTCACGGCTAAGTTGGTGCACTGCTAAGCCGGGAATAAAAGTAATTCCTTTACCATTCTCTACCATACGCATAAATGTTTCCATGCTACCCAACCGATAAGCCATTTGACTGAGTTTAACTGCCTCCATTTGGCAGAAGCGCACCAGTTGATCGCGGAAGCAATGCCCCTCATCGAGTAGCCACAATCGTTCTCCTGTTATGTCGGATGTGCGTATTAGTTCGTGCTTAAACAATACTTCTTTTCGAGAAACATACCCATAGAATTCTTCATAAAACAACGTTTCTCCGCAGAAGAAATTTTCTTCTGGTAGATTTGCTATGATAGCAGCATCAATTTCTTCTGTAAGCAAAGATTGTCTGATGTCTTGGGTCTTCATTTCGGTAACTCGTATGTCCATTTCAGGGTAATGTTCCATTAATTGGGGGAAGAAGCGCGGTAAAAGGTAGGGAGCAATGGTGGGAAGTACCCCCAGCCGAAATGTGCCCGAAAGTAGTTGTTGCTCCTCATTGATAATCTCTTTTACATGTGATGCTTGAGCCAGTACGATATGGGCTTGTTTCAAAACCTTTTCTCCCACGGCTGTGGGGCATACGGGCTGCACGTTGCGATCGAAAAGCTTTACTCCCAGTTCATCTTCTAACTTTTGAATCATAGCACTCAGTGTGGGCTGCGTTATGTTACAAAAATCGGCTGCTTTGCCAAAATGGCGAAACTGATCTACGGCTAAAATATACTCCAGTTGTTGAATGGTCATTGGTTATTTAGAGTTTATAGGGTTCATTGAATGCGTCTATGCAAAGATAGAAATTATCAGTTGGACATCCATTGCTTTTTAGCCTATCTTTGTAGCTGAGAAAAAAATAGTATAAACATAAAAAACAAATGATTATGAAAACTTTAGATTATATCAAGTTGAATGAAAAGGGAGTTGAGAATGTGGTAGTTTCATTGCAGCAGTTGCTGGCAGACTTCCAGGTATATTATACTAATCTGCGTGGCTTCCACTGGAATATTAAAGGGCATGACTTTTTTGTTTTGCACAGTAAATTTGAAGAACTGTATGATGATGCTGCTGAAAAAGTAGATGAACTAGCTGAACGTGTGCTAATGTTGGGTGGTGTTCCGGTAAGTAAATTCAGTAGCTACCTTAAAGTTAGTAAGGTGTTGGAAGTGGATGGAGTAAGTAATGGAGAAGAAGCACTAAAAAATATTCTTGATTCGTACAGCTACTTCATTTCTGAAGAACGCAAACTGCTTTCTTTAGCATCTGAAGTCGGGGATGAGGTGACGGTAGCTCTGATGAGTGATTATTTGAAAGGGCAAGAAAAAATGGTGTGGATGCTTACTGCATACAACACTAAATAGAGAAAGGTGGGGTAGTCTAATTTATTATCTACTTTGTTCTTATAAATGCGATAAGCCACTGAAAAACAGTGGCTTATCTGACAAATAGTCGGAATGAGGCGATTCGAACGCCCGACCCCTACGTCCCGAACGTAGTACGCTACCAACTGCGCTACATTCCGCTGGTTTGCGAATGCAAAGGTACGGCAAAAAATTAAAAGGCCAAACGTTTGCTAGAAAATATTGCAAAAGATTCTCCATGCTATTGTGGTATTAAAAAAAACATTTATCTTTGCACCCGCAATCACGTAAGGTGCCATAGCTCAGTTGGTAGAGCAAAGGACTGAAAATCCTTGTGTCCCCGGTTCGATTCCTGGTGGCACCACCTTTAAAAAGCAGTTACATAATAGTAGCTGCTTTTTTTATGCGCAGTACTAGACCGATTTAAGCAGGTTGTAAAAAGGAAAGTTAAGCCAGAAAGTTGATGGTTAATGTGTTGTGTTACAAATCAAAAACTCTACTAAACGGGGGACATCCCTTAGTAATCCGTTGACTATTCTAGTTCCAAAAGTTGGAGCGAAATCAGCGTTAAATATAGAGCAAAGCTAGGCACTGTCCATAATTTTGTGGGCACTGTCCATAATTTTGTGTAAACTATATTCGGGTTCGAGCTTTAGTCGAGTGCTAAAGTTCGATTCTGTTTTCAAAGATAACTAAAAATTGATTCATAACCACACCCCAATTTCTTATAGGCATCGTCCATTTCTTTTCAATCTCACTAATAGCCAACCAAACGGACTTTCTGAGGGCATCGTCAGTAGGAAATGATAATTTTGTTTTGGTATATTTCCGTATCTTGCCATTCAGATTTTCGATTAAATTGGTTGTATAAATGATAGTACGTATCTCTATGGGAAAATCAAAGAAAGCAGTCAGATCGTTCCAGTTGCGATGCCAACTTTGTACGGCATGACGATATTTAGCACCCCATTTTCGCTCAAATTCTTCCAATGCGATGGCTGCTTGGTCTCGATTGACGGAGGTATAAATCTCTTTCATATCAGCCGTAAACTCTTTTAAATCCTTCCATACAACATATCTACATGAATTACGTATTTGATGTACCACACATATTTGAGTTGTGGATTGGGGAAATACAGCACGTATGGTTTCGGTAAAGCCATTTAGGTTGTCAGTTACCGTTATAAGTATATCCTCCACACCACGTGCTTTGAGATCCGTTAGAACAGACATCCAAAAAGAAGAGCTTTCAGTCTTCCCGATCCACATACCAAGAACTTCTTTGTAGCCACGGTTATTAAGCCCCACACATAGATAAACAGTCTTGTTTATAACTTTTCCTGATTCTCTAACCTTGAATACGATGCCATCCATCCAAACAATCATATATAATCGTTCTAGCGGGCGATTCTGCCACTCAATTGCAGCCTGAGTGACTTTATTGGTAATGATTGATATTGCACTGGTTGAGAGGCTTATTTGATAAATATCTCGTAACTCATCCTCAATATCAGATACGCTCATTCCCTTTGCATAAAGAGAGATAACCAGGCGTTCTATAGATAAACCACGACTTTGATGTTTGGGAACCACAATAGGTTCAAACTCTCCTTTGCGATCACGAGGAACTTCGATTAGATGCTCACCATGCTCGCTCTGAATCTTCTTGCTAAAGCTTCCATTGCGAGAGTTACCACTGTTATAACCATCAGTACTATGCTTGTCATAACCTAAATGGGCATCCATCTCACCCTGAAGCATTTGTTCCAATACTTGAGAATGAAGATCTTTGAGAAACTGACTAACATCTTCCTCTGTCTTGAATTGACTCAAGAACTCTTTACTGAGCATCTCGGCAGGAACTGCCTGGCGCTTTTCTCGTTTTGACATAACACTATCCATATTTTTATTTTTAAAGATAAAAAAAATAACTCGAATCTAAAGACCCGAGCTAGAGTTTACACAATATATTGGACAGTGCCCAAAGCTATTAAAGAGCGGAAAGGTATCTACTATCTTTTGATCGGATATTTCTCATTTAGCTCTGAATTTAACTCTATATTCCTGTATAGCTAATGTATCATAACCTCCTAATGTGTTTATGACTTTAGGATCAAACTCATTCAGAACTCTCCCCAACAGCCTACTATACGACGATCCATATGGCGATTTATTATTTTTTGATATTTTATATGCTAAAAAACAGAGTTCTAGGTCTGAGTAAGATCCATAAGCAACCCTTATTTCTCTTGTAATATAAGAGTCGGATTGATAATAGATTCTAGTGGGCTCTGTTGTGTATTTCTGCATTTGGGAAAATATAGATTTAGGATCTCCGCTAAAAATGTAGGGACGAGAGTAAAATAAAAATCGTTTATTGTCTTTTTTTACATTAAATCCAAAGCTGCTATTGCCAAATATTATACTATCTTTTGAGTGAAAAAAAAGTCTTGTTGTAGAATCTTTGATATTGAAATTATCCAGTAAGTTAAAATACTCTGTACCATCAATAAATTGTGCGATTTTATTTTTATCAGTGATTTCTATTTTATTTGTGAACATTCTAATATTAGAAATATTTACGAGCTTTTCTGGGTAGAGTATTACAGGGGGATTTATTAAATCTTCTTCTTCAGAATCGCAAGATGTAAATACAGTGGCCAATAGGCTCATTATTATTACAAATGATAATTTAATAGTTTGGATCTCCATACTTTATTTGTTTAATAATTATGCAAAAATACTATTTTAGTCTATATAAGCAATTATGATAGAACTAATTTTGTGCAGTTTGGTATTGATTTAGGTGCAACGATAAATTAGCAAGTCAAACATTAAGACTTCTTCCTTCTCAATCCCGTGTTCATTTTTGCACTTCATTAATTGTGTGAAGAATCGTCAACAACAGCTATTCCCATTTTTTTCATCAGAAAGCAAGCATTCATGTTTTGTGCTACCCCTTCTTTCATTTTATACGAAAATAGTAATTCATTTTTATTGATGTCAGCTTCGAAACAATAGTTTCGGATATTATTAGGGAAGTTGTTTTGTAACGAACTTAAGGCTAAATCATGTGTCGCAATAATGCCATTGGTCTGTAGCGACATGAACTGTTTGATAAGAGCTAGCGATCCTTTTTGTTTGTCAACAGAGTTTGTTCCTTTCAATATTTCATCGAGAATGATGAATAAATCTTCATTGGCATTTAATTTATCTATAATTAATTTGAGCCTTTTCAATTCAGCAAAGAAATAAGATTCATTGCCTACTAATGAATCGGTAGTATGAAGACAGGTAATTAGCTTGGCCGGATATATTTCCATTTGGCTAGCACATACCGGGCTCCCGATACAAGCTAGTAGATAGTTTATTCCTACTGTACGAAGATATGTACTTTTTCCTGCCATATTGGCTCCTGTAACTATTACAAAGAAAGGGCGCTTTTCTATCGATAGATCATTTTTTACACATTTATCCCGATTCATTAGTGGGTGTCCAAGTTTCTCTCCTTTTATGCGTAATGCCGAAGAGCTAATTTGAGGATATGTATAATCGGGGTGGTTGTATGCGAATGTTGCTAATGAACAGAATGCATCCATTTCGCCGATTGCTTTTAACCATTTTGGCATTTCAAAAGCATAATTTTCTTTCCAATCCTCTATTTTTATCATTTGTCGCAGTTCCCAGAAAAATAATCCGTTTAGAACCATTGCGACTACTATATTGTTCCGTTGATCGAGTTCATTCATTAATTTGCTGAGGCTTCTTATCGCTTCGGAAGAATTTCGTTTTTCGTTGCGAACCAGTTGTTTAATCTCGTTCAGTGAGACACTCTGAAATTCTTCTTGTTCAATAGAGCGAATGAGTTTTGCATAGGTCCCTAATATTTGCAACCTCTTTCCATAGATGACTTGTAGGCTACTGATTTTTTTAGAGAAGATAAAACTTGAGAGTATAAAGCAAACAAATATCATTCCGGAAATGCTATTTGGTATAATGTTGGCTATAGTAAGGCTAATTGAAGCAATATTGGTTATGAAAACGATGGCAGGGAGCATTCGAAAAATCTTTTTGCGTCTAAAATAACTTGGTGATTGAGCCCATTTTATTATTTCTTCTTCATCAGCAGATGTGCCTACATAAAGTAATCCTAATACCCGGAATTGTTGTCTTAGTTTTATTCTTGGGGTGAGTTCTCTAATGGCTTCTTGGCGGGCCTCAATATTTTCTTTGTTTTCTAGATGCTTCATTAGCCAACTGGCCAATCTCTTTTGACCCACTTGGGTAGATGTGCGATTGATGCATTGGAAAAGGGATTGTTTGCCGAATACGTCAAGATCATAAGAGTATAGGTGAGTTCCATCTATAAAATCATTTCCATTTTCAAATGATGAAGTATCTCCGTTTATAGCTTCTAACTCTTGATTATTTATTCTGATTAATTTTTCCAGGTATTCTTTTCGATAAAACAATGCATTGTGCTTTTTTACTAAGATAAAGAAAGGAACAAAAGCTATGGCTGCAGCTATTACTACAAAAAGCCATCCACTACTCCAATAGTAGATTATTCCTATTACACCTATGACGAATAAGAAGAGTCTTATAAAACTTATTAGGTAAATCTTTTTTTTGTTTTTATTGAGCTTCTCATTTGTATGGTTTATGTTTTGGTGATAATGCAGTTCTATTTTACTAAGTTCTTCCATATTTCTTTGTTTTTCTTTTATGATAGTGAATGTTGTATGGCTATTTTGCGCATTCCAAAACACAAAGGTATGCTTTTTTGTCTTTTTATTCCATCTTTTTAGGCTTAAAGCTTGCTCTAGTTATGTAAAGTCGCTAACTTTCCACGCATTTATATGTTTTCTTTTAAGAGCTAGTTTTATGAAAAAATTATGGATCATAATGTTGTTGGGTTTTGTAGCAATGGAGGCTACTGCCCAAAGTCAGGCTTATGTTAGTCTGAAGGACCTATTTGCGCACAAGGCTGACACAATTAGTCTTGTGAGAGTTGAAAAGAGAACCAAGAATCAAATGATGATGACTGCTGGTGGTGATTACAAAATAACCTCTACTAATGATGCTTTGAATAAACGCATTAGGACGCGTTGCTATGCTATAGAATCTGATGGAACATTATATCTGAATTGTAGAAAACTAAGATTTAAGAAATTTCGTTTTGGCACTTGCTATGCTGGTGCAATGTGGGTCGGGTCCAAAATATATTTTTGTGCTGCTCCGATAGGCTCTGCGGCAAAGAGCGTTTCTCCGGCTAAGAATTATGATATGGGAGCTCTTGGACAAGCGATAGCCTCTTCTTCTTTGGTGTCTGATCGGGTTTTCTATGAAATAGATTCGCTAACTCTTAAAGTTGATTTTGTGAGTAAGGAGAAAATGTCATCTTTGCTCAAAGACCATCCGGTTTTACTTGCGGAGTATCTTTCAGAGAATAGCGAAGCGGCTAAAGTTGTAGATAAGTATCTTAAGTTGCTTCAGAAAAAGTAACCTGCCGTTATGTTTCCTTTTATCGCTAATACAGATCTCTTTTGAGGATTTCTTTTTAATTTTGTTTACTTCTAATATCTATTAAATACTGACGCAAGTTATACTTCCAATTACCTTTTCCTAATAAGCTTTCTTTTCTGGCTAGGGTTAATTATGGTTAATATCGTGAGCTTTATATCCAATATCGGGCAAAAGCTTTATCTTCTTGAGAAAACTACATCAACAAACAGCGTTTTCTTTTTATATTTGCGGCATTAATTGACCATAATGCTGACTAATAAATAAGGTTATAGAGATGATGATTAATTCAGAGAAAGAAAATTCGCCAAGAGCTGATTTAAGAAAGCGAATTGTTCGAACTTCGATGGAAGCTTTTGTTACTCGTGGAGTGAAGAGCGTGACAATGGATGATGTTGCAATGATGCTTGGCATTTCTAAGCGTACCTTATATGAGGTTTTCGAGGATAAAGAGACGTTACTAATAGAATGTCTCTCCGATCATCATGACCAGATGGTTGTCTTTATGAAAGAGGTCTTGGAGACATCTTCTAACGTCCTCGAAGTTATTTTGAAAGGTTACAAAAAAACAATTGAAGGTTATCGAGGGACAAATATTCGTTTTCTTCAAGAGATAAAAAAATATCCTAGGGTATACGAACTTGTAAGAAATCACCATAAAAGAGACCATGATGCTGCTGTGGAGTTTTTCAGGAAAGGAGTTGAGCAGGGGCTCTTTCGTGATGATGTTAACTTTAGCATCGTACATTTACTCGTTCATGAACAATTAGACTTACTTATGAGTAATGAAATTTTCACGCAATATTCATTCATGGAAGTTTATGAGTCTATTACCTTTACTTTCCTCAGAGGTGTCTCTACTGCAAAAGGGGCGGCTATTTTAGAAGATTTCCTGATAGAATATAAATCTCAAAATGAATCTTGAGCAAATAGAAGGGACGCTAAAACCCTATTCTTTGAAGCTCTTTAATCAGTCATTTTTTGCCTTGGTTGATGTGTAGGCCAAATATAAATAATGAAAAAGGAGAATCTTTAATTACACGAGATTCTCCTTTTTGTTTTCTCCCTTTTGCCTATCTTTGCGCCTCTCTAATAAAACGTTGTTTATGAAGAATTATTTGAAACATACATTATGGCTTACTTTGATAGTAATATCGGTACTTATGCTCTTGCATCTGCTTCCTTCTATCGCTATTGGAGGGCATCAATTGCGCAAAGTCGATCTGTTTAGTGATATTCGCCTTCTTCAATCTGAGGAAAGTCTGCAAGATAGTTTGCCTCTACCTCCGATTGTAAAGCCGCAATTTATTGATACATGCCAAGCGGGGCTTACCTGCATTGAGGATTTTAGTGATTCTACAGGACGTGGCATGTCTCTTTTCTATAAGGCTCTTGACGAAATTGGTAACGGAGATCGCTTGGTAAGAGTTGCTGTTTTTGGTGATTCTTTCATTGAAGCAGATATTCTCACTGCTGATTTGCGGGAGATGCTTCAAAAAAAGTTTGGTGGTTGCGGTGTGGGTTATGTTCCGATTACTTCTATGACAAGCGGATACAGACCCACTGTACGTCATTCGTTTAGAGGATGGCATAGCCATTCGGTAACTGATACGGTGTATTTTGATCGGAAAAAGCAAGGCATTGCGGGTCATTATTTTGTGGCCGATTCCGGGGCATACGTTGAGTTGCGTGGACAGAAAACTTATGCTTCGCTGCTTGATACTTGTATGCGAGCTTCCCTGTTTTTTAGCAATAAGGGTGATGTCGCACTCTCTGTAAGCATTAATAGAGGCGCTGAACAGGAAATACATACCACACCTTCCGAGGGGACCTTGCAACAAATTCAGGTTAAAGGACGGATTGGCTCGGTGAAATGGCGGGTAGACAGAGCTGATTCTACCTTATTTTATGGTATGGCTCTGGACGGTACACGCGGTGTTGCTGTCGATAACTTTTCTTTGCGTGGTAATTCGGGCATGTCGCTACGTTCCGTTCCGGAAAAAACGATGAGGGAATTTAATAAAAAACGTCCATACGATCTTATTATATTGCAATATGGATTGAATGTTGCTACGGAACGGGGGCGTGATTATGATCATTATCGCAAGATGATGCTGAAAGCTATTAGCCATATTAAAGAGTGTTTTCCTCAGGCAGGCATCTTATTGGTTGGTGTGGGCGATCGTGATTATAAAACTGAAACCGGTGATCTCCGTACTATGCCTGGTGTTAAAAATCTGATTCGATATCAGCAAAGCATTGCCGCCGAAAGCGGTATTGCTTTCTGGAATATGTTTCAAGCTATGGGCGGTGACGAAAGTATGGCCAGGCTTGTTCATTCAAAACCTTCTTTGGCCAACTATGATTATACTCATATTAATTTTAAAGGTGGTAAGTATCTGGCCGACTTGCTTTATAAAACCCTTATGTACGGAAAGGCACAATATGAAAGGAGGCGGGCGTATGAGGAAAAATAGGGAACTGGGATTGTACTTATTCTGGCTCACTGGACTTTTGTGCGTAAATGCAGCAGAGCTATCGGGGCAAGACTATTTACCGGTGAGGCCTCACAAAGATAAAGTAGTCCGTACTATAAAGCCGGCTCGAGTATTGAAACGTACTGTTGACACAATTGCGGTTAGCGTCATATATCCGACAAGTTTTATGCAGACAAGCGAAAATGAAATACTGGACAGTGTTGGCATATTGATACCTATGCTGGAGCAATTTCGCCTGCTTAGAGCCGATGCTACTGATGATACCATTCGGATTGTACATATAGGTGATAGCCATGTGCGGGGGCATATTTTTCCGAGGAAAGTCGGAACGGAACTTTCTACAACTTTCGGTACAGTCTTATATACAGATATGGGAGTGAATGGAGCTACTTGTCTTACGTTTACACATCCTGCGCGCATTACTGATATATCTTCTTTGAAACCTGATTTGCTGATTCTGTCTTTTGGGACAAACGAAAGTCACGGTAGGGGATACAATGCGAATGTGCATTATCATCAGATGGACGAATTGGTAAAACTGTTACGAGCTAGTCTGCCTGATGTTCCTATGTTAATGACTACCCCTCCCGGCTCTTACGAAAGTTTTCGAGCACGTAGAAGGAGAAGAACGTATGCCGTTAATCCGCGCACAGCGATTGCTGCAGAAACAATTTGTCGGTATGGCAAAGATCATAACTTGGCTGTGTGGGATATGTATCGGGTGGTGGGTGGTCGTACGCGGGCATGTAAAAACTGGACTTCCGCCAGATTGATGCGTCCTGATCACGTGCATTATCTTGCCGAGGGTTATACGTTGCAAGGAGAATTATTATACGAAGCAATTATTAAAGCCTATAACAACTATGTTTCCCATTGATATTGATTTAAGTCGTCTTTTTAAGGTCTTTACTTATGATCCGCAGGCTCCTATGATCTTTAATAGCGGAATATTTCTCTGGATTTTTGCCGGCTTCATTTTAGTGTATGCATTGCTCAAACGGAAAGATACGGCTCGTATTCTTTTTGTTACAGCTTTTTCTTATTATTTTTATTATAAGAGTAGTGGTGCTTACTTCTTTCTGTTGGCAATAGTCACGGTGAGTGATTTTCTCATTGCCCGGCAGATGGAACGCACCGCTCATGCTATGTCTCGAAAAGCGTTGGTGTTTCTTAGTTTGTTTATTAATCTAGGGTTGCTATGCTATTTTAAGTATACTAATTTTTTTGGTGATATATGGGCTTCTCTTACTGGCAACAACTTTAATGCTCTCGATATATTTCTTCCGGTCGGAATTTCTTTCTTTACTTTCCAGTCTCTGAGTTATACAATTGATGTTTATCGCAAAGAAATTTCTCCGTTGACCCGCTTACTCGATTATGCTTTTTATGTTTCTTTCTTCCCACAGTTGGTAGCAGGTCCTATCGTGCGTGCGCGTGATTTTATTCCGCAGATACGTCAGCCACTTCTGGTTACACAAGAAATGTTTGGCCGCGGAGTTTTCTTTATTGTTTGTGGATTATTTAAGAAAGCGATTATTTCCGATTATATTAGTATCAACTTTGTAGAGCGAATCTTCGACAATCCTACACTTTACTCCGGTTTGGAGAATTTGATGGGGGTTTATGGTTATGCCCTACAGATTTATTGTGATTTCTCCGGTTATAGCGATATGGCTATCGGTATTGCATTATTGCTGGGCTTTCATTTTAATATAAACTTTAATTCCCCGTATAAGTCGGCTTCTATCACTGAGTTTTGGAGACGTTGGCACATCTCGTTGTCCACTTGGCTGCGCGATTATCTTTATATCTCTTTGGGCGGCAATCGTAAAGGGAAGTTTCGTCAATACCTCAATTTGATTATTACGATGCTCCTTGGTGGTTTGTGGCATGGTGCTTCTTGGAACTTTGTGGCTTGGGGATCATTTCACGGCATTGCTTTAGCCTTGCATAAAGCTTGGATGGCTATCGTCGGACGGAAGAAAGAGGTAGAAACACATGGACTTCGTCGTCTGTTGGGAGTAATTATTACGTTCCATTTCGTCTGCTTTAGTTGGATTTTCTTCCGTAATTCCAGTTTTGAGAATTCAATAGCGATGCTTGAACAGATATTTACTGCTTTCCATCCGCAATTATTCGTCCAACTGATAGAAGGATACTGGGGTGTTTTTGTGTTAATGGCATTAGGTTTTCTGCTTCACTTTGCACCGGATAAGTGGGAACGGGCTTGTTGCAATGGAGTTATTCGTTTGCCATTCTTAGGTCAGGCACTATTGATGCTACTATTCATCTATTTTGTTATTCAGATGAAAAGTAGCGAGATTCAACCTTTTATTTACTTCCAGTTCTAATCATCATTGAGGTACTGGTATGGAAGTTGAAACCCGGATGCATGAAGATCGCATACATCCGGGTTTTCTCTTTCGTTTGTTAGCTTAGGCAAAAGTACTATGCTTTATAAAGCAATTTATGTTCAAGGTGGTGAGGCTTGTTTCAGTTAAATAATAATCCTACAACGATTTTCAAATAGAATCAAACTTTTTATGAACTTATATTCGCTGAATAAATAACTGAACCAACTATTATTAGAAATTTATTCAATGGTAATTTCGTCTATAAATAAATAAGGCCTTTTTCCTTCTCCTGCATGTTTTGCAGGAAGTGCCGGACTGCCTTTAATCAGGACTTTTACGTATCTGGTTTTCACAGGTGTGAACGACAGGTCATAATGGCCAATCTCTTTCTTTGAGATATCTGTATCAGCAGGAAATGCTTGAGTCGCTACTTCACGAAAGTTTGTGTTGTCATCTGATACAGAAATTGTAATGCCTATGATTCCCATAATCCACGCACTCATATCAATAACCGCTTGCGTTGACAGATGGCTTATTTGCTGAGGCTCGAGCAGGTCAATCGTTACTTCCGGATCTCCGGAGATGAAGCCCAACCATCGTCCGGTAGCATAACTGTCATTTCCTTTTAGTCCGTCTACCAATGTTCCGGCTCCATTAAATTTGTACTTTTCCGATGGTGCAGCACTTAGCGAAATGGGGCACATTGTTGCCTTATTGAAGTTAACCTCTTCATTTATTACGCTGCTTTTGATCGTATCACGTATGGCAACCGCTTTAAAAATAGAGCTTTGAGTTATAGAGATAGGTTCCTCGTAGCTGGTTGAAGACTGATTTGGTTGGCTACCATCAATCGTATAATAAATAGGAGCATTATCAATGGTGCTAAGTGTTATTTGCACCGCTTTGTCTTTTGATTGTGGGGTAAAAGAAGCTTTTAGATCGTAAATATGCTTGGCGTAATTATATCCTTCTTTGTGGTAAAGTTCTAGTAAATGAGGTAGGCGAGAGGTGAAATCTTTGTAATCTTTCTTATTTGCCTCCGTCCATTGTACTTCTGCTAAGGCAGCCATGCGAGGTAGCAGCATGTATTCCACTTGTTGTGAGGTTGGAATATATTCGCTCCAAAGATTGGCTTGGACGCCGATGATGAACTTTCGATCCTCTTCACTAATTTTTTCCGGTATCGGTTCCATACTATATACACGTTCTGTATTCAGAAATCCGCCTATAGCCAACGGCTCATTTTCCACATCTGTGGTTTGGTAATAATCAAAATACACATGGGAGTTCGGTGTCATGATAACGTCATGCTTCAATTGAGCCGCTTTAATGCCTCCTTCCATACCTCTCCATGACATCACTGTAGCGTTGGGAGCCACGTCACCTTCCAGAATCTCATCCCATCCGATAATTTTTCGTCCTTTGGCATTCAGATGTTTTTCTATTCTCTGCATGCAATAACTCTGTAAACGATCCTCGGCCGTATGGTGCTCATCAGCTTTCAAACCTTCTTCCTTTATTTTAGCTTGGCACTTGGGGCACTCTTTCCATCGGGTACGTGGAGATTCATCGCCACCTATATGTATGTACTTTGATGGAAATAATTCGATTAACTCATCCAGCACATCTTCAAGAAACTGCATGCTGTTTTCATTTCCGATGCAAAGCACATCGTCGAATATCCCCCAACGTGGAGAAACCTCGTAAGGCCCGCCTGTACATCCTAATTCCGGATACGAAGCTAGTGCCGCAAGCATATGTCCGGGCAGGTCAATTTCAGGAACAATTGTGATAAAACGTTTTTGCGCGTAGGCTACAATCTCTTTAATTTCTTTCTGCGTGTAGAATCCACCGTATGGCTGTCCATCGTGCTTGTCGGTGTTTCTTCCTATAACAGTTTCCTTTCTTATGGAGCCAGTCTCCGTTAGTTTTGGATATTTCTTGATTTCAACTCTCCATCCTTGATCTTCGGTAAGATGCCAGTGGAAGTAATTGATATTGTGCAAAGCCAATAGGTCAATATACTTTTTGATAAAATCGATAGGGAAGAAATGTCGGGCAACATCCAGCATCATTCCGCGATAAGCGAAGCGAGGATAATCCTTTATCTGCACTGCCGGAAGTAGAATGTTGGCATCCTTAGCATCAATAGGGATGGACTTTCTCAGTGTTTGAATACCATAAAAGACACCGTTGGCACTTTTTCGGCAATGATCACATTGTTTTCATTCACTTGAATTTCGTACCCTTCGGCATTTGTTATGCTCTGATCAATTTTTAATAGGATTGCTTTCCTATCAGCTTTTTCATTCTTTGCAGCAGCAGTGATTAGCGTTTTGCCTGTAATTTCCTTCAGATAATCTGATAAGAAAATGGCGTTACTTTGGAGCATCTTATCTCCTTTGGGATATAAAACACGTGTCCGGCTATCCATTATATAAGGAGAACCTTTTGTGAGAACCACCTCTTGGGGGAGAGGTATAACTTGGTAATTGGCTTTTTTTGTTTCTGCCCAGCAAGAGATTGACGCTGTTGCAAGCAAGAAACATAGAATGTGGTTAAGTTTTCGCATAATAATGTTGATTAAGAATTTAACTCAGGCAAATATAAGTATTATAATTGTGACTTTAGTCTTTGTTGTTTGACGTAGACTGATTTGATTTTTGATTTCTCTGCCATACTTTTTGTTGTTATGAGTTTTGCACTCAATATTCAATTCTCCTCCCATGAAAAATCATGTTTTACTCTCACATCTCTCACAAAAAGTGCTGAAACGACTTGCTATAAGCTGATACAGCGTGTGATAGTAAAATATGTCTACCACGTTTTTGCCTGTTTTACTCTCACTTTAGTGTGTTTACTCTCACACTTTTGGCTCTATTTTGCTTGATTACCCCTTTTTTGCTTGTCATCACCTTATATATAGGTAGTATAAAGCACCTCTTGTTCACTACAAAGAGCAACCTAACCTCACCGCCACTTCCCGCTTGCTTGGGAGTAGTATCCTTATCTATACGGTCTTTCAAGTGTAAATCCGGTAAGCAGTTCTTCGCTTCACACGTATAGTCTGTAGAGACCACGAACGTGGAGTGTACAGACTACGGGTGTGGTCCGTACACTCCACGCGTGTGAAGCGAAGAACAACTTACCGGATAACCGATTATTCTATCGCCCTTCTTTGGTTATACCCTGCTTTATTCAAGTAAGTCCCTACCTGATGTTGCACGGAAGCATTAGAAGCCTTAGCTGATGAGCAACTTGATTCACCATCCTTTCTCTTGATGACCCCCTTCCCCACGTGGCGCAACACATTCGTCACATCCCCCGTCCGTCATCCTAAAAAAAAGTTTTCTCCCTGATCCGTTAATAATCAGTCGTTTACTCCCGGCAGAAGAGTATCCCCATAAAATAAGTGTCATTAAAGTTTGGATTGTATTGTTATAATCTCTACTTTTGCACCCGCTTTGTAAGAGACACAAGGCGATCCGATTGACATTCTGATAGAAGCGGCGCGGCGCCGCAGAGCTTAAAACTTTTAAAAATAATCTTCCTTATAATTTGGAAGCTAAAGATAAAAGTTTGTATCTTTGCCCTCCGATTCGCAAATAAAGAGCCGGCTTTGTTCGACGCACATTTCTCACGAGACGCCGCTGAAAACAAAATCAAAAAAAACTTCCGAAAACATTTGGTAGTTGAAAATAAAGCTCTTATCTTTGCACCCGCTTTTAAAACGAAGCAATTACAAAAGAAGCGTTCTTTGACAGATTTACATAAACAATACAAGTAGTACAAGAGCAAGACCAGCGATGGTCTTGGGTATAATTTAAAACCGTCAATGGCCTGTTTTACAGGCCTCGAGATAATAAATTTACGAAATCCTGAACAGAGCTAAAACAGTATTGATGGAAAAAGAGATAGTAATATTTCTTTCTTTCGATGCTACAAAATACTTTTACAATGAAGAGTTTGATCCTGGCTCAGGATGAACGCTAGCTACAGGCTTAACACATGCAAGTCGAGGGGTAGCAGGGTAGCAATACCGCTGACGACCGGCGCACGGGTGAGTAACACGTATCCAACCTACCGTTTACTCGGGGATAGCCTTTCGAAAGAAAGATTAATACCCGATAGTATAAAGAGTTCGCATGTTCTCTTTATTAAAGGATTCCGGTAAATGATGGGGATGCGTTCCATTAGATTGTTGGCGGGGTAACGGCCCACCAAGTCTTCGATGGATAGGGGTTCTGAGAGGAAGGTCCCCCACATTGGAACTGAGACACGGTCCAAACTCCTACGGGAGGCAGCAGTGAGGAATATTGGTCAATGGGCGTTAGCCTGAACCAGCCAAGTAGCGTGAAGGATGACTGCCCTATGGGTTGTAAACTTCTTTTATAAGGGAATAAAACGGGGAACGTGTTCCCCTTTGCATGTACCTTACGAATAAGGATCGGCTAACTCCGTGCCAGCAGCCGCGGTAATACGGAGGATCCGAGCGTTATCCGGATTTATTGGGTTTAAAGGGTGCGTAGGCGGAATGATCAGTCAGTTGTGAAAGTTTGAGGCTCAACCTTAAAATTGCAGTTGATACTGTCATTCTTGAGTGTACAAGAGGTGGGCGGAATTCGTGGTGTAGCGGTGAAATGCTTAGATATCACGAAGAACTCCGATTGCGAAGGCAGCTCACTGGGGTACAACTGACGCTGAGGCACGAAAGTGTGGGTATCAAACAGGATTAGATACCCTGGTAGTCCACACAGTAAACGATGAATACTCGCTGTTTGCGATATACAGTAAGCGGCTAAGCGAAAGCGTTAAGTATTCCACCTGGGGAGTACGCCGGCAACGGTGAAACTCAAAGGAATTGACGGGGGCCCGCACAAGCGGAGGAACATGTGGTTTAATTCGATGATACGCGAGGAACCTTACCCGGGCTTGAATTGCAGTGGAATATATTAGAAATAGTATAGCCGTAAGGCCGCTGTGAAGGTGCTGCATGGTTGTCGTCAGCTCGTGCCGTGAGGTGTCGGCTTAAGTGCCATAACGAGCGCAACCCTTATCATTAGTTACTAACAGGTTATGCTGAGGACTCTAATGAGACTGCCGTCGTAAGATGCGAGGAAGGTGGGGATGACGTCAAATCAGCACGGCCCTTACGTCCGGGGCTACACACGTGTTACAATGGGGGGTACAACAGGCAGCTACCGGGCGACCGGATGCTAATCCCAAAAACCTCTCTCAGTTCGGATCGAAGTCTGCAACCCGACTTCGTGAAGCTGGATTCGCTAGTAATCGCGCATCAGCCACGGCGCGGTGAATACGTTCCCGGGCCTTGTACACACCGCCCGTCAAGCCATGGGAGCCGGGGGCACCTGAAGTACGTAACCGCAAGGAGCGTCCTAGGGTGAAACTGGTGACTGGGGCTAAGTCGTAACAAGGTAGCCGTACCGGAAGGTGCGGCTGGAACACCTCCTTTCTGGAGTGATTTCGTAAAAAGGTTTTAGATGAAGACTTGAGTCTTAATAAAATAAGATTCCTCCATTGTACTATTTGTACTTGTTTATTTAATATATAGATTAAATAAAGAGATAAACAAGAGAAACAAAAGAAGCCGAGCCGAAAGGTAAGGGTTTGAACACAGTCCACAGTCCTATAGCTCAGTTGGTTAGAGCGCTACACTGATAATGTAGAGGTCGGCAGTTCAACTCTGCCTGGGACTACGAATCTCTTGATTCGGGGGATTAGCTCAGCTGGCTAGAGCATCTGCCTTGCACGCAGAGGGTCAACGGTTCGAATCCGTTATTCTCCACTCTTTGTCTGAATTTAGGTTCAGACATAAAACGATCTTTGACATGATGTACAAAACAAAAAGTAATTTTTAGTAAGAGCTAAAAGTATATATCGAGCCATACGGTCATAAAACTCAGCGATGAGTTTTAGACATGTGTTTGATGAAAGAAAGTAAGCAAGGGCGCATGGCGGATGCCTTGGCTCTCGGAGGCGATGAAGGACGTGATAAGCTGCGATAAGCTTCGGGTAGGTGCAAATAACCTTTGATCCGAAGATTTCCGAATGGGACAACCCAACCGGTTGAAGATCGGTTATGCCACTATGTGGCAGGCTAACGCAGGGAACTGAAACATCTTAGTACCTGTAGGAAAAGAAAATAAATAATGATTCCGTAAGTAGTGGCGAGCGAACGCGGAATAGCCCAAACCATGTATGTTACGGCATATATGGGGTTGTAGGACCACGCTGTGGGATGATATTAAACGAGAAGAACAGTCTGGAAAGTCTGGTCGTAGACGGTGATAACCCGGTATTCGAAGTTTAATTCACTCTAGTGGTATCCTGAGTAGCGCGGAGCACGAGAAATTCTGTGTGAATCTGCCGGGACCATCCGGTAAGGCTAAATACTCCCGAGAGACCGATAGTGAACCAGTACTGTGAAGGAAAGGTGAAAAGAACTTCGAATAGAAGAGTGAAATAGTTCCTGAAACCATGCGCCTACAAGCGGTCGGAGCAGCTATATGCTGTGACGGCGTGCCTTTTGCATAATGAACCTACGAGTTACTTTTTCCGGCAAGGTTAAGGATTTAGAAATCCGCAGCCGAAGCGAAAGCGAGTCTTAATAGGGCGATTTAGTCGGAAGGAGTAGACGCGAAACCAAGTGATCTACCCTTGGCCAGGTTGAAGGTTAGGTAACACTAACTGGAGGACCGAACCGATAAGCGTTGAAAAGCTTCCGGATGAGCTGAGGGTGGGGGTGAAAGGCTAATCAAACTTGGAGATAGCTCGTACTCCCCGAAATGCATTTAGGTGCAGCCTTGTTTATTACTAATGTGAGGTAGAGCGACTGATTAGATGCGAGGGCTTCACCGCCTATCAAGTCTTGATAAACTCCGAATGCGCATTAGTTTTAGAACAGGAGTGAGGGCGCGGGTGCTAAGGTCCGCGTCCGAGAGGAGAAGAATCCAGACCATCAGCTAAGGTCCCCAAATAACCGCTGAGTTGAACTAACGAAGTCAGATTGCTAAGACAGCTAGGATGTTGGCTTGGAAGCAGCCATTCATTTAAAGAGTGCGTAACAGCTCACTAGTCGAGGAGTTTGGCGTGGATAATAATCGGGCATAAGCGGTTTACCGAAGCTATGGAACCAGTAATGGTTGGTAGGGGAGCATTCCACTCCGCGTTGAAGATGAAGCGTAAGCTTTGTTGGAGCGTGTGGAAAAGCAAATGTAGGTATAAGTAACGATAAAGGGGGTGGGAAACCCCCTCGCCGAAAGACTAAGGTTTCCTGATCAACGCTAATCGGATCAGGGTTAGTCGGGTCCTAAGACTCAGCCGAATGGTGATGTCGATGGCAGAAATGGTTAATATTCCATTACTACCTTAAGGAGTGACGTGGAGACGGAGTAGTGACAGCGCCGCGGGCTGACGGAATAGCCCGTTAAAGAGTGTAGATGTTGATCATGGCAGGCAAATCCGCCGTGAGAGTCGAACTTGATAGTATGGAGCGTCCTTGTGACAATCCAATAGTGCGTGTAAGCATGCTTCCAAGAAAATCCGCTAAACTTAATCCTTGAGGTACCCGTACCGTAAACGGACACACGTAGTCGGGTAGAATATACTAAGGCGCTTGAGTGAATCACGGTTAAGGAACTAGGCAAATTGACCCTGTAACTTCGGGATAAAGGGTCCCTACCCAGTGATGGGAGGGCGCAGAGAATAGGTCCAGGCAACTGTTTAACAAAAACACAGGGCTGTGCAAAATCGAAAGATCATGTATACAGCCTGACACCTGCCCGGTGCTGGAAGGTTAAGAGGAGATGTCATCGCAAGAGAAGCGTTGAATTGAAGCCCCAGTAAACGGCGGCCGTAACTATAACGGTCCTAAGGTAGCGAAATTCCTTGTCGGGTAAGTTCCGACCTGCACGAATGGTGTAATGATCTGGACACTGTCTCAACCGTGAGCTCAGTGAAATTGTAGTATCGGTGAAGATGCCGATTACCCGCGATGGGACGAAAAGACCCCGTGAACCTTTACTATAGCTTAACATTGAATTTGGGTACTTGATGTGTAGGATAGGCCGGAGACTTTGAAGCGGGCACGCTAGTGTTTGTGGAGTCGCTGTTGAAATACGGCCCTTTGATTATTTGAATTCTAACCCGCTCATGCGGGGACATTGTTTGGTGGGTAGTTTGACTGGGGTGGTCGCCTCCAAAAGTGTAACGGAGGCTTCTAAAGGTACCCTCAGGACGATTGGTAACCGTCCGCAGAGTGTAATGGCATAAGGGTGCTTGACTGGGAGACCGACAAGTCGATCAGGTAGGAAACTAGAGCATAGTGATCCGGTGTTTCTGTATGGAAAGGACATCGCTCAAAGGATAAAAGGTACTCCGGGGATAACAGGCTGATCCCTCCCAAGAGCTCATATCGACGGAGGGGTTTGGCACCTCGATGTCGGCTCGTCACATCCTGGGGCTGGAGAAGGTCCCAAGGGTTGGGCTGTTCGCCCATTAAAGTGGCACGCGAGCTGGGTTCAGAACGTCGTGAGACAGTTCGGTCTCTATCTATCGTGGGCGTATGAAATTTGCGTGGCTCTGACACTAGTACGAGAGGACCGTGTTGGACTGACCTCTGGTTTACCAGTTGTGCCGCCAGGTGCATCGCTGGGTAGCTAAGTCGGGATTGGATAAGTGCTGAAAGCATCTAAGTACGAAGCCAGCCACAAGATTAGATTTCTTAGGGTCGTCAAAGACGATGACGTTGATAGGCCGCAGGTGTACAGGTAGAGATACCACAGCCGAGCGGTACTAATTGCCCGTTCACTTTCTTTCGTCGAAGTATGGTTTATATATCCGTTTAGTTATTACGACTGAAATACTTTTTGTTTGCATCATGTCAACCTTATTCAGGTGACTATAGCATCAGGGTTCCACCTCTTCCCATTCCGAACAGAGAAGTTAAGCCTGATCACGCCGATGGTACTGCGTAACAGTGGGAGAGTAGGTAGTCGCCGTTTTGAAGGGAACCCCCGCAGGTAGTTAATACCTTGCGGGGGTTTTTCTGTTTGCGGGGAGTGCATACTTGTAAGAAGCATCAAAAACTAGATCAAACAATCTAGAGCGCCTTGGCGGGCGCCCATCGGATGATCTGACCACGCGGGAGTCATCCTCCTTATTTATATGAAATCCTCTGCTCTGTCACCCGAAATTGCTTTGATGGACAGCATTTGAAGTTCGATTAAAGAGAGACAAAGTAAAGCCTTAAATCGATCTACTATTTCTAATCAGTGATCGGAAAAGTTCAAAGATTATGCCTGATTTGTGAAGATAAAACCTTTCATTTATATTAGGTGGTTGCAATCTTCATCGGGCTTCTATTTGAAAGATTTAAAGAGAAATAGACACTAAAATGTCATCCTCTGTATTTATGAATGGAAAATTTGCAAATAATGTGACTATATTGGGATTAAAAGATGTGAATTAGGAATATAGTATTAAATTACTTATTATTTTTGCTGCAGATTTCTATCGTAGAATATAATGAATAATAAAATGAATATCTTTGTGAAGTTTGTAGTGTTCTTCTTGCTGTTGATTCTATCTTCAAGCATCAAAGCTAATACTATATGCTTTGTTTCTGATTCTTCTTCTTCTTTTGAATTCTCGGATGAGTATGTTTCGGCACTGACTCCGAATAGCATAGATACTTTGATTTTGTATGCAGTGTTAGATTTAAACCCTATTACAGAATCGGTTTCTTCCTTTAATGGGCTCCGTTTGCGTAAAATACTAGATTCTTCTAATGCTGCGATTAAAAGTATAATTAAGCAACTTTCTATTATGGATACTTCGTTCGTTGCGAATAAGTGCAAATTTCTTTATTCCAATAACTTCTCATCAAGTATGATGACTTGTAATTCCTACATTCTTGCATTAAAACGTATTCAAATTTAGAAAACAACATTTATATATTCTGTCTTATATGGTTGGGAGCTGATGAGTTAATGAACTCTCGGACTTGCTTTTGTCTGTATTTACTCTAATTAAATAACAATTTTTTAAAAATCATTATGGAAACTAATCAAAAAAAGTCTTTTTCGTTTACAGGTATCAGATCAGCAGGATTGGTGATATTCTTCTGTCTAATAATTGCAGTGTGTATCTACAAATTCTTATTAGGTGACCCATCTCACTTTATGAACAATGACCCTAATAATCATCCACTTCCGGGAGACTTCTTAGGAACAATCTACAAAGGTGGTTTTATTGTTCCGATTATTCAGACTTTGTTGCTTACAGTTCTTGCATTAAGCATTGAACGTTATTTTGCTCTTCGTACTGCTTTTGGTAAAGGTTCGTTGGTGAAATTCGTTAAGAACATCAAAGAGGCTCTTACAGCTGGTGATCTTAAGAAAGCACAAATAATCTGTGATAAGCAACAAGGTTCTGTTGCAAATGTTGTTACTTCAACTCTTAAAAAATATGGAGAAATGGAGAATGACGCAACTTTGTCTAAAGAACAAAAACTGCTGGCTATTCAAAAAGAACTTGAAGAAGCAACTGCATTGGAATTGCCTATGATGGAACAAAATCTACCGATCATCGCAACAATTACTACATTGGGTACTTTGATGGGATTGTTAGGTACTGTAATTGGTATGATTCGTTCTTTTGCAGCTTTGGCGGCAGGTGGGTCTGGTGACTCAATGGCTCTGTCTCAAGGTATCTCAGAAGCGTTGATCAACACCGCTTTTGGTATCCTTACAGGTGCTTTAGCAGTTATCTCTTATAACTACTACACTAATAAAATAGATAAATTGACTTATAGCCTTGATGAAGTTGGATTTTCAATCGTACAAACTTTTGCAGCAACTCATAAATAATAAGAGGTTAAAAATAAAACGCTTATAATTATGGGTAGAGCAAAAATCAAAAAAAAGAGTACATTCATTGATATGACTGCAATGAGTGACGTTACCGTACTGTTATTAACCTTTTTTATGTTGACGTCTACGTTCGTAAAAAAGGAACCAGTAGAGGTTACCACTCCGGCATCAGTTTCTGAAATTAAAATTCCGGAAACTAACATCTTGCAGATATTGATCGATCCGAGTGGAAAGGTCTTTATGAGCTTGGATAGGCAGTCTGACTTGAAAGCAACGTTGGAGGGTGTGGGAAAAGAATATGGAGTAACTTTTACTCCTGAACAGATGAAGAAATTCATGATTTCAGCTACATTCGGTGTACCTATCAAAAGCATGAAAACTTATTTAGACCTACCGGCTGATAAACAAGATGCCGTTCTAAAGAATGAAGGCATCCCTTGTGATAGTGTTGACAACCAGTTTAAGGCGTGGGTGAGAAATGCTCGTGCTGTAAATGCTGACTTACGTATAGCAATTAAAGCTGACCAGTCTACTCCTTATTCTGTTATCAAGAATGTGATGTCTTCACTTCAGGATCTTAGGGAGAACCGCTATAACCTGATTACTTCGCTGAAAACGACTTCTGAAAATTAATAAAACGAATAAATTATGAGTGCTGAAGTACAAGAAAGCGGCAATAAGAAAGGTGGAAAAGGGAAGCAGAAGAAAATGACCGTTCGTGTGGATTTTACGCCTATGGTGGATATGAATATGCTACTTATCACTTTCTTTATGCTTTGTACCTCGTTGAGCAAACCTCAGACGATGGAAATAAGTATGCCGAGTAACGATAAGGATATAACAGAAGAACAGCAAACTAAAGTAAAAGCTTCACAAGCTATCACTTTACTGTTGGGAAGTGAAGATAAATTGTATTATTATGAAGGAGAACCTGACTACAAGGATTATTCTTCTTTGAAACAAACAACCTATAAGCCTGATGGTTTGAGGGCTTTACTTCTTAAACGTAACAGACAAGCTGTTCAAAAAGTAAATGATTTGAAGCAGCAAAAGCTGAATCTGAAAATATCTGCGGATGAATATACTAAACAAGTTGCTGAAATTAAAAACGGGAAAGACACACCTGTTGTTATAATCAAGGCGACTGACGAATCTACGTATAAGAATCTGATAGATGCTCTGGATGAAATGCAAATATGCAATATAGGTAAATATGTAATTGTGGATATTGTCGATGCGGATAAATTCTTACTGAAGAATTTTGAAACTCAAGGCGGGCTTTCCAAAGATATTGCCGAGCAGTAATTAACACCTAAAAAATAGTATAAATGGCAAAAATAGATTTGACATCTTTAGAGTGGTGTGAGCTGATTTTTAAAGGCAAGAATAAGGCTTATGGTGCATATAAGATGCGTGGAGAGTCTGCCAAACGTCATAATTTGGCAATGCTGATTGTCCTTATTATTGCTTTGGTTGGTTTTAGTATACCTACACTTATCAAATTGGCTACTCCAAAGCAGAAGGAAGAAATGACAGAAGTTACTGCATTATCGCAATTAGAAGAACCTGAGGTTCCAGATGAGATGAAGAAAGTTCAACCTGTAGCTCCTCCTCCTCCTGCGTTAAAAAGTTCAATTAAGTTTACTGCTCCTATTATTAAAAAGGATTCTGAGGTAAATGAGGATGACGAGATTAAGAGTCAGGAAGAATTGACTCAAACGAAAGTCTCTATTTCTATTGCTGATGTGAAAGGTAATGATGAAGCAAACGGTAAGGATATAGCAGATTTGAAACAGGTAGTGACACAAGCTCCTGTTGAGGAAGAGAAGGTTTTTGATATGGTAGAGCAGATGCCTACTTTCCCTGGAGGACAAGCAGAATTGCTCTCTTTTATTGGGAAAAACCTTAAATATCCGACTATAGCTCAGGAAAATGGTACCCAAGGGCGCGTGATTTGTCAGTTCATTGTTGGAAAAGACGGTACAGTAAGAGATGTGCAAGTTGTTAAGTCTCTTGATCCTTATTGTGATAAGGAAGCTATACGCGTTATTCGTTCAATGCCTAGATGGATTCCTGGAAAACAGAACGGCAAACCCGTGACTGTGAAATATACAGTACCTATAACATTTAGATTGCAATAATAATGATGAAACAGTTTTGGCTAATAGCTGTCCTGTCTTTGACTGCATTTTCTGCCTGTAATCAAAAACCTAAAGATGGATTGACAGATACTTATGCGTCGGGAGTAATAGCAATTGCTGTCGATGAAAGTTTTCAACCTATCGTTCAGGAAGAAATAGATGTGTTTGAAGGGGTTTATCCGTTGGCTGGAATTGTTCCTCGTTATACAACTGAAGTGGATGCAATTAATTTACTTTTGAAGGATAGCGTACGTTTGGTTATTGCCACACGTACGCTGACTTCAGAAGAAATGAACTCCTTCCATAGTCGCAAATTTTTTCCTCGCGAGATAAAACTGGCTACGGATGGGCTGGCATTTATTGTGAATCGCAAAAATTCTGATTCAATAATCAGTGTGCGTGATATAAAGAGAATGCTTATTGGTGAAGCAAAAAACTGGAAAGATATATATCCTGCTTCTCCTTTAAATGCTATTCAATTGGTTTTTGATAATAAAAACTCTAGTACAGTTCGTTTTGCGGCTGACTCGATATGTAAAGGTAAGCCTTTATCTACTGATTTGAAGGCATTAAAGAATAATCAGGAAGTAATAAACTATGTAGCTTGTACGCCTGAGGCTATTGGCGTAATTGGTGTAAATTGGTTAGGAAATCGTAGCGATACGACCAATCTCTCTTTCCGAAAAGGGATTAGAGTGATGGCCGTAAGTACTGAAAATAAGGCCACACTGGATAATAGTTATAAGCCTTATCAAGCTTATTTATTCTATGGCGATTATCCGTTGGTACGAAATATTTATGTTTTGCTTAATGATCCTCGTAATGCGTTGCCTTGGGGGTTCACTTCATTCCTTACTTCTGATAGAGGACAGAGAATTATTTTGAAATCAGGACTGGTTCCGGCTACTCAGCCTGTGCGTGTGGTAGATGTGAAAGACAAATAATAATTTAATAATATAGATATGAAACGAATTCAACTGTTGATTTTAGGAATGTTTGTAGCCGTTGGTCCGCTTCTGGCTCAGTCTGCTAATACCGAATTACAAGGGCGTATAGCTCGAATAAAAGAGCTCGTGGAAACTAATTCCCAACAAGCTTCGGAAGAAGTGAGCCAATTACTTAAAGGGAAAAACAAGAAAGATTCTGAGCTGTTGATTGCTATAGGGCGGGTATATTTTGATGCCGGAAAAATATCTGATGCAGAGATTTATCTACAGCAAGCAAAGAAGGTGAATAATAAATATCCGGGTATTTATCTACTGGAAGGAGATATTGCTGTACTAAACAAAGATGCGGGTGCTGCTTGCCAACTTTATGAGCAAGCTATTTATTTTGACCCAAATTGCAAAGAAGCATATTTAAAATATGCCCAGGTTTACAAGGATGCAAGTCCGGAACAAGCAATAGAAATGTTGGTACGTTTGAAAGAACTTGCTCCTGATTATCTTCCCGCTAATAAAGAATTGGCTGACGTATATTATAGGAATAACCATTTTGATAAAGCTATTGAAGAATATGCTCGTTTTATAAATACTCCTGTGGCAACGGAAGATGATTTGATGAAGTATGCTTTTGCTCTCTTTTTAAATCATGACTTTGCTAAATCACTAGAAGTTGCTCAAATGGGAGCGCAAAAAAATACTCGTCATGCTGCCTTTAATCGTTTGCTGATGTATAATTATACCGACCTGAAGCGTTACGAAGAAGGAATGAAAGCTGCCGATAATTTCTTTAACAATTCTGATAAACCGGATTTTTCTTATCTAGATTATATGTATTATGGGCATTTACTTACTGCATCAAAGAAATATGATGAAGCAATAGTTGAATATAAGAAGGCTCTAGATTTAGATAGTTTAAAAACCGATTTGTGGCGTGAAATAGCGGATGCTTATGAAAGCTTGAATAATAATGCTGAGGCAATTAACTCTTATAAAAAGTATCTTGCTTCGCTCGTGACTGAAAAACAAACACCTGATTTAATGTTTCGATTAGGGAAACTATATTATGCGGAAGGTACATCAACTAGTTTGACTGATGCAGCTAAAAAGAAAGCATCTCTTCTTGAAGCTGATTCTGTTTTCTCCGTTATTGCAGAGAAAGCTCCAGATAGTTATTTAGGTTCTTTTTGGCGCGCACGTGCTAATTCTGCTTTGGATCCCGAGACAACTCAAGGGTTGGCAAAACCTTATTATGAAGCTGTAGTATCGTTGTTAATTGCTAAGAATGAACCACGTTATAATCCAGTTATTATTGAGTGCTACAGCTATTTGGGATATTATTATCTAATACAGAATCTGATGCCTCAATCTAAAGAATACTGGCATAAGATCTTGTCTATAGATCCGGAAAATGCTACTGCAAAGAAGGCATTAGAAGGTATTAAATAGTATTTTAATTGTTTGTCATTGTTGAGGAGTAAGGGAAACTTTACTCCTCTTTTTTGTATAACCTTATCTATTCTTTTTACGCTTCATCGTTGTAGTAATCCTATTCAGGCTTTACAATGAAGTTTTTTGTTTTGTAATATAAGTTAAGACTACTTCTTTTTTATTTCTAGTGGATATTTTTTTCTTATCTGTTGCATTATTGAAATAGTATACATACATTTGCAGTGTACTAGTTGTCTAATACGCTATGTCGACAACTGTTCATCCTATGCATACTCTTTAATTTATAATAATATGGTTACAATTGAGAATCTTACATTTTCTTATCGTAAATCTAAGCATGAGGTTATTCGTAATTTCTCTTTGGCTTTAGAGAAAGGGAAGGTTTACGGATTGCTGGGGAAAAACGGAGTGGGGAAATCTACTCTTCTCTATCTGATGGCAGGTTTGCTTACGCCTAAAAGGGGACAAGTGATGTTTCATAAGACGGATGTACGCAGACGCTTGCCAATTACTTTGCAAGATATGTTTTTGATACCTGAAGAATTTGAACTCCCATCTGTTTCTCTAATTAGTTTTATTGAATTGAATGGTCCTCTTTATCCGCTCTTCAGTAAAGAAGATATGGTGAAGTATTTAAATTGCTTTGAGATGAGTCTAGATGTTAATCTTGGCGCACTGTCTATGGGACAGAAAAAGAAAGTATTTATGAGTTTTGCTTTGGCAACCAATACTTCTTTGCTAGTGATGGACGAACCAACCAATGGATTGGACATTCCGGGAAAGAGCCAGTTTCGTAAGTTTATTGCTTCCGGGATGTCTGATGAAAAGATGATTCTTATTTCAACCCACCAAGTGAGGGATGTTGATACGATATTAGATCATGTTTTGATCATGGACAATACTCGTATATTATTGAATGCATCAATGGCGGATATTTCTCAAAACTTGTTGTTTCAGGAGAATGATAATCGTGAATTAGCTGAACAAGCCATATATGCTTCTCCCACTATTCAAGGGAATAGTATGATTTTACCGAATGTAGATGGAGTGGAATCTGAGATTAACCTTGAATTACTCTTTAATGCTACGTTGGCTTCCACTGACGTAATAACCGGATTGTTTCATAAATAAACGAAAATAGATTATGCTAAAAGATACATTTTTTGATATGCACCGTTTTATGACACTTTGCCGTAAAGAAATGGTTGAAAGTTGGAAAGTCAATCTGCTACGTGTGGCGTTGATGTACGGTGCTATGGCAGTCGTTCTTTCGTTCATAGGTTATAATACTTACTCCTCGAGTTCGACTTCACAGATGGCTGCTCATGCCATTCAAGATTCTTCACTAATTGCTTTTGTTTGGTTTGGCTTTATATTTGCTTGCTTGAGTGCATCGTTTATAATGGAAAAGATGAAAACAAAAACTAGCCGCTTATCAGCCTTGATGACTCCGGCCACTTCGTTTGAGAAATTCTTTTCTAGATGGGTTGTGTTTACTGTTGTTTTTATGCTCGTTTTCTTAATTGCGTTTCTGTTAGCAGATTATACAAGAGTGCTTATTTGCATGCTTTCATTTCCTGAAATTGATACAGTCAGAGCTGTAGAGCTAAAATATCTGTTTACTAACAATGGTGCGTATTTTAACATTTTTCATTCGGTGGCTCAATTCCTTTTGTTTATATCAGGATATCTATTCCTTCAGTCGTGTTTTGTTCTGGGGAGCTCTATATGGCCTAAGAATGCTTACTTAAAAACTTTTGTAGCAGGTCTTTTTTTAGTTATTACATACTCTTTACTAGGCGTAGGTTTTGCTAAATTATTTCTAGGGGATTCTCACAGCTTTAACTTTGCTCTGGACTTATCAGAAGAGACGATTACTTCTGCTGCTTCTGTTTGTCTAGCTTGCTTGGCCTTGTTTAATTGGACGCTAGCTTACTTCCGTTTCAAAGAAGCTGAAATTATTAATAGAATGTAATCATGAACTTCAAAGAAAGTAAAGCAATTTATTTGCAAATAGCAGAACGAATTTGTGATGAAATACTTCTGTTGCAATATAAGGAGGAGGAGCGTATCCCCTCAGTGCGCGAATATGCGACTATCGTAGAGGTAAAT
Source organism: uncultured Bacteroides sp. (assembly GCF_963666545.1). Lineage (NCBI taxonomy): Bacteria > Pseudomonadati > Bacteroidota > Bacteroidia > Bacteroidales > Bacteroidaceae > Bacteroides > uncultured Bacteroides sp. Next base: position 2,022,890 of record NZ_OY762899.1, on the reverse strand, counting down.
GCCAATACGGTTATGCGTTCATTTGATTATCTCCAGCTTCAGAGCATCATTTACAATAAGCGTGGTATTGGCTATTTTGTGGCTTCAGGTGCGAGAGAGCTTATTTTGTCTCTACGCCGGGACGCATTTTTAAAAGAAGAAGTCGCCTATTTCTTTAAGCAACTACATACACTTGATATATCTATCGATGAGATTAGGGCGATGTTTGTCGAATTTATTAAGAAACAAAATATAGGGAACAAATTATGAAACGTACAACTTATATTATTATCGGGACACTTTCCTTTTTTATGATGGCGATGCTCGCCGGTATTTATTATTCCTGGTTGCAGGGAGATTGGAAAAACGCTGAACTGAATTTCTCGAATGAGTTGGCAGAGGTGAATGTGTCTGGCATACGAGTCCTTCGTATATTGAGAACGGACGAAAATCAGAATGGTTTTCTAGATGGAGTCGTATGTGTGGATTCTTTGCCGGCTGGTGCTGAAAATCTATTATATTACTCGAAGGATTTAAGTAAATATATGAAGAAGACAATAGTCGGGGATACGTTGACAATCGACTTAAACTTTTCGAAAGATGTTTTGCCTAAAGAGCTTTCGCATAAGAAAATGTTCTTTCCCAGGAATTTATATTTTCGTGTAGCTGCGGACTCATTGACGATTATATCAAGTACTGTGGACGGTTTGGCTTTGCGGGTGTCGGGATTGAAGAGGGATACAATGTCTTTCTCTTTTCAAGATCATATGCTTGTTGATTCATGTTCATTTCATTCTGTGGCATTTTCGGGATCTAAATATTCACGTGCGAATTTGAGGATAGGCAGAAGCAATATTTCTAATTTGTATTTGGATATAGATGCTTTGAATTGGGAAGTTGACAGTTGTAGTATCGGTACTGAATACATTTCAGGATCAGAAAATAATGGGAATGGTCATTTTTGGTCGCAAGGAGAGTGTCGTAAGATGGTTTGGTCGCCTAAGAGCGAGGGTGCGGAACTTTCGGTTAACTTGAAGGGTAAAGGGGCACTCTTGTTTGAATAAAAAGACATTCATTGGCTCAGTAAGCAAAAAACAGGGGGATTAAGATTGCTTAATCTCCCTGTTTTTTGCTTACGCATATAACATTAGCCTTTTAAAATCTTCAATGCTAAGTTAAAAGCATTCAGAGTAGATTTCAGAGGTGTAACAGATATGAAATTAGTAGCTAAACTATATGCTTAATTAAATGTTAAACCCCAAGAAGATAAGGTGAGCCTAAAAATCCCCAAGAACTGAGCCGATAAAGTAACTCGTAGCCGGATGGCATGGGTAAGAGAGAAGAGGGCTCACCCGATATTTATTGGGGGTAAATGATTGTTATTTTTTCAAGAATTGATAATTTTGCTCTATGATTGAACCGACATTATTATCATTAGCCCAAGTTGTTCTACCTTCAGAGGTTCTTGATAATTTTGATATAACTAAGGTGGAGGAAGCAGGATTTCACTCTTTCAATGTCATTGCTACTACTTTCTACGAACACTATGATGACATTCTGAATTTCTACAACAATCGTTCATCGAATGCAGCCGCAGAGTCATTCAATGCTAAAATCAAACAATTTAGAACCGCATTAAGAGGCGTAGTGGATGAGAAATTTTTCCTTTTCAGACTGGCTAAAATTTATGCTTACCCCCAATAAACATCGGGTGAGCCAAAAAGAGCTTTATAAAATAAAAAAGAAAAGTGGATTAAGTTGCTGAAACCAGCTTCTTGATCCACTTCTTAGTTGCGGAGGCCTGACTCGAACAGACGACCTTTGGGTTATGAGCCCAACGAGCTACCAACTGCTCCACTCCGCGATATTTTGTGAGTGCAAAGGTACGGTTTCTGAACTAATAAACAAATATTTCTTTGCTTTTTTTCTATCTATTTTCTCTTATTGGTCCCAATTAACTGATATTTAAGCATATAGCTGTTGAATATTTTTTTTAAAACATCTATTTACTCTTATAAGTGATCGTTTTGTCGTATTGTGCAGAGATGAATAATCTGCATTTTTCTTGTGTGATATAAGGAAATCTATTACTTTTGCTCAAATAATTCAGCAATGTGCAATTTATCTATGACAGTATCAAAAACCAAAGCTAAATTAGTAGATGTTGCCCGTCAGCTCTTTGCGAAGATGGGAGTGGAGAATACCACTATGAATGACATTGCTATTGCTTCTAAAAAAGGGAGAAGGACTCTTTATACTTATTTTAAAAGTAAAGAGGAAATTTATCTGGCTGTAGTAGAATCTGAATTAGAAATTCTTTCGGATATGATGAAGCAAGTTGCAGAAAAACATGTTTCGCCGGATGAAAAGATCATAGAAATGATTTATACTCGTTTAGAGGCGGTAAAAGAGGTTGTTTATCGGAATGGTACGCTCAGGGCAAACTTTTTTCGTGATATATGGAAAGTTGAAAAGGTGCGTAAAAGATTTGATGCCAAAGAAATTCAACTATTTAGGTCAGTATTGCAAGAAGGGAAAGACAAGGGTGTATTTATAATTGATAATGTGGAAATGACAGCCATATTAGTGCATTATTGTGTTAAAGGTATTGAAGTACCTTATATCCGTGGTAATGTGGGATCTAATTTGGATGTGATGACACGCAAGAAATATGTGGCCAACATTGTGTTTGGCGCACTACGTAGAACTGATATTAATAAATAAGAAATCTAGTATGGGATTATTAAGTGGGAAAACAGCCATTGTAACTGGTGCTGCACGCGGCATTGGTAAGGCTATTGCGTTAAAATTTGCTTCTGAAGGAGCTGATATTGCATTTACCGATTTAGCAATTGACGAAAATGCGCATAATACAGAGAAAGAAATTGCTGCTTTGGGAGTAAAAGTAAAAGGATATGCTTCAAATGCTGCAAACTATGCAGATACGATGGCAGTCGTTGACGAAATAGTGAAAGACTTTGGCCGGGTAGACGTATTGGTTAACAATGCCGGCATCACTCGTGATGCTTCGTTCAAACGAATGACTGAGGAGCAATGGGATTTGGTTATTAATGTAAACCTAAAATCTGCGTTCAACTTTATTAAAGCCGTTCAGCCAGTAATGAATAAGCAAAAATCAGGAAGTATTATCAATATGGCTTCTGTAGTCGGTGTGTCGGGTAATGCCGGACAAGCAAATTATTCTGCTTCTAAAGCGGGTATGATTGCTTTGGCTAAGTCTATTGCTAAAGAGCTTGGGCCTCGCGATATTCGCGCCAATGCTATTGCTCCCGGTTTCATCATCACTGAGATGACGGCTGTTCTTTCTGAAGAGGTGAAGGCTGAATGGGCTAAGCAGATTCCTTTGCGCCGTGGTGGTACGCCTGAAGACGTGGCTAACGTTGCTACTTTCCTGGCATCTGATTTATCTTCTTATGTTACCGGACAGGTTATTCACTGCTGTGGTGGTATGAATATGTAATGCATGACTGTTGTTTACGAAGACAATCATATTATTGTAGTCAATAAAACAAGCTCCGAGATCGTTCAGGGAGACAAGACGGGTGATACTCCACTTTCAGAAACTATTAAGCAGTATCTGAAGGAGAAGTATCAGAAACCCGGAAATGTTTTTGTGGGTGTCACTCATCGTTTGGATCGTCCTGTGAGCGGTCTTGTTGTTTTTGCAAAAACCAGTAAGGCTCTTTCTCGCCTGAACGAAATGTTTAAGAATAGCGAGGTGAAGAAGACTTATTGGGCTGTGGTTAAGGAATGTCCGAAGATGCCGGAGGGTGATTTGGTGCATTATCTGCTACGCAATGAAAAGCAAAATAAGAGTTATGCTTATGATAAAGAGGTGCCTAATTCAAAAAAAGCCATTCTTCACTACAAGCTTATCGGACAGTCTCAGAATTACTACCTGCTTGAGGTTGATTTGAAAACCGGACGACATCACCAGATACGTTGCCAGCTAGCTAAAATGGGCTGTTCCATTAAAGGTGATTTGAAATATGGTTCTCCTCGCTCCAACCCAGACGGAAGTATTTGCCTTCATGCCCGTCATATTCGCTTTCTACACCCGGTTTCTAAAGAGGAGATTGCACTGACTGCTCCTGTTCCTGAAGGAAATTTGTGGGCTGGATTTAATATGCTGTAACTTTATACAAAAAAGACCGTCCCCTGAATAGACAAAAGTAGGGACGGTCTTTTTATTCAATGAGTGTGCTTACTATTATTCGGCAGACTGAATGGATATTTTTGTGGTATCCGGAGTCTCTGTGCCCGGTTCTGCCGGTTGAGATTCTTCTTTCACAGGCTCAGTCTTTGTAGAATCTTTCTGTTCTGTTGGTGGCTGAGTCTTTTTTACTGGATCTTGTGCTAGTGCAAAAAATGAACTGCCACATAGAAATACCATCATGGCTAATACTAACTTTTTCATAATCATTTGCTTTTAAACGGTTTATACTATCGTTTTTTTTAATCTACTTTAGTTCTTGTTATGGAACTATTATGTATATTATATATAACTATAAGCAAACCGCATGCCAGAAAGTTTTTTCACATTTAATGCGTTGATTATCAGTAAACTATGCTAAAATATGTGTTTTTATGAGTGTGTGTAAAAGTGTAGAAGTTGTGGCGGAGGTGTAGAATTATTCTACACTTTGTAGTGGTTAAGAGCGTTTAGCCTATTATTACTTGTTGTAACGCTGCGATATCATTTACTATGCTATCTGCACCTGCTTCTGTTAATTCTTTGTAGCTTCCATAGCCGTAAAGCACTCCTATGGAGTTTAGTCCATTTCTTTTTGCTCCTTCTATATCGTGTTTACGATCTCCAATCATTACCACCTCGCTTGCGTCTTTAATTTGCTGAGAAGAAAGGGCATGCCGGATGACTTCTTCTTTTGCCGAACAGGTACCGTCTAAATTACTGCCATACACAGCCTTGAAATAGTGCTTGAGGTGGAAATGCTCCAGAACTTTTTCTGCAAAAGGGGTTGGTTTGGAAGTAGCCACGAACAATGTTTTGCCCTGTTCACAACATGTTTGCAAAAACATTTCCATTCCATCATATACCTCATTTTCATAAATGCCTTTATCGGCAAAGTATTCTCTGTATTTATTGATGGCAATGGTTGCCTGCTCTTCCGTGAGGTGGTAATATTCCATGAATGATTCTTTTAGAGGAGGGCCGATGAATGGATAGAGTAGTGTTCTGTCCTCAACAAAAATGTCGAAATGGGTTAGTGCATACTGCACAGACTTGGTGATTCCTATAGCAGGATCGGTGATTGTTCCATCCAGATCCATTAATATGTACTTTCTGTCAGTGAAGTTCATAATTTGATATCGTGAAGTTTTAGTTTATTATATAACGTTTTCCGGTCAATTCCAAGCATTTGAGCCGCTTTGCTCTTATTATTCCCGCTTTGTTTAATTGCTTCGAGTATCTGTTCTTTCTCACTCTCTTCATTGCGAAGCGAAAGAGTGGGAGAGGTTGTAGGGGTGTCTGATAGTTCGCTAGCCAGCTCTGCAAGAGTGATGAAGTTTCCTTGTGCAAGCAGAGTAGCCCGCTTGATCACATTTTGCATCTGTCTCAGGTTTCCCGGCCAGTGATAATCTTGCAATGTCGAAGAGGCTTTGGCATCGAATCCGATAAGTTGTTTATTCAACTCCTTGTTGGCACGATCTAAAAAGAAGTTGGCAAATAGAAGAATATCTTCTTTACGATCTTTTAGGTTGGGGATGCGTAGGGTAAATTCATTTATTCGGTGAAAAAGGTCTTCACGAAAGCTTCCTCTCTCAATCGCTTCTTCAAGATTCTCGTTTGTGGCAGCTACCAAGCGGATGTCCACGGCTATTTCTTCGTTAGACCCCATTGGGCGTATTTTTCGTTCTTGTAAGGCCCGAAGCAATTGCACTTGTGTTTCATAGCTGAGGTTACCTATTTCATCAAGAAACAGTGTTCCACCGTTGGCGGCAACAAAAGCACCATCTTTATCGGCTATAGCTCCGGTGAAAGAACCTTTTATATGTCCAAAGAACTCGGATGCAGCCAATTCTTTCGGTATAGCGCCGCAGTCGATAGCAATAAAAGGGTATTCATTGCGTTTGCTAAGTTGATGAATGCGCTGTGCCACATATTCTTTTCCTGTGCCACTGGCACCTATGATGAGCACGGACATATTGGTTGGAGCTACTAAAGCCACATAATTATACAACTGTTTAGCTGCATCGCTCTCTCCTTCAAGAAAGTTCTGCTTATTTTTTGCCTCGGGTACCGAGATAGGCGGTTGTTCTTTCGGCATACCCTCCATTTGAAAGGCCTCGTTGATTTTCTTGAGAAGTTCTTCCGGATTCACAGGCTTGGCTATGTAGTCTTTCGCACCAAGTTTAATGGCCTGCACGGCAGATTGTATATCAGCGTATCCGGTCATGATGATGAGCGGAGTTTTTATTTTCTTTTCGATCATCCATTCTAGCAAGTAGATCCCGTCATGATCGGGTAGGCGAAGATCGGATAATATTAAATCCACGTTTTGCAGATCTATCTGCTTTTGGGCACGAGCAATGTTGCTGACGGAAGATACCTGAAATCCTTTTTTCTCTAGCCAGGTTTTTAGCATCATTCCGAATGTGATGTCATCTTCAATGATTAATATGGATTTTGTCATTTTGTTGCTCTTTGATGCATTTAATAGAATCACAAAGTTAAAAGGTTTTAGGCTAACTTGTATGCCCGATAGCTATTATTAAGAAGATTTGTTGGAACAAAGCGTACTAAAGTTGTACTTTTGCATCAGTTTAAAATCTAGCTGTGTATGAAAAAGAATTTAGCGTTACTATTAATTATACTGATAGGCGGTTTTACAGCATGCCGTTCAGGACAAAAGAAAGATGGAAAGATGGAAAATAAACAAGGAACTATGTTAAAGATTGAGACAAGCATGGGTGATATTATCGTGAAGTTATATGATGAAACGCCCAAACACAGAGATAATTTCATAAAGTTAGCAAAAGAATCTACTTATGAAGGAACGTTGTTCCATCGGGTAATCAAGGACTTCATGATTCAGGCCGGAGACCCGGATTCTAAAGAAGCACCGAAAGGAAAAATGCTTGGCTCGGGCGATGTGGGTTATACTATTCCTGCCGAATTCGTCTACCCGAAATATTTCCATAAAAAAGGAGCACTCTCGGCTGCTCGTCAGGGCGATGATGTGAATCCTAAAAAAGAATCATCCGGTTGCCAATTCTATATTGTTACAGGTAAAGTATACAATGACTCTACTCTTCTTAGCATGGAAAAGAAGATGAATGAGGGTAAGCTCACTTCTATCTTTAATGCTTTGGCACAAAAACACATGAAGGATATCTATAAGATGCGTAAAACCAATGATCAGGAAGGTCTTTATCAGTTGCAAGAGAAAATCTATGCGCAGGCTGAGGCTGAAGCGGCGAAACAACCTGATTTCCATTTCACTCCTGAGCAAGTAAAGGCTTACACAACAGTGGGTGGAACACCTCATTTGGATAATCAATATACTGTTTTTGGTGAGGTAGTTGAAGGCATGGATGTGGTTGACAAGATTCAACAAGTGAAAACAGATCGTAGTGACCGCCCCGTAGATGATGTGAAGATCATCAAAGTTTCTCTTATCGATTAAAGATGCTAACAATAAACAAACATGTTTTTTCGAATGGATTGAAGTTGGTACATTCGCAAGATACGAGCACTCAGATGGTGGCCCTCAACATTCTTTATAATGTGGGAGCAAAAGATGAAGACCCTGAACATACAGGGTTTGCACATCTTTTTGAGCACTTGATGTTTGGTGGATCAGTGAATATTGCCGATTTTGATGCTCCTTTGCAGTTAGCCGGTGGAGACAATAATGCTTGGACCAACAATGACATTACGAACTATTATCTCACGGTACCCAAACAGAATGTTGAAATAGGTTTTTGGCTAGAGTCCGATCGCATGCTGAGTCTTGATTTTAACCCAAAGAGTTTGGATGTGCAACGGGGTGTGGTGATAGAGGAGTTCAAACAGCGTTGCCTGAATCAGCCTTATGGAGATGTCAGTCACCTGCTAAGGCCATTGGCATACAAAGTTCATCCCTATCAGTGGCCTACTATCGGCAAAGTGCCCGAGCATGTGGCCAATGCTACATTGGATGAAGTGAAAAGTTTCTTTTTCAGTTTCTATGCGCCCAACAATGCTGTGTTGGCTGTAACCGGAAATATATCCTTTGAGGAAGCTGTACGTTTGAGCGAAAAGTGGTTTGCACCCATTCCTCGCAGAGAACTGCGTGAAAGGAAGCTTCCTGTTGAACCGATACAGACAGAAGAGAGGCGATTGGTAGTGGAGCGTAACGTGCCGCTTGATTCTCTTTTTATGGCGTTTCACATGCCCGACCGCTTGCATCCCGATTATTATGCTTACGATATTCTATCGGATGTGCTTAGTAACGGACGCTCTAGCCGACTGAACCGTAACTTGGTGCACGACAAGAATATCTTTTCGAGCATTGATGCTTATATTGCAGGAACTGTGGATGCGGGTTTGTTTCATCTGAGTGGCAAGCCGGCAGCAGGGGTTTCGTTAGAACAAGCCGAGTCGGCTATCTGGGAAGAACTGGAGCGCCTTAAGACCGAACTTGTTGATGCAGAAGAACTGGAAAAGGTGAAAAACAAATTTGAATCGACCCAGATATTCGGCAATATTAATTATCTGAATGTTGCAACGAATCTTGCTTGGTTTGAGATGTTAAGTTGTGCTGAAGATATGGAAAAAGAAGTAGAACAGTACAGGGCTGTTACAGCAGAACAGTTAACTATTGTGGCCAAGATTGCTTTTCGTCACGAGAATTGTTCGGTACTTCATTATAAAAAGTCGGGATAAAAGAATAGGATGAATGAGACGAGTCACAAGCTGAAAGAGAGAGGCCATTATAAGGCATTGCTATTTTTAGGGATACCTATTGTTATCGGACAGTTGGGGGTGATCCTTCTCAGTTTTGCTGATACGTTGATGATTGGTCATCACAGCACACTTGAACTGGGTGCTGCCTCTTTTGTCAACAATGTGTTTAATCTCGGAATCATTTTTAGCACAGGCTTTTCTTATGGGCTGACTCCTGTTGTGGGCGAATTGTACGGAACACGCCGGTTTGCTGCTGCGGGGCAGGCATTAAAGGCCAGTTTGCTAGCCAACTTCTTGGTAGGGCTGTTCGTTACGTTGATTCTTTACCTTCTTTATCTGAATATAGAGCATCTCGGACAGCCGGAAGAATTGTTGCCATTGATAAAACCCTATTATGTAGTGTTGCTCATATCGATGGTTTTTATTATGCTTTTCAATGCTTTCAAGCAGTTTGCCGATGGAATAACAGACACGAAGACTGCCATGTGGATATTGCTGGGAGGTAATCTAATGAATATTATCGGCAATTATTTCTTGATTTACGGAAAATGGGGTGCGCCCGAACTTGGATTGCTTGGTGCCGGCATCAGTACCTTGGCTTCACGTATTGCGATGCTTCTGGTGTTCCTTTGGATATTTTTTCGGACTAGTCACTTTGCGCCTTACAAAGCAGGTTTTCTCAAACTCGGTATACTTCGTACCAATTTCCGTCGCTTGAATGCTTTGGGCTGGCCCATTGGATTGCAGATGGGCATGGAGACAGCTTCTTTCAATTTAAGTGCCATCATGATTGGGTGGATAGGAACTTATGCTTTGGCAGCGCATCAGATAATGTGCACTATTTCTACCTTTGCTTTTTTAATGTATTATGGCATGGGGGCTGCTGTGGCAGTTCGCGTAAGTCATTTTCGTGGACAAAACGATTGGGTCAATGTTCGTCGGGCAGCTTATGCCGGTTTGCGCATCATACTGATTATGGCTTTAGTCCTTTCCGTTATCCTTTTTCTCTTTAGAAATCAGATGGGCGGATGGTTTACTGATAGCCAAGAAGTGTCGACTATTGTCGTGTCACTTATGTTGCCGATGCTACTCTATCAGTTTGGCGATGGGCTTCAAATTACTTTTGCAAATGCTCTTCGAGGTGTCTCGGACGTTAAACCGATGATGTGGATTGCTTTTGTCTCCTATTTTATTATATCTTTGCCAGCAGGCTATTTTTTCGGCTTCGTGCTTCATTGGGGTGCGATGGGCGTTTGGATGGCTTTGCCTTTCGGTCTTACCAGTGCCGGAATAATGTTTTGGCTTAGATTCAAAATCCATGCAAAGCGTAAAGAATGAAATATTGACTAAATGGAAAATAGCCGTTGGCTACCTGCTGCTGTTGGCAGTACTTTTCTTTTCACTCGTATTTATTTATAGTGAGATGAAGGGGCTTTCAGCGTCCGATACGGAACTGGACTCAAAAGCTGATAGCTTACTTTTATTGCTGCGCGAAAAGGATAAGAATACAATATCCATGTTACGAGTATTGAACACGGCCAATAACAACTTATTGTCTGCCAAGGAACTCGATAAAATAATTTCTGAACAAGATTCAGTTATTAATCAACAACGCGTGCAACATCGAATCATCACGAAGCGTGATTCGGTAATAACCCCCGCTAAAAAGAAAGGATTCTTTAAGCGTATTGCTGAGGTCTTTTCTCCTTCTAAAGATACAGCTTTATTGCTGAATACTTCGCTGGAATTTAGTACAGATACTGTTCTGCAAGAGTATAATCCGGCAGATTCTCTTCATCACAAGATACGAAAGATCGCTTTACAGAAAGAGAAAACGCGCATGGCTGATAAGCTCAACAGTAAACTGCTTCATCAGGCAGATAATCATTTGACGATGCGCATTGACAGTTTGATTAGGAATTATGATGAAGAAGCGACTGTGCGAATTATGAAAAAAGCGCAGCTTGAACAAAAGGTAAGTCAGCGCTCCATGAAAACGATTGGAGCTATTGCGGTAGGCGCCGTTCTGCTATCGGCTGTTTTCCTCATATTAATATGGAGAGATATTGCTCGGAGTAATCGTTATCGAAAGGAACTGGAGAAAGCAAACCGACGAGCAGAGGAACTACTCGAGGCTCGCGAAAAATTGATGCTTACCATTACGCACGACTTTAAAGCTCCCCTAGGTTCTATTATGGGCTATACCGATTTGTTGTCTCGCCTCGTAGCCGATGAACGGCAAAAGTTTTATCTTGATAATATGAAAAGTTCGTCGGGCCATTTGTTGAGGCTGGTAAATGATTTGCTCGATTTTCATCGTCTCGACCTGAATAAAGCAGAAGTAAACCGCATCACCTTTAATCCGGCACAACTCTTTGATGAGATTAAAATTAGTTTTCAACCTTTGGCTGCGGCGAAAGGATTGGCTTTGCGATGCGAAGTGGCAGCGGAGTTGAATGGACATTTTGCAAGTGATCCCATTCGCATTCGTCAGATAGTGAATAATCTGTTATCCAATGCTGTGAAGTTTACCCGAGAAGGTAGTGTCATTCTAACTGTAGACTATGAAGAATCTAAATTAAAAATCACTGTTTCGGATACGGGGAAGGGGATGGCTGAGGAAGATAAAGAACGGATTTTTCAGGAGTTCACCAGGCTTCCGGGAGCTCAGGGTGAGGAAGGATTTGGCTTGGGACTCTCCATTGTACACAAGTTGGTGTATTTATTAGAAGGGCAGATTAGCGTAGACAGTACTAAAGACAAAGGCAGCTCTTTTGTGGTAACCTTGACTATTTTCCCTGTGAGTGGAGTGAAGAATCAAGATAAAGCGGTACTTGATGCGACGCAAGCAACTCAGAAACATACTTTCTCTATCAAGTCCGGCCTGAAGATCTTGTTGATTGATGATGATAAAATTCAACTGGCGCTTACTACTGCTATGCTAGGTCAGTATGGCATTTCGGTTACCTCTTGCGAACAACCGGAGGAACTGACGGAGCATCTTCGTAACGAATCTTTCGACTTTTTGCTGACAGATGTGCAGATGCCTTCTATCAATGGATTTGATTTGCTGAAGCTTCTTCGGGCATCGAACATTCCACAGGCTAAAACGATTCCGATGATTGCCGTCACGGCCCGAAGCGAGATGAGTGAAGCCTATTTTCGAGATTACGGCTTTGAATCTTGCTTGCACAAACCTTTTTCCATTCAAGAATTGTTGCGAGCCATTCATTGCGGTGAAGCTGTGGCAGAGGACGTCTCATTATCCCGTACCGAATCTCGCATGGAAACCCCTTCTGCACTCAATTTCTCCTCACTTCTGGTTTTCTCGGGAGATGATAAAGAGGCTGCGCGTAATATCATAGAAAGCTTTATTGCTGAAACAAGCAAGAATGCTGCTGCGATGAATGTTGCATTGCAGGCAAGAGATGTCGTAGCTGTTTCTTCCATGGCTCACAAGATGCTTCCCTTGTTTACTCTTCTCGGATCGGCAGAAGCAGTCGCCCTACTCTCGTGGCTTGAAGGCAAGCGGGAGGAAGTTGTTTTCTCCAAGGAAATGGAGGAGAGAGTACTATCAATGTTAGAGTTGACAGATATCGTCGTTAAACAGGCGATACTTTTTAGTCAGCAGTAGGGATGCCCGTTGCTTGTAATACATCTTTTCTAAGTAAATAGCGTGACAATTATCAAAAAAAATCCGATATTTGCACAGCATAAGTTTTGTAACCCCAAATGGGCTGCATTGACCTATCAGTGTGTAAAAATGCAGCAGATATGAACAAGAATTTTGATTATAACTTTGTACCCTATGGCTATGCCCATTGCTTCAACCACCAATGTCCGAAAGCAGACACTTGCATGCGCCACTTTGTAGCCCTCCATGCCACATCCGATGTACCCTACATCAGCATCGTAAATCCGGCCTGTATTCCTGCCGATGGCTCCACTTGCCCTTACTTTCATTTGGCCAAACGGATACGCGTGGCTTGGGGCATCTCCCATCTGCTCGACAATGTTCTCAACAAAGACGCCTGTACCCTGAAGCAGCAGATGCTTGCCCATTTCGGAAAGAGCCTCTACTACCGCTTCTACCGTAAGGAACGTTACGTCAACCCCAGCGAGCAAGCCTTCATCCAACAACTGTTTCTTCAGAAAGGCATTACCGAAGAACCTCCTTTCGATTCCTATACCGAAGAGTATGACTGGTAGCTGCTTCTTGTCTTTTTAGGTAACGGTAGTTTCATTAGTTTTATGTGCTATAAAACTTTTGTTTTCACGGCTGGAAACTTTTCGTTTCAACGTGTTAAACCTTTTGTTTCAACGGACGAAAACTTTAGTTTCGTCACTAGAAACAAATGCTGAGAATTAATAGCGGTGACTTTTACTGAATTGAGTAGACAGCTTGTAGTCTTTCAAGCTAAAAAGGTAGATTGTTTTCTCTTTCTTTCCCTGACTTCATTTACACTTTTAGATTTCCTTAGTAAAAGCCGGAGTACGTTTTTTTAAAATATGGTATGTTGTATAGATGAAACCAATAGAAATAATTATATATATCGCATAAAATAAGTTAGATTCTATTATTGCTTCAAGTGTGCCAATATTTGTTGCATTATGGCTTAAATATAACTTTAATAATTGACTAATCAAATTAGCAAAGCTATGTAAGAGTATACAATAGGTCAAATTACTGGTATAATAATAGGTTAGTCCGGATAAAATTCCAAACAAAAATGTGGGAACTGGGTATGAGACATGCATTATTCCAAAGATTAAGGCCGATAACAGAATTGCGATGAGCGGTGAGTAGCATCTAAAAAGATGATACAAAATAAGCCCTCTGAATACGAGTTCTTCGAGAAACGGTGCAAAGAAACAATAGCAAACAATATTCAAAAAAAAAGTTTCTTCTATTTGAGATATTAAAGCATTATCAAAAGGAACATCTAAAAGAGAAATATGCATAGGTACAAATTTGCAAAGAATAGTACCTATACATAAAAAAGCAAAAACATCCCAACGAATCTTTCCTAATTGAACTTGCTTTTTATCTATATTCCTATTTTTAATTTTATTCTTAACAAGCCATAAGAAGAAAAAAAGCATACATGCATAAACAAGAAGAGTCCTAAGAGCATCGTTTGCCACAAAAAAGAACAACTTATCTATTACGATGTAAATACCAGAGAATAATAGTATTAGCAAAACAGCTTCTTTCATTTTAGGATATAATATAAAATTAGCAATAACATAATCAAGGCTCCCACAACATGTTACCCAACACAACCCGGTGCCCCACCATACAATTTAGAACGTTCGGGATCATTAGTACAACCTATCCATATAGTGTTGTCCTTCAAGATAGATTCGTTCAATTTTTCATTTTTACTATTTGAGTTGGTAAATGTAATATTGGTAAATCGCCATAACACCATGCAAGCGTACTGCCACGCTTAGTGTCTCCCAGAAGGCTATAAAACATAAAACCCTGTACTTCTGTATTTCGCAAGTCCCAAAGCCTATCTAAAAATCTATATAATAATGGCTCTAATCCGAAATGTATTTTCTCTTCCAATTTCAACAATTGCAAAATAATGCCAGTGATCCCGTGGGGAACGTCTAAATTTTGAATATTGAGAATTTGTCCTTTTGGATCTGTCTCTTTTCTTGCTGAAAAGAAATACTCTACAGGCAATTCAGCTATTTTTTTCAATAAAGTGTCAGCCATATCAATTACGAAGGAATTGATCGTGATTTTTTGTAGAGAATAGTTTAGGATATCTACTGCTCCTGAAAAATTATCGACATTCTCTAGCCAAATATCACAGTTGTCCGCTAACATATCATTATCTTTCAATATAGATATTCCCCATGTCATACCTGTTAGTCCATATCCTAATGTATGATTATTATTAGAATGTTTTTCTAGTAATTGCTCTAATAGAACAGGGCAATGAATAAAATATTTTTCATCTTCAAGTACTTCGTAAAGGTAAGCATTGCATAGCATAAGCCCAACTTCTCCCTCAACTAAGCCGTAATGCGTACTTTTATCTATTTCTCGTAAAGAGAGAATATCATAGTATTTTTTAATTGATGTTAGCTGGCTCCTTTTCATGTTTATTCATTTTTCTTTTAAACAATACATGTAATCCAAAGGTGCAAGCAATAAATAACATGCTACAAACAATTTTAACCCAAATACTCTCAATCCAAAGATTCATTTTTGAATACTGGGATAGATTATTATAGATATCTTCCATATAACCATTCTTTAAAAGACTTCTTAAAATGGTACCTGCTAGATTTATTGAACTATGCATCAAAATGCCATACAAAATATTTTGGGTTCTTAAATATACCCACCCAAGAAACAATCCAGTGATGGTAGCTCCTATTATGTTAAAATGAAAGATTCCAAACATCAATGACGATATGCATAAAGCAATTATGGGTGAATAGCACCTCGATAACCCTCCTAATATTATTCCTCGAAAAAATAGTTCTTCTGCAATAGGGACAGCTATACACATGTTTAAAAAGTCATACGTATCATTGTTTGCAATATAACTTTTAAGCACATTAAATTGTGTCGTTTCATCGATCCATGAAAGATTTATCTGTGGAACAGGTAAAAACGTCGCTAAGTGAATGGTTATACATCCAAGTAATAAAACAATTCCAGACATTTTCTTTATTTGAAATTGTTCTTTATCCATGAATTCCCTTTTTATAATAAATGCAATAAAAATGATAATTCTTAGTATTCCAGCCAAAAGGGCTGATAATGTTGAACTTTCAATAAATGAGAATATATGTGAAGTAACTGAATATATAATGATTAGCATTATGACAAGTGATATCGCTTGAAAGATGCTGAGTGATGAAAGTTGAGAATTATCCATACATATATTGTTTATATTATGGTCTAATGCATCCCGGAGTTGGATATGCTTTCGATCTTTCTGGATCTGTAGTATAGCCACCCCATACTGTATTGTCTTTCAATATGGATTCTGTCATATCAATCGTATAATCGAGACTTTTATCCATAGAATAATCACATATCCAAGTTGTAATTGAAATTCCTCCTTTTAGGTCGTTCATGTTTTCATTGTTAAGGTCTTGACTAGCCAAGCAAAACTGGACATAAAGTTAAGTGGCATTTAATAAATTAACATTCTTATTATGGATCAACTCCCAGAACTTTTGAATATTGAGATTATTGAGTGCTGAATGCTTTCTTTTTCGGTTATACCAGATTTCAATGAATTCAAATAGTTCTGTTCTAATTTGTTACCTTGAAACCAATTTATTGCCATAAATCATCTCAACATTTAAGAAGCTGTTTAATTTTTATTTTATCGTTCTGTTAGGGACAAAATATGGGTAGGAGAAGATTGATTTTAGATGCTCCTTTATCCCGTCTGGTATAAAACGAGCAGATAAATGGCTATTTTTCTACTCATCTATTTTCTCTTTGGGAAATTTAAACAGTTTCTAAGAATGGGATATTAACTGACATGCCTAGTAAACGGCGGCAATGTATATAAAATATTTTATATAACAAACATAGTAATGAAAAATGTTATAAGTAATTGTTTAAAAATCACATTTTAATTCGGCTAAGTATAAGCTTGATCATTGCTAACTGAATCATAGTTTGGCTTGTATCTGTATGATACTCAAAGTCTTTGCTCAATCTTCGATATGATTCGAACCATGCGAAAGTTCTTTCTACGACCCATCTTTGTGAGATTACTTGGGATTTTGGAGAGTCCTCATTTTGTAGCGTAATTTCAAGTATCCTGTCAAGATTATTTTTTGTATTTTCAATAAACTCTTCTCTATCTTCACCAGCCTATGAAACTGGGATTTTAATTCCGAAAAAACAAAGGGTGCGCCTTTGCTATCATGTATATTAGCCGCATGAACAACAACAGCCATAAGCAATCCCATTGTATACACAACAATATGCCTTTTCCTTTCTTTTGTCTTTTTTCCTTCGTCAATTCCTCTAAATAAGCTACCACTTACTAAACGTAGGTTTGTTCTTCCTATAAACGAAATTTTTCCGTATGTATTGAGTAATCCATAATCATTAATTGAAGGATATCGAAACGCAGATTTACAATATTGAATATGATTAGCATGTGAATAGTCAATTCTTTTATTTCATATCTTTACAATATGTCTAGTTTTATAGCTCATGCGGTTGATCTATATTAATTTGGTTGAGAAAATTATGTCTACAAACAAAGTTAGCTATTCGAGTAAAGCTGTTACGTTCTTCATGGAAGACAAACAGAAGCAAACTTAGCAGCTTTAAGTCCATTTGTCAAGTCTCTGAGTTCACTTTCTTATTTCTTTTTAGCCAACCTGTTCTGTTTTTAAGAAATAATTTGTTTTCTTTGTATTGTTGTTAAATTCAATTGATTTTCATGAGACGGAAATGGGTCAAAAGGGTAATCGCTATATTGCTTACTCCCATATTGCTATTTGCAGTGTTGATGCTGTTACTTTACATTCCGCCGGTACAAAACTTCCTGCGTAAGGAAGCTCTGGGGTATGCCTCTGAAGCAACAGGTATGCAAATTAGTGCCCGCCGCATAGATCTTCGTTTTCCTCTTAATCTTTTGGTAAGTGATTTAGGCGTGGTTCATTCTTCCGACACTCTCTTGTCGATGGAAAGTCTCAACGTTCGGGTGCAACTTCTTCCGCTTTTTAGTGGCAGGATAGAAGTAGACGACTTCACGTTAAAGAGTGTGGCGTTCAACTCGGCCGACTTGATACATGGGATAGAACTACGTGGGGTGTTGGGCTACTTTGCTTTTAGAAGCCGTGGCGTGAACTTATCAAATCAAACTGCGATTATTGATGCGGCAGAACTGAACAACACGCATCTTCGGCTGATATTGAAAAACGACACGGTCAAGACACCGGAAGACTCCACTGCTTCACCTCGTTGGAAGATAGACCTGCATAACTTGAAACTAAAGAATGTATCCTTTAACATGCTGGTACCCGAAGATTCTGTTCGGATGGGAACTCATGTAGCGGAAGCAACCATTAATGGTGCTCAGGTGGATCTGGGACGTGAACTGTATGGATTGAAACATCTGCATGCCAGTGGGACTTCTTTGAATTATGATATAGGTTCGGCTAAACCGACGAAAGGATTTGATCTGTCGCACATTGCTATTCGTGAACTCAATATGGGGCTTGACTCTGTGCTGTATCGAGGTAGAAATATCAATGCTGCTATTCGTGAGTTTTCATTGAACGAACGTTCGGGGTTGAGCATCACTTCCATGACCGGACGCCTGTTTGCCAATGACACTGCTATAAAGGTCTCGTCTTTAAAATTAAAAACAGCTCATTCTGAGATTGATTTTACGGGCCGTACAACATGGAAACTAATTGATCTACCTGGCCAGCAAGGACATTTATCAATGAAGTTGGATGCGCTTATAGGCAAGCAAGATCTATTGTTGTTTGCAGGGAAGTTGCCTGATGCTTTTAAGAAAGAATATCCTTTCCGTCCACTCACGATACATGCCGGAGCAGAAGGAAACCTGACTAACCTGAAATTATCCCGTTTCAAGATTGATCTGCCCGGTGCTTTTTCTGCTACAGGAGGGGGAGAACTGCTAAATTTCACTGATTCCTTAAAGCGTTTCGCCTCAGTCGACTTGCAAGCGATCACTCATAACCTGAATTTCTTAGCAACCTTTTTCGGTACTCCTGCCGACGGATCTATTGTGTTTCCACAGGGAATGACATTTATTGCTAAGGCCGAGATGCGTGGTTTGCGTTTTAGAACCCTTCTCAGGGCCAAAGATGGTGAAGGTGCTTTATCGCTCACGGCCGATTATGATCATCGTACGGAAGTGTATAACGCCGATTTTACAATAGATGCTTTGCAAATGAAGCACTTCCTTCCTAAAGATTCCATCTATTCATTTTCGGCTTCCGGCAGTATAAAAGGCAGAGGAGTAGATGTCGCTTCATCACGTTCTTCAGCCCAATTTGAAGCGCTGCTCAATGATTTGCATTATGGACGTTTCCACGTTTCGGACGTGACACTTACAGGCCAGATGAAAAATGCTTTAATCAAGGCACACTTGGCGAGTAATAATCAATTATTAAAGTTGGTTGCCGATGGAGAGTATCAGTTGAATCGCAAATATACCGAAGGGAAACTTGATCTTAATGTAGAGCAGATTGATTGGTATAAATTGGGTTATTACCCTACTCCTATGAAGAGGGCGTTCGCCTTTACGCTTGCTGCCCAAACCCGGCGTGACTCGGTGAATCTTTCTTTGCAAGCGGGCGATTTAAATTGTCGCTTCCGGGGACGCAGTACGCTGGAGCAATTAATAAAGCAATCAACCGACTTCTCTACCATATTAATAAAGCAAATAAAGGGGAAACTTTTAGATCATGCAGCTCTGCGTCGTGCGCTACCTTCGGCCGGATTGATTTTTACAGCAGGTAAGGACAATCCGCTTAGTCGCTTTTTGGCAACAAAAGAAATCGCTTATGATAAAGTATCGTTTAGATTTGGAACAACTCCTACCCGTGGTATAAACGGCAGGGCATTTATACATGGGCTGAGAGTAGATTCCACACTACTTGATACGCTATTCCTGACAATCAGGCAAGATACTGCTCGGATGAATATTCGAGGAGGAGTGATTAATGCTCCGAACAATCCTCGATTTGTGTTTAAATCCTATATCACCGGAGAGATTCGCACAGAAGATGCGGAACTGACGCTAGAATATCAGAATGCTAAGGGAGAAACAGGTGTGTTGCTTGGCGTGAACGCACGTCCCCGCAATAATGGTTTGTTATTCAAATTTATTCCCGAAGAGCCGATTGTGGCTTTTAGGAAGTTTCGGTTCAATGATGATAATAGGGTCTACTTACGGAAGGATCGGCATATCTTTGCCAATGTAGAAATGCTTGATAAAGACGGAATGGGGGTACGTGTGCATTCTTTGCGAGATACGACTTTTCTGCAGAACATGGATATTGAACTACGCCGCATTCGTTTGGCCGAAATCAGTGAAGCTTTTCCTTACCTGCCTCAATTCTCCGGCCTTTTTTCTGCTGAGGCGCACTATGTGCAGACGGCAACTTCCTTGCAGGTATCTACCGAAGCTACCATAAATGAATTGGTTTATGAGCATCAATCGGTGGGCAATATAGGCTTGGGAGCAACGTGGTTGCCAGGAGAAAGAGGTAAGCACTACGTCAACAGCTACTTAACTCATGAAGGCACAGAAGTGATGACGGTAAATGGTGAATATAGGTCGGGAGTGAAAGATAGTATGGATATAAATAGTACGTTGGAACACTTTCCATTGCGTATAGCCAACATGTTTGTTCCTGATCAGGTGGTTGCCTTTTCCGGAGATTTGGATGGCAATCTTCATCTGTCCGGTCAATCGGCCAAACCTTTGATGAACGGAGAACTCATGCTTGATAGTGTTTCGGTGTTTGCCCGACAAGCAAGTGCTCGTTATTGGTTGGATAATCGTCCGGTGAAAATAGTGAATAGCCGTATGGAGTTTGATAAATTTGCGATCTCTACTACGAGTAAGAATCCGTTTACCATAGATGGTTATGTCGATTTTAAAGAATTGAGTATTCCAACTGCCAACCTTTCGATGAAAGCTAATAATTATACTTTGCTTGATGCCCCGCGTACAAATGAAAGTTTGATTTATGGCAAACTGTTTGTTGATTTGAATGCGACAGTCAGAGGGCCTTTAGATGCTCTTGTGATGAGAGGAAACATGAATGTTCGGGGCAATACGAATGTCACGTATGTATTGAGGGATTCTCCACTTACTGTGCAGGATCGTTTGGGAGACTTGGTAACCTTTACTTCATTTAACGACACGCTTTCGCAAAAGAAAGAGGAGGAACCGACGATTTCTTTGGGAGGACTTGATATGCTGGTGACTTTACATATTGATCCGGCGGTTCGTCTAAAGGCTGATTTGAGTCCGGATCGTAGTAGTCGTGTAGAGTTAGAGGGAGGCGGAGATCTATCTTTGCAGTATTCTCCGCGTGGAGATTTGAGACTTTCAGGACGCTATACGCTTTCCGGAGGAATTCTGAAATATGCTTTGCCCGTCATTCCCTTAAAGGAATTTGCAGTTAATGATGGCAGTTATGTGGAATGGACGGGAAACCCTATGGATCCTAATCTTAGCTTGAAGGCGACAGAACGTGTGCGGGCTTCCGTATCGGGAAGTGATGGCTCATCTCGTATGGTGAATTTTGATATTTCGATCGCTGTGAAGAATCAAATGGAAAATTTAGCATTAGTCTTTGATTTGGAAGCGCCTGAAGATGCAGATGTTCAAACTGAGATTTCAGCCATGTCGGTAGAAGAACGCAGTAAGCAGGCGATAGCAATGTTGGCCACGGGCATTTATCTGGCCAATTCGGGGACAGATAAAAATGGGGGACTTAATATGGGCGCTGCGCTGAATAACGTTCTGCAAAATCAGATAGCCAATGTGGCCGGTGCTGCTCTGAAAACGGTGAATATCTCTTTCGCCATGGAAAATTATGACAATACCAATGTGGGAGGTAAGCGTACGGATTACAATTTCCGGTATGCTCAACGATTTTTTAATGACCGTTTCCAAGTTGTGTTAGGGGGGACAATTTCTACAGGAGAGAATGCAGACGAAACGCAATCATTTATTGATAATGTATCGTTGGAATACCGCTTGGATGCTTCCGGAACACGTTATGTACGTATTTTCCATGATAAAAATTACGAGAGTGTTTTTGAAGGTGAAATAACGGAAACAGGCGTAGGTATCGTGTTGCGTAAAAAAATGAATCGTCTCGGAGAACTCTTTATTTTCAGACGGAAGAAATAGCCTTTAAATAATTGTTTGATGAATATTGAAATGATAAATAAACATATCGATTTGCAAATGAAAAGCTTGAGGCTGAGCGGGAAGAAGGAGTGGGCATTGCTTGTTCACTGCATCTCTCTGTTGTGCCTGTTGACTGCTTGCTCCACCACTCGCAATTTGCCTAAAGGCGAGGTGCTGTACACAGGACAAAAGAAAATGGAAATTAAGAATGAAGCTAAAGATAGAGCCGGTGAGGAAACGATGACTGAACTGAGCGCAGCACTTTCCACTCCACCTAATAATTCAATTCTAGGTAGCTCAACTTTGCGCTTTCCATTGCCTTATGGGTTGTGGATATACAATGCTTTTGTGAATCACCAAAAGGGGATGGGCAAATGGATTTTTAAAGCTCTTGCAGGCAAGCCGGTTTTGATTTCAACTGTTAATCCGGCTATTCATGCAAAGGCAGGTACAAACTTGTTACACGACTATGGCTTTTTCAATGGCACTGTGGGCTATAAGATACTCCCTGATACAAAGAACCCCAAAAAGGCGAAGATTCAATATTTGGTAGACATGAAGAATCCATATCTGATTGATACGATTATGTATGAACGCTTTTCTGCTGATTTGCTAAAGACTCTGCAAGCAGGGGAACAGAGAACTCTTTTGCATAAAGACAGGCAATTCAATGTAATAACACTCGACGAGGAACGTACCAGATTAAGCACTTTACTTCGGAATAGAGGATATTACTATTATCGTCCCGACTATTTTAGTTTTTTAGCGGATACTACATTGGTTTCGGGTAAGGTTGCGATGAAGATCGTTCCTAAATCCGGCCTGCCTAAAGAGGCTTTGAGGCGTTGGAGCATTGGTAATGTTTCTGTTCGATTGTATGGGGTCAATGGCGAAGTACCCAACGATTCGCTGGTGTATAAGGACTTATCGATCTATTATCGCGACAAGTTAAAGGTTCGGCCTGCTGTACTTTATAAGCAACTTCGATTTCAACCTGCTCAGACATACTCTTATATCAGGCATACCCGTACGCAGGAAAGAATGACCCAGCTTGGCATGTTTCGGTATGTGGAGATGAACTATACTCCTCGGGATAGCACCGATACTTGCGATGTGATGAATGTGGAAATCAAAACAGCTTACGATTTACCGCTTGACGGAGAGTTAAATTTGAATGTTACAACTAAAAGTAATGATCAGACGGGTCCCGGAGCTTCATTAAGCGTAACGAAACGTAATCTGTTTGGTGGTGGCGAAAATCTTACGCTAGGGGTGCGGGGATCGTATGAGTGGCAAACGGGCTCACAAGCCGGGCAAAACAGTTCGCTTATGAACTCTTACGAACTGGGCGTTTCGGCATCTTTGGCTATTCCGAAAATCCTTTTTCCCAGACTCGGTAAGAAGGATTATGACTTTCCGGCGAGCACTACATTCAATGTTTATGCAACTCAGCTGAATCGGGCGAAGTATTTTAATATATTGTCTTTTGGCGGGGATGTAACTTATGTGTTTAAACCGACAAGAGTTAGTAAACATACGGTTGTACCGTTTAAGTTAACTTTTAATGTATTGAGAGATACGACTGCTCTATTTAATGCTATTGCTAGTGAGAATCGTGCTTTATATTTGAGCTTGAGCAATCAGTTCATCCCATCGATGAGTTATACTTATACGTATGATAATATTGCTCGGAGAAACATGAGAAACAGGCTTTGGTGGGAGACAACAGTCACATCTGCCGGAAATATAACGTCTTGTATTTATCGACTTTTCGGACGAAATTTTGGGGACCAGAAAGATTTACTGGGAGCATCTTTTGCTCAGTTTCTTAAGCTAAACTCTGAAGTGAGGTATACATGGAAAATTGACAAAAACCAATCATTGGCTACACGTTTGGCCGGAGGAGTCATCTATTCGTATGGTAATTCAGACGTAGCGCCTTACAGTGAACAATTTTATGTGGGAGGTGCAAATAGCATTCGTGCTTTTACTGTTCGCAGTATAGGTCCGGGGAGTTATCAGCCTGCCAATGATAGCAAATATTCTTATATTGATCAAACCGGGGATATTAAGTTTGAGGCAAATGTAGAATATAGATTCAGAATAATACAGGATTTGCATGGTGCGATTTTCCTTGATGCCGGCAATGTGTGGTTGCTGAGAGATGATGCCGATCGTCCCGGAGCAAAGTTTAGATTGAAAGGATTGACAGATGAAATTGCTTTGGGTACAGGGGCAGGTTTGCGATACGATCTTTCGTTTTTGGTTGTTCGTTTAGATTGTGGAGTAGGTATTCATGTACCTTATCAGACATCGCGTAAAGGATATTATAATATTCCGAACTTCAAAGATGGACTTGGTTGGCACCTTGCCATAGGTTATCCATTCTAAAATTTGCATTAGCGGAAATAAATGAGCTAAAATTAGACTTCCTAAGAAACTTATTTTTGTACTTTTGCGGACAATTGGAATCTAAACAATTAATCTTTAATATAATAAGGTGCGTATGAAACCAACATTATTTGTGCTTGCTGCCGGCATGGGCAGTCGTTATGGGGGACTCAAACAACTTGATGGGCTTGGTCCTAACGGTGAAACTATAATGGATTACTCTATTTTTGATGCTATCCGTGGAGGATTTGGTAAAGTCGTTTTTGTTATCCGCAAAGACTTTGAACAAGATTTTAGAAATAAAATTTTGAGTAAATATGAAAATCATATACCCGTGGAATTAGTGTTTCAGGCATTGGATTCTCTTCCTTCGGGCTTTGCTTGCCCGGCTGACCGGGTAAAACCTTGGGGAACCAATCATGCGGTACTCATGGGTAAGGATGTTATTCAAGAACCCTTTGCAGTGATCAATGCGGATGACTTCTATGGCCGTGATAGCTTTGCTGTTCTTGGAAAGGCTTTAGCTGAGATGAATGGCAAAGTGAATGATTATTGCATGGTTGGTTATCGTGTGGGTAATACTCTTTCTGAAAGTGGTTCAGTGGCTCGTGGTGTTTGTGAAACAAATGCCGAAGGTTATCTTACTACGGTTGTGGAGCGTACTGCGATAGAACGTATAGATGGCAAAGTTTCGTTTACGGATGAGAATGCTCAATTGGTTACTATTGCTGATAACACACCGGTATCAATGAATATGTGGGGTTTTACTCCTGATTATTTTAAGTATTCAGAAGACTACTTTGTAGAATTCCTGAAAGAAAATATGGGGAATCTAAAATCTGAATATTTTATTCCGCTTATGGTGAATAAGCTTATAAATGACGGTACAGCTCGTGTTAAGGTCCTTGACACCACATCTAAATGGTTTGGTGTTACGTATGCCGAAGATCGCCAAGGAGTGGTAGATAAGATACAGTCGCTGGTAGACGCAGGAGATTATCCGGCAAAGTTATTTTGATTGGATGGAATTAATACAAAGAAGGTTGGCTGATGAAGCTGACCTTTTTTGTTTCTTCAGTTGAAATAATATTCTTTACCCTTAATTCATTATCTTTGCCGCACGAAAAAAGTATAAATCAATGATTTCAATTGAAGGATTAAAAGTGGAATTTAATGCCACACCACTGTTTGACAATGTCACTTATGTTATAAATAAGAAAGATCGCATAGCCTTAGTCGGCAAAAACGGAGCGGGGAAATCAACCATGCTGAAAATCTTGGCAGGTTTGCAAAACCCTACTGCGGGAATTATTGCTGTGCCTAAAGATGTGACTATTGGCTATTTGCCTCAGGTGATGATTCTTTCGGACAATCATACGGTAATGGAAGAGGCCGAACAGGCATTTGAGCATATCTTTGAATTACAAGCCGGCTTGGAGCGAATGAATCAGGAACTGGCTGATCGCACGGATTATGAATCAGAGGATTATCATAAATTGATCGACCGCTTTACACATGATAATGAACGCTTTCTAATGATGGGTGGAACTAATTTTCATGCAGAAATAGAGCGGACATTAATGGGATTGGGGTTTAGTCGTGATGATTTTAGTCGGCCGACTTCAGAGTTTAGCGGCGGTTGGCGTATGCGTATAGAGTTGGCCAAACTGTTGTTGCGTAGGCCGGATGTGCTGTTGCTTGATGAACCGACGAATCATCTTGATATAGAATCAATTCAATGGCTTGAGTCTTTTCTTTCTACCAGAGCCAATGCTGTTGTACTTGTCAGTCACGACCGTGCCTTTATTAATAATGTAACCACTCGGACTATTGAAATATCGTGTGGACAAATATACGATTATAAAGTTTGTTACGACGACTTTGTCGTATTGCGCAAAGAACGTAGGGAGCAACAACAACGCGCTTATGAAAATCAGCAGAAGCAAATACAGGATACGGAGGACTTTATCGAGCGTTTTCGCTATAAAGCAACCAAATCGGTGCAGGTTCAGAGTCGCATCAAGCAACTGCAAAAAATAGAGAGGATAGAAATAGACGAAGAAGATAACTCTTCGTTGAGGCTTAAATTTCCTCCTGCATCCCGATCAGGCAGTTACCCAATTATCTGCGAAGATGTGAAGAAGCAGTATGGGCAACGTGTGGTGTTCCATGATGTGAATCTTACAATCAACCGTGGTGAAAAAGTGGCTTTTGTCGGTAAGAATGGTGAAGGTAAGTCTACTCTGGTAAAATGTATTATGAGTGAGATTGATTTTGAAGGTAAACTCACTATTGGACACAATGTACAGATAGGCTACTTTGCACAAAACCAGGCACAGATGCTCGATGAGAGCCGTACTGTATTCGACACCATTGATAATGTGGCAGTGGGTGATATCCGCACTAAAATACGTGATATACTGGGCGCTTTTATGTTTGGAGGTGAAGCCTCGGATAAAAAAGTGAAAGTGCTGTCGGGTGGCGAACGAAGTAGACTGGCTATGATAAAACTGTTGCTACAGCCGGTCAATTTCCTTATTCTTGACGAACCGACGAATCATTTGGATATGCGCTCGAAGGATGTGCTGAAAGATGCTATTCGCGAATTTGATGGAACAGTGATATTAGTGAGCCATGACCGTGATTTTCTTGATGGTCTTGCGACTAAAGTATATGAGTTTGGTGGTGGAGTGGTCAAAGAACACTTGGGCGGCATTTATGATTTCTTGCAGAGAAAAAAGATGGAGAGTCTGAACGAATTGCAAAAAGCTCCAACGTTATCTTCGTCGTCTACAACTACAACGGTTGCTGAACCGACTGCGGCATCAGAAAACAAGCTTTCTTATGAAGCTCAAAAAGAACTTGCTAAGAAATTGAAAAAACAAGAACGGTTAGTTGCCGATTGTGAAGCGGAAATAGACCAGATAGAATCGGCTGTTGCTATTTTGGAATCGAGGATGGCGACAACTGTAGGGGCGGCGGATATGGCTCTTTATGAACAGCATCAAAAATTGAAGCAACAGCTTGACCAAATTGTGGAAGAGTGGGAAAAGAGAACTCTGGAGTTGGAAGAAATGAGAACAAACTAAGGACTGAAACTGTTTTTTATCAAAATGAATTATTAACTATAACGAAAGCTAAGGTTTTAGATGTCACTCATAGGCATTGAGGCGTTGGCGCTATTAGAAAAATGAAAGCGAAAAATTATTTACCAATTCTTGCATTATGCCTTATGACTACAGGATGCAGCAGCAATAAAGAAGCCACGCTAACGTCTGGCATTGATCTTGCTAACCTTGACACAACGGCTCTTCCGGGAGCTAGTTTTTATCATTTCGCCAATGGAGGATGGATGAAAAAACATCCACTTACAGATGAATATTCACGTTTTGGCTCATTTGATATGCTCGCAGAGAATAATCGTAAGCAATTACGTGAACTTATCGAAGGACTTGCGAAGCAGAAACATGATGTGGGCACTGTTGCACAGAAAATCGGAGACTTGTACAACATGGCTCTTGATAGTGTGAGACTAAACAAAGAGGGAATTCTACCGATAAAGGCTGAACTAGAGAAAATTGCATCTTTAAAGAACAAAGCTGAGATATACCCGATGATTGCCGAAATGGAGAAGAAAGGGATCTCTCCCTATTTCAATGTATACGTGGGTGCGGATGATATGAACAGTTCTATGAATATGGTTCACACTTACCAAGGAGGAATAGGCATGGGCGAGCGTGACTATTATTTAGAAAATGATGCGAAGACGAAAGAAATTCGTGAGAAGTATCAAGCTCATATAGCTAAGATGTTTCAGCTTGCGGGATACAATGAAGCTGCATCTCAAAAGGCGGTTAAAGCGGTTATGAATATCGAGACTCGTTTAGCTAAATCATCTCGCTCTCAAGTAGAACTACGTGATCCACATGCAAACTATAATAAGAAATCAATGGAAGAACTTAAAAAAGAGTTTGCTCCTTTTGCTTGGGATAAGTTCTTTTCGACTGCTGGTTTGAATAACCTCAAAGAGGTGAATATTGGGCAACCGGGTGCTATAAAAGAGGTGAACGAGATGATCAATTCTGTTGCGTTGGAGGATCAGATCGCTTATTTACAGTGGAATCTGATTAATTCTTCTGCGTCGTATTTGAGTGATGCTTTAGCGAAACAGGATTTTGATTTCTTCGGCAAAACGATGTCGGGAAAGCAAGAGCAACAACCTCGCTGGAAACGTGGCGTAAATACCATTAATGGTTCCTTAGGTGAAGCCGTGGGGCAGATGTATGTGGAGAAGTATTTTCCTGCAGCTGCTAAAGAACGTATGGTGGCTTTGGTGAAGAATTTGCAAACTTCTTTAGGCGAACGTATTAAGGGATTAAGCTGGATGAGCGATGCAACGAAGAAGAAAGCGCTTGAAAAACTCGCTACTTTTCACGTAAAAATAGGATATCCGGACAAATGGAAAGATTATTCTTCTCTTGAAATAAAGAATGATTCTTATTGGGCAAATATAGAGCGGGCAAACGGATGGGAACATGCTGAGATGATCGCTAAAGCTGGAAAACCTGTAGATAAAGATGAGTGGTTGATGACTCCTCAGACGGTAAATGCTTATTATAATCCGACTACAAATGAAATTTGTTTTCCGGCAGGAATTTTGCAATACCCCTTCTTTGATATGAAAGCCGATGATGCATTTAATTATGGCGCTATTGGTGTTGTTATCGGACATGAGATGACTCATGGATTTGATGACCAGGGACGTCAATATGACAAAGATGGTAACCTGAAAGATTGGTGGACTGAAGCAGATGCTAAGAACTTTGAAGCTCGTACTGCTGTTATGGCTAATTTCTTTGACAGCATTCAAGTAGCTCCGGGTGTGCATGCAAATGGGAAGTTTACGTTAGGTGAAAATATTGCAGATCATGGTGGCCTGCAAGTTTCTTATCAGGCATTTGAGCATGTTACTGCAAGTGCTCCATTAAAGAAGGAAAACGGATTTACACCTGAACAACGTTTCTTCTTAGCTTATGCAAATGTTTGGGCTGGTAATATCAGGCCGGAAGAAATCCTTCGCTTAACTAAAATAGATCCACATTCATTGGGGCAGTGGCGTGTTGATGGAGCCTTGCCTCATATTACTGCTTGGTACGATGCATTCGGCATTACAGAGAAAGATCCTTTATTTCTTCCTGTCGCAAAACGAGTGTCTATATGGTAATATATTGATGTGAAATATAGCTAAATAAAGAGAGCGTCGGTCAACACCTTGTAGACCGACGCTTTTTTAGTATTAATTCACACCTTGTTTATAATGCGTGATAAAAGTTTATTTTGTAACTTTGCACGTCAAATACTTAATACGCAGTTAAATGTCTGGATTAAAGAGGATTAAAACCGCACTTGTGTCGGTTTATCATAAAGAAGGGTTAGATGAAATCATAACCAAGCTCCACGAAGATGGAGTTGAATTTCTTTCTACGGGTGGAACTCGCCAATTTATTGAATCATTGGGATTTCCATGCAAGGCGGTAGAAGATTTAACACTATATCCATCTATTTTGGGTGGAAGGGTGAAAACATTGCATCCTAAAATTTTTGGAGGCATTCTTTGTCGTCGTGATTTGGAACAAGATAAGCAACAGATTGAAGAATATCAAATACCTGAGATCGATCTCGTTATTGTCGATTTATATCCTTTCGAAGCTACTGTTGCTTCGGGGGCAGACGATGCTTCGGTGATTGAGAAGATTGATATAGGCGGTATTTCTCTTATTCGTGCGGCTGCTAAAAATTATAATGATGTGGTTATCGTTGCTTCCCAATTGCAATATAAACCTTTACTTGACATGCTTATGGAGCATGGAGCAAATTCTTCTCTCGAAGAACGCCGTTGGATGGCTAAAGAAGCATTTGCAGTATCTTCTCACTATGATTCAGCTATCTTTAATTATTTTGATGAAGAAGAGGGTTCTGCTTTCCGCTGTTCGGCAAATGATCAGAAGATGCTTCGTTATGGTGAAAATCCTCATCAAAAGGGCTATTTCTATGGTGATCTTGACGCTGTCTTCGATCAGATTCATGGGAAAGAAATTTCTTATAACAACCTGCTTGATATTAATGCTGCAGTTGAATTGATTGATGAATTTGAAGATGTGACTTTTGCTGTATTGAAACATAATAATGCATGTGGTTTGGCTTCACGTCCTACTGTATTGGAGGCATGGAAAGATGCACTTGCCGGTGATCCGGTATCGGCTTATGGAGGAGTGCTGATAACGAATGCAGTGATTGATAAAGAAGCGGCTGAGGAGATTAATAAGATATTTTTTGAAGTAATCATTGCACCTGATTATGATGTAGATGCTCTTGAAATTCTAGGGCAAAAGAAAAATCGTATCATTCTTGTACGCAAAGAAACTAAATTGCTAAAGAAACAATTCCGCTCTTTGCTCAATGGCGTTTTAGTTCAGGAAAAAGACCTGAACATTGAAACGACTGCTGATTTGAAAACGGTGACTCATAAAGCTCCGACACAAGACGAAGTAGCAGATATGCTCTTTGCAAATAAAATTGTGAAAAACAGTAAATCGAATGCAATTGTATTGGCTAAAGGTAGGCAACTTTTAGCGAGTGGAGTAGGACAAACTTCTCGAGTAGATGCACTGAAGCAAGCTATAGATAAGGCGAAATTATTTGGTTTTGATCTTAAGGGGGCAGTGATGGCTTCTGATGCTTTCTTCCCATTTCCCGATTGTGTGGAAATAGCCAACAAAGAGGGAGTGACTGCTGTTATTCAGCCGGGTGGTTCTGTGAAGGACCAATTATCATTTGATTATTGCAATGAACATGGCGTAGCAATGGTTACAACAGGTATCCGCCACTTTAAACATTAATAAACTGGAATTATTATGGGATTATTTTCTTTCACACAAGAAATTGCAATGGACCTTGGTACTGCCAATACAATCATTATCACTAATGGTAAGATTGTGGTGGATGAACCATCGGTGGTGGCACTCGATCGTCGTACGGATAAGATGATTGCTGTTGGCGAAAAGGCTAAATTAATGCACGAAAAAACTCACGAAAATATACGTACTATCCGTCCGTTACGCGATGGAGTGATTGCTGACTTCTATGCTTGCGAGCAAATGATGCGCGGCTTGATAAAAATGGTAAATACAGGTAACCACTTATTCTCACCCTCACTTCGGATGGTTATCGGTGTTCCCTCCGGAAGTACTGAAGTTGAACTTCGTGCTGTTCGTGACTCGGCTGAACATGCCGGTGGACGTGATGTTTATCTTATTTTTGAACCGATGGCAGCAGCTATAGGTATCGGCATTGATGTTGAGGCTCCTGAAGGGAATATGATTGTTGATATAGGTGGAGGTTCTACTGAAATTGCAGTAATATCTTTAGGTGGAATTGTTTCCAACAACTCTATTCGTATAGCAGGTGATGATTTGACAACTGATATACAAGAGTATATGAGCCGTCAACACAATGTGAAGGTGAGTGAACGTATGGCTGAACGTATCAAAATTAATGTTGGAGCTGCTTTAACAGAACTGGGTGATGATGCGCCTGAAGATTACATTGTTCATGGTCCTAATAGAATCACAGCATTACCAATGGAAGTTCCTGTTTGCTACCAAGAGGTAGCTCATTGTCTTGAAAAGTCGATTTCAAAACTTGAAACGGCTATTTTAAGTGCATTGGAAAATACTCCTCCTGAACTGTACGCGGACATTGTGCATAATGGAATTTATCTGGCCGGAGGTGGCGCGCTGCTTCGTGGATTAGACAAGCGTCTTACTGATAAAATCAATATTCCTTTTCATATTGCAGAAGATCCTCTTCATGCAGTGGCTAAGGGAACAGGCGTTGCGCTAAAGAATGTAGACCGTTTCTCGTTCTTGATGAGATAAGATTTTATAACTTGTCAGTAGAAGTAATTATGCCAATGTGCTGATGACGGAGGATTATTCCGGCCATTGGTGCGTTGGCAGATTCGTATATTGACATCTTGATACGTTAGAAGAGTTATGCGAAATTTACTAAATTTTCTCATAAGATATAACTACTGGTTTCTTTTTGTTTTATTAGAAGCTACTAGTTTCGTGTTGTTGTTCCGCTTTAATCATTACCAGCAAAGCGTTTATTTTACTTCAGCAAATGTTGTTGCGGGTAAGGTTTATGAAATATCCGGAGGTATCTCTTCTTATTTTTATTTGAAATCGACGAATCAAGATTTATTGGATCGTAACATATATCTAGAGAGGCAGGTTGCAACTTTAAAAAAGGCATTAAAAGAAAATCAAGTAGATTCGTTGGAAATTGATCGCATTGCAAATGTTTTGGGTGACAACAATAAGATATTTAAGGCTCATGTGATAAATAATAGCTTGAATCAGGTTGATAATTATATTACGCTGGACAAAGGTTCTTCTGATGGTATTCGCCCTGAGATGGGAGTTGTTGGAAGCGGCGGGGTTGTTGGTATTGTATATATGACTTCTCCTAAATATTCAGTCGTTATTTCTGTCTTAAACACAAAGTCAAGCATTAGCTGTAAAATCAAAGGAAGTGAGTATTTTGGTTATTTGAAATGGGAGCATGGTGATTCAAGATATGCTTATTTAAAGGACCTGCCCCGGCATGCGGAATTTAATTTAGGTGATACTGTTATTACTAGTGGGTATTCCAATGTTTTTCCGGAGGGAATCATGGTTGGTACTGTAGATGATATGTCTGATTCAAATGATGGATTGTCTTATTTATTAAAAGTGAAATTGGCAACAAATTTTGGAAGGATCAGTGATGTTAGAGTTATTTCGGCTTTAGGTCGTAAAGAACAGACTGAATTAGAAGGAAGGAGTGTTAAGTAATGGTGACGAATTATATTCATAAATTTTTCTGGTTTTCCGGTTTGGCACTTCTTCAAGTGCTGATACTCAACAATGTTCATATCGGAGGATATGCGACTCCTTTTTTATATATCTATTTTATTCTTAAGTTTGAGTCGAGCGTTTCTCGTAATGAGCTGATGTTGTGGGGTTTCTTATTAGGATTCGTGATTGATGTTTTTTCTAATACTCCCGGCATGAACACTGCCGCTGCTGTGTTATTGGCTTTTGTGCGTCCACTATTTCTACGGTTGTTTGCTCCACGAGATGGTTTGGAGAATGCTTCTCCTTCATTTAAGAGTATGGGAAATTCCCCATTCATTAAGTATCTGATTTCGTGTGTCTTTATTCACCACATGGCTCTATTGACCATCGAGTTTTTTTCATTCACGAGCGCGTCGACTTTATTGCTCAGAATGGTTTTTAGCACACTGCTGACTGTTACATGTATTATGGCTGTGGAGGGAGTGAAAAAATAGAATGGCTAAAGACTACACTTTAGAAAAACGGAAATTCACTATTGGCGGTATAGCCGTAGTGGTTGTACTCATTTATGTTTTGCGCCTTTTTGTGCTTCAGGTAATGACTGATGACTATAAGAAGAATGCGGATAGCAATGCTTTTCTAAATAAAACTCAGTATCCGGCTCGTGGTGCTATTTATGATCGTAATGGAAAACTTTTAGTTTTCAATCAACCCGCTTATGATATAACCATTGTGCCTAAAGAAATAGAGCATTTGGATACTCTTGATCTTTGTCAGACGTTGAATATCACTCGTTCCTATTTTCTGAAGAAAATGATTGATATGAAAGACCGAACGATAAACCCTGGTTATTCTAAGTATACGCATCAACTGTTTATGACGCAGCTTTCTGCAGAAGAATGTGGCGTTTTCCAAGAAAAGTTATTTAAGTTTCCGGGTTTTTATATTCAGCGGCGCACTATACGGCAATATTCATATAACTCGGCGGCTCATGCTCTTGGTGATATTGGTGAAGTATCGATGAAAGATATCGAAGCAGATGATTATTATGTGAGGGGAGATTATATCGGAAAACAAGGCGTTGAAAAGTCGTATGAAAAATATCTTCGTGGCGAAAAAGGGGTTGAGGTTCTTTTAAGGGATGCGCATGGGCGTATTCAGGGCCATTATATGAATGGAGCGTTTGATAAAAAACCTGTTCCTGGCAAGGATCTCACACTCGGACTTGATATTGACCTTCAAATGCTTGCTGAGAAATTGATGCAAGGAAAAATGGGAAGCATTGTAGCGATAGATCCTAGGACTGGTGAAATTCTTTGTTTTGTTTCCGCGCCTTCTTATGATCCAACTACGATGGTGGGCAGACAGCGTGGTAAAAATCATCATGATCTGGAAAAAGATCCTTTAAAGCCATTGTTTAATCGTCCTTTAATGGCAGCTTATCCTCCGGGCTCTACTTTTAAAACAGCCCAAGGTATGATTTTTCTTCAAGAGAAAATTGTGGATAGAAATACTCAATTTCCTTGTTATAATGGTTTCGTTATTCCCGGACTGCGTGTGGGGTGTCATTCACATCCATCACCGATCTCTTTTTCATCTGCTATATCAACATCTTGCAATTCTTACTTCTGTTGGGGTTTATATCGTATGATTGATAATAAGAAATTCGGTTCATCGGCTAAAGCGTTGACTGTATGGAAAGATCACATGGTGTCTATGGGCTTCGGTTATAAACTTGGAGTTGATTTGCCTGGTGAGAAAAGAGGCTTGATACCTAACGCGGAATTTTATGATAAGATCTACGGGCATGGACGTTGGGGTGGATTAAGGATGATTCATACTGCAATAGGACAGGGGGAGGTTTTATTAACCCCTGTTCAAATGGCAAATCTTGCTGCTACGATAGCCAATAGAGGGCACTTTATTACTCCACATATTGTGAAGAGGATAGAACATCATTTATTAGACAGTATTTATCGATTTCCACATTATACCACTATCGACTCCAAATATTACGATCTTGTTGTTGAAGGGATGAGAGGTGCAGTGGTGGGAACTCCTTATGGTGGGACTTGTCGGGGCGCCAACTTACCGGGAATCGAAGTTTGCGGAAAAACGGGCACGGCTCAAAACCGAGGGAAAGATCACTCTATATTTATGGGATTTGCTCCAATGAATAAGCCAAAGATAGCATTGTCGGTATATGTTGAGAATGCAGGATTTGGTGCAACTTGGGCAGTACCTATTGCAGCTCTGTTGATTGAGAAGTATATCAATGGTTCTGTTGCTCCGGAACGAATTCCTCGTATTGATGAAATTAGTAACACAAACTTAATTGAGTATGATGTCCAGAAATACTAGCCTTTGGAAAGCAGTAGATTGGGTTACAATCTGTGTATACTTACTCCTCATTATTTGTGGGTGGTTCAGTGTCTGCGGTGCCAGCTATGATTATGGCGATAGAGATTTTTTTGATTTTTCTACTCGGGCAGGTAAGCAATTGGTTTGGATTGTATGTTCATTTGGGCTCGGATTTGTATTACTCATGCTCGAAGATAAGCTCTTTGATATGTTTTCATACTTTATTTATATAAGTATGATACTATTATTGGTTGTTACTATTTTCATCGCTCCCGACGTGAAAGGTTCCAGATCGTGGCTACAGCTTGGGCCTGTAAGTCTGCAACCAGCGGAATTTGCTAAATTTGCAACTGCTTTGGCTTTGGCCAAATTTATGAACTCCTATTCATTTAATATGAATAGAGGCAAGTTTGCTGCAGGTTTATTTGCCATTATATTGCTTCCTATG
Source organism: uncultured Bacteroides sp. (assembly GCF_963666545.1). Taxonomy (NCBI): domain Bacteria; kingdom Pseudomonadati; phylum Bacteroidota; class Bacteroidia; order Bacteroidales; family Bacteroidaceae; genus Bacteroides; species uncultured Bacteroides sp. Next base: position 1,986,974 of record NZ_OY762899.1, on the reverse strand, counting down.
GCGTTAATTATACTTCAAAAGGAAACAGGATCTGCATTGGTCTACTTGGCTTTCTTCTTTGTACTCTATCGCGAAGGAATGCCGGGTGTTGTTCTGTTTTCAGGTGTATGCGCTATTGTTTATTTTATCGTAGGAATACGTTTTGACCAAGAATATCTTGGAAATACTCCGACTCCTATAGGAGCGTTTTCTGTTTTATCAATGGTTTTACTATTTGCCGGCAGTATGGTGTGGGTTTATTTGAAGAAGTGGGTTCCATGTCGGAATATCATTGGTGGAAGTTTAATTGTGTTGCTTTTATCTTTCTTGCTATCCAATTATCTCATCCCGTTTAATTTGCTTTGGGTTCAGTGGGGGGTGTGTGCAATTGTCATTGGTTATTTGGTCTTCTTGTCCTTAAGCCAGCGTCAACGCTCTTATGTTTTTATAGCCCTGTTTGCGTTGGGATCTATTGGCTTTTTGTACTCGAGTGATTATGTCTTTGATAATGTACTTGAAGCACATCAGCAAATACGTATAAAGGTTGTTTTAGGAATGGAGGAAGACTTGGCAGGTGCAGGTTATAATGTCAACCAGTCGAAGATAGCTATCGGATCGGGAGGGCTTACGGGTAAAGGCTTTTTGAATGGTACTCAAACCAAATTGAAATATGTACCTGAACAGGATACTGATTTCATCTTTTGTACAATAGGTGAAGAACAGGGCTTTCTTGGCTCATCCCTTGTTTTATTGTTGTTTTTGATATTAATTTTGAGGCTGATTAGTTTGTCTGAGAGGCAACATTCTACCTTTGGAAGGGTCTATGGCTATTCTGTGGTCAGTATATTCCTATTTCACTTATTTATAAATATTGGAATGGTATTGGGGCTCACTCCCGTCATCGGTATTCCATTGCCTTTTTTTAGCTACGGGGGTTCCTCTTTATGGGGATTTACTCTTTTATTATTTATTTTTATCCGAATTGATGCCGGACGAAGTCGTAGATAATATTACTTTTCTACCCGTATTCCCACATCATTGATCCCTGTTAGCGAATTATCTTTCATCTCTTGAGAAACTCTAACTGAATATTTTCCGGGATGAATAACCAACACATTTCCAATTGGGAGAGATGTTTGGTATAGATTTCCCCAACCCTTGCCTAGCCATTTCCCTTCATTGTCAGCAAGCGGGAGTTCTAACGTATCTGTTTTCCATGTCGTAGAATCTTGCAAATTATAGCTGATTGAGAGATATGCGTTTTGGTAAGGATAGTCACTTCGGTTTCGTAGTTCTGCTGATAAATGCACATACGTCATTGAGTCTTTTATCTCAATATTGAAAGACAGTGTGTCCTTCTTTTGCCAACCAGTCTCTGGTATATGCAAAAAAGAATGATACACTGTCTTATTATCACAATTAGCAAAGAGCAATAAGAATGCTATAATATAGATGTTATTCTTGATTCGGTTTTTCATCTTTCTTAGGCCTTTCTCGTCGTTCATTTCTGTCTGTATTGTGCGATTGCTGATTGCGATTCCCACTTCTTTGCGGTCTGTCGTTGTGGCGGGGATGCGTTTGCTCATCACTAGACTGAGGTCGACTGTCTGTTTGAACCTGCGGGTTCGCAGGCCTGTCGTTGTTATTGATTTGTGGGCGGCTTATTATCTTTTTCTTTTTTTTGTTATGAGGTCCATTATTGCTTGGATTGTCATTTGCGCCATTACCACGGCGTTTATCAAAACGGGTAAGGCTCTCTTGTTCCAATAAATCAATTGGCTTCTTTGGCTCCACTTTATGTTCCACCTCAGCTAGACTATCAGGTTTTATACCCTTGCGATTAAGCCCGATGATTTCGAAAGCCCGTGTACCGGTTATTGTTACCAGATTAGCTGGAAAATTCCTATCGGTTGAATAAGTTATGTGATTGGTGAGAATATCCGCTTTAAAGAAATAGAAACTTCCGTCTTTGATTTCTAACTCTATTTCTCGTGATGGTAGCCGCTTTTGAGCTTCTACATAGGAATCCACTTCATAGTTTAAACAACATTTTAGCTTAGCACATTGTCCTGCTAATTTTTGTGGATTGAGAGAAATATCCTGATGTCTTGCAGCGCTAGTTGATACAGATACGAAGGTCGTCATCCATGTGGCGCAACAAAGTTCTCGTCCGCAAGGTCCGATGCCTCCAATTCGTCCTGCCTCTTGCCGCGCACCTATCTGCTTCATTTCGATACGTACTCTGAAAGCTTCGGCAAGCACCTTTATCAGTTGACGAAAATCTACGCGCTCATCAGCAATGTAGTAAAAGATAGCCTTGTTGCCATCCCCTTGATACTCCACGTCACCAATTTTCATGTTAAGTTCCAAGTCGGCTGCTATTTGTCGGGCACGGATCATCGTTGCGTGCTCTTTGGCTTTTGCTTCATTGTATTTATCCATATCTACCGTTTTTGCTTTGCGATAAATACGTTTTACTTCAGCTTCAGGTTTATAATTGGCTTTGCTCATTTGCAAAGGAACTAGGCGACCGGTGAGGGTTACAACGCCAATATCATGTCCGGGGGAGGATTCTACTGCAACGACATCTCCTTTTTCAAGTTTGATTTTATTGCTGTTTTTGTAGTATCCTTTACGGGTGTTTTTGAACTGTATTTCTACCATGTCACTTTCTTCGGCATTGTTCGGAATGTCCGCCAGCCAATCGTAAGTGTTGAGCTTCTTATCTTGTCGGGAGCAACCTTTGCAACAAAGTTTTCCGCTTCCGTTCTGTTGTTTATATTCCATTTTTCTTTTTTTTTAGTTATAAAGTCTTTCTCTTTCTTGCTTCTTCAATAATGAATAACGTTACTATTGCTTTAGTAGAACAATCATTTTCAGCGAGAAATCAAAAAAGACCATTTTAGCATTCACATTTTGTTCTATATGTTGTTGAGCTTTGCTCAATTCGTCCATTATACCTATTATGTTTCTTTCGTTAACGAAAGGAGAGAATCTGCTGGCGAAATTTTCTTCGTTTGCAGTCATATACGTGAGTTCTTTTTGTTTCAGATTAAAGATGAAGTTTTCTCTAATCATTGATTGGCAATATTCCAGGAGATTTTTTTGCTTTTCTCTGCCCATTACTGCAACTTCTTCACTCCACAATTTCATTTCTCTGATCTTTTTCTGATAGGAAAGCCTCATGAGGTTAACGAACAATTCAAAGAATAGTTGTTTTTCTTCATTCAAATGTATTGCCTCAAGTGCCTTTATGAAATTACCATTAGCCATGTGAGCTATAGAATGGCTGTCCGATTCTTGTATCCCATACTTCTGCTGCAATGTGTTTGCAATGCACGAAGCATCTATTTTGGGTATGTTTAGGCGTTGGGTACGGCTTAATATCGTTGGTAAGATCATTTCAGTATTTTCCGAGACCAATAGAAAAATTGTTTTTTCAGGTGGTTCTTCCAATAATTTCAGAAGCTTGTTGGCACATACTTGATGCATCTTCTCAGGAAGCCAAATAATAGAGATCTTAAATCCACCTTCGCTTGATTTCAAACTTAGTTTTCGAAGAATTTCATCACTCTCTTTTGCATAAATCAGTGCTTGGGAGTTTTCTGCTTGTATTTCATTCAGCCAGTGATTCAGGTTAAAATAGGGCGAGTTGATCACAAGCTGCCGCCATTCCGCTATGTAGTCATCGCAGACTTCTTTTTTAGCTTTGGCATTTTTGATAATAGGAAACATGAAATGTAAGTCAGGATGCACCAATTTATTGAATTTTACACACGATGGGCAAACGCCACAAGCATCTTCTGGTTTGCGATTAGTGCAGCTGATGTAACGGGCGTACGCCAATGCCAGAGGTAGTTTGCCCACTCCTTCGGCTCCGCAAATAATTTGCGCATGTGGAATGCGTCCTTCATTTACCTCCTGAATAAGTCTCTTCTTGGTTATATCTTGTCCAATGACATCCCTGAAAAACATAACTTAATAGATTGTTTTAGCAACTTCTTTGATACTATCTACGGCAGATATGGTATAAAAGTGAATGCTGGGTACTCCATGATTCATTAGTTCTTTGCATTGTGAGATACACCATTCTATGCCTACTTGCTGTACTTGCTCATCGTTCTTACATTTGAGCACTTCTTGTGTTAGTGCTTCGGGTAAGTCTACTTTAAAGGTTTTCGGGATCATGCTTAGCTGAGCTGTTTTCTTGAATGGCTTGATACCCGGAATGATGGGCACGTTGATTCCTGCTTTACGCGCCTTATCTACAAAAGAGAAATACTTCTCATTGTCGTAGAATAACTGTGTTACCGCATATTCGGCACCTGCTTCTACTTTCTTTTTCAACCAATAGATATCTGCATCCATATTTGGAGATTCTTCGTGCTTTTCGGGATAACACGCTACTCCATAAGAGAAAGGGTTGCCGGGAGTTTTCATTTCGGAACCATCAATAAAGATTCCATGATTGAACTTGTTGATTTGCTCTTGGAGCTCAATAGCATGGAAGTATCCGTTTCCTTCAGGGGTGAATACAGACTCGTGTTTAGCTTTATCTCCTCTAAGTACCAATAAATCAGTGATACCTAAAAATTGTAGATCGAGTAGTACATATTCAGTTTCCTCTCGCGTAAACCCGCTACATAAGATATGAGGTACTGCTCTAATGCTATATTTGTTTTGAATGGCTGCTGCTACGGCAACCGTTCCGGGCCTTCGGCGTAATCTGTCTCGCTGAAAAAGCCCATTTCCCAAATCTTTGTATATGTATTCACTGCGGTGCGTGGTTATATTGATATATTTAGGGTCAAATTCGCGTAAGGCATCTATTGTTTGATATAGCTTTTCAATCCCCGCTCCCTTTAGAGGAGGGAGTATTTCAAAAGAAAAAGCGGTTTTTTCGTTGGCGTTTATTAAATCAATTACTTTCATTGTTCGTCGTTTCTCGATTTTTTCCTTTATCGAAATGTTTTTTGTGACAAAAGTATAAAAAAAAGCCGATAAATCATTTATCCTTTTTCTTTTTCTCTAGTTGCTGCTACGCTTTATGGCCATCATTAAATAGGCCCTTTTGAGGGTTTCACTATAGACATGACAGAAGAGGCTCTTCTTTTTTTTATGTCTATGCTATCTCCTTTTGCCTGTTATCCTGTTCCCATTGAGATTCTAGTCTGTTGCTTTTTTGCGTTAGTGGGCTAAACTTTGGCGGTATTTCCATTCAATCCATTTATCATTAGATCTCTTTTCCTGAAAATAGATGTGGCGCGACCTATATATATAAGGTTTGTTTCTCAGGGTGATTTTACTCGATCAGATAATTGGTTGCCGTCGCCTCTAATTGATCGAATCAGCAATTCTCCTCCCATGAAAAAACGCATTTTACTCTCACATCTCTCACAAAAAGTGCTGAAACGACTTGCTATAAGCTGATACAGCGTGTGATAGTAAAATATGTCTACCACGTTTTTGGCTGTTTTACTCTCACTTTCGGGTGTTTACTCTCACACTTTTGGCTCTATTTTGCTTGATTACCCCTTTTTTGCTTGTCATCACCTTATATATAGGTAGTATAAAGCACCTCTTGTTCACTACAAAGAGCAACCTAACCTCACCGCCACTTCCCGCTTGCTTGGGAGTAGTATCCTTATCTATACGGTCTTTCAAGTGTAAATCCGGTAAGCAGTTCTTCGCTTCACACGTATAGTCTGTAGAGACCACGAACGTGGAGTGTACAGACTACGGGTGTGGTCCGTACACTCCACGCGTGTGAAGCGAAGAACAACTTACCGGATAACCGATTATTCTATCGCCCTTCTTTGGTTATACCCTGCTTTATTCAAGTAAGTCCCTACCTGATGTTGCACGGAAGCATTAGAAGCCTTAGCTGATGAGCAACTTGATTCACCATCCTTTCTCTTGATGACCCCCTTCCCCACGTGGCGCAACACATTCGTCACATCCCCCGTCCGTCATCCTAAAAAAAAGTTTTCTCCCTGATCCGTTAATAATCAGTCGTTTACTCCCGGCAGAAGAGTATCCCCATAAAATAAGTGTCATTAAAGTTTGGATTGTATTGTTATAATCTCTACTTTTGCACCCGCTTTGTAAGAGACACAAGGCGATCCGATTGACATTCTGATAGAAGCGGCGCGGCGCGGCGCCGCAGAGCTTAAAACTTTTAAAAATAATCTTCCTTATAATTTGGAAGCTAAAGATAAAAGTTTGTATCTTTGCCCTCCGATTCGCAAATAAAGAGCCGGCTTTGTTCGACGCACATTTCTCACGAGACGCCGCTGAAAACAAAATCAAAAAAAACTTCCGAAAACATTTGGTAGTTGAAAATAAAGCTCTTATCTTTGCACCCGCTTTTAAAACGAAGCAATTACAAAAGAAGCGTTCTTTGACAGATTTACATAAACAATACAAGTAGTACAAGAGCAAGACCAGCGATGGTCTTGGGTATAATTTAAAACCGTCAATGGCCTGTTTTACAGGCCTCGAGATAATAAATTTACGAAATCCTGAACAGAGCTAAAACAGTATTGATGGAAAAAGAGATAGTAATATTTCTTTCTTTCGATGCTACAAAATACTTTTACAATGAAGAGTTTGATCCTGGCTCAGGATGAACGCTAGCTACAGGCTTAACACATGCAAGTCGAGGGGTAGCAGGGTAGCAATACCGCTGACGACCGGCGCACGGGTGAGTAACACGTATCCAACCTACCGTTTACTCGGGGATAGCCTTTCGAAAGAAAGATTAATACCCGATAGTATAAAGAGTTCGCATGTTCTCTTTATTAAAGGATTCCGGTAAATGATGGGGATGCGTTCCATTAGATTGTTGGCGGGGTAACGGCCCACCAAGTCTTCGATGGATAGGGGTTCTGAGAGGAAGGTCCCCCACATTGGAACTGAGACACGGTCCAAACTCCTACGGGAGGCAGCAGTGAGGAATATTGGTCAATGGGCGTTAGCCTGAACCAGCCAAGTAGCGTGAAGGATGACTGCCCTATGGGTTGTAAACTTCTTTTATAAGGGAATAAAACGGGGAACGTGTTCCCCTTTGCATGTACCTTACGAATAAGGATCGGCTAACTCCGTGCCAGCAGCCGCGGTAATACGGAGGATCCGAGCGTTATCCGGATTTATTGGGTTTAAAGGGTGCGTAGGCGGAATGATCAGTCAGTTGTGAAAGTTTGAGGCTCAACCTTAAAATTGCAGTTGATACTGTCATTCTTGAGTGTACAAGAGGTGGGCGGAATTCGTGGTGTAGCGGTGAAATGCTTAGATATCACGAAGAACTCCGATTGCGAAGGCAGCTCACTGGGGTACAACTGACGCTGAGGCACGAAAGTGTGGGTATCAAACAGGATTAGATACCCTGGTAGTCCACACAGTAAACGATGAATACTCGCTGTTTGCGATATACAGTAAGCGGCTAAGCGAAAGCGTTAAGTATTCCACCTGGGGAGTACGCCGGCAACGGTGAAACTCAAAGGAATTGACGGGGGCCCGCACAAGCGGAGGAACATGTGGTTTAATTCGATGATACGCGAGGAACCTTACCCGGGCTTGAATTGCAGTGGAATATATTAGAAATAGTATAGCCGTAAGGCCGCTGTGAAGGTGCTGCATGGTTGTCGTCAGCTCGTGCCGTGAGGTGTCGGCTTAAGTGCCATAACGAGCGCAACCCTTATCATTAGTTACTAACAGGTTATGCTGAGGACTCTAATGAGACTGCCGTCGTAAGATGCGAGGAAGGTGGGGATGACGTCAAATCAGCACGGCCCTTACGTCCGGGGCTACACACGTGTTACAATGGGGGGTACAACAGGCAGCTACCGGGCGACCGGATGCTAATCCCAAAAACCTCTCTCAGTTCGGATCGAAGTCTGCAACCCGACTTCGTGAAGCTGGATTCGCTAGTAATCGCGCATCAGCCACGGCGCGGTGAATACGTTCCCGGGCCTTGTACACACCGCCCGTCAAGCCATGGGAGCCGGGGGCACCTGAAGTACGTAACCGCAAGGAGCGTCCTAGGGTGAAACTGGTGACTGGGGCTAAGTCGTAACAAGGTAGCCGTACCGGAAGGTGCGGCTGGAACACCTCCTTTCTGGAGTGATTTCGTAAAAAGGTTTTAGATGAAGACTTGAGTCTTAATAAAATAAGATTCCTCCATTGTACTATTTGTACTTGTTTATTTAATATATAGATTAAATAAAGAGATAAACAAGAGAAACAAAAGAAGCCGAGCCGAAAGGTAAGGGTTTGAACACAGTCCACAGTCCTATAGCTCAGTTGGTTAGAGCGCTACACTGATAATGTAGAGGTCGGCAGTTCAACTCTGCCTGGGACTACGAATCTCTTGATTCGGGGGATTAGCTCAGCTGGCTAGAGCATCTGCCTTGCACGCAGAGGGTCAACGGTTCGAATCCGTTATTCTCCACTCTTTGTCTGAATTTAGGTTCAGACATAAAACGATCTTTGACATGATGTACAAAACAAAAAGTAATTTTTAGTAAGAGCTAAAAGTATATATCGAGCCATACGGTCATAAAACTCAGCGATGAGTTTTAGACATGTGTTTGATGAAAGAAAGTAAGCAAGGGCGCATGGCGGATGCCTTGGCTCTCGGAGGCGATGAAGGACGTGATAAGCTGCGATAAGCTTCGGGTAGGTGCAAATAACCTTTGATCCGAAGATTTCCGAATGGGACAACCCAACCGGTTGAAGATCGGTTATGCCACTATGTGGCAGGCTAACGCAGGGAACTGAAACATCTTAGTACCTGTAGGAAAAGAAAATAAATAATGATTCCGTAAGTAGTGGCGAGCGAACGCGGAATAGCCCAAACCATGTATGTTACGGCATATATGGGGTTGTAGGACCACGCTGTGGGATGATATTAAACGAGAAGAACAGTCTGGAAAGTCTGGTCGTAGACGGTGATAACCCGGTATTCGAAGTTTAATTCACTCTAGTGGTATCCTGAGTAGCGCGGAGCACGAGAAATTCTGTGTGAATCTGCCGGGACCATCCGGTAAGGCTAAATACTCCCGAGAGACCGATAGTGAACCAGTACTGTGAAGGAAAGGTGAAAAGAACTTCGAATAGAAGAGTGAAATAGTTCCTGAAACCATGCGCCTACAAGCGGTCGGAGCAGCTATATGCTGTGACGGCGTGCCTTTTGCATAATGAACCTACGAGTTACTTTTTCCGGCAAGGTTAAGGATTTTGAAATCCGCAGCCGAAGCGAAAGCGAGTCTTAATAGGGCGATTTAGTCGGAAGGAGTAGACGCGAAACCAAGTGATCTACCCTTGGCCAGGTTGAAGGTTAGGTAACACTAACTGGAGGACCGAACCGATAAGCGTTGAAAAGCTTCCGGATGAGCTGAGGGTGGGGGTGAAAGGCTAATCAAACTTGGAGATAGCTCGTACTCCCCGAAATGCATTTAGGTGCAGCCTTGTTTATTACTAATGTGAGGTAGAGCGACTGATTAGATGCGAGGGCTTCACCGCCTATCAAGTCTTGATAAACTCCGAATGCGCATTAGTTTTAGAACAGGAGTGAGGGCGCGGGTGCTAAGGTCCGCGTCCGAGAGGAGAAGAATCCAGACCATCAGCTAAGGTCCCCAAATAACCGCTGAGTTGAACTAACGAAGTCAGATTGCTAAGACAGCTAGGATGTTGGCTTGGAAGCAGCCATTCATTTAAAGAGTGCGTAACAGCTCACTAGTCGAGGAGTTTGGCGTGGATAATAATCGGGCATAAGCGGTTTACCGAAGCTATGGAACCAGTAATGGTTGGTAGGGGAGCATTCCACTCCGCGTTGAAGATGAAGCGTAAGCTTTGTTGGAGCGTGTGGAAAAGCAAATGTAGGTATAAGTAACGATAAAGGGGGTGGGAAACCCCCTCGCCGAAAGACTAAGGTTTCCTGATCAACGCTAATCGGATCAGGGTTAGTCGGGTCCTAAGACTCAGCCGAATGGTGATGTCGATGGCAGAAATGGTTAATATTCCATTACTACCTTAAGGAGTGACGTGGAGACGGAGTAGTGACAGCGCCGCGGGCTGACGGAATAGCCCGTTAAAGAGTGTAGATGTTGATCATGGCAGGCAAATCCGCCGTGAGAGTCGAACTTGATAGTATGGAGCGTCCTTGTGACAATCCAATAGTGCGTGTAAGCATGCTTCCAAGAAAATCCGCTAAACTTAATCCTTGAGGTACCCGTACCGTAAACGGACACACGTAGTCGGGTAGAATATACTAAGGCGCTTGAGTGAATCACGGTTAAGGAACTAGGCAAATTGACCCTGTAACTTCGGGATAAAGGGTCCCTACCCAGTGATGGGAGGGCGCAGAGAATAGGTCCAGGCAACTGTTTAACAAAAACACAGGGCTGTGCAAAATCGAAAGATCATGTATACAGCCTGACACCTGCCCGGTGCTGGAAGGTTAAGAGGAGATGTCATCGCAAGAGAAGCGTTGAATTGAAGCCCCAGTAAACGGCGGCCGTAACTATAACGGTCCTAAGGTAGCGAAATTCCTTGTCGGGTAAGTTCCGACCTGCACGAATGGTGTAATGATCTGGACACTGTCTCAACCGTGAGCTCAGTGAAATTGTAGTATCGGTGAAGATGCCGATTACCCGCGATGGGACGAAAAGACCCCGTGAACCTTTACTATAGCTTAACATTGAATTTGGGTACTTGATGTGTAGGATAGGCCGGAGACTTTGAAGCGGGCACGCTAGTGTTTGTGGAGTCGCTGTTGAAATACGGCCCTTTGATTATTTGAATTCTAACCCGCTCATGCGGGGACATTGTTTGGTGGGTAGTTTGACTGGGGTGGTCGCCTCCAAAAGTGTAACGGAGGCTTCTAAAGGTACCCTCAGGACGATTGGTAACCGTCCGCAGAGTGTAATGGCATAAGGGTGCTTGACTGGGAGACCGACAAGTCGATCAGGTAGGAAACTAGAGCATAGTGATCCGGTGTTTCTGTATGGAAAGGACATCGCTCAAAGGATAAAAGGTACTCCGGGGATAACAGGCTGATCCCTCCCAAGAGCTCATATCGACGGAGGGGTTTGGCACCTCGATGTCGGCTCGTCACATCCTGGGGCTGGAGAAGGTCCCAAGGGTTGGGCTGTTCGCCCATTAAAGTGGCACGCGAGCTGGGTTCAGAACGTCGTGAGACAGTTCGGTCTCTATCTATCGTGGGCGTATGAAATTTGCGTGGCTCTGACACTAGTACGAGAGGACCGTGTTGGACTGACCTCTGGTTTACCAGTTGTGCCGCCAGGTGCATCGCTGGGTAGCTAAGTCGGGATTGGATAAGTGCTGAAAGCATCTAAGTACGAAGCCAGCCACAAGATTAGATTTCTTAGGGTCGTCAAAGACGATGACGTTGATAGGCCGCAGGTGTACAGGTAGAGATACCACAGCCGAGCGGTACTAATTGCCCGTTCACTTTCTTTCGTCGAAGTATGGTTTATATATCCGTTTAGTTATTACGACTGAAATACTTTTTGTTTGCATCATGTCAACCTTATTCAGGTGACTATAGCATCAGGGTTCCACCTCTTCCCATTCCGAACAGAGAAGTTAAGCCTGATCACGCCGATGGTACTGCGTAACAGTGGGAGAGTAGGTAGTCGCCGTTTTGAAGGGAACCCCCGCAGGTAGTTAATACCTTGCGGGGGTTTTTCTGTTTGCGGGGAGTGCATACTTGTAAGAAGCATCAAAAACTAGATCAAACAATCTAGAGCGCCTTGGCGGGCGCCCATCGGATGATCTGACCCATCCTCCTTATTTATATGAAATCTCCTGTCCTGCCACTCTAAATTGCTTTGATGGACAGCATTTGAAGTTCGATTAAATGGAAAAATGACGTGTCAATATTAGCCTATAATTGAGATTTTTAGCTCAATTATAGGCTAATATTGGAAATAGAGCTTAAAAGATTCAATATTTAGTCTCGCTTTGTATGATTTGAGCTTTATTATTTGTATCTTTGTCGCCCGAATTCATTTTTTCATCTACCTTATAATTGGAAAATAAGTGTAGAAAGCAGTAATATTTAGCCTTTTTTTGTAACTTTGCAGCGATTATATAAAGAAAGAAACTTTGGGAAAGTTTGATAAATACAAGATTGATTTGAAGGGAATGCAGGCGGATACTTGTAAATACGAGTTTTTGCTTGATAATCTTTTCTTTGCTAATATTGATGGTCCGGAAATACAAAAAGGGAAAATCAATGTTGTGCTTACTGTGAAAAAGGTATCACATGCTTTTGAACTTAGTTTTCAGACTGAAGGAACAGTGAAAATACCTTGTGATCGTTGTTTGGACGAGATGGAGCAACTTGTTGCTACTTCAGACAAATTGATGGTTAAGTTTGGACGTGACTATGCTGAAGAAGGTACAAATTTGATCGTGATCCCTGAGGAAGAAGGCGAGATTAATGTAGCGTGGTTTATTTATGAATTTATTGTCTTGGCTATTCCGATGAAGCACGTTCACGCGCCCGGAAAATGTAATAAGGCGATGACTAGCAAGCTGAATAAACACCTAAGAACATCTTCTAGTGATGAAGAGGTTGATGTTAATGAAGAAACATTCGAGGTGTCTGAAGAAGATAATACGATAGATGATACTGATGAGCGGATGGATCCGCGGTGGAATGATTTAAAGAAAATATTAGATAATAATTAAAGCTTAAAAAAAATGGCACATCCTAAGAGAAAACAATCAAAAACAAGAACTGCAAAGAGAAGAACTCACGATAAGGCAGTAGCTCCTACATTAGCAGTTTGCCCTAATTGTGGTGAATGGCATGTTTATCATACAGTATGTGGCGCTTGCGGTTACTATCGCGGTAAACTAGCTATTGAAAAAGAAGCAGCTGTATAATAAGAACAGCCTAAATTGATTTATACTTAATGAAGTACAGCAGGAGAATCATTCTCAGGCTGTATTCTTAGTATAACAAGCATTGCAAATTCAAAATAGGATTAATGGAAAAAATTAATGCAGTAATCACTGGAGTTGGAGGATATGTACCAGATTATGTCTTGACAAATGAAGAGATATCTAAGATGGTGGATACCAATGACGAATGGATTATGACTCGCATAGGGGTCAAAGAAAGACGAATATTGAACGAAGAAGGGTTAGGCACCTCTTATATGGCAAGAAAAGCTGCAAAACAGCTTATGCAACGTACAGAATCTAATCCTGATGATATTGATTTAGTTATTGTTGCTACTACTACTCCCGATTATCATTTTCCTTCTACAGCATCTATTTTATGTGATAAATTAGGTTTAAAAAATGCTTTTGCTTTTGATTTGCAAGCAGCATGTAGTGGCTTTTTGTTTCTAATGGAAACGGCAGCTTCTTTTATTCGCTCAGGTAGATATAAGAAGATAATCATTGTTGGTGCTGATAAAATGTCATCGATCACTAATTACACTGATCGAGCAACTTGTCCTATTTTTGGGGATGGTGCTGCTGCCTTTATGGTAGAACCGACCACTGAAGAATATGGAATTATGGATGCATTACTTAAAACAGATGGTAAAGGTTTGCCTTTCTTACATATGAAAGCTGGTGGCTCTGTTTGTCCTCCTTCTTATTTTACAGTAGATAACCACATGCATTCTGTTTATCAAGAAGGCAGGACGGTATTCAAATATGCTGTATCAAATATGTCTGATGCGACAGCTGCACTGGCTGAAAGAAATCACTTAACAAAGGAAAATATCAGTTGGGTTATTCCTCACCAAGCCAATATGCGTATCATCGATGCAGTGGCTCATCGCATGGAATTGCCTATTGAAAAAGTTATGGTGAATATTCAACGCTATGGCAATACGAGTGCAGGCACATTACCTCTTTGTATTTGGGATTTTGAAGAAAAACTCAAGAAGGGCGACAACCTTCTTTTTACTGCTTTTGGAGCCGGATTTACGTGGGGAGCTGTCTACGTGAAGTGGGGATATGATGGTAAAAAGAGGTAACTAATAGTTGCTGATTATAATATAAAACGCATCCTATTTTTATTCGATGCGTTTTTTTGTCTAAAATAAGAAAAAAAAGAAATACAGGATGCATAAAGCGGGCTTCGTGAATATTGTCGGAAATCCTAATGTTGGTAAATCGACTTTGATGAATGCGTTGGTTGGTGAACGTATATCTATTGCCACTTTCAAAGCGCAAACCACGCGCCACCGAATAATGGGGATATATAATACAGAAGAGATGCAGATTGTCTTTTCTGATACTCCCGGAGTTGTTAAACCTGCATACAAGTTGCAGGAATCAATGCTTAATTTTTCTACTTCTGCTTTGGCAGATGCAGATGTGCTGCTTTATGTTACAGATGTTATCGAAATACCTGATAAGAACAATGAATTTATTGAGAAGGTTCGGCATCAAACCATTCCGGTATTGCTGCTGATCAATAAAATAGATCTAAGTAATCAAGATAAGCTTTCAGAGTTGGTTGATGAATGGAAATCTCTTATGCCTCAGGCTGAGATTATACCTATTTCTGCTCTTTCAAAGTTTAATGTAGATTATATAATGAAGCGTATAAAAGAGCTTTTACCGGATTCTCCTCCTTATTTTGATAAGGATCAGTTGACGGATAAACCCGCACGTTTCTTTGTCAATGAGATTATTCGCGAAAAAATATTATTATATTACGATAAAGAAATCCCATACTCTGTAGAAGTTGTAGTTGAACAATTTAAAGAAGATCCAAAACTCATACATATTAATGCTGTGATATATGTTGAGCGGGAATCTCAGAAGGGGATTATTATTGGCAAACAAGGGAAAGCACTTAAGAAAGTCGCTACAGAAGCGCGTCGTGAACTCGAAAAGTTCTTCGGGAAGACGATCTTTCTTGAGACTTATGTGAAGGTTGATAAAGATTGGCGTAGTTCTGATAAAGAGTTGCGTAATTTTGGATATCAATTAGATTAAGTTAGTATTCATACGACTGTGATAGTCGCAAAAATGGAGTGATAAATTATGGGAAATTTGATTGCAATAGTAGGGCGGCCCAATGTTGGGAAATCTACCTTATTCAATCGTTTGACTAAAACCCGTCAAGCGATTGTAAATGATGAAGCGGGTACTACTCGTGACAGACAATATGGGAAATCGGAATGGTTAGGCCGGGAATTCTCTGTTGTAGATACTGGAGGATGGGTTGTTAACTCGGATGATATTTTTGAAGAAGAAATCCGCAAGCAGGTATTGTTGGCTGTTGAGGAAGCAGATGTTATTCTTTTTATTGTAGATGTAATGAATGGGGTGACAGACCTTGATCTGCAAGTTGCTTCTATTCTGCGACGTTCAGAGAGTCCGGTGATTGTTGTTGCTAACAAAACTGACAATAATGAACTGCAATATAGTGCTGCTGAATTTTACTCTCTTGGATTAGGTGACCCAAATTGTGTTTCGGCCATAACAGGTAGTGGCACAGGTGATTTAATGGATCTTATTGTCAGCAAATTTAAGAAGGAATCATCAGAGATTCTGGATGAAGATATTCCTCGCTTTGCGGTTGTTGGGCGTCCGAATGCTGGGAAGTCATCGCTTATTAATGCTTTTATTGGTGAGGATAGGAATATTGTTACTGAGATTGCAGGAACTACCCGTGATTCCATATATACTCGTTATAATAAATTTGGATTTGACTTTTACTTAGTTGACACTGCGGGTATCCGCAAGAAAAATAAGGTAAGTGAGGATCTCGAGTATTATTCTGTTATACGCTCCATACGCTCTATTGAAGCTGCAGATGTTTGTATACTGATGTTGGATGCAACACGAGGAGTTGAAGGTCAGGATTTGAACATCTTTTCATTGATTCAAAAAAATTCAAAGGGTTTGGTTGTGGTTGTTAACAAATGGGATTTGGTGGAAGACAAGACAGCTAAGGTAATAAAGGAATTTGAAAGCGCCATTCGTTCTCGTCTTGCTCCTTTTGTAGACTTTCCAATTGTATTTGGTTCAGCACTTACGAAACAGAGAATATTGAAAGTGCTAGAAGAGGCTCGTAACGTATACGAAAATCGTAGTACGAAGATTCCTACGGCACGTTTGAATGAAGAAATTCTCCCATTGATCGAAGCTTATCCGCCTCCTTCAATAAAAGGCAAATATATTAAGATCAAGTACATTACTCAATTGCCAAATACGCAAGTTCCGTCATTCGTGTTCTTTGCTAATTTGCCGCAATATGTGAAGGAGCCATATAAACGTTTCTTAGAGAATAAGATGCGTGAAAAATGGAGTCTTACCGGTACCCCTATTAATATTTATATACGACAGAAATAATTTGTGTGCTTCGTTATAAACAAAGAAAGGCTAATCCCTCAATAGGATTAACCTTTCTTTGTTTATAAATGATGCTTTGTGAATATCTGAGTAATATTATCCTTCAATGTTTTGAACTTCTGCTTCTTTCACTTTTTGGAAAAGGTCGGATGCAAAAACGAAATTATTCAAACGAATATTTGGCGAGGTGAAAATGTCATCTTTCGTACCTTCCCATTCTTTGTGGCCATCAAAAATAAAAATAATTTTCTCCCCAATGCCCATAACCGAATTCATATCATGAGTATTGATGATGGTGGTCATGTTATATTCTCTTGTGATATCTTGTATTAGCTCATCGATGACCAGAGAGGTTTTAGGATCTAATCCGGAATTTGGCTCATCGCAAAACAGATACTGAGGCTGAAGCACAATGGATCGGGCTATGGCTACTCGTTTTTGCATACCTCCGCTTATTTCGCCTGGAAATTTATCTTTGGCCTCGGTAAGGTTTACACGCTCCAGGCAAGAGAGAGCTCTTCTTTGTCTCTCTCTTAACGTGTCGTTGCTGAACATATTGAGCGGAAACATCACATTCTCGAGCACGCTCATTGAATCAAATAATGCAGCACTTTGAAAAATCATACCCATCTCGCGTCGAAGATGCTTCTTCTCGCTTTTGCTCATCGTTAGAAAGTTACGTGTATCATATAATAACTCTCCTTTATTGGGGGTGAGCAGTCCTACAATACATTTCATTAAAACGGTTTTTCCCGAACCACTTTGTCCAATGATTAAATTTGTTTTGCCGTTTTCAAACGTAACATTGATGTCTTTCAATACGTCTTTATCTTCAAATGACTTATAGAGTCCTTTTACTTCGATCATCCCATTAAAAGTTTAGTTAATACCAAATCGGCAAATAGAATAAGTACGCTACTCGTTACTACAGAGTCTGTAGACGCTTTTCCTACTTCTATGGAACCGCCTTCGACAGTGTAGCCGAAAAAGGCAGACACGCTTGCAATAATAAAAGCAAAGAATAGCGACTTGATAATTCCACACCACACAAACCACTCGACAAACATGTATTGTAATCCATACTCTAAGTCACTAGCCATCATGATTCCTCCGAACCAACAGGTCGCAAAGGCACCGATGATTCCGGCAAAGATACTGAAGGTGACCAATATAGGAATAATGGTAACTAGTGCTGCTATTTTAGGAAGAATAAGATGGCAGGCAGGATTTATTCCCATTATTTCAAGCGCATCAATTTGCTGAGTTATGCGCATCGTTCCTAGCTCTGAGGCTATGTTTGAACCCACTTTACCCGCTAGAATAAGGCACATGATAGATGATGAGAATTCCAATAACATAATTTCGCGGGTTACGTATCCCACTGTCCATCGAGGCATCCAAGGGCTTTCGATATTCAACTTTATCTGTATTGTAATTACTGCACCTATAAAAAAGGAGATTAGAAGTACAATGCCGATGGAATTTATCCCCAACTGCTCTATTTCTTTGATGTATTGTTTGAAGAACATACGCATCCTTTCCGGACGAGAAAATGTCCGGTTCATCAGTATGATATATCTTCCTACAGTTTTTAGTGCTTTAATCATATCTCGTATATTTGTTTGCAAATGTACACTATTCCAGCTTATTTTTACTACATTTGCCGCTAAATAACAAGGATATGGAAGATAGCAGGATGGTTCTTCGTACTGAAGACTTGGTGAAAAAATATGGTAAACGCACCGTTGTGAGTCACGTTTCTATCGATGTAAAGCAAGGTGAGATTGTTGGCTTGTTGGGTCCGAATGGAGCTGGAAAAACGACATCTTTTTATATGACTGTAGGATTGATAACCCCCAATGAAGGGCGAATTTTCTTGGACGACTTGGAGATTACAAACTATCCGGTTTATAAACGTGCTCAGACTGGCATTGGCTATTTGGCGCAAGAAGCCTCTGTTTTTCGTCAGATGAGTGTGGAAGACAACATTGCTTCTGTTCTTGAAATGACCAACAAACCGAAAGAATATCAGAAAGACAAACTCGAGAGCTTGATTGCAGAATTTCGTTTGCAGAAAGTACGAAAGAATTTAGGAACCCAACTTTCTGGAGGCGAGCGCCGTCGTACGGAAATCGCTCGTTGCTTGGCCATTGACCCCAAATTTATTATGCTCGATGAGCCTTTTGCAGGTGTAGACCCTATTGCCGTGGAAGATATTCAGCAAATAGTATGGAAGCTTAAAGATAGAAATATTGGTATTCTGATTACTGACCACAATGTGCAAGAGACATTGAGTATTACAGACCGTGCTTATTTATTGTTTGAAGGGAAAATTCTTTTTCAAGGAACTCCGGAAGAACTTGCAGAAAATAAAATTGTTCGTGAAAAGTACCTGAGTAATAGCTTTGTTTTGCGGCGGAAGGATTTTCAGCTTAAAGAGTAAGCTCTTCACTTTAAGGGAATAACTTGTTGTTTTAGTGTTTTAAGACTTGGTTTTCTAAAGAGTGCAAAATATCTCACTCATTACTTCGAAAGGTTTAGCTATAATATAAAAAAAAGAACCTTCTGTCAACACTTGTTGCAAAAGGTTCTTCTAAATGTCCTAAGATTCTATATTTAGAATTTTGGTCTAGCTTCTTTAACTACCATTGCACGTCCTTCATATTCGGCTCCGTTCAATTCGGCGATTGCTTTTGTTGCTTCTGCATCATTGCCCATTTCTACGAAACCAAAGCCTTTAGACTTACCAGTTTCGCGGTCCATGATTACTTTAACTGAAGATACTGTTCCGTAATCTTCTAAGGTTTGTTGCAGATCTGCTTCCCTAACATTGTAGTTAAGGTTTCCAACGTAAATGTTCATAATGAAAATAATAAAAAAATGAATAAATAAAAATTTTCGGAAAAATAGATGGGTAATACTTTGAAGATCAAAACGACAGAGAGTTTACAAAGGCGCTTATTAAACGGAGAGTAAAAACTTGTAATCGAAATCGTGAAACTAATTCATCATTATTCCACCACAAAGGAAAGCATTTATTTTCAATAAGTGTTCTCTTTCTTGTGTTTTCTTTATTATTCTTGTTTTTTTTTGCTATCTAGTCCCTAATATCTGCTTTTCCTGTTGCATAACAGCCGCAGACTTGATGCACAACAGCCCTATTTTCAATGTGTTAAGTTCATTCTCCACTACCTTTGCAAAAAAACAAAGAGTTATGAGACAGATAAGAAACATTACGTTAATCATGGTTTTGATTGTTTTGAGCCCGTTTGCAATTCAGGCACAAGAAGGTCAAATATCTATTTCGTTGAATCAAGCTATTGACTCAGCTATGCTACACAATGAATCTCTGCGCCAAGCTACACTAAACGCAAAGATAGCGAAAGAAGAGAGTTTGGGGGCTAATGCTGTTTTTATGCCACAGGTAGGGCTTTCATATAGTGCTTATTTTACGAACAATCCTCTTAATGCTTTTGGCTTCAAATTGCAAGAGCAGAGTGTTACAGCTGCCGACTTTGATCCGGCAAAGCTCAACTATCCGGGCTTTAATAAAGATTTTTCTGCTCAGATAGAGGTTACTCAGCCAATTTTTAATATGGATGCCATTTATCTGAGAAGCAGTGCGCGCGATTATCATCAGATGCAGGAATGGAGCCGTAAGCGAGCTGAAGAATATTTGTTGTTTCAGGTTAAGAAAGCTTATCTTGAGGTAAGGCTGGCTTATCAAAATAAAGAAGTAATAGCGAAAGCACTTGAGACAGCCGATGCTTTTTTGAAGCGAGCTGAAGACATGCATGAGCAAGGTCTTATACAAAAGGCCGATTTGCTCGATGCCAGAGTGTTTCAAAGTAAAATGAGAACGGATTTCCAAACAGCGAAGAGTAATATTATCAATAGTTCTGATCAATTAGGCCTTTTAATGGGTAAGCAACCAGGTGTTGCTTATATCGTAGATACGGTACGCTTTTCAGCAGAATCTGTTAGAAGTTTGAACTTGAGTTATCGTACCGATATACTTGCTTATGAAGCAGGATTATCTGCTGCTAAAAATAAACTACGGGCCGACAAGATGTCGTTGATTCCTCGTATAAACGCTTTTGGAAATTATCAATACAATGATGTGAAGCCGTTTCGTTTCAGTTCCGATAGTTACTTTGCCGGAGTGCGTCTGTCGTGGAAGATATTCTCGGGTACACAAGACTGGCACAAAATAAAGGCTTCTCAATTGGAACGTGATAAGGTTGCAAGTCGATTAATTGAGACCAAGTCGCAAGCCGAAGTGGAATATCAGAAGAATCTGCGTCAACTTAGTGATTTAGACTACGAAATGAAGCAAGCCGATTCGATGGTGTCACAAGCTGAAGAAGGGCTTACGATTCAGACAGATCGCTATTCTCAAGGGCTTTCTTCTACTTCCGATTTGCTTCGTGTGCAGACTCAGTTAGCCCAAACCGGTTTGATGCGTGAAATGGTCTACTTCAAAAAAGACCTCACTATCGCCTATCTTGCTTTTATAACTTCTTCTAACGAATAAAAATAATATAGATATGAAAAAGTCAAAGTTTTCCTTGCTAAGTGCATTAATTGTTTCGAGCATGCTAATCACTGCCTGCTCTGGTGAAGCAGAGAAAAAAACAAATAACGACACTCCAGTTGCGGTGGTAATAACCACTCCTGTATCTCAAAATGAACGAGGCATTGTGGCCAACGGTCGAATACAATCCATAGAAACTGCCCGTATTGGTACTCGTATGATGGGATCGGTTACTTCTATTCGTGTGAAAAAGGGAGATAAAGTCTCAAAAGGACAGCTCTTGCTAACTATTTCCGACGAAGAACTTGGAGCAAAGAAGGCACAAACAGAAGCTATGATTCGAGAAGCGGAGGCTGCTTATAATCAGGCGAAGAAAGATGAGGAGCGTTTTGCTACTCTTTATGCCCGTAAGAGCGTTTCGGCTAAAGAGTATGAGAATGTTAATCTACAGTTTCTATCGATGAAGTCGAAATTGGAAATGGCTCGTCAAATGAAGAGAGAAGTAACTGCTAATCAGGCATATACACAGATATCTGCTCCTTTTAGCGGCATCGTGTCGCAAATAAATATTGACTTGGGAGCATTGGCTAGTCCGGGTATGCCGCTTATCGTAGTAGAAAAGGGTGGTGAGTTGGTCGTTGAGAGCTCGCTTACAGAGTCGGATATAAATAAGGTGGAAAAAGGAATGAAAGCCACCGTACGAGTAAAGTCAGCTAACCTAGTGTTTGAAGCTCCCATTATTGAGAAAAGCCAATCGTCGGTAGAAAGTGGTGGGCAGTATAAGATTACCATCCAGGTTCCGGCCGCCGAGAAGTCAAAAGTTTATTCGGGTATGTATGCCAATGTATTTGTTTCTGTTGCCAAAGATCAGAGCGAACAGCAATCGAACAATTTATTGATACCTACCGCTGCATTGCTCGATAAAGATGGTTTAGCAGGAGTTTTCGTCGTTTCATCTTCACAAACGGCTATGCTTCGTTGGGTACGCACCGGACAAGTGATGGGAGATCATACCGAAATACTTTCCGGATTGCTGAAAGAAGATCGGGTCATCCTTCCTGATGGAAAGAGACTAGAGAATGGAACAAAAGTTGAATTAAAGAAATAACAATAGTCATGAAAGAAGGATTTGCCGGAAAAATAGCCGGAGGCTTTTTACAAAGCAAGCTCTCGCTGCTGTTGATGGTTGCTTTTATGCTCATTGGAATCTATAGTGTTTATTTGATTCCTCGGGAAGAAGAACCTCAGATAGAGGTTCCTGCGGCCGATCTATTCATAGGTATGCCGGGAGCTACTCCTGCCGAGATGGAAACAAAAGTGGTGGCACCGCTCGAAAAGGCTTTGTCTAATGTGAATGGAGTGGAACACGTTATGTCCACCTCTATGTCTGATCAGGCTATGCTCACGGTTCAATTTTATGTGGGGCAAAACCAAGAGAAATCGTTGGTGAACCTTTATAACGAATTGATAAAGAATATGGATAAGATGCCTCAGGGCGTAAGTATGCCATTAATAAAGACACGTTCCATCAATGATGTTCCTGTACTTGCCCTTACCCTCTGGAGTAAGAGCAGTAGTGACTATATGCTCAGGCAACAAGCCGAACTGTTGCGTAACGAAATCAAAAAGATCAAGAACGTTACAAACATTGATATCATCGGAGGCCGTTCTCGTCAAGTGAGTGTCACTATCGACAAGGATAAGTTGGCTGGGATGAATCTAGATTTGGCGGCCATAAGCCAGTATATGCAGGCAGCTAATTTCCAGATGCAGGCTGGCAATATCTATAGTGGTAATGAAACCTACTCTGTATCATCAGGCAATTTTCTGAAAACTCGCGAAGATGTGGATAACCTGATTGTGGGAATGAACGAAGGGCATCCGGTCTATCTTTCTTCCATCGCTACTATAACCGAAGGACCTTCGGCTACACCGACTCAATATGTCTCGTTTGGTTATGGCGCTGATGCGGCGAAAGATTTAAAGGAGAATAATGCTTCTGATTACACAGCTGTAACGATTGCTATTTCCAAACAAGAAGGTACGGATGCCATGCACCTGTCCGAAAAGATATTAGATAAGGTAGAGCATCTCAAGAAAGAGTCAGTTTCCCCGGATATTAATATTTCCGTGACTCGTAATTATGGTGAATCGGCTTCTGAAAAAGTATCCGAGTTACTTCTTCACCTCTTTGGTGCCATTGTAGCCGTAACGCTATTTGTTATGTTGGCTATGGGTTGGCGCGGTGGTTTGGTGGTATTTCTTTCTGTGCCTGTCACGTTTGCGCTGACCCTATTCGCTTATTATTTCATGGATTATACGCTGAATAGAATTACGCTTTTTGCTCTCGTGTTTGTAACGGGTATTGTGGTGGACGATTCCATTATTATAGCAGAAAACATGCACCGACACTTTAAGATGAAGTATCTTTCACTCAGACAGGCTGCCCTTTTTGCTATCAATGAAGTGGGCAACCCCACCATACTTGCCACACTGACAGTCATTGCAGCCGTATTGCCTATGGCCTTTGTTTCAGGGTTAATGGGCCCTTATATGAGTCCGATGCCTATTGGTGCATCTATTGCCATGACATTTTCTCTGATCGTAGCCTTGACACTTACTCCTTATCTGGGGTATATTTTCCTTAAGCATAAAGATAGTAAAAAAGAGGGAGAGAAAGAGGAAAAAGAATACGATGCTTCTAGCTCTGTTTTCTATCGCTACTATGCGTGGTTCATGAATCCGATGCTTGCCTCTCGCAAAAAACGTTGGGTGTTTATGCTCGTTACTTTGGCTCTTTTAATCGGTTCGGTTTCTTTGTTCTTCTTTAAGGTTGTTCCTGTTAAGATGCTGCCTTTTGACAATAAGAATGAGTTTCAGGTAGTGATTGATATGCCCGAGTCGGCTACATTGGAACAAACGGATGCTGTGACCAAAGAGATAGCTGCTTTTGTGGCCACTCAGCCCGAGGTGGTGAACTATCAAACTTATGTAGGCACTTCTGCACCTATCAGTTTCAATGGCTTGATGCGTCATTATGATTTGAGAAAGGGAGAAAATGTGGCCGATATCCAAGTGAACCTCACGGATAAGGGCGACCGTAAAATCCAAAGTCATGACATTGCTAAGAAGATGCGTAAGCCGATTCAGGAGATTGCTCTTCGCTGGAACGCCAACGCTAAGATAGTAGAAGTCCCACCCGGACCTCCTGTTCTATCTACAGTTGTAGCCGAAGTATATGGCCCTAATTACGAAGAACAAATTAAAGTAGCCCGCCAGATCAAAAACATATTGAGTCAAACCGAAGGTATCGTAGACACTGACGTGTTGATAGAAGATGATCAGCAGGCACTCCGTTTTGCAGTAGATAAAGAAAAAGCGATGCTCAGAGGAGTAGCTCCGGCAAAAGTTACTGAAAACCTGCGAGCAGCTATTTCAGGTAAAGAGGTAGGTGTATTGCATAAAGAAAATTCGTTGTCGTCCATCCCCATTCGTTTGGAGATGAATAACTCGGATAAGTCATCGATGGAAGCTTTGAAAAGCCTTCCTATACAGAGCATGAGTGGACAGATAGTTCAATTAGGTGACATAGCCGAAGCGAAGGAAGAAGTTAAAGAGAAGAGCATCTGGCGTAAGGATCAGAAAAGGTTAGTGATGGTTACTGCCGATCTGGCGGGAGCATTAGAAAGCCCTGTGTATGCAATGATGGATGTGAACAAGAAGCTCAAAGAGGTGAAACTGCCTGAGGGTTATGATCTTAGCGTACTGAGTAATTCGCAACCTGAAAATGAAGATAACTATTCGATGAAATGGGATGGTGAGTGGCAAATCACTTACGAGGTGTTCCGTGATCTCGGCATAGCCTTTGCCATAGCAATATTGATTATTTATTTGCTTATTGTGGGCTGGTTTCAAAACTTCCTTGTACCTATCGTGATGCTTGCTGCCATACCGCTTTCCTTGATTGGGATAGTATTGGGGCATTGGATAATGGGGGCTTATTTCAGTGCGACATCCATGATCGGTTTCATTGCCTTGGCGGGTGTTATGGTGAGGAACTCTGTTTTGCTTATTGATTTCATCAATATTCGCCTTAAGGAGGGTGTTCCGCTCAAACAAGCTATTCTGGAAGCTGGTGCGGTGCGTACGTTGCCTATTCTTCTTACTGCAGGTACGGTAGTACTGGGCGCCATCGTTATTTTGTTTGATCCTCTTTTTCAAGGACTAGCTATCTCGTTGATGGGAGGAACAATCACATCGACTATCCTTACACTTGGGGTTGTACCGTTACTTTATTTCAAAATGTTGAGAAAAACAATTAAATAAGAAAAGGTTATGAAACTATTGGTTGTAGTAAGTATCAAAGAATATCAGGAAGAAGTAGCTAAATTGCTCGAAAGTGCAGGAGTAAGCATCTTCAGCGTGAGCGATACCACAGGATACAAGAAACGTGGGTACAATGTAGGTTGGTTTGGTTCGGACAACGGGAAAGCCAATTCTATCGTTCTGTTCAGCTTTACTGATCCTGAATCGGCTCTAAAAACGTTGGAAAACATTAATCGCTGCAATGCAGATTGCAATACGTCTTTTCCTGTCAGAGGTTTTGTGTTGAGTGTAGAAGAGTTTTCAAAAATGATGTAAAATATGAAAGAACGGATTATCAGATTCGTAGCTGGAACACTCGTTTTAACGGGTGTTCTTCTAGCCTATTTTGTAGCCATAGAATGGCTGTTCTTAGCCGGGTTTGTCGGTTTTAACCTGTTTCAGTCCTCAATAACTAAGTTTTGCCCCTTAGAGAAGTTGCTTGATCTATTTATTAAAGACGAATGATCGTATAACTTCTTTTTGATTGTAGGTTTCTTCTCTTTTGAAGAGCGCTTTTATCACATCACAACATCCCCATGTTGTGGGTGCGAATAATACGTTATATAATTTGCTACCACGGAATGCAATTATGTAAGGTTCCTGTTTTTCGACGCTAATATTCAGATATCAAGATAATTTCGTATTTTTGTAATCGTTAAGTAAATGGTTATAAAAAGTTCGATTATGAATAAGACGGAACTATCTTTGCGTTTTCCTGTTATAAAACTTGGTGCAACCTGCTTTGCTAACCTCTCCGATGAAAAACTTCGTGAACTGGAAGCTCATAAGCGGCAGATAACTTTTCAAAAAGGAGATATTATTAATAAACAAGGTAGCTTTGCTCCATCTGTTATGTTTATTCTCCATGGCTTTGTGAAAGAATTCATAGAAGGAATATCGGGAAGGAATACGAACCTACGAATAGTGGGGCAGGGGGATTTTATTGCGCTGTCGGGCTTATTCAATAATAAAGTAAGCAATTATTCAGCCATGGCCTTAGGTCCGGTTACGTTATGTTTATTCGACAGAGAATACTTATTGCAGTTGATTCAGGAAAATCCGAGCGTAAGTTTCCAACTTATACACCGATACAGTGAGTTAGAGAATAGTTTTTTTTCACTATTGCATACCCATTTATATAAACAAATGCATGGAAAGATGGCTCGTGCTTTGTTGTATCTTGATTCTTTTAGGACGGATGAGAGCAATGTATTTGAATTCATGTCACGGAAGGATATAGCCGAATTTGCATCTATTAGCACAGAGAACGCAATTCGAGTTTTAAAGAGTTTTGAGTCGGATAATTTGATTGAAGTAAAGGATAGAGAGATTCATATCTTAAACCCTCAAGCATTGGAAGTTATCTATCAAAAAGGTTGAAATACAAATAATTCATAAATCTTATTTGATAATTGAAAGATTAGCACTAATTTTGCACCCTCAATTTGAGTATCGAACAAAGTATAAATCAAATAAATAATTGTCAGAATGAACGTTTCATTACAAAACATTGACAAAGTAAGTGCATTGCTTACAGTAAAGCTTGAGAAAGCCGACTATCAGGAACAAGTAGACAAGTCGCTGAAGTCTTTTCGTCAGAAAGCACAAGTGCCCGGGTTCCGTAAGGGAATGGTTCCGGCAAGTCTGGTGAAGAAAATGTATGGTAAATCAGTTGTTGCTGAAGAGGTTAACAAGTTGCTTTCAGAAAAGGTCTATGGATATATCAAAGAGAATGAATTGAATATTCTTGGCGAACCGATGCCTAACGAAGATAAGCAGCCTGTGGTTGATTTTGATACAATGGAAGATTTCGAGTTTTTGTTCGACATTGCATTGGCTCCTGAATTTAAGGCAGAAGTATCTGCTAAAGATAAAGTAGACTATTACACTGTTGATGTGACGGCTGAAATGGTTGACAAGCAGGTGAAAGCATATACTCAACGTAGTGGTAGATATGATCAGGTTGATGTTTATCAGGAGAATGATATGTTGAAAGGTTTGATCGCCGAACTTGATGAGAATGGTAACACAAAAGAAGCTGGCATTCAGGTAGAAGGCGCAGTGTTGATGCCTTCCTACATAAAGAATGATACCCAGAAAGCGATCTTTGCGAATGCAAAGGTGAATGATGTGTTGGTCTTTAACCCTAATGCGGCTTATGACGGGCATGATACTGAAATAGCTTCACTTTTGAAAATAGAAAAAGAAGCTGCTGCAAAGATAAAAGCTGATTTCAGCTTCCAGATAGCAGAGATTACTCGTTTCGTAGAAGGAGAATTGAATCAGGAAATTTTCGATCAGGTCCTGGGTAAAGACGTCGTTACAACTGAAGAAGAATTTCGTGCAAAGGTAAAGGAAAGCATTGCAGCTCAATTTGTTGCTGATAGTGATTATAAATTTCTTATCGATGTTCGTAAGAACTTACTTGAAAAGTTGGGTAAAATCGAATTTCCTACAGCTTTGCTGAAACGTATTATGTTGTTGAACAATCCAGACAAAGGCGAAAGCTTTGTAGATGAAAACTACGATAATAGCATCGAGGAATTGACTTGGCATTTGGCTAAAGAGCAACTAGTGAAAGAATTTGATATTAAAGTAGAGCAGAATGATGTTCTTCAAATGGCAAAAGATGCTACTAAAGCACAGTTTGCTCAATATGGAATGCTCACTGTTCCTGATGATCTTCTTGATAATTATGCTCAAGAGATGCTGAAGAAGAAAGAAAGCATTGATGGTTTGGTGAGCCGTGTGGTAGACACTAAGCTTTCTGTGGCGCTGAAAGACAAAGTGACTTTGGAAAACAAAGTTGTTTCTTTGGAAGATTTCAGTCAGCTATTTAAATAAATATATCCAAGTATCGGGTATCAAAGAATACAGAGACACAAGGTCACAGAGATTTTTTTATTAATTATAACTCTGTCCTTTTGTGTCTCTGTGTTCTTTTTTGTTTCTTTGTATTCACATTGTACTAACAATATAATACGGATAACTTATGGATGATTTCAGAAAATACGCAACCAAGCACTTAGGAATAAATAGTTTGGTGCTAGATGATGTTATAAAATCGCAAGCAGGATACTTGAATCCTTATATTCTTGAAGAGAGACAATTGAATGTAACTCAACTGGATGTGTTCTCTCGTTTAATGATGGATCGTATCATTTTTCTCGGTACACAAGTAGATGATTATACGGCAAACACGCTTCAGGCTCAATTGCTGTATCTGGACTCTGTGGATCCGGGGAAAGACATTTCTATTTATATTAACTCTCCCGGTGGCTCAGTCACTGCAGGGCTTGGCATCTACGATACCATGCAATTTATTACGAGTGATGTGGCTACGATCTGTACCGGTATGGCTGCCTCTATGGCCGCTGTCTTATTGGTGGCCGGGGCAGATAAAAAACGTTCTGCACTTACGCATTCCCGAGTGATGATTCACCAACCGATGGGAGGAGCCCAAGGGCAAGCTTCGGATATTGAGATTACTGCTCGTGAAATTATGAAATTGAAGAAGGAACTTTATACGATTATTGCCAATCACGCACACGTGGATTTTGATAAAGTATGGGTCGATTCAGATCGTGATTATTGGATGACAGCTGTTGAAGCCAAAGACTATGGTATGATAGACGAAGTATTGGTTAGAAAACCTGTTAGCGAGTAAATATGGATGAATCAAAAATAACAAAAAACGGTAAGAAAAGATGTAGCTTTTGTGGACGTCTAGAGAGTGAGGTAAACTTTCTTATCACGGGCATGAACGGATACATTTGCGATAGTTGCACCACTCAAGCCTATGAGATAACAAAGGAAGCTTTGGATGTCTCTGCTGCGGCAGGTGGTAAAAAACTGAATATGAAGGAGTTGCCCAAGCCTCTTGAAATAAAAGCATTTCTTGATCAATATATCATTGGGCAAAATGACGCCAAGCGTTTCCTATCTGTATCGGTGTACAATCACTATAAGCGTTTGTTACAAAAGGACAACAAAGATGATGTGGAGATAGAGAAATCAAACATTATTATGGTAGGTAGCACTGGAACGGGCAAGACGCTGTTAGCTCGTACCATAGCTAAATTGCTGCATGTGCCGTTTACCATTGTTGATGCTACAGTGCTGACTGAGGCCGGATATGTAGGTGAAGACATTGAAAGTATTCTTACTCGCCTGCTTCAGGTGGCCGACTACAATGTGGCCGAGGCTGAACAGGGAATTGTCTTTATTGATGAAATAGACAAAATAGCCCGTAAGGGAGATAATCCTTCTATCACCCGCGATGTAAGTGGTGAAGGTGTGCAACAAGGGTTATTGAAGTTATTGGAAGGCTCTGTTGTTAATGTACCGCCCCAGGGAGGACGTAAACATCCCGATCAGAAGATGATTGCCGTGAATACGAAGAATATTCTGTTCATTTGTGGTGGTGCGTTTGATGGTATAGAAAAGAAAATAGCGCAACGACTGAACACACACGTGGTTGGATATGGAGCTTCTCAAAAGAATACTACTATTGATAAGGGTAATATGATGCAATATATTGCTCCTCAAGATTTGAAATCTTTCGGCTTGATTCCAGAGATTATAGGCCGTTTGCCTGTTCTCACTTATTTGGAACCGCTTGATAGGTCAGCTCTTCGCTCTATTCTTACTGAACCGAAGAATTCCATTGTTAAGCAATACGTTAAGTTGTTCGAGATGGATGGTGTGAACCTTACTTTTCAGGCAGAAGTATTTGAATATATCGTAGATAAGGCTGTGGAGCACAAATTAGGAGCTCGCGGGCTGCGTTCTATTGTGGAGACAATTATGATGGATGTAATGTTTGAAATACCGTCGCAAGACCAAAAAGAATATGAAGTAACGCTGAGTTATGCTAAAGCGCAACTTGATAAATCCAATATGGTAAGACTGCAAACGGCATAAAACAAGCAATAGTGGAAGAAATGAATGGCTGTTTTGGTTTTCCCTTGAAAATATTAGCTTGGATTTACTTGATTTTTAATAAGTTGTTATAACTTTGTTTGTCACTCTTCAAGAAGTAAGAGTGAGAGCTAAAGTTTGAAATAGAACAAAACAATCTAATGTAATGGCAGGGAAGATTAATTTAACGGACCAACTGAAGAAGTATTTTGGATTTGGTAAATTCAAAGGAAATCAAGAAGCTATCATTCAGAATTTGCTTGATGGTAACGATACCTTTGTACTCATGCCTACCGGCGGAGGCAAATCACTATGCTATCAGTTACCTTCGCTAACAATGAAAGGTACCGCCATCGTTATTTCTCCACTGATTGCCTTAATGAAGAATCAAGTAGATGCAATGCGAAATTTCAGTGAAGAAGACGGCATTGCTCATTTTATTAATTCTTCGCTAAATAAGTCGGCCATTGATCAGGTGAAGTCTGATATTCTCTCTGGAAAAACAAAATTGCTTTATGTTGCTCCCGAGTCTTTAACCAAAGATGAAAATGTGGCATTCCTGCGAAAGGTGAAAATTTCTTTTTATGCAGTAGATGAAGCTCATTGTATTTCGGAGTGGGGGCATGATTTTCGTCCGGAATATCGTCGCATTCGTCCTATTATTAATGAGATAGGGAAAGCGCCGGTTATTGCGTTGACGGCAACGGCCACTCCTAAAGTTTTGCATGACATTCAGAAGAACTTGGGGATGGTAGATGCGAAAGTTTTTAAATCTTCATTTAATCGTCCTAATTTATATTATGAAGTTCGTCCTAAGACAGTTAATATAGACAGGGAGATTATTAAATTCATCAAGAATAATAATGAAAAGTCAGGCATCATCTATTGCTTGAGTCGGAAAAAAGTGGAGGAACTTGCTCAGATTCTTCAGGCAAATGGGATCAATGCAAGAGCTTACCATGCCGGGATGGATTCCGCAACAAGAACCCAGAATCAGGATGACTTTCTGATGGAGAAGATAGACGTTATAGTGGCTACTATAGCATTTGGAATGGGTATAGATAAGCCTGATGTGCGTTATGTTATTCATTACGATATACCTAAAAGTCTGGAAGGTTATTATCAAGAAACCGGACGCGCCGGCAGAGACGGTGGTGAAGGACAATGTATAACCTTCTATACGAATAAAGACTTGCAGAAACTGGAAAAGTTTATGCAAGGAAAACCTGTGGCAGAACAGGAAATAGGCAAGCAGCTTCTGCTCGAGACTGCTGCGTATGCTGAGTCTTCCGTATGCCGCCGTAAGTCGTTATTACATTACTTCGGCGAAGAATATACGGAAGAAAATTGTGGAAATTGTGACAACTGTTTAAACCCGAAAAAGCAAGTGGAGGCTCAAGATTCGTTATGTGCTGTGATTGAAGCGATTATCGCTGTTAAAGAGAATTTTAAAGCAGACTATATTATTGATATATTGCAAGGTAAAGAAACTTCGGAAGTGCAGGCGCATCTTCATGAAGACCTTGAAGTTTTTGGCTCAGGAATGGGTGAAGAAGATAAAACATGGAATGCTGTTATTAGGCAAGCGCTTATTGCCGGTTATTTGAGTAAAGATGTCGAGAACTACGGAACCCTAAAGGTTACCGAAGCCGGGCATAAGTTCCTAAAACACCCTAAGTCATTCAAAATTACTGAAGATAATGATTTTGATGAAGTTGAAGAAGAAGCACCAACAAGAGGTGGAGGCTCTTGCGCTGTCGATCCGGCATTGTATTCAATGTTGAAGGACTTAAGGAAAAAACTATCTAAAAAATTAGGCGTTCCGCCTTATGTTATTTTTCAGGATCCTTCTCTTGAAGCGATGGCTACTATCTACCCGGTTACGCAGGATGAATTGCAAAATATACCTGGGGTAGGTGCGGGAAAAGCCAAACGTTACGGTGAAGATTTCTGCGTACTAATAAAGAAGCACTGCGAAGAGAACGAAATAGAACGTCCTGAAGATCTTCGGGTGCGCACAGTTGCTAATAAATCGAAGTTGAAAGTTTCAATCATTCAATCTATCGATCGTAAAGTGGCTTTGGATGACATTGCTCTTTCAAAGGGTATTGAATTTAGTGATTTGCTAGATGAGGTTGAGGCAATTGTTTATTCGGGAACAAAATTGAATATCGATTATTTCTTAGATGAAATTATGGATGAAGATCACATGCTCGACATTTATGATTATTTTAAAGAATCGACTACCGATAAAATAGAGGATGCTATTGCAGAACTTGGTGATGATTACACGGAGGAAGAAGTGCGGTTAGTGCGGATTAAATTCTTCTCGGAAATGGCAAACTAAACTTATAAAGAATTGAAGAAGCCGGCGATTTGCTAAAAGGCACGGAGATATCCGATGCCACTGCGAATGGCCGGTTTCCTCTTTTTTATGGTTTGGAGCAAAAAAACAAGTCGATTAAGATCATAGGCTTGAATAAAAACCGTATATTTGCACGCAATAAATTTTAAACGCATAGCCCTATGTCATTTATTGCTGATAAGATTGTTATGGATGGATTGACTTATGATGATGTCTTGTTAATCCCATCTTATTCTGAAGTTTTACCGCGCACTGTCGATCTTTCGACAAAGTTCTCACGAAACATTGAGTTAAAAGTCCCATTTGTTACGGCTGCTATGGATACCGTTACCGAAGCTAAGATGGCTATTGCCATAGCACGCGAAGGAGGTATCGGAGTGATTCATAAAAATATGTCCATTAAAGATCAAGCGAAACAAGTTGCTATTGTGAAGCGTGCTGAGAATGGAATGATTTATGATCCGGTAACTATCAAACAAGGTTCTACTGTTTACGACGCTCTTGCTCTTATGGCAGAGTATAAAATTGGTGGCATCCCTGTGGTGGATGATGATCGCTTCTTGGTTGGTATTGTGACAAATAGAGACCTTCGTTTCGAGAGAGATATGCATAAGCATATTGACGAAGTAATGACGAAGGAGAACTTGGTTACGACAAATCAATCTACTGATCTTGAGTCTGCTGCGCAAATTCTTCAACGATATAAAATAGAGAAACTTCCTGTTGTTGATAAAGAAGGCCGATTGATTGGTTTGGTTACTTATAAGGATATAACCAAAGCAAAAGACAAACCTATGGCTTGTAAAGACTCCAAAGGTCGGCTGCGAGTTGCAGCTGGTGTTGGTGTAACCTCTGATACTTTTGAACGTATGCAGGCATTGGTCGATGCAGGAGCTGACGCTATTGTTATTGATACGGCTCATGGACACTCAAAGGGTGTTGTTGATGTTTTGATTGAATCTAAAAAACGCTTTCCAAATATTGATATTGTGGTAGGTAACATTGCAACCGGTGATGCTGCAAAAATGTTAGCCGAAGCTGGTGCTGACGGTGTGAAAGTAGGTATCGGACCAGGATCGATTTGTACTACTCGTGTTGTAGCAGGAGTGGGTGTTCCTCAGCTTTCTGCCGTTTATGAAGTAGCAAAAGCGTTGAGAGGAACGGGTGTTCCTTTAATAGCTGACGGTGGACTACGTTATTCCGGTGATGTAGTAAAAGCGCTTGCCGCCGGAGGATACTCCGTGATGATAGGCTCTTTAGTTGCCGGAACAGAGGAAAGTCCAGGCGAAACAATTATATTTAATGGAAGAAAGTTTAAATCCTATAGAGGGATGGGATCGCTTGAGGCGATGGAAAATGGTTCTAAGGATCGTTACTTTCAAGGCGGAGAAACTGATGTAAAGAAGCTTGTTCCCGAAGGAATTGCTGCCCGAGTGCCCTATAAAGGTACCCTTTATGAGGTGATTTATCAGCTTACTGGTGGTTTACGTGCAGGTATGGGATATTGTGGTGCGGCAAATATTGATAAACTTCATGAGGCAAAATTTACTCGTATCACCAATGCAGGTGTTATGGAAAGTCACCCACATGATGTTACAATAACAAGTGAATCTCCTAACTATAGTCGTCCAGAGTAGAGATAACATTAGATAACTATTAAGGAAGGTGCAAAAGCATAAAGTTTAAGTAATAAAATTTTGTGTTTTTGTGCCTTCTTTTTATTTTTCTATTTTATTCTTTTATCTTTGTTTCTTTATCGTTTCATTACTCGTGTATAAATAGACCATTGTATGAAAATATTCTTTTTGTCGTTTGCGTTAAGTCTTTTAAGTATATATGCCATGGGGCAGCAAGATCCTGTGTTGATGCGAATTAAAAATAAAGACATAACTCGTTCTGAATTTGAATATAGTTATAATAAAAACAAGAATTTTAGTGGGGGTGAGCATAAGAAAATAGATGAATACGTAGCGCTTTTTGTTGATTTTAAGCTAAAAGTAGCAGCAGCCGAAGCAGCTAGAATCGACACGACTCGTGCTTTTCGAGATGAGTTAGGAGGTTACCGTCGTCAGTTGGCTAAGTCGTATCTTACTGATGAAATAGCTGAAGATGAATATGCGAATCAGGTATATGAAAAGATGAAGAAGAACTCGCGTGCAGGACAGGTTTTGGTTGCGCAGATCTTTAAATATCTTCCTCAAAACGCCTCTGCTCAAGAACTTAGAGGTGCGCAATTTTTGATGGATTCTATTTATGATGTTTTGGAGAAAGACCCGCAGGCAGATTTTCTCAGGTATGTTAATAAATATTCTGATGAAACGAAACCGTTTTGGGTAGGATGGTTGCAAATGCCTGAGGAGTTTGAAAGAGTAGTCTTTTCTATGAGGAAGAATGAACTATCTAAACCTTTCTTCACCCCCAAAGGATTGCATATTGTTAAAGTACTAGAGACGAGAGATATTCCTCCCTTTAAAGAGGTTCGTGGTGAAATACTCAGACGTCTTACCCGTCAATATGGAGAAGATAAAGGAGCTGAGGCTTTGGTTGAAAAACTGAAAATGGAATATCACTATATTTCAAGAGAAGAAAATATACAGGAACTATATACTCGTGGAAAAACGGATAAAGTTCTTTTCACTATCGATGGACGTGTTTATACAGGTGTTGACTTTGAGCGTTTTGCTGAAGGACATCCTCAGGAAATTAGAAAACAGTTGAGTCATTTTGTTACTAAATCCATGCTTGATTATGAAAATGAGCGTTTAGAGATGAAGTATCCCGATTTTCGGTATTTGATGCAAGAGTATAGGGACGGCATTTTACTGTTTGAGATTAGTAATCGAGAGATATGGGAACCGGCTTCTAATGATGAAGTAGGTTTAAAAGCCTTTTTTAAAACACATAAAGAAAATTACTTCTGGGAAAAACCTCGCTATAGAGGTTTGGTGCTACATTCCGTGAATAATAAAATAGCTAAAAAAGCCAAGAAATTGGTGAGAAAATTACCATATGAACAGTGGTCCGACGTAATTCTAAAGACATTTAATAGAGCGTCAGTTCCCGAAATAAAACTGGAACAAGGTATTTTTGTTGAGGGAAGTAATAAATATGTCGATAAAATTATTTTTAAAAAAGGAGATTTTGTACCTTTGGAGGCTTTCCCATATACCATTGTTATTGGGGAGAAGGTGAAAGGTCCGGATAGTTATAACGATGTTAGGGGGCCTTTGGTCGTTGATTATCAAGAATACCTTGAAGCTTTGTGGATGGAGCATTTGCGTGCGAAAGGTAAGGTTGAAATTAACCAAGAGGTTTTAAAAACAGTTAATAATCACTGAAGCAAGCAATTATTACATTATCTTCGTATATTATATATTCAGCTTACAATGAAGATTGTTATCTCTTTACTAATCTTTGCTTCTTTTTTCGGGTCATGTATGCGTAAGGATGATCATACAGGGAAGACGCCTTTAGTAGAGGTCGATGAAAACTTTTTATACAAAGAAGATTTGTATGCAGCTATCCCTCCGGGCTTGTCCAAAGACGATAGTCTGCTCTTTGCCAAGCATTATATTCGTAACTGGACGGAAGATGTTTTGTTGTACAATAAAGCAAAAAGTAATATTCCAGAGAATAGTGAAATTGATAAATTAGTAGAAAATTACAGAAAAGCACTGATAATGCATACTTATCAGCAGGAACTTATCAATCAGAAACTAGCGGAAGAGCTTTCGGAACAGGAAATAGTCGATTACTATGAGAAAAATAGGAATCTGTTTATTTTAGAGCATCCGCTGATAAAAGGATTGTTTATAAAGCTACCATTAACGGCTCCGCAGGTAAATAGAGTACGTAAATGGTATAAGTTGGAAACAAGTGAAGCAATAGATCATTTAGAAAAATACAGTTTACAGAATGCTGTTAGCTATGAATATTTCTATGATAAATGGGTTTCGTTATCTGACCTTTTGGATCGGATTCCACTTAAAGTCTTGGATCCCGAGAATTATTTGCGAATGAATCGTCAGGTTGAATTGAAAGATACTGCGTATTATTATTTTCTGAACGTGAGCGACTATCGTAAATCAGGAGAACAGAAGCCTTATGAACTTGCAAAATTTGAAGTAAAAGATATGCTTGTAAATAAGAAACAGCTTGATTTCATGAAAAAAGTAAAAGACGATTTGTATCAACGAGCAATGAGTGATAAAAAGATTATAAATTATTAAATACAAAGAATGAAGAAGTTTGTGAACTTTCGGTTTGTTGTTTTATTCGCCTTGATGCTCGTTGCAGGTTCAACGGTATATGGACAAGACAATGTGATTGACGAGGTCGTTTGGGTTGTAGGTGATGAGGCAATTCTCAAATCTGACGTAGAGGAGGCACGGATGAACGCTCAGTATGAGGGGCGGAAATTTGATGGAGATCCTTATTGCGTCATTCCTGAAGAGCTGGCTACACAGAAACTATTTTTGCATCAAGCAGTACTTGATAGTATTGATGTTTCCGAATCCGAGGTGATTCAGCGTGTCGAGATGATGACCAATCAATACATTCAGATGATGGGTTCAAAGGAAAAGATGGAGGAGTATTTCAATAAAACATCTACTCAAATTCGCGAAACTATGCGTGAGAATGTGCGCGATGGTTTGACTGTGCAGAAGATGCAACAGAAACTGGTTGGTGAAATCAAAGTGATTCCGGCAGAAGTCCGCCGCTATTTTAAAGACATCCCTCAAGATAGTATTCCTTATATACCCACTCAAGTAGAAGTACAGATTGTTACCTTGCAACCTAAAATCCCAATAGATGAAATTGAGGATGTGAAAAGGAAATTGCGTGAATATACTGATCGCATAAATAAGGGGGAAATGGATTTTTCGACGTTAGCTTTACTTTATTCAGAAGACAAAGGATCGGCTATGCGTGGTGGCGAAATTGGATTTAAGGGCCGTGGAGAACTTGTTCCTGAATACGCAAATGTTGCTTTTAATCTTCAGGACACCAAGAAGGTCTCTAAAATAGTAGAATCTGAATTTGGTTTTCATATTATCCAACTTATAGAAAAACGTGGTGACCGTATTAATACCCGCCATATCTTGGTTAAGCCCAAGGTTTCTTATAAAGAACTCTCTTCTGCTACACTAAAGCTCGATTCAATAGCAGACGATATACGTAAAGGTAAATTTTCTTTTGATGAGGCCGCCTCAGTTATTTCGCAGGATAAAGAGACCCGCAATAACCATGGTTTGATGCCTAATCCTAGCACCAATACTTCTAAGTTTGAAATGCAACAATTGCCACAAGAAATAGCTAAAGTTGTAGATAAATTGAATGTAGGTGAGATCTCTAAAGCATTCACCTTAGTGAATGAGAAGGACGGAAAAGAGGTTTGTGCCATTGTAAAGTTGAAAACAAGAATTAATGGGCATAAGGCTACAATTACCGATGATTACCAAAGCTTGAAGGATATAGTTATAGAAAAGCGAAGGGAAGCAATGCTTCACAAATGGATTTTGGAGAAACAAAAGCATACTTATGTGAGGATTAACGATAATTGGAAAAATTGTTCTTTTAAGTATCCGGGTTGGATAAAAGATTAATTGCTTGATAATACATTTATTTTTGTATGCTGATAATAAATAAAAAATATCATTTTCCTATCAGGCATAGATTTCTCCTTACGGGTCTTCTATGCCTGTTTGGCGTATGCCTCATAGCACAGGTGAAGCCTGTTAATAAAAAGAAGCAGGTTTCGGAAAAAAATAAAGCAGAAGCAAATAGGAATGCTGTTGCTGCAAAGAAAGACAAGAAACTAGAGAAGAAAAGAACGAGAGTCGATCTTTTACATGCCGATGAGGCCCAGGCTGATAAAATGTTACGGCCTGACGTTCAAGTACTTGTTGGATCTGTAAAATTACGCCATGATAGCATGTATATGTATTGCGATAGCGCCTTAATTTATGAGAAGACAAATTCAGTAGAAGCTTTTAGCAATGTACGCATGGAGCAGGGAGACACCTTGTTTATTTATGGTGATTATCTTTTTTATGATGGGGTAGCACAGCTGGCTATGCTTCGTGAAAATGTAAAGATGATTAATCGAAAGACAACGCTTACGACAGATAGCTTAAATTATGACCGCCTTTACAACTTAGGTTATTACTTTGAAGGAGGCACACTTACTGATGAAGAAAATGTGCTTACATCCGACTGGGGAGAATACAGCCCGGCTACCAAACTGGCTGTTTTTAATCATGAAGTAAAATTGGCTAATCCTCGTTTTACGCTAACCTCGGATACGCTTAAATACAGCACTGATACAAAGATTGCAAAGATATTGGGTCCTTCAAACATTATTAATGAGAAGAATCATATTTATTCTGAACGGGGAGTCTATAATACAGTAAAGGATCAGGCTGAATTATTAGATCGTTCTGTATTGACCAATGAAGGTAAAAAATTAGTTGGTGATAGTTTGTTTTACGATCGAAAAGTTGGATACGGCGAGGCTTTTGATAATGTAATCATGAACGATACCATAAATAAAAATATGTTGACCGGTGATTATTGTTTTTATGATGAACTGAAGTCAAATGCCTGGGCTACGAAGAAGGCTGTTGCTATTGATTATTCACAGGGAGATAGTCTTTTTATGCATGCTGATACATTGAGGTTGAATACATATTATCTGAATACTGATTCGATGTATCGCGAGATGAGGGCTTATCATAAAGCGCGTATATACCGTAGCGATGTGCAAGGCGTCTGTGATTCACTTGTTTTTTCGTCGAAAGATTCTTGTCTGACAATGTATCATGACCCCATCTTGTGGAATGAAAATCAGCAGTTGTTGGGTGAAGAGATCAAGGTGTATATGAATGATAGTACTATTGATTGGGCCCATATCATAAATCAGGCCCTGACAGTCGAAATGAAAGACTCTCTTCATTATAACCAGGTGTCTGGTAAAGAAATGAAGGCTTATTTCCAAAAGGGAGAGATGCGCAAAATAGATGTAATCGGTAATGTTTTAGTGATCTTTTATCCTCAAGAAGAGGATAGTACGATGATTGGAATGAACACTTCGGAAACGAGCCTATTGAATCTTTATCTGAAAGAGCGTAAAATGGATAAAATGGTAATGAGTCCGAGATCGAACGGAACTCTTTATCCGATGGACCAAATTCCGCCTGATAAAATGAAGTTGCCCACTTTTGTTTGGTTTGATTACATTAGGCCCCGAAATAAGCAAGACATCTTTGAGTGGCGAGGCAAAAAAACAGGGGAGACATTACGTAAAACCAGTAGAAAACCAGTAACTTCGCCAAAGCGAGATTTACCTAAATCAAATTAAGTATGGGAATGTTCGGTGTCAGGAAGCCTCGTCGCTTCAATCATCAGTATATTTATGCTGATGAACGGAAGGAAAAACTCAGCAAAATGGAAGAGGATGCTAAACGAGAACTAGGGTTATTACCTAAAAAGGAATTTTCTCCTGAAGATATTAGAGGTAAGTTTCTTGAAGGAACCACGCATCTTAAACGGAGTAAAGAGAGTGGGCGAAAACCTTTACATGTTGGAGTTGTACTCATTGTAATTGCTTTGTTGCTTTATATTTGGCATTATCTTCAGTCAGGTAGCTGGGCACTCTGATAATTTATTTGTAAATAGAGAAGTTCTTGGTTTATTTAATAGATCTTTCTGCCTCTTTTATTCTGCAGGCGTATGGATTGAAATTCAGGTTTTATGAGCGATATTATTCATCTTTTACCCGATTCGGTAGCAAACCAAATTGCAGCTGGAGAGGTTATACAGCGTCCTGCATCGGTAATTAAAGAATTGGTCGAGAATGCTATTGATGCAGACGCACGGAATATTCATGTTTTAGTAACTGACGCAGGTAAAACGTCGATTCAGGTTATTGATGATGGCAAGGGCATGTCTGAAACGGATGCCCGCCTTTCATTTGAACGGCATGCTACCTCGAAAATACGTGAGGCCTCGGATTTGTTTGCTTTGCGAACAATGGGCTTTCGAGGTGAAGCTTTAGCTTCTATTGCTGCAGTAGCTCAAGTAGAGTTGAAGACCCGCAGCGAATTTGACGATTTAGGCGTGAAAATAGTGATAGCTGGGTCTAAAGTGGAGAGTCAGGAGGTTGTATATTGTCCTAAGGGAAGTAATTTTTCAATTAAAAATTTATTTTTTAATATTCCAGCTCGTCGAAAATTCTTAAAGGCGAATTCTACCGAACTCAGTAATATTCTAACTGAATTTGAACGCATAGCATTGGTGCATGCAGATGTAGCTTTTTCTTTATATAGCAATGATGCTGAACTGTTTAACCTTCAGGCAGCTCCTTTACGACAACGTATTCTTGCTGTCTTCGGTAAGAAGTTAAATCAGCAATTACTTACGGTTGAGGTTGATACTACAATGGTTAAGATATCAGGCTTTATTGCTAGGCCAGAAACAGCAAGGAAGAAAGGGGCTCATCAGTATTTTTTTGTAAATGATCGTTATATGAGACATCCATACTTTCATAAGGCCGTAACTGATGCTTACGAACAACTGGTTCCTGTGGGTGAACAAGTTTCGTATTTCCTGTATTTTGATGTTGATCCGGCTAATATTGATGTAAACATTCACCCAACCAAGACCGAAATTAAATTTGAGAATGAACAGGCTATATGGCAAATTCTGTCGGCTGCAGTAAAGGAATCGCTCGGCAAATTTAATGCTGTTCCTTCCATCGACTTTGATACGGAAGGGATGCCTGATATTCCTGTTTTTGAGCAGAATAGCCTGATTGAACCTCCAAAAGTCCATTATAATATGGATTTTAAT
The DNA here is from genome assembly GCF_963666545.1 of uncultured Bacteroides sp. Taxonomy (NCBI): domain Bacteria; kingdom Pseudomonadati; phylum Bacteroidota; class Bacteroidia; order Bacteroidales; family Bacteroidaceae; genus Bacteroides; species uncultured Bacteroides sp. Next base: position 1,945,605 of record NZ_OY762899.1, on the reverse strand, counting down.
CCTTTTAAATCTTCAGGAACAGCATATTCACGACCAAGCGTGAACTGGGAAGGGTTATATGGAGGACTTGAGAGGGCGAGCAAGGTAAATATGCAACCAGATTTGGAGGATGCTGTACCTGATTTTTCTATATCTAATAAGGTTTTGAACGCAAATGCTCTTCCATCGTCTCTTTATGGAAACGAATCGATTGTAGAAAGAAGTGCGCAACACATGCAGTTCAAAGGGCGTTTCATTCTTACTTCAGTGAAATCCGGCTTGATGATAATTGACCAGCACCGCGCGCATATACGAGTTCTATATGATCGATATATTTCTCAAATAGCTCAGAGACAAGGTGTGTCGCAAGGAGTGCTTTTCCCGGAAATATTGCAAATACCTGCCTCTGAAGCGGCTATTTTAGAAAATATTATAGAAGATTTATCGGCTGTAGGCTTCGATTTGAGCAATTTGGGAGGAGGTAGCTATGCCATTAACGGCATTCCTTCAGGCATTGAGGGTTTAGATCCGGTTCAATTGGTGAAAAGCATGTTGCATACGGCGATGGAAAAAGGCAATGATGTGAAAGAAGAAGTACAGAATATACTTGCATTGACCTTGGCTCGTGCTGCTGCCATTGTTTATGGCCAAGTTCTGAACAATGAAGAAATGGTGAATCTTGTTGATAATCTTTTTGCCTGCTCAACTCCTAATTATACTCCCGACGGTTTTGTTATATTAAACACTATCAAAGGAGAGGAAATCGATAGGCTATTTAAGTAATGTTGTTGTGCAACTAAGATATAGAAAGTTTATAGGGGAAAGGCCAATAATGACCTTCTTTTGAACCATAAATGAGAATGAATGCGATATTATTTACACCTCTTTAGCTCCTTTTGCTTGTGTGTGCTGCTTTTATCTGAAGCTTCCTGTGGAAATAAAGACGCTTTACTTGACCAAGCAGAATCTCTTATTGAAGAGCATCCTGATAGCGTTTTAACGTTATTGCGCCAAATTGAAAATCCTCATCAACATTTGTCGGAGCGAAATTATGCTTTTTATGCCCTGCTCATGACGCAAGCGATGGATAAGTGCAATATGGATTTAAGCGAAGATACTCTTATGGATATTGCTGTACGCTATTTCACTAAAACAACTGATTCTATTCGTGCAGCAAAAGCTTGCCTTTATGCAGGGAAAGTGTCTCAGCAACTTAGAAACCCAGAACAGGCTATAGAGTTCTATCTTGAAGCTAAAGATTATCTGTGCAATAGTACTGAATATAAATACCAGTTTATGGTACGTAATGGTTTGGGAACGGTATATTCTGATCAATGGCTTTATAAAGATCAACTGGAAGCCTATCGTGAGGCTTGTCATTATGCTACTTTGAAGAATGACAGCCTCTATCTTTGTGTAGCCTTGGAAAATATGGGCTTTGCTTTTTCGGGATTGCAAAAAGAAGATAGCGCAATGGTTTATCAATATAAGGCTTTACAAATGGCTAAGGCTTGCTATCCGGCAGCTGCTCTTGGTATTTACCACCATATCAGTGGTATTTATAAGCGTAAACAAGATTATGTAAAAGCGATTCAATATGCGGATAGTGCATTGTTGTTTGCTGCGGATAAGTCAGGATTGTATTTTACTAAGGGGGATGTTTATAATAAAATGCATCAATATGATTCTGCTTTTTGTTATTTAAATAAAAGTTTATTAAGCGACAATATCTATACAAAGGCTAGCACTTGTGATGCACTGGCTGAAGTATATCAGGCTTTAAGAAAGCCTGATTCAGCTTATTCGTATATGAGATTATATAACGCTTATAGGGACAGTATTGAAGATCAAACGCATACTGCAGCCGTAGTCGAATTAGAAAACCTCTATCATCATAGTAAACTCAAAGAAGAGAATCACTTGCTTAAAGAGAGCGCTATTACTAAGAGTCGGCTTGTTTATATTGTTTTATTTGTAGTTAGTCTATTACTTTTTGTTATAGGAGTATTATATGCTTTCTTTTATAATCGTAAGCAGCGACAAATATATGATGCTGAACAGTTGGTACGTCAAAAAGAAATTGAAAAATTGCAAGCAGAGACAGAGTTTATTTCTTTAGAGAAGAAACTGGTTGAACTTCGTGAAGCTTTTTATCGACAAATGAATAGTATTGTTGTACCTAAACTTCATGCTTTGATGTATCCTAATAAATCGGAGAATAAATCGCGCATTAAAATTAGCGAAGAAGAGTGGGGCTTTCTTGTTGAAAACACAAATATCGCCTTTGCCGATTTTACTTTGCGTTTATTAAAAGCATATCCTTTGTTGGATGTTGAGGATATTAGATTGTGTTGCCTTATAAAAATGCAGCTTAAATTATCGGATATCGCTGATATTTATTGTGTAGAGAAAACGACTATAAATAAACGTCGTGAACGCATACGAAAAAATAAAATGGGCATTAATGATGGTAGAACGCTTAATGATATCTTGAAGAATTTTTAAATGTCCGTGATTTGTTTTTTAGATAATAGGCTATTTCATTGATAATGAGCGAATTAAATATAATGGTATTGTCCGTGCTTATTTTTGCTTTCTGTTTTTCTAAGTCTTACTTTTGTTCCCAGCAAACAAAATATTGGTTAATAATTCTAGGCTTATGAAAAAAAGTATCTTATTCCTTTTATTCTTCTTCAGTCTCATTTGTTTAAGTGGCCATGCTGCTTCTATGCCTGAAACATCTAGAGATATAAAACTTCAGGTTGAAAGGTCAAACACTCCTATATTAAAGAGTAGTATTTCCTCTATTCCAATTGAAGCATCTATCGAAGGAACTATTGTGTCTGTTTCTTTTTTGTCAGACTTAAATGCTACAGTTCGAATCACGAACGTTGAAACTGGAGAGGTCGTGTATGAATGTGCCTATTCTGCTACAGCTCTTTCTATTCTTCCGGTGTCTTTGGATGGTGAAGATCTAGGAGAGTATAAAATTGAAATTTGTTATGAAGACACCGTTGTTTACGGTGAATTCGTTTTGTGTTAATTGGGTTTAACTGGTGGTAAAGGTCTTCGGCGTGATGCCGAAGACCTTTTTTAAATACGCTAAATGCGGAAACCAATTATTTCTCGCACCTCTTTTAACGTTTTAGCAGCGCTTTCACGTGCTTTATCTGCACCAGCTTTAGCTATTTTATCCAATAAATCAGTGTTGGATGAATATTCTTTGATACGTTCTCGAATCGGTGCATTGAATGCTGTTATGTCTAAGGCTATTTGTTTTTTTAGATCTCCGTAGCGAATGGAGCAGTCATTCCATTTTTCATGGAAATAGGTATAAGTCTCTTTAGTCGAAACAATATCAAGAAAGGTAAAGAGGTTTTGGATAACTTCTGGCTTTTCACTGTTTGGAATTGTAGGACCGGAGTCTGTTACTGCTTTCATTACTTTCTTTCGGATCGTTTCAGCATCGTCCATGAGATAGATGCAATTACCCTCTGATTTACCCATTTTACCAGACCCGTCTAGCCCTGGAACTTTTAATGCTTTGGTAGCTAATGAAAAAGATGCTGGTTCTGGGAAAAACTCTGTTTCATAGATTGCATTAAAACGGCGAGCAAATTTGCGCGTCATTTCCATGTTTTGTTCTTGGTCTTTTCCCACAGGTACTTTTATTCCACGGTGAATCAGAATGTCTGCAGCCATTAATGTTGGATAAGTAAGTAGGCCTGCATTTACGTTATCAGGTTGCTTGCGAGCCTTCTCTTTGAAAGTTGTGCAACGCTCCATTTCTCCTAAATATGCATTCATGTTGAGGTAAAGATAGAGCTCAAGAACCTCTTTTACGTCACTTTGTATATAAATGGTAGCTTTCTCAGGATCAATGCCACATGCAAGATATTCGGCTAAAATTGTTTGCGCACTTTTTATGATGTTTTCCGGTTTTGGACGGGTGGTTAATGAGTGCCAATCGGCTATAAAAAAGTAACAATTATATTCATTTTGCATTTGCAAAAAACTCTTTACTGCTCCAAAGTAGTTACCCAAATGCAGATTACCTGTAGGGCGGATTCCACTAACAACTGTTTCCATAAATTATAGTATATATTTTCCGTGCAAAATTACATAAAAAGATTGAGATATATTTCTTAATAATATAAAATGCGTCTATTTTTGCTGAGACAAATTATTCTGTTAGCCAGCCTTAGAAAGCCTAATCTTATGTTATTGATTGACGCTGTGTTGAACCTTTTTTGCAATTTTTATCCGATTATGTATCTCAAATGAAATAATAGTATACATTTGCATAACTAATAATAGATTAAAGTAAGCTATGTTAATTCTCTTATCTTGTGCTAAAACAATGAGTGGCACTTCTACTACAGAGGTTCCTTTGCGAACAGTGCCGCTATTTATAAAAGAAGCATCAGAAGTGGCATTGCAAATGTGCCAGTTTTCTGTTGAAGATTTGGAACATCTGCTACGTGTCAATGCGAAAATTGCAATTGAGAATTACAAACGTTATCAATCTTTTCATTCGCAGGAAGCATTTGACTGTCCGGCTTTGTTGGCTTATACTGGCATTGTGTTTAAACGCTTAAATCCAAAAGATTTTACTAATAGCGATTTTCTATATGCGCAGAAACATTTGCGTTTCACTTCATTTTGTTATGGTCTGCTTCGTCCATTAGATGCTATTCATCCATACAGATTGGAAGGTGATGTTAAACTGCTTGATTTTAGCGGGCAAACACTGTTTTCTTATTGGCGACTTCGATTAACGGATCTGTTTATTAATGAGATAAAAGCGACTGGAGGAGTACTTGTTTATTTGGCTAGTGATGAGATGAAGGGGCTGTTCGATTGGGGTAGAGTGTTGAAGGAAGTTAAAGTTGTTATGCCAGAATTTCACCAGTGGAAGAATGGTAAACTATCTACCATTGTAGTTTATACAAAAATGGCTCGTGGCGAGATGGCCCGTTTTATTCTAAAAAACAGAATAGCAGTGCCTGAAGATCTGAAATCCTTTGTTTGGGAAGGCTTTGAATATTGTGAAGAACTCTCTGATGATAGGCGATTTGTGTATGTTATGGGAGTGAAATAGTCTTTGATAATAGTTATAATCTGGAGTTATTGTATCTCTAAATACCGCTGCTGCAGACTTTCTTTGGATGTATGTGACTCTTTTTGTCTATATGCTACTGATAATCAGTAAATTATTTGTGAATCAATAGCCATCGTTGAAAAATAATAAGAAATAGTTTTGGAGGTTTCGGGAAAAGATGTATCTTTGCATCGCTTTTGAAACGGAAGTGTATCGGGCGTTTAGCTCAGCTGGTTCAGAGCATCTGCCTTACAAGCAGAGGGTCGGCGGTTCGAACCCGTCAACGCCCACAAGAAATCACTTTCGTTTATTAATCGGGCGTTTAGCTCAGCTGGTTCAGAGCATCTGCCTTACAAGCAGAGGGTCGGCGGTTCGAACCCGTCAACGCCCACAAGAAAGTGACTTTACAAAATAGTTTTGTGAAGTCACTTTTTTTGTTTCTTATCTAAAGTTTCTTCTTCTCTATACTTTAATAGTCGGGAAAAAGAATTAATTTTGCAATCTGATAATTATCTAAAAACGTATGAAACTTGATTTACTTACGGCCATTTCTCCTATTGACGGTCGCTATAGAAGCAAAGCCGAGGCTTTGGCTGGTTATTTTTCAGAGTTTGCTCTGATTAAATATCGTGTGTTGGTGGAGGTGGAGTACTTTATCGCCTTATGTGAATTGCCTTTACCGCAGCTTAAAGGAGTTGAAATTAGCACATTTGAATCTTTAAGGAGTATCTATCGTAATTTTTCGGAACTGGAAGCACAACGAATTAAAGACATAGAGAGTGTTACTAACCATGATGTGAAAGCAGTAGAATATTTTTTAAAAGAAGAATTTGATAAGTTGGGAGGGCTTGATGAGTATAAGGAATTTATCCATTTTGGTCTTACATCTCAAGATATTAATAATACTTCAATACCGTTATCTATAAAGGAGGCGCTTCAACAAATTTATTATCCATTTGTTGAAGAATTAATAGAGCAATTGAAGACGTATGCTATTGAGTGGTCTAAAATTCCGATGTTAGCAAAAACTCATGGACAGCCAGCTTCTCCGACTCGTTTGGGAAAAGAAATTATGGTTTTTGTATACCGTTTAGAGCGTCAACTTGCTGTGCTGAAAGCTTGCCCAGTCACGGCGAAGTTCGGAGGAGCTACAGGGAACTACAATGCTCATCATGTTGCTTATCCTGAATATGATTGGAAGGCGTTTGGTGATCATTTTGTCTCATTGAAACTGGGTTTGGAGCGAGAGGAATATACGACACAAATATCAAATTACGATAGTCTTTCGACCATTTTTGATGCCATGAAACGATTAAATACAATTATGATTGATATGAATCGGGATTTCTGGCAATATATATCGATGGAATACTTTAAGCAAAAAATTAAAGCAGGAGAGGTTGGCTCAAGTGCCATGCCTCATAAAGTGAACCCGATTGATTTTGAAAATGCAGAAGGCAATTTGGGAATGGCAAATGCAATATTGGAGCATTTGGCTGCAAAACTACCTATTTCACGCTTACAGCGAGATTTAACAGACTCTACTGTGTTGCGTAATGTAGGAGTGCCATTTGCACATATAGTGATTGCAATACAAAGTTCATTGAAAGGATTGCGCAAATTATTACTCAATGAACCGGTTATTTATCGTGATTTGGATAATTGTTGGAGTGTTGTAGCTGAGGCGATTCAGACTATTCTTCGTCGTGAAGCTTATCCGCACCCATATGAAGCTTTAAAAGCATTGACGCGAACTAATCAAGCAATTACGGAGAACTCGATCAAGGAGTTTATTGAGAATCTTGATGTTGATGGGTCTATAAAACAAGAATTAAGGAGCATTACCCCGCATACTTATACGGGCATTTAAGTTCTTTATGAAAATAGGTGTTTAGAAATCAGGCCGTGAGGCCAGTAGTACTTACAATTTTATTTAAATGGAAATGAGCATAGAAAATGAAAATTGGCGTGAAAACTCTAATGAAGAGAACAAAGACGCCGGCCGTGATGGTGAAAGATCTTTTAATAGAGACGGTTATAATCGTCGGGATGACAACAAACCTTCTTTTAACAGAGGAGGAAACTATAATCGCGAAGGTCAGCAAGGCCGTTCGTATAACAATAATCGACAAGATCGTCCTCAATCAGATGCTGGCCGTCCTGCACGCCCTTTCAATAGCGGAGGGAGTGACCGTCCGTATCGTCCTTTTAATCGCGAAGGTGGTGCCCCTTCTCCGCGTCCTTATAATCGTGAAGAAGGAGATCGTTCTTCTTATCGTCCAAGAATTAATCGGCCTGAAGGCGAACGTCCTAGCTTTAATCGGAATGATCGTCCACAGCGCCCTTTTAATAATAGAGAAGATAAACCTTGGCGGAGCAATAGTGGCGAAGAACGTAAGCCTTGGCAGAGTAACCGTCCGAATACGGGATATGGTAATTCGTCATTCGGGAGAGGTGAGGATGATGGCCGTCCTCGTCGTCCAAGATTTAATTCGGACGATAATAGATCTCAAGGCTTTTCACGTCCAGTACGTCGTCGTACTGATGATTATGACCCGAACGCCAAATATAGCCAAAAGAAACAGATAGAGTATAAAGAGCAATTTGTTGATCCGAATGAACCGATACGTTTGAATAAATATCTTGCAAATGCAGGTGTTTGTTCTCGTCGTGAGGCTGATGAGTTCATTACTGCAGGAGTTGTTTCTGTTAATGGAGAAATCGTTACGGAACTTGGCACGAAAATTAAGCGTACGGATTTGGTGAAGTTTCATGAAGAATCTGTATCGATAGAACGTAAGGTTTATGTTTTATTGAATAAACCTAAAGATTGTGTGACAACATCAGATGATCCACAAGCGCGTCTTACGGTTCTGGATTTAGTAAAAGGAGCTTGCAACGAGCGTATCTATCCTGTAGGTCGCTTAGACCGTAATACTACTGGAGTGTTGTTATTGACAAACGATGGTGATTTGGCCTCTAAATTGACACATCCGAAGTTCTTGAAAAAGAAAATTTATCATGTGTATGCTGATAAGAATATCACAAAACATGATATGGATCAAATTGCTTCTGGTGTTCAATTGGAAGATGGTGAAATTCGGGCTGATGCGATTAGTTATTCTGATGAAGTGAAGCGAGATCAAGTAGGTATTGAAATTCATTCTGGAAAGAACCGAATTGTTCGCCGTATTTTTGAATCACTAGGCTATAAAGTGATGAAGCTTGATCGTGTCTACTTTGCGGGATTAACTAAAAAAGGATTGCGTCGCGGCGAATGGCGTTATCTGTCAGAGCAGGAAGTAAACTTCCTTAGAATGGGATCTTTTGAATAGTTAAGTAGTAAAATAAGATAATGAAGAGCGATAGTTCGCTCTTCATTGCTATATAATAATGTATATAAAATCGTTTTATGGAAAAGATTAGTAGAACAAAGATTGTTGATCTGCTGAGGCGTGATGATTTTGGCGCTATGGTCAACGTGAAAGGATGGGTACGTACCCGACGAGGAAGCAAACAAGTTAATTTCATTGCATTGAATGATGGTTCTACTATAAATAATGTGCAAGTAGTAGCTGATTTGCTGAACTTTGATGAAGAAATGCTGAAACTGATTACTACGGGGGCTTGCCTTAGTGTGAATGGGCTCTTGGCTGAATCTGTAGGTTCGGGTCAAAAGGTGGAAGTTTTAGCTCGTGAAATAGAAGTACTTGGTGCTTGTGATAATACGTATCCTTTGCAGAAAAAAGGGCATTCGCTAGAATTCTTACGTGAAATAGCTCATCTCCGTCCACGTACCAATACTTTCGGGGCAGTGTTCCGTATTCGTCATAACATGGCTATTGCTATTCATCAATTTTTCCATCAACGAGGTTTTTTCTATTTCCATACACCCATAATTACTGCTTCAGATTGTGAGGGAGCAGGACAAATGTTTCAGGTGACTACAATGAACTTATATGATCTGAAGAAAAAGGAGGATGGTACTATTGATTACGAAAATGATTTTTTCGGTAAGCAGGCCAGTTTAACGGTGTCAGGTCAGCTAGAGGGAGAACTTGCTGCAATGTCTTTAGGCTCGATTTATACTTTTGGACCAACTTTCCGTGCGGAGAACTCTAATACCCCTAGGCATTTAGCTGAATTCTGGATGATTGAACCAGAGGTGGCATTTAATGAAATTCAAGAAAACATGCAATTAGCAGAGGATTTTATTAAATATTGTATTCAATGGGCTTTGGATCAATGTATAGATGATATCCAATTTTTGAACGACATGTTTGATAAAGAACTCATTGAGCGTTTGAAGTTTGTTCTTTCGCACAATTTTATCCGTTTGTCTTATACCGAAGGGGTTAAAATCCTTGAAGAAGCTGTAGTTAATGGACGTAAATTCGAGTTTCCGGTATTCTGGGGGGCCGATCTTGCTTCTGAACATGAGCGCTATTTGGTAGAAGAACATTTTAAATGTCCGGTGATTTTGACTGATTATCCGAAAGAAATTAAGTCGTTCTATATGAAGCAAAATGAGGATGGCAAGACTGTTCGTGCAATGGATGTACTTTTTCCTAAAATTGGCGAAATTATTGGAGGATCTCAGCGTGAAGAAAATTACGAGAAATTATGTAATCGTGCTAGAGAGATGGGGGTACCAGAAAAAGACATCTGGTGGTATCTGGATACTCGTCGTTTCGGAACTGCTCCACACTCTGGTTTCGGTCTTGGCTTTGAACGTTTGTTGCTCTTTGTCACAGGCATGACTAATATTCGTGATGTAATCCCATTCCCTCGTACGCCACATAATGCCGATTTCTGAGCTTTATTATTATAAGTAAATTAAAGCAACGCAAATCATGCACTTATTGTCTAATAAATGACAAAGTGCATGACTTGCGTTTTTTATGCATTGAGGAAAAAGTGATAGTTCAGATTATTCTCTCAATGAAAAGATTTCAACTCCTGCACAATCTATATCTGCTCCCATAGGAGGATTCACTTTAGATAATTTGATTTTTACTTCTTCTATTGCCGGAAAATCATGGAATAAACGGTTCATAATACGTCCGCATACATGTTCTAAAAGTTTGGAGGGAATAGACATTTCTTGTTTTACCACTTCATATATATCGGCATAATTTGCAGTATCTGCTACATCATCTGTTTCCATTGATTTCAAGAAATTTCCTTTTATAGCGAGGTTAATGATGAATGTATTACCTACGGTAGTCTCTTGGGGAGCTACACCGTGGTAAGCATAGAATATCACGTTTTCGAGAAAAATGGTAGTAGTGGTTTTCATTATATATCTTTTTCTTTATAATATAAATATAGTTTTATCATTCAACATTCCTTCCGGTCTTTGCTATCAACTCTTTTATATTTTCATTTAAAGAGTCTGCTTTCATCAACTGCTCCAAAGTAAGATGCATGCGATAACGCCAGTAATGTTTTGGGTTGGCCGGAATGTTGATACGTTCTTCTTTCGCGTTAGGATTTCTCCATTTTTCATCAATAGATAGCCAATCTTGTAAAGAGAGAATGCAAAAGATGGAGTTGCTATTTAGATGGTTACGCACAATTTCTTCACATAATTCAGGCGTGGCTATTACCGGAGCGATGCCGTAATGTCCAAGTATGTTATTGAAGTAGCGTTGTGTCTGTTGGTAATCTTCTTCCCACCAACCGCGCAAGGTAGTCATGTCGTGTGTTGAGATGGTGCACACTGAACGGTATGGATAATTTCTTAAATCTCCAAATTCATCAGCGGGATTTTTTGGCATTCGTTGTATCTCTAGACTAAGAATGCGCAAATCGTTCATTACCCATGCCACACAGTCGGGTATCATGCCAAGATCTTCCCCGCACACCAGCATTCTTGTAGACTGGGTGAGTTGAGGTAACTTTTTCATGGCTTGCAGACGCCAAAATTCGTTATGCCTGTGATAGTAATATTGGTCATATAGACGGTTGAATGCTGCCTTTTCCCAGTCATTGAGCGCTCGGTATATGAAATCGTGTTGCACACCGATACGAGGATGATATTTGTTTGGTTCTTTGTGGTCGGGCACAAACAGTACGTCACTAATAAGGGCATACAATCCGTCGCGTATCCATATACTGTCCGAATCTGTTTTTCCTGAAAAGTATTTCTCAACTTTTCTTTGAGTGTTAAATTCAGACCGCATTCGATACATCTCCCAAGTATCGGTTGCCTCGATAAAGGTTTCTTTTACGTATTTAGTATGAGGGCCAAAGATTTGCGCTAGAAAATATTCGTGTATGTATGGGGTAAGATACAAGTCTGGTCGGAAAGGTAGTCCATAGCTCTCTATCTCTTCTCTGCTCATAGCTAGTGAAGGTACAAATTGTCCGAGTAATCCGTGTACGGCATGCATCGGTATTTCCCAAATGCGAAAAAAACCTAAGATATGGTCAATGCGATATGCGTCGAAGTATTCTGACATTTTCTGAAAACGCTTCATCCACCATTTATAACCATCTTTTTCCATGACTTCCCAGTTGTAAGTTGGAAAGCCCCAATTTTGTCCGTTCACTGAAAAGTCATCGGGTGGAGCGCCTGCTTGTCCGTCCAGATTAAAATAATAAGGCTCTGTCCATGCTTCGACGCTGTTGCGGCTAATACCGATAGGTATATCGCCTTTTAAAACGATTCCATGTTTACGGGCATAGGTGGTAGCCTCTAATAACTGTAAGTGTAAATTAAACTGGATGTAGTAGTATATGGCAATCTGTGGATAGTCAGGAGCTTCAGGGAAGCAGATTTCAGCCATCTCTCCATCGTTAAAAACACTGTATTTAGGCCATTCGCGGAAGTTAGGAGTTTTATATACATCACGTAGATAACTGAAGGTGGCATAAGGTTGCAGCCACTCTTTGTTTGCTTCGAAGAAAAGATGAAACTCATTCGAATTTAGAACACTTTCCCCTTCTTGGTTAAATATCAGGCGGAAATAGTCCCATTTCGTTTGGTTCACAGCCTCATAATCAATGCTGGAAAGTGCATTTAATTCTTTTTGCTTTTTTATGAATATATTGGCATCTTCTGCATTCTTCAATTTGCCCATTCTATTTAAATCAGCGTACATCGGATGAAATGCATAAATCGAAATGCTATTGTACGGATAAGAATCGGTCCACGTGTGTGTCATCGTGGTATCGTTCACTGGTAATATTTGTACGACTTTTTGGTTTGTTTTGGCAGCCCAATCTATCATTTTTTTCAAATCGCCGAAATCGCCTACTCCGAAACTTTTTTCTGATTTTAACGAAAAGATTGGTATGGCTACGCCGGCACCTTTCCATACAGAGATATTGAAGAATGCAAAACGATCTGATATGACGACTGTTTCGTTGAGATCTATTTTAGGATCTGCCATGTAACGATTGGGATTATTTTCCCACGCTTCTGCTTTTTTTTCTTTCTTATTATATAATACAAATTTATATTCGAGAGGGAATTGTATTTTTTCGGCATCAATCTCTGCTAGCCATTCAGGATAGTTCACGTCGCTCATGAGCCAAGAACTATTAGCGTTCCAGTTGCCTAAAATCTCTTGATTTCCGCAAAGACCTAAACAATAATTGTCTCCTATTCGTGGTGCATATGCCTTTATAATCAGGCCTTTTTTATAGCCTTTGAGTGGATCAATTTGATCGTGGTGAGCTAATAAAGATTCTGTAAAAGCAGAACTATAGAAGTATTGTTCTTCTGGGATGTTCTTCCAGCTATCATAAATGCGATATCGTTTTTCCTTTTCGAATGGTGATGTTAATAAGTTGTGTTGCAGGCTATCCCATTCCTTACGGACTATTTTTTCTTCTTTGTATATATAATAGCTATATTTTATAACTTTTTCTAGAGGGGATGAAATTTCTATTTCAGTATTCCAATGGGTACCATCCGTTGTCTGTAAAGGGATTGCCTTAGTAACATCATTCTTTCCAAGCTCGGGAGCAGAGCCTAGAAGCCTGACTTCTTCGCCCCAACAGGTGCGATATTCGATATTAAATGATACTATCATATTATTTAGATTTAATATTAACTCAATGATACTGCAAGTATAGAAAGATTCTGTTTATATCGCATGTTGGTATTCATTGAACTAATTTAAAATAGTATGCAAACGTTTGTGCTAAGATTCTTATATAAGTTAAAAAGGAGCTTTTTTAGGGCTCCTTTCTAATTTATTTTTTCCTATAAATATTTATCCACATCTTGATGCGCCGCAGGTTGTACATATAAGACAACCTTCTTGATATACCAATGTTTCATTTCCACAGTTTGGGCATCTCTTCCCTCTTGCTTCGGTTCCATCTTGGATATATTTTTTTAGTGCACGTTCAACACCATTTTTCCATGTATTGATGCTTTCGCTGTCAAGTTGAAGAGAACCAACTAATTTGATTACTTGTTCGATAGGCATTCTCCAACGAAGTACTCCCGATATTAATTTAGCGTAGTTCCAATACTCTTTGTTGAACTTTTCGGATAAACCTTCAATGGTCGTTTTGTATCCGCGTTTGTTTTCAAACTGAAAGTCATATCGTTTATTTCCATTCTCGTCTACACTTTTAATAATTCGTCCTGTGGTGACAGTCTTTGGCAGTAATATACCTTCATCGTCATCTTGCAGACCAGTGAATATTTCATATGGCCTGCCGTCGAGTAGGCCCACAAAAGCAACCCATTTATCTTTATTGTTTTGGAACCTAACGACATCGGCTTCCAATATAGTTGGCCGTACTTCCACTACCGTGGGTGGTTTGCAAGGTGGGAGTTCTTCTTTCTTATCGGACTTGGTAGAGAGTAGCACTCCTGAACGTGAGCCATCACGATAAACGGTGCAGCCTTTGCAGCCAGATTTCCAAGCTTCAACATACAAACGATTTACCAAATCTTCATCCACATTGCTCGGTAGGTTTATGGTAACACTGATTGAGTGATCAACCCATTTCTGAATTTTTCCTTGCATCTTCACTTTCATTAGCCAATCAACATCATTAGATGTCGCTTTGTAATAAGGGGATTTTGCCACTAAATCATCTATTTCTTCTTGCGTATATCGTTTAGATGGGTTATAGCCGTTAGCCTCCATCCAAGTTACGAATTTGTGGTGGAAAACAATATATTCTTCAAAAGCATCGCCTGTTTCATCTACGAAATCAACATGTACCTGCGTGTCATTTGGGTTCACTTTTCTTCTTCGCTTATATACTGGCAAAAAGATGGGTTCAATTCCTGAAGTAGTCTGTGTCATCAAGCTTGTTGTTCCGGTCGGAGCAATCGTAAGGCACGCAATATTGCGTCGTCCATATTTCTCCATCTCTTTATATAATTCAGGATCAGCTTCACGAAGACGATTTATAAACGGATTGTTTTTCTCTCTTTCGCTGCTGTATATTTCAAAAGCGCCACGTTCCTTAGCCATTTCCACCGAAGAGCGGTAAGCGTTGATCGCAACAGTCTTATGTATTCCTTCAGAGAAATCGGTTGCTTCTGCCGTTCCATACCGTAAATTTAAAGCAGCTAACATATCACCTTCTGCCGTTATACCTACTCCGGTTCGTCTGCCTTGACCACTTTTCTTATAGATTTTTTCCCAAAGTACACGTTCGGCACGTTTTATTTCTCCCTCTTCCGGATCTTCGTTGATTTTTGCTATAATGCGTTCTATCTTTTCCAACTCAAGATCAATGATGTCATCCATGATACGTTGGGCCAGTCTGACGTGCTTCTTGAACAATTCAAAATCAAAGTATGCGTCTTTTTTAAATGGATTTACGACATATGAATATAAATTAATGGCTAATAAGCGACAAGAATCGTAAGGGCATAAAGGTATTTCTCCACATGGATTAGTCGAAACTGTTTTATATCCAAGGTCGGCATAGCAATCCGGTACGGATTCTTTGATGATGGTGTCCCAGAATAGAACTCCCGGTTCTGCTGACTTCCAAGCATTATGCACAATTTTCTTCCATAATGAGGATGCGTCTATTTCTTTAACTGTCGTCGGGTGATCGGAATCAACAGGGTACTGCTGAACGTATTTTTTGCCTTCAACTGCTGCAGTCATGAAAGCATCATCTAGTTTAACTGAAACATTGGCTCCGGTAACTTTACCTTCCGTCATTTTGGCATCAATAAAAGCTTCTGAATCAGGGTGTTTGATAGAAACACTTAACATTAATGCACCTCGGCGTCCATCCTGAGCTACCTCCCGTGTTGAATTTGAGTAGCGCTCCATGAAAGGTACAATTCCGGTAGAGGTCAAAGCGGAGTTTTTTACCGGCGATCCTTTGGGACGGATATGAGAAAGGTCGTGTCCGACTCCCCCGCGTCTTTTCATTAACTGCACTTGTTCTTCATCTATTTTAATAATGGCACCATACGAGTCTGCAGCACCATCGATGCCTATGACAAAACAGTTAGATAAAGAAGCAACTTGGTAATTGTTGCCAATTCCAGTCATTGGACTGCCTTGGGGAACAATATATTTAAAGTGATCTAATAGATCAAAAAGCTCTTTTGCACTGAGCGCATTTTTATATCTTGATTCGATTCGAGCTATCTCATTAGCAATTCTCCAATGCATGTCTTCGGGAGACTTTTCGTAAATGTTTCCGAAAGAATCTTTAACTGCGTATTTGTTGACCCAAACCCTTGCTGCAAGTTCATCTCCTTGAAAATATCGTAAAGATTCTTCGTAAGATTCGTTGTATGAGTAAATCTGTTTTTCCACGATGTTGTTTTCTTTATGCGAATTTAATAATAAGTAAAAGTGTAGAAGTTATCCTTATCATTAATGAATATATTTGCAAATCTAATAATCTTTTTTGTTATGACAAAATATAAAGATGTTTTTTTTAATCTTGGTTTAAGTTTTCTTTTAGTTATATTAATTAACTGATAATCAGTTGATTATAATTTTATCATGTCTGATAAGTTATCTAAAAAGATATTTGTATGTAGGGATACGACTGACTTTGATACCTTTTTAGATAATTAGTGGATGAAAATAGAAGATAAATGTTATTCTTTTCTGATCTATTCTATATATTTGCAGAAAAATAAAAGATGGAATCAATAAAAAATAGAAGAACAATAAGGAAGTATCAGCAAAAAGATATTTCAGATACACTGTTAAATGAAATGCTCGAGATCTCTTTCCGAGCTTCTACGGTTGGCAATATGCAGGTTTATAGTGTGATAGTGACCCGTAATGTTAAAATGAAAGCGAAACTTTCACCAGCTCATTTCAATCAGCCGATGGTTAATCAGGCGCCGGTGGTACTCACCTTCTGTGCTGATTTTAGACGCTTTAGTAGATGGTGTGAAGAGCGAAGGGCAGTGCCGGGATACGATAACTTTCAATCATTTATGAATGCTGCAATTGATACTCTTTTGGTTGCTCAAACCTTTTGTACTGTGGCAGAAGAAAAGGGTTTAGGCATTTGTTATCTTGGAACTACTACCTATAATCCGCAAACGATTATTGATGCGCTAGAATTACCTAAATTAGTTTTTCCTATAACCACGATTACTTTGGGCTATCCGGATGAATCTCCGGAGCAAGTAGATCGGTTGCCTTTTGAGGCTATTATACACAAGGAGCATTACCACGATTATACTGCCTCGGATATCGATTGCATATATAGAAACAAAGAATCTCTTGATGCAAATAAAAGATTTGTAGAAGAGAATCATAAAGAAACTTTGGCTCAGGTGTTTACGGATATTCGTTATACCAAAAAGGTTAATGAATTTACTTCTGAAACTTTATTGCAAGCAATTCGTCAGCAAGGTTTTTTATAGGAATAATTGAGCTTTGAGAAGTTAAAAGTCAGAATGAGAAAAGATCATTCTGACTTTTATTGTGCTAACGCTATCTTATATCCTTTTTTTTAAGGATATTTCTATATTTTGTATGTCTGAGCTGAAACTTTTGTCAACTTCGCACTGCTCTTTGACTATTTTGCAGGCGTGTAGTACAGTTGCATGATCTTTGTTTCCTATCAATTGCCCTATTCGAGAAGACGAAAAATCGGTATGCTTCTTAGCTAGATACATCGCTACTTGTCTAACTAGTACTACTTCTCTCTTTCTTGATTTTGTATGAATCATTGTTGGGTCTAACTCAAAGTGTTTGCATGTGATGCCTACGATATCGTCTATTGTAACTGCCTTAGTCTCATTACGGACAATTTTGCGAACGATTCTTTGAGCCAATTCTAAATCTATTTCTTTATTATAGATTGTAGAATGTGCCATTATCGAAATCACAATCCCTTCCAAATCTCGTACGCTTTCATTCACATTTTCAGCGATATAATCAATGACCTCTGGCGGAAATTGCAATCCATCCCTATGTATCTTATTCTTTAATATGTCTTTTCTTAATTCAACAGAGGGCTTTTCTAACTCTGCTACCATTCCCCATTTAAAGCGGGTCAGTAATCTTTCTTCTACGCCTTGCAACAAAATTGGGGCACGATCTGATGTGAGAATCAATTGTTTACCGTTTTGGTGAAGGTGATTGAAGATATGGAAGAATGTGTTTTGAGTCTTGGTAACTCCTGCGAATTCTTGTATATCGTCTATAATTAGTACGTCAATGGTCTGATAGAAGTTGATAAAGTCGTTGGTCGTGTTATTGCGTACTGAATCAGTGTATTGCACTTGGAATAGATGCGCAGAAACATATAAAACTCTTTTCTCAGGAAAGAGCTCTTTAATTTTTGTCCCTATAGCGTTAGCCAAATGAGTTTTCCCTACTCCTGAAGCTCCATGAATGAAAAGGGGGTTAAATACTGTCTTTGCTGGATTTTGTGCCACAGCTTCTGCTACACTTCTCGACAATTTGTTGCTATATCCTTCAATGAAACTCTCGAAGTTATAATCAGGGTTCAATTGAGGATCTAAGTCTTGTGGAGCAGGAGCTTGCAGGACGTTGGGGGATTTATTCCCATAACGAGACCCATTCTTCTGCGGGATAGCAGTTGAGCGGCTACTTGCCTCAAGATTAATCGTCGTTTTAGAACTCTTGTCCACCATTACATTATACATCAACTTCGTGCCCTCACCAATAACTTTATATAGGGTGGCACGGAGCAGATCCACAAATTTATCTTCTATGAATTCATAAAAGAACTGACTAGGGACTTGTACAGTTAGTGTTTTGTCCTCATATTTTAAAGGGATAATGGGGACAAACCAAGTATTATATGTCGTTTCAGGAACATTGTCTCGTATAACCAGAAGACAGCGGTTCCATAACCCGACATGATTTGTTTCAATCATAACGGCTTCAATACATTTATTAATTAAGCAAAACTTCTACAATTGCAAATTTGGGAATCTTATTTGATAAAAACAAATCTCTTTTTTCTTGTGTTTCTCCAATATTGAATAATTCCTTTAATTTCAGCCACTTATAAGAGAATGGCCTTGTACGTTCTTCGAGTAGCTCTTGTTTTTATCTAAATATTTGATAATCAGTTTATTGGGTTCGTAAATTGCTCTTTGTGTTATAAAGCATAAAGGCCTAAAAAACGTTTATTAACGGATGTCTGAGGCCCAATTAATAACCGACGAAAAATAATTTCTATTTAGATTGAGTCTATATAGCATGGAGGCAACTACTTCTGTTTCCTGCCAAATAATGAGAAGTGTACATAGCGTTTCGGGTTTATTTTTAAATCTTCGAGCAAACTGGCTGCATTGGCGCTAGTTGTATTTAGGTTATTATATAATTGTGGGTCATTGAGTAGCAATCCCATTGAATTATCTTTGCTATTTAACCTTTCTGTAATTAATTTTATGTTAGCCAATGTAGAGTCTATTTTATTGAATGTGGCTGCATAATCTATGTCTTTCAAATTACTGCTTACTACTACAAAGTTATCCCCAATAGTGTTTAGCTTTCCTGCCAATAGTGGTACGTCCTTTCTCATTAATACCTTTAGTTGTCCGCTGGCCACTTCTAAGTTGGCTGTGGTATTTTTAATCGAATTGAGGGCGGTTGGTATGTTTGGATCACTGAGGATGGTGTTTAATGAAGCAAGGATAGAATCCAATTTAGGCAAAATTTTCTCCATCTGGGGCATGAGTGTTGATACACTTTCCATTAAGCCGTTGTTTAATAAGCCTGGAATTGTATCTCCGGTTGAATAACTTTCTCGAGGATTATTTGCTAGTAAGATGTTCATTCGGACTCCTCCCAGCATTTCGGAGACAAGTTCGGCGGAACTGCCTTTGGGTATTCGCATGTCTTTGTCTAGTTCAACTTCAACAGTCACGTTGCCTGGATGTGTATAATCATAAGCTATCTCTCGCACAATACCGATACGGTATCCGTCGGCAAACACCGGGCTTGATTTGGCCAATCCATTAATGTTCTGATATTTCACGTAGAAATAGCTGCTTGGCTTGAACATGCTAACTCCCTTTAAATAATTGAGGCCATAGACTATTACACATAGTGCCATAATACTTGCTATTCCTATTTTAACTTCTTTCGTAAAGTATTTCATTATCATATTCTGTCTTTTTATTTATTTCTTTTAAATTCATTAATAGCCGCATTGATATTTATCTTTTCACCGTTTTTAAAGGCAATGATGAAGGAATCTTTGAAATCGTTAACTATAGAGCGGCGGGTCTTTAATACTTTGTTATAGTCGGTTGAAGCTCCATAAGTGTATTTATATATTCCTCCTTCTTGGTAATTCTCTACTTCTTTAAGTCCTTTGAAACGTTTGTCATTTTGCGGGAGTAGGGTTGCAGAAGTGAGTATTTGAATTTTGAAGATAATCTCTTCAGAACTTCTGATGTTGTCTTTTGAGATTGTTTGTTGCGCTGGAAGTTGCTCTTTAGTCATTACACGGTGTAATGAACTATCTGGCTTTTCTTCGGCTTTGTAGTCTTCTTTGTCGTCTGCGGGTATTATGGTTCGGCTTGTTCCGGTTGCTCTAATTTCATGTTCTCTTTTGTACGTGAGGAATGCCTTGTAAATGCCTTTGGCCAGAGAAGAAGTTCCTTCGTCTTGGTTTAGGAACTGCTCTTCTTCAGGGGTGGAGATAAACCCTAGCTCTACCAGTATACTAGGCATGGCGCTAGCTTTCAATACTAAAAATCCGGCTTGATGCACGCCACGGTCAATCCTGGTGGATGTGTGACGAAATTCTTTCTGCACTAAAGACGCTAAATGGACACTTTGAGACATGTACTTGTCTTGCATAAATTCGAAAATGATATATGACTCGGCAGAATTAGGGTTGAATCCCGCATACCTTGTTTTATAATCACTCTCGTACAGGATCACGGAATTCTCTCGTTTGGCAACAGCAAGATTGGCTTCGGACTTTGCAAGACCCAGTGTCCATGTTGAGGCTCCTTTGGCTGTTTTTGATCCGGCAACGGCATTGGTATGAATAGAAATAAAAAGATCTGCCTTTGCATTATTTGCTATTTCAGCTCGTCTGTCGAGTGGGATGAAGACGTCTGTGCTTCGAGTGAATATCACTTTTACGTCATCATTGTTGTTATTAATAAGTTTGCCCAATTTGAGGGCCACATTCAAATTAATGTTCTTCTCTTTAGAAAAGCTACCTACGGCACCAGGGTCGTGTCCACCGTGCCCGGGATCTATGACTACAATAAAATCTTTAGCCCATATACTGGTGCATAGGGGTGAAGCCGATATTAATAGGCCAACAATAAGCGTTAATATGTATTTCTTTAGCTGTACCATCTTATGATTTAATGTGCAAATGTAGTGGAATTTTGCCGAAAGTAATTCATTTGACATCAAGTTTTGGCTTTTTTACCTAATTGCTTTGAATAGTTGTACTCTCAGAGGTTTGGGGCTTTTCTTTTGGTCCTACAACGCTTAGTGTAGATTGCTTTGGCTCTTTATTTACAAATAGAGAGGCTCAATGAATAAAAAAGAACGATTTCCTAAATCATTTGTCAATGTTTAGGAAATCGTTCGAAGTCCCTCTACAAGCGTTGTGAGAGGGGTCTGGTTAACTAACTACTTCACCGCGGTTAACTAACTAGTTCACCACGCTTAACTAGTTAGTTAACCGCGGTGAAGTAGTTAGATCTATTTGGATTGTATTATTTGTAAATAAATAGTAGCAATGAGCTAAACGACATTGTATGATCAATCCACAACTAATTCCTTTACTTGAAATTGATGCGGTAGCTCATTCCTGCTCTGAACCAGAATCCCGGTTGAGGTATATTGCCAAAGTCATAGTAGGTCCGGTTTAGCAAATTATTGGCTTCTGCAAACACATTGTACTTGCTGTCATTCCAAGACACTTTCAAGTCGAGTAGACAGAAGGAAGGATAAGAAACCACTACACCTGTGGACTTATTGTTTGTGCCGTACTTTATATACCCCCCCGTACGGTCTTGCCAGCGAAAGGCCCATCCGGCAGTCAATTTGCTCCAGATACGATGATCGAGTCGGGCAACCAATTTATGTCGGAGAGATTCCATCGCATAACTCGATTTGTAGATTTCGATATCATCGTACCTTTTTTGGTGGATATAAGCGTAGCTGATATTCAATTTATCCAGAGCGCAATCTTTATTTATCAATGAACGGAAGTTTAGTGTTGACGAAACTTCAATGCCCATATTATCTAACTTAAAGTTAGCCGAGTGATAAACATCATCAGTAGGCGTGTACATCACCCAGTCGATCATGTTTTTTCCTTTATGGAAAAATCCACTCATATTTGCTTCAAGATATCTATTCCGATATTTTG
The DNA here is from genome assembly GCF_963666545.1 of uncultured Bacteroides sp. Taxonomy (NCBI): domain Bacteria; kingdom Pseudomonadati; phylum Bacteroidota; class Bacteroidia; order Bacteroidales; family Bacteroidaceae; genus Bacteroides; species uncultured Bacteroides sp. The sequence goes on along the minus strand of NZ_OY762899.1, from coordinate 1,923,725 downwards.
CACCTAAGTTAAAGGCTTGTGTTTCTTCGGGCTTCAATCCTATATTTCCTTGCAGAGTGGGGCTCTTATAATAAAGATCCGTAAAGGTTGGCATGCGGAGTGCCATGTTCCATGAAGCGAAGAACTTCCATTTGTCGAATGGACGATAGGAGACATCGATGCCCGGATAAAAGCGATATTTATGATCGAGTGCTGTATTCATGTTAGCGAGGGCTCCCAATGAAATCGTCATTTTCTGTAGTAATATATTGTGTTCCAGATAATAACTAACGTTCGTTCGATTGTCTTTTTTCGTGAACTGTTTCCCATTTTCACCCGGAATGTCGACGTATTGATCTTTGTTTAGAAGTCGTCCTAGCTTGGTGCTCAGAATACCTTCATTCCTGATTTCTGTTCCAAAGGCCGTTTTTCCCCAAGTGGAGTTGAAGTAGGCATTTAAGTTAACGCCATAAACATCTGTCATATGAAAGTTTTCTTCCGTGTTGGTGCCTCGTATTAATTGAAAATGGTCATTCCAACGATTCCAATAAATGCCGGGAGTGAAGTGAAGCCGTCCTTTTGTTTCAGCTTGTACGGAGATGAGATGACGACGAACCTCTTCGTACTGATTAGGGTAGCCTGCTGAGTAGAAAGTATTCGCTCCGAACTTCTGGTTAGTCGCTCCCAGTTGCCAACGCACATCTACTTCTTTATCCGAGTATGTTCCTTGATAATAGGCTCGCTTAGTGTTGAAGTCACTGTTTTGAGTGGCACCATCGCTACGATTATAGCTACCAGATACTTGATGGCTGAAGGCTCCTTTGGTGAAGTTTGCTTGTGCACCTCCGTCAAACAGCCCATAGCTACCGCCTGATAAATTTATGGCAACATGACTTTGTTTGTCGTTTTTTGTGACGATATTAATAGCCCCGGTGAAAGCCGAGGTGCCGAATATGCGTGCGGAAGGTCCTTCAAGCACTTCTATTCGTTCAATATCGTTCATGGAAACAGGGAAGTCGGCTGTGAGGTGGCCGGTTTGGGGACTAGTGATGTTTACCCCGTTGAGAAGAATGGTAATTTGGTCGAATGTGCCTCCGCGCACTGAAATGTCGGTTTGAATACCGAACCCGCCTCGTTGGCGGACATCTACGCCGGCGGCGTATTTCAGGAGATCATTGATACTGTGTACAGCCGCTGCTTGAATTTCATCGCGCGAAAGTACGGTTACCATTTTTGCTGACTGCATTTCCGTCAGCGGAACGCGAGTGCCGGTTACTTCAATCTCTTCCAGCTCGTAATTCTTAAGCTGCCCGGCAACCTGATTCTGTGCAGAGATTACATCAACATTGGCAAAAATCAGTGTAGATACTGCCAGAACACCAATGTTGACTTCTTTCTTTAAACTACAGAATGCAGAATAACCTTTGTGATTGAACTGCTTCCAGCGAAGCGCACGTTCTTTGGTTAACTTGTTTTCTTTCATTTTAGTAATGTTTTTAATAAAAAATCGTCGCAAAGGTAGTATTATTCCTCTTTTCGCTGTTACTTTGCATGAAGAATTTAAATCCGATTAAGATGCTGAAGTTTCTCAAAGACTGGACTCTTCCGGTCGCGATGTTGGTTGGTGCCCTTGGTTATCAGGTGTTTATGCTTTTTTCCTTTATTACTCCTTTTCTGATTTTTACGATGTTGTTGTTAACCTTCAGCAAGGTTTCTCCGAGCGAGTTAAAGTTAAAACCACTGCATTTTTGGTTACTTGCAATTCAAATTGTGGGTGCTTTGGCGGTTTACCTGCTTCTCTATCGGAGTAATAAATTAGTGGCTGAAGGCGTGATGGTTTGCATTATCTGTCCCACAGCTACTGCAGCAGCTGTAATCACTTCTAAATTGGGTGGTAGTGCAGCCAGTGTTACAACCTATACCCTTTTGGCAAATATAGGAGTTGCTATTGCCGTTCCTCTGTCTTTTCCTCTGATTGAACCTCAGCAAGAAACTACTTTCTATGAATCTTTTTTTCTTATCCTCAGTAAAGTTGTTCCCCTTTTGATTTGTCCGTTTCTATTGGCATGGTTACTTCAGAAAGTCGTTCCTAAAGCACACTCTCTCCTGCTTAAATATCATGAACTGGCTTTTTATCTTTGGGCTTTTTCTCTTGCTATTGTGACGGCACAGACAGTGCATTCTTTGATATATAATCCTGCCGATGGTTGGACTGAATTAATGATTGCATTGGGAGCTTTGATTGCTTGTTGTTTGCAATTCTTTTTGGGTAAAACCATTGGGAGTGTTTATTCCGATCGCATTAGTGGAGGACAATCTTTGGGGCAGAAAAATACAATTCTTGCCATTTGGATGGCCCATACTTATTTGAATCCGTTAGCTTCTGTGGGGCCGGGATCGTACGTATTGTGGCAGAATATCATCAACTCTTGGCAACTGTGGAAAAAACGCAGGCAGAGTAATTAGTGTTTATTCTTCTTTTTTGAGCACAATGTTACTATAAGGATAAGGTATTTCGATGCCTTCTTTGTCAAAACGTTCTTTGATGGACTTTAATAAGTCGCACTTCATCACAAACGCATCTCCTGAATTAGCGGCCCATGCCCATGCTCTCAGGGTGATAGATGAATCACCCAGGTTGATAATTCTCACCGGAACCAAGGGAGTGTTATTCTTTTTGTCATCTGGTGTGCGTCGATCTATGAGTAGAGGGTGCTTCGTTACTTCATCATACATTAATAACATCGCTTTGTCTAAGTCAGCGTTGTATGAAACGCCTATTTCTATGAAATTACATATTTCTTGCTCGCCAAGAGTGGAATTAATGATGGTGCTCGAATTCATGGTGCTGTTGGGAATGATAATCATTTTGTTCTCCATGTTTCGAATAACAGTGTGTCTGAGAGTTATTTCGCTCACAGTACCAGTTATATTGTCATCTAATTTGATGACATCACCAATCCGGAAAGGCTTTGCAAAGACAATAAACAGTCCGCTGATAAAATTGGAAAGAGCTTCTTTTGAAGCGAAACCTATGGCCATAGCCATGATACCGGCACCGGCAAGAATGGAGTTACCCACTTTTTCCATTCCTGGAATCAATGATAGGAAGGTAGCACCTCCAATAATGTAAATGGAGTATACACTGATTCGTTGAAGAAAACTGGCAGTTGTTTTGTCTAAAGACAGGGCACCTTTCCTTCTTTGTGAACGACGGAACAAAAATTTTATAAACGATACGGTACTTTGTGTTATAGCATATATGATTAAGGCTTTAATAAAGAACTCGACGGGATGTTTTATCTCAATGCCAAAAATCGTTAGGTTTAAAAACTCTTGCAGATCCATTTGATTGATTGTTATTTTTAGTAATATTGCGCAAAAATATTCAATTTCGATTGATCATGCAATAAATAAAACATAATATTAAATGCGTCCCATTGATTTGATTTATAAATACTATCCCGTAGAGGATGAACTGAGGAACATATTACTCGTACATAGTCGTTCTGTTACCCGCAAGGCTTTGGATATAGCTCATAACCATCCGGAGTTGAAACTGGATGAATCGTTTCTGGCCGAAGCATCTATGCTCCATGATATAGGAATCTTTTTGACCGATGCTCCGAGCATTTATTGCTTTGGTTCACAGCCTTATATTTGCCATGGCTATCTTGGCGCTGATTTGGTTCGCCAAGCAGGTTTACCTCGTCATGCATTGGTGTGTGAACGCCATACAGGAGCAGGACTTTCTTTGAACGAAATTGTGGAACAACAGCTTCCTGTTCCCCATCGCGATATGACTCCTCAAAGTCTAGAGGAGCAAGTTATTTGTTTTGCCGATAAGTTTTTTTCTAAAACTCATCTTGACAAAGAGAAGAGTGTGGCGGGTGCTCGTAAGAGTATCTCTAAGCATGGAGAGGAGGGACTTGCTCGTTTTGACTATTGGTGCGAATTGTTTTTATAGGGGCTAAAAAATAATTAAAAAAGAAGAATCTCATATATAATTGATGAAGAATGCGTACTTTTGCCTCTCTAAGCGTAAACTATTAGTTGATGACGCCATTGAAAGCAAATACAATTATATCATTCATACTACTGTTTGTTTTATTGACACTTTCCGTTGAAGCAATGCCTCAACGCCGAAAGCGAAATTCGGTTTCGGGGGTATCGGCTGCCGATACACAGAAAGTAGATACGATAAAGAATGACTCGTTGGCTGCACTCTTGCCAGCCAAGAAAAAACAACCTCTTACCGCTCCTGTTGTTTATGAAGCGAATGACTCCATCGTTTTTACTAAGGGAGGATATGCGCATCTTTATGGTCAGGGGAAAGTGAACTATGAGAAGATAGAGCTTGCAGCTCAGGTTATTTCTATGAACATGGATAGTAGTACGGTTTATGCTCATGGCGTGCCCGATTCGTTGGGCGTGATGCAAGGGACTCCTGTTTTTAAAGATGGCGAAACTCCTTATGAAACAAAAACGATTCGGTACAACTTTAAAAGTAAAAGAGGTTTTATCAGTAATGTTGTAAGTCAGCAAGGAGAGGGATACGTTACCGGGAATAATGCTAAAAAAGGAGTGGACGATGAACTCTTTATGGTCAATGGACGGTACACAACTTGCGATCATCACGATCATCCACACTTTTACCTTCAACTGACCCGTGCTAAAGTGCGGCCTAAGAAAAACGTCGTTACCGGGCCGGCCTATTTAGTTGTTGAAGATGTTCCTCTTCCTATAGCGGTACCTTTTTTCTTCTTTCCATTTTCGAGTAGTTATTCATCTGGTATCATTATGCCGACCTATATGGATGATTCTAGCCGCGGCTTTGGTTTGACGGGTGGTGGATATTATTTTGCGATCAATGATAAAATGGATTTGAAGGTGTTGGGTGATGTGTTTACTAAGGGCTCTTGGGCACTGGGTGTTGAATCCACTTACAATAAGCGCTATAAGTATTCCGGTTCTTTTCAAGCTAATTATCAAGTGACAAAAACTGGGGACAAGGGCTTAGCAGACTATTCGGTTGCTAAAGATTTTAAGATCGTATGGTCTCATCGCCAAGATGCCAAAGCTAGTCCTAATAGCACTTTCTCAGCAAGTGTAAACTTCTCAACCACTAGCTATGAACGAACAAATATAGGCAACTTATATAATTCACAACTTTTATCTCAGGGAACTAAAACATCGAGTGTTGCTTACTCACGTAGCTTTCCTGATCAGGGTTTGACGATTTCAAGTACTTTTAATATTGCACAAACATTGCGAGACTCTTCTGTCGCAGTGACATTTCCGGACCTTAATATTGCTTTGAGCCGCCTTTACCCCTTCAAACGTAAAGCAGCTGTAGGTGATGAGCGTTGGTATGAGAAGATATCACTTAGCTATACCGGCCGACTAACAAATAGCATCAATACGAAAGATAATATGTTATTTAAATCGAATTTGGTAAAGGATTGGAAGAATGGAATGAGCCATACTATTCCTGTTAGTGCCACTTTCACTCTCTTTAAATACTTTAATGTCACTCCTACGTTTAATTATACAGAAAGATGGTATACCCGTAAGGTTATGAGGGGCAGGGACGCGTCTAACCTGAAGGATGTTCCCACAGATACGATCTATGGTTTTCATCGTGTATACAATTACAATACGAGCCTCGGGTTGAGTACCAAACTTTACGGTATGTACAAACCTCTTTTTGCAAAGAGCAAAGAAATACAAATACGCCATGTGATCACTCCTCAGGTCAGTCTCAGTATGGCTCCTGATTTTGGTGCTTCCAAATATGGCTATTATGAATCTTATACGTATCTTAATTCTTCGAACCAGTTGGATACTGTAACTTATTCTCCTTACGCAAATGAAGCGTTCGGAGTGCCGGGAAGAGGTAGGCAGGGAACGGTAAGTTTTGATCTTTCCAATAATCTTGAGATGAAGTATAAAACCCGTAATGATTCTATCCGTAAAGTTAGCCTTATTGATGAGTTAGGAGGTAGCATCTCTTATAATATGGCGGCGGAAACAAGGCCATGGAGTGATCTTTCTCTACGTTTGCGTTTGAAGTTCTCTAAGAACTATACATTGAATCTTAACTCTTCTTTTGCCACTTATGCTTATCAATTTGATAAAGATGGTAAGGTAGTGGTTGGTGACCGGACAGAATGGTCTTACGGACGCTTCGGGCGTTTCCAAGGCTGGGGATCATCCTTTAATTATACGCTCAATAATGATACTTGGAAGAAGTTATTTGGCCCAAAAGATGAAAAGACGGATGATAAAAAGAAAGGGAAAGACGCTAACAAAACGGATTCTGAAGATGCTCAGGAAGAAGGGAATGAAACTAAAACTAAAAAGGTAGAGAAGGCTAAGATAGACGCTGATGGTTATCAGGTGTTTGCTATGCCTTGGTCGTTGAATTTAAGTTACTCCTTTAATATTAGTGAGGATCGGTCGGCCCATATCAATGAAGAAACGATGCGTTATCCATATAAATATACGCAAAACCTGAGTGCTTCGGGCAATATTAAGATATCCAATCGTTGGAGCATGAGTTTTAATTCTGGATATGACTTTGAGGCTAGTAAGATTATTCAGACAGCCTTTACTGTCTCGCGTGATTTGCATTGTTGGAACATGTCGGCTAGTATTTCTCCAATTGGAACATATAAATATTACAATTTCACCATTCGTGCCAATGCCAGTCTTTTGCAAGACTTGAAGTGGGAACAACGTAGCCAGACGCAGAGTAACATTCAGTGGTATTAATTCGGAATAAAAGGATATAAAATAGCCCCGGTACCAGAATCTTATATTGATTGTTGTACCGGGGCTATTTCGTCTTGTTATCTTTGGCGAGGTCTCACCATACAATTTCTGTTTCTTCGTGAGCTTTGAGATACTCGTTCGTTTTGCTAAAATGTTTGTTTCCAAAGAATCCGTTATAGGCGGAAAAAGGAGAAGGATGCGCAGAACTAAGCACCAAGTGCTTGCTCCGATCAATGAAAGCTCCTTTTTTTTGCGCATAAGCTCCCCAGAGAATAAAGACCAAATGTTCCCGTTCTTCTGCTAAGGCTCTTATGGCAGCATCGGTGAAGGCTTCCCATCCTTTGTTTTGATGTGAGCCGGCTTGATGCGCACGAACAGTAAGCGTGGCGTTTAGTAATAAAATGCCTTGCTCTGCCCATCGGGTAAGATTACCTGATGGAGGCGCATCTATTCCTAAATCACTTTTGATTTCCTTGAATATATTCATCAGTGAAGGTGGAAATTGAACTCCGTCGTTTACTGAAAAACAGAGACCATGTGCCTGTCCGGGACCATGGTATGGATCTTGCCCGATGATGACCACTTTCACTTTATCAAATGGACATAGGTTGAACGCATTGAATATTAGTTTTCCCGGAGGGTATATTGGAGAGTGGGAATATTCATCTTTCACGAACGCCGTAAGGTTTCGGAAATAATCTTTCTCAAACTCAGGCTGTAAGTGTTTTTTCCAGCTTTCTTCTATCTGAACATTCATCATTTACTACTTATTTAAATCAAAGTCATGTTGAGCCTTTGGCACTCTTTTCTCATTTCATCGGGCCAGATGCTGGCTTGTATCTCTCCTATGTGTGCCTTACGCAGATAATACATGCATAAGCGTGACTGCCCGATTCCTCCACCAATAGAGAGAGGGAGCGTACCATTCATTAGTCGTTTATGGAAGTAGAGCTCCAGTCTTTTTTCTTCTCCTTCTTCTTTCAATTGCCTTTGCAGGGCTTCTTTGTCTACACGTATGCCCATAGAAGAGAGTTCGATGGCTCGTTGCAACACTTCGTTCCACAATAAGAGATCTCCGTTTAATCCGGGGAGCCCGTTGTCGCTTATACTACTGTAATCATCGTAGTCGGGGGCGCGTCCATCATGCTTCTTTCCGTCACCCAATTTGCCGCCTATGCCAATGATGAATACAGCGCCATATTTCTTTGTGATGATGTTTTCTCTGTCTTTAGGTTCCATCTCAGGATATAGCTGCCTAAGCTCTTCGGCATGAATGAAGTGTAACTTTTGAGGCAAACAGGGTTTGATTTGAGGATACATCTCGTACACCATATATTCTGTGCGAATCATAGCGGCATAGATGCGGTTTACAATCTCTTTCAGGAAATCGATACTCCGATCTTCGCGGGTAATCACTCTTTCCCAGTCCCATTGGTCTACATAGAGTGAATGGATATTTCCAAGTTCTTCGTCCGAACGGATGGCATTCATATCTGTGTAGATGCCATATCCCGGTTCGATGTGGTAGTCGGCCAGTGTCATTCTTTTCCATTTGGCCAAGGAATGAACGACTTCAGCTTGGGCGTCATTCAGGTCTTTAATGGGAAATGAAACTGCGCGTTCTACTCCATTCAAATCGTCGTTGATGCCCATTCCCTTCAGAACAAAAAGCGGTGCTGTTACACGGCGAAGGCGCAACTCTGAAGATAGGTTCATTTGAAAGAAATCTTTGATTTGTTTGATACCGAGTTCGGTTTGCTTCAAGTCAAGCAGTGGCTTGTAATTTTCCGGTTTTATTAGATAACTCATAAGTTTATTGTTAGTTGATTGTTGGCAAAGATAGAAATAATATTTATAATTGTTTTGTGATCAACTTCATTTGTAGACTATTTGCCTGTTTATCGTCCTCCTTTGTGTCAAAATAACATTCTGTTTTTGTGGTTTACATCTGTTTATTCAGACAAAAAAGCGTGAATCATTAGGAGAATGCGCAGTTTTTTTCTACTTTTGCGACGCTTTGGCTTGGTAGCTTAGTGAATAGAGCGTCAGATTCCGGTTCTGAAGGTCGTGGGTTTGAATCCCACCCAGGTCACATGTTTTTGTATTTTTACGTTCATAACAGAGAGGCATAACCAAGTGATTGGTGGTGCCTCTTTTCATTCATAAACTTTTTTATTCTTATTCTTGCAAAGCTGTTTTGAGTCCATCCCACGCATCACAGAAGCTTTGCATAGACGGAAATAGAAGGTTGGCGCCGGCATCAAGCAATACCTGCGGGTCAAGTGGTCCGGTATTAACTGCTATAGTAAAGATACCGGCTGCAACACCGGATTCTACTCCAAGCGGAGCGTTTTCTACAACGATAGCTTCATTCGCTTTCAAACCTCCTTTCTCCAATGCCATCAGGTAAGGCTCTGGATGAGGCTTACCATATTTCACGTCGAAAGCCGTTACCATAAGTTCAGGACGAAACATTCCCGGAAAGTTTTCTTCCAATCTGTTCAGAAGTGTGCCTTGTCCGGATCCTGTTACTACTGTGGGCACGATTCCGGATTCTTTTACCTTTCTAAGTACTTCCCATGCACCGTCCATGCGTTTGGCCAAGGGATGCTTGTTGAACTCCATTGTCTTTTCATGATAGATGGCCTCTATCTCTTCGGGAGTTGCGTCGCGGCCCAGTTGACGGCGACATACAATGTTGATTGTTCCGGAACCGGTACGCCCTTCGTGCAGGTAGGCTTCTTCTTTGCTTAAATGAAGCCCGCGGGCAAGCATTGTTTTGTACCAGGCATCGGCATGGTAAGGCATGGAGTTGAATAATACCCCGTCCATATCGAACAGAACCGAACGTAGTTGTATGCTGTTATAATGATGTTTATCCAAATATTGGTTGATTGCTTTTTGAAACATATAAAGGCTTATTGGTGAGTTGCAAAGATACGAATTACCCGATAAATGAAGGCTAATTCCTTGAGCTTTAAAATGAATGTTTCATTGGTTTGAAACGGCGAGATCCGTGTTGTTGCTTAATCAGGACAAATAATGTTTTATGAACTCATTCTTGTCAATAGCACGCTTATGGATTATTAACGGAATAGAAAGCTTTGGGGACAAATAGACATCTACTCGACAACAATAGGAGAAAATCTGTTATCATTAGAAGTTATTTCACTAACAAATAATGAAGTGAGTGAAGAGAAACCGTCTTTTGAAGAAACGCAACCGTGCAGTTGACCGAACACAACCGTCTTCTTGGAGCAACTAAACCGTTCTCTTGGTTAAAAAGAGTGGTTTTCTTGATCATTTGTTAGTATTGCTACAAAAAAAAGGAAGAAGTCAAAGCTTCTTCCTTTTACCGCAGTTTAATCTGAAACTACTTTATGATTACACTGACAAAGATAATACATTTACTTGCCAAAGTCAAGCCTTTTGGCAAAAAGAACTTCTGTTTATTTCAGTTCTTGCATGCAAATAGCCTGACCTTATTTAGATTGATTAAAGTTTTGCCTGAATAGCCTTAGAGTCTTCCTCATATCCCGGCTTGTTCAGCAATGCAAACATATTCTTCTTGTATGCTTCCACACCCGGTTGGTTGAATGGGTTTACTCCCAAGATATAACCACTGATGCCACAAGCTACTTCAAAGAAGTAAAGCAGTTGACCAATGTTATATTCGTTTAGCTCAGGAATCACGATACGGATGTTAGGCACATCTCCGTCTACGTGAGCCAACTGAGTGCCAAGTTCAGCCATTTTGTTTACCTCATCTACCCGTTTGCCGGCTAGGAAGTTCAATCCGTCCAAGTTTGCTTCGTCCGAAGGAACAAGCATCGTATGATTTGGCTTTTCAACAGAGATGACCGTTTCATAGATGGTGCGTTCACCTTCCTGAATCCATTGTCCCATAGAGTGCAAGTCAGTCGAGAAGTCTACAGCAGCAGGGAAGATACCTTTGTTCTCTTTTCCTTCTGATTCTCCGTACAGTTGCTTCCACCATTCGCTTACATAGTGCAGCTTCGGGTTGAAATTAACCAGAATCTCTATTTTCTTTCCGTTCTTGTATAGTTCGTTGCGGGTAGCAGCATAAATGGCAGCAGGATTTTTGGCAAATGGCACATCCAAACCAGTAGCTGTCTCCATATCTGAAGCACCGGCAACCAACTTTTCTATATCAAATCCGGCTACAGCAATAGGCAGCAAGCCTACGGGAGTAAGTACAGAGAAACGTCCGCCAACATTATCGGGGATGATGAATGATTTGTATCCCTCTTTGTCGGCTGTGATGCGGGCAGCACCTTTTTTAGCATCCGTAATGGCCACGATTACTTTCTTAGCCATCTCTTTGTCGCGCTGTTGTTCGCATTGCTTCTTTAGCAGGCGGAACGCAAGAGCTGTTTCGGTAGTAGTACCCGATTTTGATATATTAATGACTCCAAACTTCTTGTCTTTCAAGAATTCAGTCAGTTCATACAGATAGTCTTCTCCAATGTTATGGCCGGCATAGATGATGGCCGGAGCTGTCTTCTTATCCTGCAACCAAGTGAAGCTGTTAGATAATGCTTCAATAACCGCACGTGCGCCAAGGTAACTACCACCGATACCCGCTACGATCACTACATCGCAGTTCTCTCTAAGTGTTTGAGCGGTGGCTTTTATATCGGCTAAATGTTCTTTGCTAATAGAAGAAGGCAAGTGCAGCCATCCCAGAAAGTCGTTACCTTGCCCGGTACCATTCTCCAATGCTTTTTGCGCATCTTTAGCCAAGGCTTCGTAGGCGAAAACCTTTTCTTTGGATATGCATCCGGCAGTCTTTTCAATATTCAAACTAATCATATATGTTATTATTTAAAGGGTTTATAATTGATTGCTTAACTATTTATTGCTCAGGCAGCATGTGCAGAAAAGGTTGTTGAGGGTTATCTGAATGAGTCTGTGAGCAATTTAATTTCTATCATGGGCGAAATACGTTCGTATAAGATATTGTATACAGCATCAAGGATCGGCATGTTGACGTGGTGATGCTTATTTATTTCTTTGATGCACTTTGTTCCGTAGTATCCTTCGGCAATCATCTCCATTTCGATTTGTGCACTTTTTACAGAATATCCTTTTCCAATCATCGTTCCGAACGTGCGGTTACGGCTGAAATTAGAATAGCTGGTTACTAACAAATCTCCCAGATACACCGAATCGTCTACGTTTCTGTCCAAGGGATATACCGTGTTGAGAAAGCGATTCATCTCCTGTATAGCATTCGACATAAGCACAGCCTGAAAGTTATCGCCGTATTTTAGTCCGCTACAAATACCCGCAGCAATAGCGTACACATTCTTTAATACAGAACTGTACTCGATGCCGGTAACGTCGCCACTAATCGATGTTTTTATATAGCTACTTCCTAACTTACGGGCAAACACGCGAGCTTTGTCTTTGTCAGGGCAAGCAATGGTGAGATAAGATAAGCGCTCCAAAGCGACCTCTTCGGCATGGCATGGACCACCTAAGACGGCGATGTTTTCTTCAGGAACTCCGTATTCTTTGGTGAAGTACTCCGATACAATCAAGTTGTCATCAGGCACAATGCCTTTAATGGCTGTAATGATGAACTTCTCTCTTATACGAGTTTTCAGTTTCTTTAGGTGAGTTTTTAGGTAAGGAGAAGGTGTGACAAAGACAAGCGTATCCGAATCCTTCACTATGTCATTAATGTTAGAACTAAAATTAATACGCTTGATGTCGAACTTCACACCTGTTAAGTAAGCCGGATTATGGCCTAATCTTTTGAAGTCGGCTATACGGTCGTCTCGGCGCATATACCAATTTATTGATTCTTCCTGAGCCAGTACCATTTTTGCAATGGCCGTGGCCCAGCTTCCTCCTCCCATTATAGCTATCCTACCGGGTAATTTCATTTTTTTACGAATTAAGTCTCTTAATCCATTCGGTTACATCATTCACCGATGGGTTTGCTAACTCTAATTTGTATTTTTTGTTCACCCCGCAGATATCCTGATGTAGTTTCTGTGGGTTGACGTCTTTCATGTCATCTACCAAGTTATATCCGGCCTTCTGAACAACAGGAACCCATTCTTCGGGTATTCCCAGTTCGGTATATTTGCCGACGGAATCTTTCTTTATACTCTTTTCAGGGCGCATTTGTGGGAAGAAGAGAACTTCCTGAATGGTTGTTTGTCCTGTCATCAACATCACCAGACGGTCCATACCGATACCCATACCCGATGTAGGAGGCATACCATACTCCAATGCACGTACAAAGTCTGTGTCGATAAACATCGCTTCATCATCTCCCTTTTCACTTAATCGTAGTTGGTCTTGAAAACGTTCCAACTGATCAATCGGGTCATTAAGCTCTGAATAAGCGTTGCACAACTCTTTTCCGTTCACCATTAGTTCGAAACGTTCAGTTAGTTCCGGGTTGCTACGATGCTTTTTTGTCAGCGGAGACATCTCTACCGGATAATCGGTGATGAAGGTAGGTTGAATATAATTGCCTTCGCAGAACTCGCCAAATATTTCGTCAATGAGTTTTCCCTTGCCCATTGTTTCGTTGATCTCCATATTCAGCTTCTTGCATATTTCATATATTTCCTCCTCGCTTTTACCCGACAATTCGTATCCGGTAAACTCTTTAATGGCGTCGAACATGGTCACTCGCTTGAAAGGAGCTTTGAAGCTGATTGATTTGTCGCCTACTTTCACCTCTGTGGTACCGTTCACATCCATGCAAATCTTCTCGAGCATTTGTTCGGTGAAGTTCATCATCCAGTTGTAGTCTTTGTAAGATACGTATATCTCCATACAAGTAAACTCCGGATTGTGTGTGCGGTCCATGCCTTCGTTACGGAAATTCTTTGAGAATTCATACACTCCTTCGAACCCACCTACAATCAAGCGTTTTAGGTATAGCTCGTCGGCAATACGCAGATATAAAGGGATGTCAAGCGCATTGTGATGTGTCATGAAAGGTCTTGCGGCTGCTCCACCGGGGATAGCCTGCAATATAGGAGTTTCTACCTCCATGTATTCTCTTGCATTGAAGAACTCACGCATAGAAGAATACACTTTATTTCGTTTAATGAATATATCTTTCACGCCGTCGTTAACTACCAGATCAACATAGCGTTGGCGATAGCGCATTTCCGGGTCTTCAAATGAGTCGAAAGCCACACCATCTTTATATTTCACTGTTGGCAACGGTTTGATCGATTTGCTCAACACGGTAAGTTTTTGGGCGTGAATGCTTATTTCACCCATCTGCGTTTTAAACACAAACCCTTCGATGCCTATAAAGTCTCCTAAGTCGAGCAAGCGCTTAAATACAGTGGTATATAAGTCTTTGTTCTCTTCCGGACAGATATCATCTCTGGTTATGTATACTTGAATGCGACCTTTCGAGTCTTGTAGTTCGATAAAAGAAGCCTTTCCCATTACGCGGCGGCTCATTATACGTCCTGCAATAGATACTTGACGAGGTTCTGCCTCTTCACCTTCTTTAAATTCAGCTTTTATATCAGTAGAGAAAGCATTGGTTATATACTCAGCAGCGGGGTAGGGCTCGATGCCCATTGCACGGAGTTCATTCAAGCTATTGCGTCGGATGATCTCCTGTTCACTTAATTCTAATATATTCATTTGTTACGTATTAACTCAATTTCGGGGGCAAAAATACGAAACATTTCTTATATTATGGCACGATTTACATGCTAATTAACGAAAGGTGCCCTTTCACTGCATGGATAGTAAGCATGATAGGCTATGTGAAAGAATGTTTTCTTTGCAGCCTATATTTCGGCTAGTGGCGGGAAATGTGTACTTTTGTGAACTCAAATAAACAACGTATTACAATGCAAAGAACTCCGACTACGCTGGGCACCGATAAGATAGGGAAACTTTTAATGCAATATTCTATTCCTGCTATTATAGCGATGACTGCATCTTCTCTTTACAACATGATTGATAGTATCTTTATTGGGCACGGAGTGGGCTCAATGGCCATTTCAGGCTTAGCGTTGACTTTCCCGCTCATGAACCTGGCAGCCGCTTTTGGCTCTTTGGTCGGTGCCGGGGCGGCAACTCTTATCTCCGTAAGACTAGGGCAGAAGGACTACGACACCGCTCAACGGGTGTTGGGCAATGTTTTGGTTTTAAACCTTATCATTGGCTTACTCTTTACGGTTGTCTTTTTGATATTTCTTGATCCCATTCTCTATTTCTTTGGTGCCAGTGATCAAACAATAGGATATGCGCGTGATTATATGCAAGTGATTTTACTCGGTAATGTGGTGACGCACCTTTATTTGGGTTTAAATGCAACACTTCGGGCAGCCGGGCATCCTCAGAAAGCGATGTATGCTACTATTTCTACAGTGGTTATTAATCTTTTGTTGGCTCCTTTGTTCATTTTTGGTTTTGGATGGGGAATCCAGGGTGCTGCCATTGCTACTGTGCTTGCTCAACTGATTGCATTAATATGGCAGTTGAAGTTATTTAGCAATCAGAACGAACTTTTGCATTTTCATCGGGGTATTTTTCGTCTAAAGCGAAAGATAGTTTTCGATTCGTTAGCTATCGGTATGTCTCCATTCTTGATGAATTTAGCCTCTTGCTTTATCGTTATTTTAATCAATCAAGGGCTGAAACGATACGGAGGAGATTTGGCTATTGGTGCTTTTGGTATTGTCAACCGTTTGGTCTTCCTCTTTGCGATGATTGTGATGGGACTTAACCAGGGTATGCAACCCATTGCGGGTTATAACTATGGTGCTCAATTGTATCCGCGGGTAACTCGTGTTTTAAAGTTAACGATCTATGCGGCAACGATTGTGACTACGGCAGGTTTTCTTATGGGCATGTTTATTCCGGAGCTGGTTACTTCTATCTTTACGCCTGATACCGAACTTATTCGATTATCCTCTCAAGGGTTACGCATCATCATCATCTTTTTCCCCATCGTGGGCTTTCAGATGGTCACTTCAAATTTCTTTCAGAGCATTGGCATGGCGGGTAAGGCGATTTTTCTTTCTCTCACCCGCCAAGTGCTTTTCCTCATACCTTGTTTGCTTATTCTTCCACAGTTTTTCGGAACAGTGGGCGTTTGGGCAAGTATGCCGTGCGCCGACATTGCAGCAAGTCTTGTTTCAGGCTTTATGCTGTGGAGACAATTCCGCAAGTTCAAAGCAATGCATAGGGTTGCTTAAGCTATAAAGGTATATTCCCATGCTTTTTATGTGGGTTGGTCTGCACTTTGTTTTGTGTCATCTCCAACGCTTGTATCAGCCTTATACGTGTCTGCTTGGGCTGTATTATCTCGTCAATGCTTCCAAGTTCGGCCGCTTGGTAGGGAGTGGCAAATTTTTCCCGATAAGCTTCCAACTCTTTCAGCTTGGTCTCTTCGTCTGCATTGCGATATAAGATGTTGATGGCTCCTTCTGCTCCCATAACAGCTATCTCAGCAGTAGGATATGCGAAATTAACATCCGATCCGATGAGCTTGCTATTCATTACGATATAAGCTCCACCATAAGCTTTACGTGTGATGACGGTTATTTTAGGAACAGTTGCTTCGGCGTAGGCATATACAATTTTAGCTCCGTGGCGAATAATACCGTTGCTTTCTTGTGTATAACCCGGCAAGAATCCCGGCACATCTTCAAATGTAATGATGGGGATATTGAAACAATCGCAAAAACGAATGAAGCGGGCTGCTTTATCCGAAGCATTAATATCGAGCACTCCGGCCAGATAGTTGGGCTGATTTGCTACAATACCAACCGAACGTCCGCCTAAACGGGCAAAACCAATCACGATGTTTCTGGCAAAATCAGGCATGATCTCAAAGAAATAACGTTCGTCTGCTACTGCTTCTATAATGCTTCTGATATCGTATGGTTGGTCCGGATCTTCGGGCACGATATGCTGCAATTCTTCATCTTCGCGCCGACTATCATCATTGGTGTGTCGGGCGGCGGCATCTTCCATATTGTTAGATGGCAGAAAACTCAGTAACTCGCGAATGGACATTAATAACTCTTCTTCTGTGTCACATACAAAGTGTGTCACACCGCTTTGAGTGCTGTGCGTATGGGTTCCTCCCAGCTTCTCTTTGTCTATCTCTTCATGCGTTACAGCTTTTACTACATCGGGGCCGGTAATAAACATGTGGCTATTCCCTTTTACCATGAAGATAAAGTCTGTAAGAGCAGGAGAGTAGCAAGCGCCACCGGCACAAGGTCCAAGAATAGCCGATATTTGTGGTATTACTCCACTTGCCATAATGTTTTGATGAAAGATCTCAGCATATCCATCCAGACTTTCTATTCCTTCTTGTATGCGTGCTCCTCCCGAATCATTCAGCGCAATAATGGGTGCGCCATTCTTCAGAGCCAGCTTTTGCACTTTAACAATCTTCTTGGCTGTTGTTGCTCCCAATGAGCCACCATAAGCAGTGAAGTCATAAGCATAGACAAAGACTAATCTTCCATTTATCTTTCCGTATCCGCTCACCATGGCATCTCCGGCTATCCGATTCTTCTCCATGCCAAAGTTGGTGCAGTGGTTTATCATCAGCTTGTCCAGTTCCACAAATGTATCTTTATCTAACAAGACATTGACACGCTCGCGGGCTGTCATTTTGCCATTTTGATGCTGCTTCTCTATTTTCCCTATACCTCCGCCTAATTCGGCTTGTTTGTTGAGTTCCGTAAAACTGCTGTATTTGTCTTTACTCATATCAATCCTTGTTTAAATCGAGTGTAATTAGAATTTGGTCACCATTGATGGTATCTCCTTCTTTGACCAATATTTTTTTTATCTCACCATCCGAAGAGGCTTTATAATTGTTTTGCATTTTCATGGCTTCAATAACAATGAGCACATCGCCGGCTTTGACCTTTTGCCCTTCGGTTACCGGTATGCTAATAACTTTGCCGGGCATAGGCGATGAGACTTTATCCTCTGGCATGTCAACAGCCTTCTTCTTCATCTGCAGATATTTGGCTTGTGTGTCTACAATCTCTACGTTGAAGGAAGATGAGTAGGTATTAATTTTGTAATTTTTACCATTCTCTCGTCGGATTAGTTGTGCGTTGTAAGATTGTCCGTCATGCAAGATTGAGCAAGCTCCATTCTCTGCCATCACCACATCTACTACAAATTCTTTTCCGTTAATAGAAAGAACGACGTTATTGCCCTCTTTGCTAACCAACTGTATTTCTGCAATTTTATTATCGATATGTATTTCCATTGCTCTGTTTTTAAATTCTTAATACTCCTTTGTGCAAACCGAACTCTCTCCATCGACTAATGGGACGCGCATCGTCAGCTAGCTGAGATGCGTTCTCTTCCAGATTCATTAGATAATCGATATAAGCGGCAATCATGGCAATGTTTTCTTCCTCTTCACTATGCGAGGTTACACCCTTAAGCAAACGCTTGCTGTTTTTGGCGATAAAGCCGGTGTCATATTTACCCTTTGTAAAGTCAGGGGTATCTATTACATATCTTAAATAGTTGATATTGGTTTTTATTCCGGTAATCTTATATTCATTGAGCACGCGACGCATACGCTCAATGGCATATTGACGTGTCGTGGCCCATACAATGAGTTTACCAATCATGGGATCATAATAGATCGGAATCTCATAACCTTCGTAAACGTA